>DATJNO010000159.1:0-75289 GCA_035508055.1 Bryobacteraceae bacterium | reverse complement strand
GAAACCGGATCCCAGATAGCGGTAGAGGTTACCCGCGCCGCAGCCGACGTCCACCAGGCAGTCGCCCGAGATCTTCCGCGACTCCAAAGCCCGCCCGACCATTTCCAGGATGCTGTCGCTGCTGGTGCCACGGCTTTGCCGTGCGCGTGTTTCCGTTCCAACGGCGTTCATGCGACTTGTGTCCGTTTCACGATGGATTGCTGGAGCAACCCATGCAGTTCGTTCAACTGTGACCCGGGCTCGCAAAGTTGCCGCGCGCGGGCCGGGCCGGCCTGTCCCAAGCGGGCGCGCAGATCCGAAGAGCCGATCAACCGCTCCAGCAACCCCGCCAGGTGCCCGGCATTGCCCGGTTCCGCTAGCAGCCCGCAGGATTCGTCCACGATCTCCACTCCGCCGCCCATGGCGGTTGTCACCACGGGAAGGCCTGCCCACAGGGCTTCCACAAACACGATGCCGAACGGCTCCGGCCCCTCGTTCGGCTGACAAAAAATGTCTGACGCCGCAAGCAAGTGCGTGACGTCCGAGCGCTCGCCCAAGAAACGCACCCGGTCAGTCAGGCCCAGTCGCTCGGTGGCCCGCCGTACCTCTTCATAGTGCGCCTGATTCCCGGCGTTTTGGGCTCCTCCAATCATCCAGCAAACCCATTTGCTCGCCGTCTGCAGCCGCGACAATGCCTCCAGATGAAGCAAATGTCCCTTATACGGCTCATAACGGCTCAATTGAATAATGACAACCGTGTCGTCATCCACGCCCAGCTCCCGCCGGACCTTACTTCGCCAATGCGGCGCATCCTCCAACTCGATCAGAGGCACCGGACAATAAATGACTCGCGTGTCAACTCCGGGATATAGAGTGCCGATCGAAGGCTGGACGAAACGGCTGCTGGAAACGGCCAGATCGGGCAACACTCGGCGCGCCAGCCGTTCCAGCCAGTCCCTGCCGTTGTAGCTGCTGTGCCCCCAGAAGATGAGACGGCTCGACGATCGGGCCGTGGAGCCGAACACGACCATGGGCCAGGGCATGTGGCAAACCACGGCGTCGTAACGCTCCTGGCTAAGAACCTTGCGCAGGCGCCGGCGCGCCAGCCACACCGTCCAAGGGCGCCCCAGGCGCACTTCCCCCAGCAGATGCACCCGAACCCCGGCCGCTGTGAGCTCGTCGCTGAGCCGTCCAGCAAAACATACGCCAAAGTGCGGCTCCATGCCGGGGCAGAGGTGCCGGAATCGGGCCAGGCTGACCAAAGCTGTCTCCACGCCTCCATACAGTTTGCCGGGAGACAGGTGCAGCACGCGCACTTTCTGCACGCCCTTCTGCGGAGAATCCTCGGCGACCGCTTGACTGGACAAAATCATGGATAGGTAACGGTCTACTTGTTGACTGCGGAAAGCGCCGCGGCAGGTTCTCGCTGGGCCGGCCCTGAATCGCATCGGTGATACAACTGAAGCAGTTGAACCGCCAGCCCCTTATTGTGATACAGACGCTCGGCGGTGCCACGCGCGGCCTTGGCCAGCCGAGTGCGTAAACTTTCGTCGTCACACAGGCGCTCGATCTGACGCGCCAAGGCTGCAGCATCCCCCGGCGGATGCCCCAGCGCGTTCATTCCATCCACAAACAGCTCCGCCGCGCCTCCGGCCTGACTTGCAATCACGGCTTTCCCGCACGCCATCCCCTCGATGATCACCATGCCGAACGGTTCGCGTTCCGTGCTGGCGTGCACCAGGATGTCCAGCCCGCGGATGGCGGCCGCATTATCCTCCAGAAAGCCGGTGAAACCCACGCGATCCGTGAGTTGCAAGCGGTCCGCTTCCTGCTTCAGCTCTTCCAAAGTCCATTGGCTTCCGTTGGTTTGATAAATCGGTCCGCCGATGATATAGCCTCGAATCGCGAGATCGCGCGGAAGCTGGGCCAGGGCCTGAAGGAAAACCTTGTGCCCTTTCCAGCGCGCGAAAGTTGCCACGAAGCCGACGCGGATGGTGCCCGCCGGCGCCGAAGACAGCCCCGCCGCCGCATCCAGATCCACGCGTTCTCCCCGCGGAGAAAACCGATCCAGATCGACCGCATTGTAGATGCGTACGCTCCGCAGACCCGGCAAGGCGGTCTCCAGGTCCTTGGACACGCTGTCGGAGTTTGTGATTGCCACGCTGCACGCTTTGCGGAATGGCCGCAGCAGGCGGCGCATCATCCGGCGGGAACCAACGTAGTCGTGAATATGCCACACCAGCCGCGTTCGACGCGGCCGCGCCCAAGCTCCCAACAGATGCATCTTGAATCCGTTGCTGTGGATGAGGTCCGGTTGAATCCGCTTCAGCAATCGGGCCAGCGAGCGCGCGTAGGAAGCGGTCGCCACAGCGGCTCTCAACAAATGGAATACCGTAGTCGAGTTGGCATCTCCCAGCCGGGCCAGCTCCGGAGGAAATGGCTCCACGATCACCTGCAAGCCTTGTTTGCGTGCAATGTCGGCCAGGGGACCCTCTTCGCCCAAAACCAGCCACAGATCCCACTCCGGAGCCGCGGCCCGGACGCTGGCCAGCACTTCCCGCAGACTCGTTTCCGCTCCGCCGAGCCGCCCGCACGGATTCAAATAAACGATTCGCACCGGGTGTCTAATTCGTTACCGCGAACCGTTCCGCCAGCTTCGGGAACACCAGTTTGGTGAACTCCAGCGCTGCGGCCAGTTCTCCCTGCGGCTGTTCTCCGCGCAACGGCGTAACCAGCCGGACCAGACTCACATCGGCACGCCGGTACCGCAGCAGATCTGGAAGAAGTCTCAGCTTGGCCTGAAATTCCTCTGCCCAGACGTTCCGGTTGTTTTGATACCAGTACAGCACCAGAATGTGATCGCCCGATTTTTCCATCACGTAGGCGTTGACCGGAATCGGCTGCTGGCGTCCCGGCACGGAAATCGCGTCGATCTTTGTCGAAAGCACCAGCCAGCCATTTCCCGGCAGGCAGATCTTGGGTGAATGGGGACCATAGCTGTTCTGGAGCGATTTGAAATACGCCACAAACAGGTTCATGGCCTCACCGCGGCTAGGATCGACATAGTCCCGGAGAATGTAGTCATCGGGCTTCAAGTACGCGGTAACGTCCGGCCCGAGCGACCCCTCGCCATTCGCTTTCCATCCGCCCAAAACCATCGGAACTTGCCGCAAACCCGGAATCGGAATCGCTTGCTCGTCGATACCGACCATATGCGAGGCGGCGGTCTGCAACACCAGAATCACGCAGACCAGCAGAAACAGCACGTTCGCGCCGGAGCGCAATAACTTTGCGGCGTTAGGCATGATGGTGGGCCTGCCAGGCTTTTTGGATTCGCAGCATGCCCAGATGCACTCCGACACAGCCGAAGGCGGCGACAATCACGCTGAAGTACCCGAACGCTTCATGCGTGGCGCCCTGCACCAGGTCATGGTTGAATTGTCCGGCGATGCCGGACGCAACGATCCGGCCCGCATTTCCTAGGATGGCGATGGGGATGGCCATCATCAAAATCAGCCCGCGCATGCGGTTCCCGCGCACGAAAAAAAAGTTATACATGACGCACATGAATAGAATCGCCAGCAGCGAACGGATTCCGCTGCAAGCTTCCTCCACCGAGAGGCTGATCCCTACCATCTGCAGGACATTGCCCTCGCGCAGGACCGAGTAGCCGAGCGCTTCCAGGCAAATCTCGCCCAAACGGCTGGCCAGCAGTTGCAAGCCCAGCGTCAGGCGGTCGAAAACAAACGTAGGCGGCGCCACCATCAGGACCAGCGTGCCCAGCGGGTACATCAAACGCCGGACCATGGGCCATCCGTACACCGCGGCAATTGCGCCCACGAGTGAAATCAGGAACGACATCCGGCTGACCCAGACCCATTGCGCGGCGATCGCAAGAACGGCTTGTCCCGCGCCCCAGGCTAACAACGCTACGCCCCACCCGGATGGCCGCACCGGCGTTTGACGCAGCTGGTCCAGTTGCGTCCACGCCATATACAGCGCGGCTGGAACCACGAGAATTCCATGCTCCATGTAGGTGCCGACATCAAACCAGCTGCCATACATCCGGACCAGGATCTGCCAAAAGGCGACCCCCAGCAAACCCACGATCACACCAAACCGCACATGGTCGGCTGCAGAAGGGCCCCGCGGACTGGCCGCAACTTGCGCGGAACTATGTTCGAGTGTGCTCGCCATAGTCGTAGTAGTAGCGGCGCGCGGCGTCGCCGCTCAAGTCGTAGTCGGTCAGCACGGTTCCGAGTAGTGTCAAACCGTCTTCCTGGATTTTCCGGTACGCCTCCATGGCGCTTTCCCGGTCGGTGACTCCACAGCGCAGAACCAGAATCAACGCGTCCGTGAGCGGAGCGATGATGCGCGCGTCCGCCACGCTCAAAATAGGTGGCGCATCCACCAGAACCATATCGTAGCGCTTGACCAAAGTCTCCAGAGTCGTTCTCAGCCGGGGCGAGTACAGCGCTTTGGAGACGTTTTGCGGGGTCACCCGGTTCGGCAGCACCGAAAGTCCCGGCAGGCCCGTAAAGACGCCCAATTCCTCGGGTGCATAGTCATTCAGCGGCCGGTCCTCGGAGAGCAGATCGATGAGTCCCCAATCATTGGGCAGATTAAACTTGCGATGCAGATGCGGACGGCGGAAATCGGCGTCCACCAGCAATACCCGGCGATCTGTTTCGGCCAAGGCAATTCCCAGGTTCTGCACCACGGTCGTCTTGCCTTCGGCCGGCCCGGGGCTGGTAACCAGAATCATCTTTTGCAGTTTGCCGGAGGACTGGTTCCTCAAGATCGAAGCCAGCGTTCCACGGAACGACTCGGCGATGAAGGCCGGGCCGTTTTGCCAGGCCACCAGGGCCGTAGCCGGATCTTCCTGCGTCCCGTTCAGGCGGGCGCTCTTGGAGATCCGCCAGCCCGGTTTTTCGAGCCCATTCACGCTGGCAGCCAGGTTGGGAATGACCCCCAACTCGGGCGCATTGAACATGCGGCGCGAAATCCCCGGCTCCTTAATGCTGCGGTCCAGGTGCTCTCTCAGAAATGCAAACCCACCCGCCACAACCAGGCCCAGCATGGTGCCGAGAGAAATGTTCAAAATGGGAATCGGCTTATAAGGAGCATATGGGGTGACGGCCGGTTCCACGATGCGAATCGGATTCACCGGTACGGAACTGCTCCGGTTGGCTTCGTATTCCTGGGTCAGAAGCGTCTGGTACATTTGGCGCTGCATGTCGACGTCACGCTTCAGCGAGTTGTATTGAGCCAGTTTTCCCGCTTCAGCCCCCACCACTTGCGACTGCGACGCATAAGCCGCGCTCAACAACTTCTCTTGCCGCAGGGCGGCATCGTAATCGTTCTTGATGCGCTGGACCACGCTGGTGACTTCATTCTGGTAGCTCTTTTGCAGCAACGCGATCTGCGCGTCCAGTTTCTTCACCTTCTCATACTTGGGTTGGTAGATCGTCTCCAGAGCCGCTTTGTCCCGCTTTAGGCTCTCCAACTGCTGCTGATATCCCCGCAGCACGCTGTCGTCCAGGATTTCGCCCAGTGACTCAGGCGGGGACTTTTGCGTGAGCTCGTAGCGCGTC
Source organism: Bryobacteraceae bacterium (assembly GCA_035508055.1). Lineage (GTDB taxonomy): Bacteria > Acidobacteriota > Terriglobia > Bryobacterales > Bryobacteraceae > Palsa-89. Next base: position 69,716 of record DATJNO010000159.1, on the reverse strand, counting down.
TGCCGCGCGATTCGTTCGGCCTGGATCCTGGCCAATTCCCCTTTCAGCTGGGCCAGCTTGGTGTCATCCAGCGGAGCGTCCTGGCCGGCGAACATGTTCCCGGAGGCCTTGAGGAAGTCTTGAAATTTCTGTTCCGACTCCTGCACGCGCGACTTAGTCTCATCCAGCTGTTCGGCCAGCCATTCGCTGGTCTTGCGGGCCGTCTCCATGCGCGACGTTAGACTGTCCTCCACGAACTCGGCGGCCATGGAGTTCAGAAACTGTGCGACAATCACCGGGCTGGTGGAGTCGCAGGTCAACTCAATCAGCCGCGTGCCTGTGACCGGCCGCGCATTGAAGGTCGCCATGGCCACGTCCAAGCCTTGCTTGGCCGCTTGCACCGGATCCTGTGTGGCCGGATGAAGACGTTGCCGCAACCGCGAGAACAGGTCCCTGCCCATCGGAGTCGGCGGTACCATCTCCGACTGCATGCGCTCGGCGCCGCGCGTGAGAAACGTCCCCCCGCGCAAAATATTCACCTCGGTCTCTATGTCGCGTTCGCTCGTCCCGTCGTTGTTAGGGTCGCCATTGCTCTTCAGCAGACCGCCATAAGAGCTCTGGACTTCCAGCATGAGGAGGCTCTTGTAGCTCGGTGTGCTCAGAACCACCGAGCCAAATCCTGCCGCTGCGCCCAGGATCATCAGGGCTACGACTAAAGGCCAATAGGTTCTCAGCAGGCGGAGAATGTCGACCGACTTGGCAGGCTCATCCGCCGCCAGGCTCAGCGGCGCGTACGGTTGCCGCCCCGCGTCAGCCAGTGCCGCCGGGTCCGGGTAAATCAAGCTCTGATTGTCACCGTTCGGGATCCGGTCGCCCGAACCGCCGGGTAGGAGGGGCATCATCGGGTGTTCTGTTCCTCCTTCCGTCCGTTATGGCCCACAGTCTGGGTGCCGTTGGTCAGCGTGAGGGGGGCTTCTGCCGCCTGATTCGTCGCCAAAACCCGCAGTTGCTCGCTCACTGCCGCGATCATCCGCTCCAGCAGGCGGATCTTCTCGTCCAGTTCCTGATCCTCCCGCTGCCGTTGGCCATCCGCGATTAGCCTTTGTACGGCATTGCGAGCCAGGTCGGAAACGCTTCTCGCGCCCGCCTGTTCACACACGCTCACGAATTGACGAAACTCGTCTTCCGAGATCCGGAAATATACTAAGCGTTCCCTAGGTCTTAATACGGCCACGGCTCTCTCCTAACTGAATCAATCACAACTTGGTCAGCAGCGATTTGGGGAAAGGACAGGCTACCGCCATTTCAGTCCCATCCTGCTGGTTCTGACTGGACGCCCGACGGTAGGGTGTTCTTGCACGCCAGGGATCCCTGGGATTTTACACTTGTCAGTCGCGCTTCCTGGAGTATGGCGGATTGCGATGACAAGTGTCAATGAACTCTGGGGCCTAGCCAACTCTCGGGAGTACCAGTACTGGAATTCCCCCTGCTAAATCGGCGAAACTGGAGGCAGATGGCGGTACGCTTCGGTTCCGGTTTCGCTTGTCTCGCGCTGGCGGTCGTCCCGCTTCAGGCCCAAAAAAGAGCAGCGCCAGGTTCTCCGGACCCGTCTAACCTTCTTAACTGCGTTAGAGGGCTTGCCCATTGCGATATTTCGCTTTTGACCCCAGACGAAATAAAGCAGGTGGCGCAGGGCGCGCGGAAACGTAATATAGATTACTGCATGGACGGATCGGCCCTCTGTGACCCGACGCGCTTGAACACTCAGGAGGCTAAGGCCGTAGACGCATCCCGATACCGGCGCAACTTGGAGAAATGTTTCGAAGGAACGCCCTCTTGTGACCCGCTGCTGTTGACGCCAAAAGACGCGGTCTCAGTCCGAGACTCCGCCGCGGCACGCAACTTCGACAAATGCACGGAGGGTTCCGCGACCTGTGATCCGACGCGTCTGACACCCGAACAAGCCAAGAGCGTCCAGGCGGTAGCAAGCCGCCGCAATATGGACCGCTGCATGGAGGGCTCCCCAACTTGCGACCCGTTGCGCTTATCGCCCGGCGAACTTGCCCAGGTGAGGGCGGATGCCCTGCGCCGCAACGTGAGGCGCTGTTTGGACGGTTCGTCGACCTGCGATCCGCTTCAGCTGAGCGAGGAAGACAGTAAAACGGTACACGCCACCCTGGAACGCCGGAACCTGGCCAACTGTCAAAGCGGTCTCGCCAACTGCCGGCCCCTGGATCTCGGAGAGGCCGACCTGGCCGCGGTCCGCGCGGCGTTTCATAGCCGCAATGTCGAATCCTGCAAACATGGGCTTCCCGAGTGCGATCCGTCCCTGCTCAATGGTCCGGAGATGGCTTCCGTCGTGGCGGCTTTTCAGCAGCGCTCCAACCGAGCCCGGTCCCCCCAAACCCAACCCTAAGCCATTGCCGGAGTTATTGATTCGGCTTGTTGGACGCCTCGCGCGGTCCGGCGAATCCGCCGCGCTGGAGCGGCAAAACCCGGAAAGAATCCTTCAATCCGCAGAGGAGATTAAATTTGAGGATGTACCAGAGCGCGGCTACGCCATCCAGGAAGCCGATCTTCTTGCCTTCTTCGTACGTCCGGCCATGGTAGGAAATCGGCACCTCATAGATCGCACAGCGCAGTTTCGCGACCTTGGCAGTCACCTCGATTTCAAAACCAAATCCGGAACTGGTGATGATCATGCTCCGGATGATCTCGCCGCGGAAGGCCTTGTAACCGGTCTCCACATCCGTCAGGTTGATGTTGGTGAACAGGTTGGAGAGGAACGTGAGACCTTTATTCGCCAGGTAATGGTAGAAGTAAAGGACGCGCGCCGCTTTCCGCACCAGGAAGCGCGAACCGTAGACCACGTCGGCTTGTCCTTCCCGGATCGGCGCGATTACGTCGCCGATCTCCGCCGGATCGTATTCCAGGTCGGCGTCTTGGACGATGACAATTTCGCCCGCGGTGACGGCAAACCCGGTCTTGAGCGCCTCGGTTTTCCCCCCGTTCTGTGGGCGGTGGATCGCGCGGACTTTGGGATAGAGCCGCGCCAGTTCATCGGCCATGGCAGCCGTTTTGTCGGTGGAACAATCGTCGACGATCACAACTTCTTGCAGGCAATCAACCGCCAGGACGCGTTGGACCACACCGGCCAAAGTCGCCTCTTCGTTGTAGGCGGGAATCACCACCGATAGACATTCGCCAGTCATCATCGCTAGTTTACGGCGTGCCAGGAGCCGCAACAATTCCTCCCAGTACTACTTCGCCGGCCAGGAGTAACAGCCATGCCGTAGCCTCTTCGATATGGTACCTCAAGGGAAAGGCGGTTCCGCACCGGCGACCCATCCCGGATGCGCCTGGATTCGTGGTGCAAAATGGGGAGTGATGAAACAGAAAGTTGCATGCCTGTGTCTTTCGCTGGCTTTCGCGTGCGCCCAAAACGTCACCGTGCAGGTAGGCGGCAAGACGGTCGGCACCCGAGGCGTCATTAATTTTCAGCCCGGGGACGGAAGCATCCCATCGTGCATGGACGATCCGGCGAACCATCGAGTGACTTGCTCGACCACTGCCGACGCCGCTTACTTCGTCACGCAAAGCAGCCTGCATAACAATCCCAACTACTGCATCTCTCCAGCCAAGTCCACCCGCTACGCGTGCGTATTGCCCGGCCCGCCGATGTCTTCTTTCGCCCCGGGGATGGTCTTTGTTTTCGTTCCGGGCGCCACGTGCACGGCAGCCTGTTCGCTGGATATCAGCGGTCTGGGGCCGAGGGTCGTCAAACAGGCCGACGGAATCACGGATCCGGCCGGGGCGCTCGTCGCCGGCCAGCCCTACTGGTTGTTTTACGACGGCAACGTGTTCCGATTGATGACGGCGGCAGCGTCCGGCGGAGGCCCGGTAACGGAAGCCAATCGCGACCGCGACGTCATTGCCCGGCGGTTCATCGCGTCCATGGAAACTATGGCTTACGCTCCTTCCATTTCGCTGGAAGTCGCTGCGGGCGACCTTCATAAAACGATCACCTCCAACGCTGTCGGCAATGCCACGATCAACGCTGTCACGGGTGGTCTTCCCGGCCAGCACATGTGGATCATCATCCTGAACGACCAGATCAGCGGTAAGACGATCACTTTCGGCTCCAACTTGAGAAGCTCCGGGCCCCTCACAGGAACCGCGGGAAAGGCAGCCACCATCCAATTTGTCTCCGATGGAACCGCATGGTACGAAATAAGCCGGACGACAAATCTCTGACGGCGTCGGCGGCGGGACGTCCTTACGCCGCCCGGTGTTGCTTCACGCCCACGGCGATGAGGGACACTGGGTCCCACGGCAGGAACCTGTCGACGCGGCGCCACACCCAGACCATCCGGTCAAAGACCCACAGCTGCACGCGCCCCAGCCCGCGCTTCTTTAGCAGCTTTCCGTTGAGATACCAACCCGGGCGTCCAGCCCGATTGAAGGCGATCATCTTCTCCAGGTTGAGGCCGGCCTGCCCCATTTTTCTGCGCAGATCTTCCTCGGAATAACGCCGGTGATGCCCCAAAACCTCGTCCAGCGTGCCGTAGATGGAGGGACCCTGGGGTACGAGCACGACCGCTCGTCCGCCCTCCTGGAGCGCGGAAGCGATGTTGGCCAATGCCACATCATCCTGTTCGACATGCTCAACAACGTTGAGGCAAATCACCGTGTCCATCTGGCCTGCGAAAGGAACAAAATCTTCGGCCTGGGTCAGGTCGCAGTCCTGTACCTCCAGGTTCGGCCTGTTTTGGAACCGGTTGGACAGCCGGGCCAAGTGCTGGACTTCAATGTCCGTGGCCACGTAGCGGCGCCGGCCCGCCGACAAAAGGCGCGTCATGTTTCCGATTCCGGCGCCTAGTTCCAGCACCGAACATCCTACGAAAGGCCGGATCGTCTCCGCCATCCAGCGGTTGAAACGCGGAGTCTGGGCCAGCGCATCCAGAATTCTGGCGCCCGCATCCAGGTACGTGTCGCGAAGAAACCAGAAGCGCAGGATGACTCCGAGCGCCTGAACCGCGTCGCGGAATCCGATCTTCTTGCCTTCTTCATACGTCCTGCCGTAATACCGGATGGGCACCTCGTAGATGCGCGCCTGGCGCTGAGCCAGCTTGATGGTGATCTCGGGTTCAATTCCGAAACGGTTGCAGCGCAGCGGAATGGTCTTCACCAGATCCGTCCGGAAGGCTTTGTAGCAGGTTTCCATGTCGGTGAGGTTCACATCGGCGGCGATGTTGCACAAGGTGGTCAGGAACCGGTTGGCCAAAGCATGCCAGAAATATAGGACGCGCCGTTCGCCGCCGCTCTGAAATCGCGATCCATAAACCGCATCCGCGTTACCGTCGACCAGAGGTTGAAGCAACTTCGGGAACTCTCGCGGGTCGTACTCCAGATCGGCATCGTGAACCACCGCGAACTCGCCCTGGGCGCTTTGGATGGCGGTCCGGATCGCTGCGCCTTTGCCGCGGTTGACCGCATGGCGCAAAAAGCGGATTCGCTCGGGGTGCCGGCCGGCGAGTTCCTGGATGATCGCGGCCGAGCCGTCCGTCGACCCGTCATCCACCACCACCAGTTCGAGCGTCAGGCCATCCGGCAGAGGGGCTTCCAAGACACGCCGGATCGACTCCGCAACGAATTCCTCTTCATTGAACACCGGCATCAGGACCGAAAGCAGAGCACTCCGGCCGCGGGGCATTCCCTCACCCCTCAATTTGGTTTCTGGGATGCCACGATGGCGGATGGACACGCTGACGGCGACTCCAACCGGCGCACGGTGTGGCTCTCTCCGCCGAGAGAATACCGTTGAACGACCACGGACTTCTCGCGGTAACAGTCGAAATCGCCATAAGGAATACTCATGACGTTTCCCAGGAACGCATTCCAGTGCTCCCGATCCTGGTCGAGCACGCTGATGAAGTAAATGTTTCCGTTCCCGGCGGTCTCTTTCCTCGCGGCTTCCGCGAGCCATTCCTCCGCTTCCTGGCGGGTGGAAGCGGGCAGTGAAAGAGTATTGATGCCATAGCCCCAGATGGTCACAAACATTTGGGACACGTCGTCAAAGTCGTAAACCACGGCGTCGCGAGGAGTCACCAAAGATGCGATGTTACGAGCGTCGTTCAAATGCGGAGTTTCGTGGACGTGGTCCGCTACGGCTCGCGGGATATTTCTCGCGGCTTCCACGATGACCAAAGCCGCCAAACCGATGGTCAGGAGCCGTTGAACCCGGGGGCCTCCGAAGTGGAAGGCGACTGCAACCGCGATCAGCGTGACCGCCAAAGGGAGCAACCACATCTTGTCGTATAAAGGACCGCGGTAAAGGACGGGAAAGTAAGCCGCGAAACCCGTAAGCGCGACTCCAGCCCAAAGCAGCGGCTTCCATACCGGCGACCGGCGGACCGCCGCCGCGAGCCCCCTCACCACAAACCAACCCAGCACCGCGAGCAAGGCCAGGCTGACCGCATCAATGGAAACCCAGAACAACCCGTGCGGACCACGCGCCATGTGCCGGAGGCCTGAATAGTTATCGGGCACTCCCGCAAACAGGTCCCGCACCAATCCCACGGGAGTGTTCAAGAGCTTAGAAAGGCTGAATCCACCGTAGTACTCGTTGTCGGCGATGACAAAGAGTTGCGCGAACATGCGGCGCGGAGGAATTCCCAGGCTGGAATAGCTCAAGCTATAGACCGTGACCAGCGATACAACTCCTCCCGTGGTGATCACCGCCAGCCGTTTGAGCGCGAGCCGCCAACTGGTTCCGGGCCAGCAGACACAACCGAGCGCGACCGGGACAGCGGTCAACGCCATCGACTCATAGGAAGCCATGGCGAAGGTAAGCAGGATGCCCACGAAAAAAGCAGCCAAGTTGCTTCCAGTGCGAAGCCCCAGCAACAGGACCCAAAGCGCGGCGATGCTGAAAAATAAACCCATCACCGGCTCGGCCGAGTTGGTGGCGTGTAACATCACCGCCGTGGATAAACCGAATTGCAAAGAGCCGAGCAGCGCGAGACGAACGCCCGCCAGAACCTCCAGGATGTAAAACAACATGCCGATGGATGCGGCAGCGGCGAAGCCGTTCAAGGCCTGGCACATACGGATGAACGACTGCCAGTTGTGCGTGTCGAATCCTACCGCCGCCGCGGCGCCCGTCCAGAGCCGCATCCAGAACGGATAGAGCATATGGCTGTTGCCGTGCAGCGGTGTGGCGGGATTGTGAAATACGGCGAAACATCGCACCGCCCCGTCCACGGCGGTGTAAACCTGAGACCGCAACAGCAGAAAGAAAATCGCGAAGCCGAGGGCCACCAGAGCCGCTCTCCAATGGGAGCGCATGAGAGCAGTTTGACCCGGCATCGGTTTGCATGATAACAAAATGACCCACGCCCGACTAGCTGGGACAGTAACAGTACGCGTGCGGTTGCGCGCTACTTATGTTGGGTTTCCCAATCGTACTGGATCTTTGGATCGTTGTACGGAATGCGGCCTTCATCCTGCGGATCGTAAAAGCGATCCGTCAGGTAGATCAGCGTCGCCGGCCCGGTTCCGATCACCTTGTAACCGTGTCCCACTCCCGGCGGGATCAGCAGCTGCCAGCGGCGCAGAGAGCCGAGGTAAATGGTATTCCGCGCCCCGAACGTGGGCGAGCCTGTGCGCAAATCCACCAGCGCCACCTGCAGCATGCCGTCGACCGGCACCCAAACGTCCGTCTGCCGCCGGTGGAAGTGAAACGCCTTGATGGTGCCTGGGTAACTCAGCGCCGCCGAAATTTGCGTCGTCTCCCTGGGAAACAGGGCGGACAGGCCCTGACCCATCCGCACCACCTCGAGAAAATAGCCGCGATCATCCGGCCATACCGGATACGGATGGGCGCGCACTCCGGCGATCAAGTCCTGCGAGTCCGGTGCGACGATGACCTTTCCGATGCCTTTCTCGCAGACCGGGGTTTCCAGTTCCACACCGATTTGTTCGTGCACTGGAGAACTCATTTCTTCCTGCTTCCCGCCACTAAATTGCCGGCGCGCAGCAGAGACTCGAAGGTTCCGGCGTCAGTCCACCAGCCGTCCAGATGCGCGTACGTCATGGTTCCCTCCCGAATATACGCGTTGTTCACGTCGGTGATCTCCAGTTCCCCGCGGCCCGACGGCACCAGCGTACGAACCTTGTCGAAGACGGTTCCGTCGTACATATAGATACCCGTGACGGCATAATTCGATTTCGGGTTCGCCGGTTTTTCTTCGATTCCCACTATGCTTCCCTCGAGAATCTCGGCCACGCCGAAGCGCTCCGCGTCGGGCACTTCCTTGAGCAGGATCTTGGCCCCGCAAGGCTGATTCCGGAACTCCTCGACGGCGCACCGGATGCTGCCCTCGATGATGTTATCGCCCAAGATCACACAGATCTTGTCCCCATCGGCGAAGTGCTCGGCCAATGCCAGCGCGTCGGCGATGCCGCCTTCTCCCTCCTGATAGGTGTAGTCCAAATGCTTCAGGCCGAACTCTTTCCCGTTGGCCAACAGCCGCAGAAAATCCCCCGAGTTGCGGCCGCCCGTAACGATCAGGATCTCCTGGATACCCGCGCTGACTAAAGTCTGGATCGGGTAGTAAATCATCGGCTTGTCGTAAATCGGCAGCAGATGTTTGTTGGTGATCTTGGTGAGAGGGAACAACCGGCTGCCGGTGCCGCCTGCCAGTACAACTCCCTTCACTGTCCGGCCTCAGCTACTGGGGTGCGCATTTCTTCATGATACAGCCTGACCGGCCAGCCACCGATGGAATCACTTACGTTTTCGGACTCAAATAGCTGATCCCGCTCAGCTCACGGTTGCGGTTTTCGTAATTCTTTGCGTAGTACGACTGGTATTCTCCGGACCTTACGTGCCGCACCCACTCCTGGTTCGAGCGATACCACTGCACCGTGGCAGCCAGGCCGGATTCGAAATCCACCTGCGGACTCCAACCCGTTTCCCGGTGCAACTTTTCGCTGGATAGCGCGTACCGCCGGTCGTGCCCCGGCCGGTCCGTCACGGACTGCATCAGGCTGACGGGCTTTCCGGTAATCTCGAGGATTCTTTCCACCACGGCCTTGTTCGGCAGCGACCGGTTGCCGCCGATGTTGTAAATCTCGCCCTCGCGGCCCTTTTCGAGCACCGCCTGAAGGGCGCGGCAATGATCCTCCACATGCAGCCAATCGCGAACCTGCATGCCGTCGCCATAGATGGGCAGCGGCTTGTCTTCCAGCGCATTGGAGATCATCAGGGGGACCAGCTTTTCGGGAAACTGGTAGGGGCCGTAATTGTTGGATGCGCGAGTAACAATGACCGGTAACTGGTACGTCTTGTGGTAACCCAGCGCCAGCAGGTCGGAACCCGCTTTGGCGGCCGAGTACGGACTGCTGGGCTTTAAGGGAAAGTTTTCGTCCGCCTCGAGCGGCGCCTCCAGGCTGCCGTAGACTTCGTCGGTGGATACGTGAACGAAGCGCCCAACCCGCTGCGCGCGGATCGTTTCGAGCAGGTTGAACGTGCCGCGCAGATTCGTCTCAAAAACAGGCTGGGGAGAGAAAATGCTGCGGTCTACGTGCGACTCGGCGGCGAAGTGCGTCACGGCGTCCGGCCTGACCTCCTCAAAGATGCGCCGCAAACCTTCCAGATCGCAGATGTCGGCCTTGATGAAGCGGTAGTGCGGATGGTTCGACACCGGCGCCAGGTTCTCCAGGTTGCCCGCGTAGGTCAGCTTGTCGACGTTCGTGATCTCGAAGGCGGGATTTTCGAGAGCCAGCCGGACAAAACAGGAGCCGATAAATCCCGCGCCTCCGGTGACGATAATTTTCATGAAGCTTTCATTGTACCGGCGGCCGCTTTACTTGCCCTGCGCGACGCTGGACACGCTCTTCGACGCTCGCTCCTTGGCATAGTCGCCACGGGCGAAGTACTTCTCCAGCCAGCAGTACAGCGCAATAAACAAATAGCGGCTGCCCATCTCGCGGATCTTGAGCTTGGACATGCCCGCCCGCCGGTTGCGCCACGTGATCGGGATCACGGTCCAGGAATAGCCCCGCACGATGGTCTTCAGAGGAAGCTCGACGGTCAGATTGAAGTGCGGAGAAAGAAAAGGGCGGCAGCCGTCCAGCGCCCGGCGGCGGTAGGCTTTGAAGGCGTTGGTGAAATCGTTCAGCGGAGCGCGGAACAGCACGCGCAGATACAGGTTGGCCAGCCGGTTCAGCAGCAGCTTGTGCGCGGGATAGTCAATCACGCCCCCGCCGCGAATAAACCGGGAACCGAAGACCGCGTCCCAGCCTTCGTTGAGCGCCTCCCAATAGCGCACGACATCCCGGCAGTCGTCCGATTCATCGGCCATCATGACGACGACCGCGTCGCCGTGCGCCTGGTCGATTCCAAACGTCACGGCGCGGCCGAATCCGTGCTCGCCCGTATTTTGGATGGGCCGCAGGGTTGGCACCCGCGCCATGGTTCTCTCCAGAACGCTCCAGGTGCTGTCCGCGCTGCCGTCATCCACGACGACGATTTCGTGTTCGATGCCGTGCACGCGCAATTCGACGTAGAGATGCTCCACGGTGGCGCCCACACGGCCCTCCTCGTCGCGAGCTGGAACCACGACCGACAGCAGCCGGATCGGATCTTGGGGCTCGGGTGGCTGACGCGTCTTCATAAACCGCTCAACTCCAGCCAATGCGGATGGCTTTCGGCATGTGCGGCGATCTGGTCGAAAATGCAGCTCATTTCCATCTCCGGCTGCCAGCCGAAATCACGCCGCGCGTCGCGGCTGTCCATCACTACCCAGGGAACATCGAACGGCCGCGGCCGCAGATCGGCTTCCGGCGGATGCGGGCGAAACCGCATATCGCACCAGGCCGTCAACGCGGCGAGTGAAAACGCATTGCTCTTTCCTCCACCCGCCGTATAGACGCGCTGCCCGCCCGATCGCGCGGTATCCATCTGCGCGTCCAGGAGCGCGGTCAGATCCCGCGGATGAAAGACATCGCGCGTCTGTTTGCCGGTACCGTCAAAGCCGATATAGCGCAGCCGGTCGCCACGCCGGTGCGCGTGAATCCAGTAGGAAACAATGCCCTGATCCGGCGTGCCGAACTGCCCGGCGCCGGCCAGCACGCCGCAGCGATTGATCCAGACCGGAAAGCCGAACGTCTGGCCGTACTCCAGCGCCACAGCCTCGGAGGCCAGCTTCGTGCTGCCGTACAAGGAAACCGGCGCGCGCGTCGAGAATTCCACTCCTAGCCCTTCCGCAGACACACCCGACGGCAAGGTTGCCGATTCGTCCAATTGAAACGCGTTCCCGCACACGCGCAACGGCAGGCCCACCAGCGCCGGAATCGAATACACCCGGCTGCTGCTCAACAGCAGCAGGCCCGCCCCATGCGCCTTCGAGTACTCCAGCACATTCACCAGGCTGGCCAGGTTGTGTTCGAAAAGCTGGCGGCTGCTGAAGCCGTGCTGCACACCCGCGAGCACGCTGGGATTGGCCGCCGCGTCGACCACCCAATCCACCACCGGCAGCGCTTCAAAGTCGCTCGCCGCCCGGATGTCGCCGTGCACCACGCGAGCGCCCAATTTCTCCAGCCTCCCCCGGTTGGTCTGGGAGCCGGGCCGCATGAAATTGTCGATGCCCCAGATCTCGACGCCCGCGCGCCGCTCCGCCAGGCACTCCGCCACTGAGCTGCCCACGAATCCGCAGATCCCGGTGATCAATACTTTCATCCGGCCACTTTCCGCGCCAGCCGGCCCATCCAGCTTTCGGTGATCTCCCCGAAAATATCGGGCAGCGTCTTGCGAATGTCCCACGCCGGATAATGCGCCTTCATTTTTCGCAGATCGCTGTAATAGCAGATGTGGTCGCCGATCCGGTTTTCGTCGACGTAGCGGTATTTCATCGGGCGGCCGCTGATTTGTTCCGCCATCCGGAACGCTTCCAAAATCGAGCACGCGTTCGACTTGCCGCCGCCCAGATTATAAACCTCGGCTACCCGCGGCGACTTCCAGAATTCGAACATAAACCGCGCGACGTCCTCGGAATGGATGTTATCCCGGACTTGCTTACCTTTATACCCGTAAATCCTATACTCGCGCTCCTCGATATTACACTTGATGAGAAAGCTCAAGAAGCCGTGCAGCTCTACTCCGGCATGATTGGGCCCGGTCAGGCAGCCGCCTCGCAAGCAGCACGTCGGCATGTTGAAATAGCGCCCATACTCCTGCACCATGACGTCGCCCGCCACTTTCGACGCGCCGAAAATCGAATGCTTGCTCTGGTCGATCGAGAAATTTTCCGGAATGCCGTTTTCAAACGCCGGATCGTCGTACTCAAAGCGCGTCTCCAGCTCTTGCAGCGCGATCGTGTTGGGCCGGTCGCCGTAAACCTTATTGGTCGACATGTGGATGAACGGCGATTCCGGACACGAGCGCCGCGCCGCCTCCAGAAGATGCAGCGTCCCGAGCGCGTTCACCTCGAAGTCTTCAAACGGAATCGACGCGGCCCGGTCGTGCGAGGGCTGCGCGGCAGTGTGGATCATCAGATCGGGCCGGAGTTCGTCCACCAATGCGAGCACGGCCTCACGCTGGCGAATATCCACGCCGTGATGCCGGTAGCCCGGAATTTCGCGCCGCAGCCGCTCCAACACCCAACTGGTGTCGCCTTCCGGTCCAAAGAAAATGGCGCGGTGATTGTCGTCGATTCCCTGGACCTGGAATCCCTGGCGCGCGAAGAATACCGAGACTTCCGAGCCAATTAGCCCGCAAGAACCGGTGACGAGTACCGTGGACATGCTGCTTATTCCGTGAACTCCACGCGATACTCTTCAATCACCGGATTTGCCAGCACATCGCGCGCAATCTGCTCCAGCTCCACGCCGGCTTTCTCGCGGTCCGTGCCCGGCTCCAGCGTGATCTCGAAAAACTTGCCCTGGCGCACCGAAGCGATCGAAGTGTGGCCGAGACCGGCCAGCGCCGACCGGATCGTCTGGCCCTGCGGATCGAGGACCGTCGGCTTCATGGAAACGTACACCCGTGCTTTCATGGACCTTCCATTGTAAGACGCCGCACGGTCCGCGCGAAACATCAAACTTCACTAAAACTCTATTTCCACTCGTCCATCGCTTTTCGCGGCAGCGAGCCGGGAAGAAAATCGAGCAGCTCCAGGCGCACGCCGTTCGGATCGATGGCATTGGTGATGCTGGTCTTGGTCGACCCGGTGCGGGGATCGGCCACTTGGACGCCGCGTTGGCGCAGCGCCGTCACGGTCGCGCCCAGGTCCAAAGGCCAGATCCCGATGTGGCTCAGCCCAACCGTGCGGCCGCCCGTGGCCGGCGCCAGCTCCAGGAACTGTTCCTTGTTGATTTGCAAATAGGCTAGCATCGGCTTGCCTTCTTTGTCCCGGAGCGTGAAGGCCTCGTGAAAGCCCATGGTCTGCGTGTAGAAACGGAACGACTCGTCCCAATCCTTCACGAAAATTCCGACGTGATTCAGCCGCAGCCCCGGCATCTGGCTTTGCTGCGCCGCACTGGGCTGCATCAGCAAAACCCCTACGCCGATTCCCGCCGCGAACAAAGCGGCATTCGCGATCCACTTGCGCATAAGCACCTCCGCCCGCCCTTATTTCCCCACCAGGTGCGGGACATCTTTGTTGTTCTCGTTGCAGTAAAACTCCAGTAGCTCCGTATCCGCCGCCAGCTTTTGGTGCACGTGGATGGTCCACGGCCGGGTGTACGCCTTGGGATCGTCCACGGTGACATCGATGTCGAGCTTGCCGAAGCTGGGCCGCCGATAGCGCTCGGTCACTTGAGCCGCGTCCGTCAGCGGCGTTCCGCTGATGTCCAGCCACAGCCCGTCGCGAAAGCCGGCCGTGTGCACCACCAGCGTGTCGCCTTCCCACTTCGCGGTCGAGTAACCGTAATAAGAAGGCTGCGGGTCTTCAGGAAGCGGACGGCCGTCGGTGAAGATCTGCCGGAAGACCGTGTCACGTTCGTAAAGAATGACCAGCTCACCCCGCAGCTGCAGGATCTTCCGCGGATAGGGATGCAGGTGAATCTTGACCGTCCCGAGCGGCTGGCAGTGCCCGTCCGGGTCGTCTTTGTTCAACTCGGCGCGGCGCTTTTTTACCAGCTCCGCGGCCCAGGGCTGGAACGGCAAGCCTCCCGGAACATTCTTCGCGATATCGGCGAACTGCGGGTCCGCGCCGCCCGATACCGGCTCCCAGAGTCCGGACAGATCGGGCGTTCCATCCGCGGTGCGCGGTGCGGGCGCGTTCAGGTCCGGCTTGCCATCGGCGGTTCTTGGGATGCCCGGCGTCTTATAGTTGAACCACTGCGCGGCGGCCGGCGCGGCAAGGAATGCTGCGGCGATCAAAAGTATTGGCGCAATATGGCCCCGCATTACGGTAGATGAAGTCTATCAGATCCGCTTTCGCAATCGCAGGAGCCAGGCTCAAATTCCCTGCCCTTTCGCCGAAGAGACATACGGGAGAAACTCTATTCCTGAGGTAGCCCAACTCGACGCCACCGGCGGCGTGACCAGCTGTCTTTCCGGCGAAGACCGGCTGGAAATCTGCGTCAAGCGGATCTTCCACAGCGAAGGTGTGCCGCCCTTTTGCCAGCACGCCAACGAGGTGATGGTGCGCACGCTGGATATTGACGACGGCAGTTCCAAGGAACTGGTCCGCATCATCCTCAAGGACGTTGGCCTGGCTTCTCACGTGCTGCGCCTGGCGAACTCCGCACTCTACAACCACTCCGGCCGGCCCATCATGAGCATTGCGCACGCAGTCATGCTGATGGGATGGCTGGAGGTCCGGAACCTGGTCAGCGCCGCGCGCTACATCGAGCATTTCGCGCATCGCTCGCCGAGCCTGCGCGAGTTGGTGCTGGCGTCGGTGATCACAGCGATGCAATGCCGCGACGTCGCCGCCGCGGTCGGCTATCCTCGCCCCGAGGAAGCTTACATCTGCGGCCTGTTCCGCAATCTCGGCGAGGTGCTGATCGCCTGCCATTATCCGCGCGAGCACTCGCGCATCATCCTGGCGATGGAACAAGACAAGATTCCGGAGCGCGCCGCGTGTCTGCGCGTGCTCGATTTCTTCTGGGACGACGTGGGAGCGCGCGTCGCCTCGGCCTGGCGAATGCCGCGGCCCGTGCGCCTCAGCCTGGATGCAGCGCTTAGTAACGGATTTTCGCTCGACCGGTGCCTGGCCTCGGTCACCAACTACGGCCACAACCTTACGCAGGCCTTGTACCGCAAAGGCGCGCCGCTCGATACACTGCACCTGGAAACCGTCTTGGACCCTTGGGGTCAGCCCGCGCTGGTGCCCGTGCGCGACCTGTGCCGCATCGTCGACTCCGCGGTGGTCGAAACCAAAGCCACCTTCGCCGCGCTCCAGATCCCCACCGAGACCTTGCGCCTCGCCAGCCAGGCGGAGCGTGCGCGCCAGGCTCTGGATTCGCTTTCCAATTTCGCCACCGCGGACTTAAGCCCTCTGGAGGAAGCGATTCATAACGCTGCTCAGATGCTGCTCCATTCGGATGTGGATTTGACGCCGTTCATTTCCGGGTTGCTCGACGCCCTGCGCAACGCCGGCTTTGAACGCGTGGTCTTCGGCCTCCTGAATGAAGACCTCAGCTTCATCCGCGGCCGCCTGGCCAGCGCCGACAGCGTGGAGGACCTGCTCAACCAGTTTCAATTTCCCATGGACGGCGCCGACGGTCCCATCCGTGCGGCTTTGCAGCGCAAGGAGGACATTTTCGCCGACCGTTCGCGCGATTCGCGTTACGATGGCTCCGCGCTGGTGAATGCCCTGGCTCCCGGCGGATTCGCGATGCTGCCCATCGTGATCGAACATAAGGCCGCCGGCTGCCTTTATGCCGACCTGCGCGGCGCGCCGCGCGGTTTCGACCGCATCCGGCCGGTGTGCTTGCGCGTGCGCGATTTGATCGCGCAAGCCATCCAAAAGCGTGCCGCGCAGTCGCCGCCTAGAGGCCCAGGTGAGCATTAATTAAGTCGCATCCGCTACCAGCCTGAGAGCACCGTCGGTGTCACAACAGCGCACTCTTGCCCCGCGAAGGTTGACAAGAACTTGGTCCAGGTGTAGAAGCCCATCGTCCGCAGAAACAATAAGGTCAGCGTCGAACGCGAGGGCAGTTGCCGCGTGCAGGGCGTCGGCGGCTCTCACGCCGCGAGTCTGTAGTTCGAGCTGCTGAAGCTGGAGACGGATCGTGCCTAACGTTAAGTCGAGCACTGAAATATTGAAGAGATCGACGACGATTTGCACCTGAGTCGTGATGGATCTTGCCGCAGGTATCAGCAGGCTATCGGCATGAGACACACCTTTCGCAGACTGCGCCAGGAGCCTATAAAGTGCCTCCTCCACTTCGTAGTACGTTAGACACGAAGTAGCGCCCAGGTGCACCCGGCGGACCCTTTCGAACAGCTGCTCAGCATCTGCCGCAATTGCACTCGGTACACGCCCGCGCCGGCCCGCCGTTCTTAAAATCGTGTTCCCGCGGGTACTCAGGTAGTCGATGAACGCTCCAGTGTCGTAGTAGACACGCACTACGCAGCCTGGAGGCGTGTGACGAGTTCCTCAGGAGTAACCACCTGTGGTTTCTCAGTCTTCACCAAGCTATGGAAGCGTCTGTCCCTCGTGACAAGAAAGTCGCACTGATCCGCGCTGCTCAATATTAGAATGTCGTTTGAGTGCGCGACGTGATTTCTTAAAGCACGCAACTTTGGGAGAAGCGCTTCAGCTTTCGCAAGATCGATGGGCAGGACCCGCAAGTGGTCTCTGATCTGTTCGAATTCAGGCCGGTCCGCAGCATCCGCCACAAGAAGCAACTCCTGAAGCACGATTGGATTAATGGCAAAGCGTGCACGGCCTTCAGATTCAACAGAGAATAACTGCACCGCGGCTGGTTCACCCCGCAGGTAATCAATGATCACGTTGGTGTCTAGGAACACGAGAGGTCGTTGCGAAGCTCGGGCCCCCGGTTCCTGGCGCTCTGAATTAAGCACGCCTTCCACGCCTCTATTGTAGACCGATGGCGACGCTGTCATGGCACATCAAGCGCGCCGAGCAGTCAAAGCCGGTAGTCTCTCCAACGGTGCGTAGCCTACTAGGGTTCCCATCTGAGCCGCCGCGCCGGGAAAACCGACACCGCCGACCCCTCGGCCAAAAACGCCGAGTCGGGTTCCTTCGCCAGCGAGCTCGCGAACTGAGGCCCATAGAGCCATTCCACATTGCCTTGGAAGCGCGCATGCGCCGCGGTCCACACGCGCCAAGGCACATGCTCCACCTGATATTCCAGCGACCGACCATCAGGCAGTGCGCCGTAACCCCAGTAGTGCTCGGTGATGAATTGTTCGAGCGATCCTTCGCCCGCGAGCCTCGGCTCGCCTTCCGATTCCACCCGGACCGAGCAGGCTCTTGCGCCCCGTCCCCAGCGATACTCCGCCGAAACTCGCCCGCCTTCCGACGTAGGTTCCTGCAGACGGTGTTGCATGGGCAGCGCGATGTAGTTCTCGTGAAAGAACCATTGCGCCACTTTTGCCACGGCCCAGCGTGGAACAATCTCGCGCACAAAGACGACTCCCCGGCGCACCGCGCCTTCGTGTATCCGTTTTACATAGAACCGCAAGTTGACCTCGTCGAAATCGGAGTGGAAAGGAATCCATAGCCCACGAACTCGAGTGCGCAGGAACCGGAACCCTACGATGCTGACATAGGTGCGGCCTTCGAACTGGTCGATCACGGTGCAAGCGGGCGCCAGGTGCGCCAACAATGCCGGGTCCACCGCGTAGTTCAGCATCACCAGGTATTTCCACTCGGCCGTGAGGAACGGGCGTGTGGGTGTGACGGGCATCGTCATCCCAATATTGTGGGCTCAGGACACGGATTGTGCGGCTTGAGTCAGGTAGTCCGCGTAGGGGCCGCGGAAGTCCTCGATTTCGTGCCCTTCGAAGTGCCAGATGCGCGTGGCCACCTCATCGATCACGTCGTGATCGTGCGTTACCAGCAGCACGGTGCCTTCGTACCGCTGCAGCGCGATGTTCAGCGCATTGATCGACTCCAGATCCAGGTGGTTGGTGGGCTCGTCCAGCACCAGGAAGTTCGGCTTCTGCAACATGAGCCGGCAGAAAATGAGCCGCGCCGCTTCCCCGCCCGAAAGCGCATCGGTCGGTTTCATGGCATCCTCGCCGCTGAACAACATTTGCCCCAACAGCCCGCGCAGCTCCTGCTGGGAGGCCTGCGGCTCGAAATCGTGCAGCCAGTCGATGATGGCCATGCCGTTGCGGATCGATTCCCTGTGGTCCTGCGCAAAGTATCCCACCGAGACCTCGTGACCCCACACGACCTCGCCCGCGTCGACCGGAAACGCCTGGTCCGGCGCATCGATGAATCCGGTTGCGTTCCGGATCAGCGATTTCAGCATCGTGGTCTTACCGGCGCCGTTACGGCCGGTCAGCGCAATCTTCTCTCCCCGCGCGACGGCCGCGGTGAAGTTGCGGATCACCGGAACGCCATCATAGGACTTGGAGAGCCGCTTCACTTCCAGCGGATGCCTTCCCGAGGGCCGCTTCATGTCGAACCGGATGTAGGGGCGCTGGATATTCGACTTGGCCAGCTCCGAGGTTTGCAGCCGCTCCACTTCCTTCTTGCGCGAGGTCACCTGGGACGATCTGGTGCCGGCCGCGAACCGCGCGATGAATTCGTTTAACTGCGCGATCTTCTTCTCGCGTTGGGCGTTGCTGGCTTCCACGCTGGCCCGGACCTGGGTCTTGGCCAGCACCATGTCGTCATAGCCGCCCGGGTACGTAATGATGGTCTGGTAGTCGATGTCAGCGGTGTGCGTGCAGACTTCATTCAGGAAATGGCGGTCGTGCGAGATGACGATCAGGCAGCCATCGTAGTTGCGGAGATAGTCCTGCAGCCAGTGCACCGAATCGAGATCCAGGTTGTTGGTGGGCTCGTCCAGTAGCAGCACGCTCGCCTTGGAAAACAGCGCTTGAGCCAGCAGCACCCGGACTTTCTCGCCGCCTTGCAGCTCACCCATCTTGCGCTCGTGCAGCGGCTCGGCGATATCCAGGCCGTCGAGTAGAACGGCCGCGTCCGTTTCGGCGGTGTAGCCGCCCTCGTCGCCGACGATGCCTTCCAGTTCGCCCAGGCGCATACCGTCGTGGTCGGTCAACTGGCTGTGATCTTTCGCGTACAGCGTTTCGCGCTCCTGCAGCGCATCCCACAGCGGAGCGTTGCCCATGATCACGGTGTCGATCACGCGATAGGAATCGAACGCAAACTGATCCTGCCGCAACACGCCGATCTTCTTCGGCCGGGTCACGGAGCCTTTGGAAGGCTCGATTTCGCCGGTGAGGATCTTCATGAACGTGGACTTGCCGGCGCCGTTCGGCCCTGTCACCGCATAGCGGCGTCCGGTGAGGAAAGTGGTGGTGACATCCTCGAACAGGATGCGGGCGCCGAAGCGCATCGAGACATTGTTGACAGCTAGCAAGAGCGGAAACTCTTCTTGGGATCGGCCGAGTCTTACCAGCGCAGCAGGGGCTGGCGGTTCGGCTTCGTCTTAATTATAGCGTGCCGCGGTTGGGCCGTGTCGAGTTGGTGGCAACAAGCTGACAAGCAACCGCCCGGGACAATTGGTATATCCCTCGGGATTGCCCTATAATGGAACCGTGAAGGCCCGAAAAACGACGCGTAAGAAGCCACGCACTCTGTACATCAAAAATCCGGCTGCTCATCGATTGGCTGAGTTGGTCAGCAAACGCATGGGTGTAACACTCAGCGACGCGGTGATCTCCGCTCTGGAAGACAAGCTCCACAAGACGGGCACGCCCTTCAATCGCCCCAAGCTGGAAGCTCTGAGTACTAGAATCAGCGCTCTTCCCGTCCTGGACACTCGCAGCCCGGACGAGATCCTGGGGTACGACGCCTTCGGTATCCCGCGGTAATGGTCATCGACACGTCGGCACTCTTGGCGATCGCGCTAGGGGAGCCATCTCGGCAGCCCCTCCTCGACGCGCTGGAATCAGCGGCCACTCGAATCCTCTCGTCAGTCTCGCTCCTCGAAGCCGGCATGGTCCTTCGGGCACGATTGGGCGAAAGCGCTCTGACCCTGTTGTACCAGTTGGTAGATGAACTGGTAACCGAGGTCGTGCCATTTGACGAGATACAGGCGCGCTTGGCGATCGTCGCGTTTACGCGCTATGGAAAAGGAATGGGACACCGCGCGCAACTCAACTTCGGAGATTGCGCGGTGTACGCTACCGCAAACGCCCGCCACGAGCCAGTGCTGGCTACGGGCAACGACTTCGCCGCAACGGATCTCACTGTCTACAGGCCGTGATCTTCAATCTCGAAGTCTGTTTTCCGGGGCGGAAGCGACGCGCCACCAGCGATACTCCGCCGAAACGCGCCCGCCTTCGGAAGTTGCCTCTTTCAGATGCTCCATCGGCAGCGCAACGTAGTTTTCATGGAAAAACCATTGCGCCACCTTGGCCACAGCCCAGCGTGGCACAATGCGCATCTGGTGCCGGCGTGCACGGAGCTCGATTAGTTCGAAGGCAAGACCTAGGTACCGCCACTCAGCGGTAAGAAACGGGTGTGTCGGTTCGGCCGGCATTCACCTCATGTCACGAGTCCCTAGCCCTAACCCCTAATCCCTAGTTCGCAACCACTAGCCCCCACTCCCCACCACCAGCTACAATAGACCCTTAGGACTCTATGCCCGTACCGATCTCCCAGATGTGGACGGTAGCCACCTACGTCCTCAAGCAGCGCTTGCAGGGACGCCGGCGCTACCCGCTGGTCTTGATGCTGGAGCCGCTGTTCCGCTGCAACCTCGCTTGCGCCGGATGCGGCAAAATCCAGTACCCCGCGCACATCCTCAAAAAAGACCTTTCGCCCGAAGAATGTTTTAAGGCCGTCGACGAATGCGGCACGCCCATGGTCTCCATCCCCGGCGGCGAGCCGCTCATGCACCCCGAGATCGACAAAATCGTCGAAGGCCTCGTGGCGCGCAAGAAATACATCTACCTCTGCACCAACGCGCTCCTGCTGAAGGAAAAGATCTCGCTGTTCAAGCCGAGCAAATACCTGACATTCAGCGTCCACCTGGACGGCCAGCGCGAGCACCACGATTTCTCCGTCTGCCGTGAAGGCGGCTTCGATGTCGCTGTCGACGCCGTGCGCGAGGCCATTCAGCGCGGCTTCCGCGTCACGACCAACAGCACGTTGTTCGACGGCGTTGATCCGCAGAGCGTCCGCGCCTTCTTCGACGAAATGATGGAGATCGGCGTCGAGGGCATGATGGTCGCGCCCGGCTACTCCTACGACAAGGCGCCCGACCAGCAGCATTTCCTCGGCCGCGCCCGCACGCGCCGCACCTTCCGTGCAATTCTTTCCAATCGCAAGCGCAACTGGCGCTTCAATCAATCGCCGCTGTATCTGGAATTTCTCATGGGCAAGCGCCACTACGCCTGCACGCCCTGGGGCATGCCCACGTACAACATCTTCGGCTGGCAAAAGCCCTGCTACCTGCTGCAGGACGGCTACGCCGACACCTTCGCCGAACTGATGGAAGGCACGGCCTGGGAAAGCTACGGCGCCGAGTCCGGCAATCCCAAGTGCGCCAATTGCATGGTGCACTGCGGCTATGAACCTTCGGCCGTCCACGACGGATTCAGCTCGCTGCGCGGCTTCGCGGCCATGGCCCGCTCCTACCTGTTCACGGCTTATCCGGATGAAGACGCTGCGCAGTTGCTTCAGGAGCCGGTGCGGCCGGTGCACGCCCACAATCCGTTCGTGAACATTCAGCTTGAAAGTTCGGCGGGCGAGTCGCAGCAGGCATGAGCGACCTCGAAAAACTGGATAGCCTCGAAGTCGTCCCCGGCTTTTCGCACGACCAACTGGAAGGTTGGATCCCACCGCTCGCCACCGAAGACGAGATCCGCGAAGCCCTGGAGAAAGCGTTCGACTACCGTGGGGACGTCACCGTCACGCTCAAGAACGGCACGCAGGTGGAAGGCTACATCTTTGACCGGCAAACCGGCCGCACGCTGGCTGATTCCCGCGTGCGCGTTTTTCCCAAGAACAACGACGCCAAAATCTCGATTGCCTACTCCGACATCCAGGCCCTCGCCTTCACCGGACGCGACACCGCCGCGGGCAAAAGCTGGGAAGCCTGGCTGCGCAAGTATTGGGAGAAAAAAGCCGCGGGCGAGCACAACATCCAGCGGGAACCGGAAGCACTGGATTAACGGAGGCGCATCATAGTCAAAATCTGCGTGCTGGCCAGCAGCAGTTCCGGCAACTCCACTTTCATCTGCACGGAGAAAACGCGCATTCTGGTGGATGCCGGCCTCGCCAAGCGCGACATCCTGGCCCGTCTCGCAGCCATCGAAGAGGACGCCGAAAAACTGGACGCCATCCTGGTCACGCATGAGCATTCGGATCACGTCAGCGGTTTGGTCACGCTCGCGCGCCAGCTCAACGTCCCCATCTTCATGACGCGCCTCACGGCTCCGGCCATCCCCTGGGGCGAGTACACGCCGAAACTCGATTGCTTCCAGGCCGGTACAACGTTCACCGTCGGCGACATCGACGTCGACAGCTTCACCATTCCCCACGACGCCATCGACCCCGTCGGCTTTTGCTTCCGCTCGCAAGGCATCAAGGTCGGACTAGTCACGGACCTGGGCTACGTTACTGATTCCATCAAGTTTCATCTGCGCGGCTCGCACCTGCTGGTGCTGGAATCGAATCACGATCTGGAAATGCTCAAGGTCGGCCCCTACCCTTGGTCGGTGAAGCAGCGCGTCATGGGCCGCAAAGGGCATCTCTCAAACGAAGTGGTCTGCGATTTCATTCGCGCCGATCTGGACTCGTCCATCGATACACTGGTCTTGGGACACCTGAGCGAGCACAACAACCATCCGGAGATCGTGCGCAACCTGGCCAATCGCGCGCTTGATCGCGCCGGCCGTGCGCTCTTCACGCGGCTGGTGGTCGCCGAACCCAGACAACAGACCGAGGTCTTCGGCTACTAAATGATCGAGCGCTACACCCGGCCCGAGATGGGCCGCATCTGGAGCGAAGAGAACAAGTATCGTCAATGGCTGGAGGTGGAGTTGGCGGCCTCGGAAGCATTGGCCGAAATGGGTACGGTGCCCGCCGAAGCCGCTCGCCTGCTCCGCCAGCACGCCCGCTTCGATGTCGGCCGCATCCAGGCGATCGAGCGCGAAGTGAAGCACGACGTCATCGCATTCACCACGGCTGTCGCCGAGAGCATGACTGCTGCCGGGCACGCCCAGGCATCCCGCTGGTTTCACTACGGGCTCACTTCCAATGACGTCGTCGACACGGCCCAAGCGCTTATGACGCGCGGCGCATCCGACCTGATCGTTCAAGCGCTACATGAGCTTGCCGACGTTTTAAAGAAGCGCGCGTTCGAGTTCAAAGACACGGTGCAAATCGGACGCACACACGGCATCCACGCTGAGCCGATCACTTTCGGCCTGAAGCTGGCGCTGTGGTACGACGAGCTGCAGCGCAACATCACCCGCTTCTCCGCCGCAGCCGGGGAAATGCGCGTCGGCAAGATCTCAGGCGCCGTGGGTACGTTCGGCCACATCGGGCCGGAAGCCGAAGAGCAGATCTGCCGACGTCTCGGTTTGCAGCCCGCGCCAATCGCCTCCCAGGTGATCTCGCGCGACCGCCACGCCAACTATGTCGCTGCCCTCGCCCTGATCGCCGCCACCTGCGAAAAAATCGCCCTGGAGATCCGCCATCTCCAGCGAACCGAAGTTCGCGAGGCCGAAGAGCCGTTCAGCGCCGGCCAAAAAGGCTCCTCCGCGATGCCTCATAAGCGTAACCCTGTGACCTGCGAACAGATCTGCGGCCTGGCGCGGGTGGTCCGCGCCAACGCCCAAGCCGCTTTCGAGAACATCGCCCTCTGGCACGAGCGCGACATCTCCCATTCTTCGGTCGAGCGCATCATCCTGCCCGATTCCACCATCCTGATCGACTATCTGCTCGCCCGCACCCACTGGCTGATCTCAGGCCTCTGTGTTTATCCCGAGCGGATGCGGCGGAATCTGGAGTCCACCAAAGGACTGGTTTTCTCCGGCCAGGTGCTCCTGGATCTCGCGGCGGCGGGAATGATTCGTGAGATAGCTTACAAAATTGTGCAGGCTCATGCCATGCAGGCATGGGAAACCGACGGGAACTTCCAGGAAGCGATCTTGGACGATCCCGAAATACGTAGACACCTTAGCCCATCGGATCTAGCTGAAACATTCTCTGTTTCCAGGCACTTAGCTAATGTTGAGCGCATCTTTCAGCGTGTGTTCGCCCAGTCCTAGAACCATCGTACCCCTAAATCTGTACTTCCAATTCTGCTGCATTCGATTAAACTATATCTAGGGAAGCGTAGTGCGGATGAACAAGATTGCTGGCTCAGATCGCTGTATGGAGATCGAACTCGCCCGGGTTCTTCTGGTGGACGACAATCCTACCTCCCGCCTGACCTTACAAACTGTTCTGGAAGCGAGCGGTTATAAGGTCGATGCCGCAGCCTCAGCCGCCGAAGCCTTCGGCAAGCTGGATGAACGGGAATACGAGTTGGTACTAAGCGATCTGCGCATGGAATCGCCCGAAGCTGGCCTTAAGGTGCTAGCTCATGCCCGTATGATGGACTATAAGCCGGCCACCGCGATCGTGACCGCTTACCAGAACGCCAGCGACGAAGCCAAGCCCCAAAAGCAGTCTCGCATGCTGATTAAGCCGGAAGATGTGCCTGGGCTGTTAGCCAAAGTTGCTAACCTGATCAGCCAGCGCGCCGCACGTAAAGTGCAGCGTGAGATGCGGCACGCTACCAGCTAGCGCCTACGCGATAAACTGAATCTTCAAACTGGTCCAATGCGCCGCTGAAGAAGTGGTCGCGCGCTTCCACCCAGATCAGCTTCTTCGGCTCCATCAATCGTTCAAAGTAGGCCTGCATGTCCGGGACGGGGCAAAATTCGTCGTGGTCGCTCACGATGAAAGTCCGCGGGATCGGGCACTGGCCGAGCTCGCGGCTCTCGGCATAGCTGGCTGGAAAACCGACTGCGATGATCCGCGCGACGCTGGGCACTTCGCAGCCGAGTTGCAAAGCGATCCGCGAGCCGAAGGAGAATCCAGCGATGGAAAACGGCAGTTGCGGATAGCGCGATCGTAGCAACGCCAGGGCGGCGCGGGCGTCGTCGGTCTCGCCGATGCCGTTGTCGTACTTCCCTTCGCTCATGTTGACGCCGCGATAGTTGAACCGCAGCACGACTGCGCCCGCCCGACGTAGCCCGCGAGCGATCCGGTACACGACCTTGTTGTGCATTGTGCCGCCGTGCCGCGGGTGCGGATGGCAGACCAGCGCCGCCTCACGGGGGTCCGTCTCCTCCGGTTCCTCCAAGACGGCTTCCAGCCTTCCGGCCGGTCCGGCTATGAACAGCGATTCAATCCGGCGCGCCATCAGTTGGTGCGGTAGTTGGTGAACTGCATGTCGATGCCGAAGTCGTGGTTGCGAAGCAAGGAGATGACTTCCTGCAGGATGTCGCGGTCGCGCCCCGAGATACGCACCAGGTCGCCCTGGATGGAAGCCTGCACCTTCTTCTTGCTGTCCTTCACCAGCTTCACAATCTCGCGCGCCTTCTCGATGGGAATCCCCTGCTGCAACGTGATTTCCTGCCGGACGCTGGATCCGGCGGCGGGCGTGATCGCGCCGAAGGTCAGCCCCTTTAGCGGCACTTTGCGCTTCACCAGTTTCTGCTGCAGCACCTCGGTGATGGCCTTCAGCTTGAAATCGTCGGCGCTGGCCAGCAGGATCTTGTTGTCCTTCTCGTTCAGTTGAATATCCGACTTGGAATCTTTGAGATCGAAACGGGTATGAATCTCTTTGACGGACTGCTGGACGGCGTTGTTCACCTCCGCCAGGTCGATCTTGGACACGATATCAAATGTATTATCGGGCATGGATCAATGACCCAATGCTATCAGGACTCGCTCGGTGATTTCCTGGATCATGGCCGGAAGCGCGGCGTCGAGAGCGATGGTGATGGCGGCGCGGACGCGCTCCGGATCGATCTCGGGCGCCGGCGGCGAAGGCGGCGGCGGCTCCGGCTCGGGCTCGGCGGGGGCAGAGGGCAACGACTCGGCGAAGAGCCCGCGGGCAAGCTGCGCTTCCTTCACCAGCGGATCAATGGTGCTCATGACCTTGGAGGCCTCGAAGGGCTTTTTCAGTATCGCATCGCAGCCGGCCCGTCTAGCCTCGTCCTCGTCGAACGGCTCCAGCAGCCCGGCGGTCAGCACCACGCGAACATGCCTATGGCGCGGATCGTTCTTGACGTGGCGGCAGAGGTCGAATCCGGACTTACCCGGGAGGAAAACGTCGGCCAGGATGAGGTCGGGATCGACGTCGGCCAGGCGCTTCAAGGCGACCTCGCCGTCGGTAAGGCTGACCACTTCGAAGCCTTCCTCGCGCAGGATGCGTTCGCCCATGCGCTGGGCGTGAGGGCTGTCGTCAGCCAGCAGGATGCGGCTCATCCAGAGCTAGTCCAGCTAGTTGCCCTGGCTGGCCGGCGCCGTGCCCTGGGTGCTGTCCGCGGGCTGCGCCTTGGGCGGCTTTTGCTTCTTGTTTTTCTTCTTGCTCTTTTTCGCGTTCTGGGCCGCCGTTTGCTGGTCAGCAGAAGGAGTCTGGCCGGCCGAGGCCTGCTGGGATTGGCCGGATGGGGCAGCACCCGTAGCAGCCGATGGCGCGGTGCTCGCTGGTGCGCCAGACGCGGCGGGCGGATTGGCCCGGGCGTCGGGCTTGGTGTCGAGCGCCGAGGAGTTGCCGACCGTGGTTGCCGTTACGTCGCCGGTGAAGCCCGCCGTGCCTCCTCCGGGCTGCGGCACCAGAGGCGGAACGGAAGCTTTCAAGTTGGTCATGGCGGGCGCACCCGTTTGCGAGGCCGAAGTCATGTCGGGTCCGCGGCGCAGGAACCCGGTCTCCCGCGCGATCAAGCCCTTCTTCAAGCGATGCTCCTTGTTGTATTGCATGCGCGCGACGGCCGCCGGGTCCGCTTCCGGAACCGGCAATTCCAAGTCCTTGAGCTCGCGAGTGGCGTCGGCGGCGAATGAGCTTAACGGATAATCCCGAACGATTTTGGCGTAAGCGTCGCCTTCCTGCTTGCGGAAGCGGTTGCCGAGCCGGCTGTAAGCTTGGGCTTCCTCCCACAGCGCCATGTCGGCCTTGCTATACAGCGGATACTGTTCTATCAGGTGGCTCATACGGCCCGCCGCCGCCGAATTGTCCCCGTGCTTGAAATAGAAGTCGCCGACGAGAAATTCGCCCTCGCCGATGGCCTCCTGAATATTGCGCAGAAGCTGCTGCGCTTGAGGGACATACTTGCTGTTGGGGAACTGAACGATCAGCTGGCGGCATTCGTCTTCGGCGCGCAGCGCCTGGCTCTGATCGCGGTCGGCCTTTTCCATCTGGCGGTAGTGAATCAAGCAGATTTTTTCCTGCGATTCGGCCGCTTCCTGCATGGTGGGGTAGAACAGGATGAAGTCCTTGTATTCGGCCTCGGCCTGCGCCAAACCGGACACGCCGCCCTCACGGTACCAGCTATCGGCCACGGCGAGTTTGGCCTTGGCCAGGTACTCGCTCTGGTCGTAGGTGTTGATCATGGTATTGAGCGTGATGCGCGCGATTTCGTAGCGGCCGTGCTCGATGTCATTGATCGCCTTGTCAAACAGGACCTTGTCCGGCTGCTTGGTGTCCTTGGTGATCGGATCTTCATACTTCTTGCGGTGGAAACCACAGGAGGTCAGAAGACCCGCGAGCAGGATTGCGACAGGAATATATCGAGCCATAGTCAACCTAAGAAAACCTCAAACCCTCGTACCTAGACCCTAACGAGCGTACCTTCTCGGGCGGCGCGCTGCAAGTCCACGAAAGCCTGGCCGGGATCGGGGGTGTGAAAAATCGACGACCCTGCCACCAGCCAGTCACACCCGGCGCGCGTGATGTCACCTGCGTTTTCCGGTCCTACGCCGCCATCGATCTCGATGGCGAAATTCAACCCTAAGTCCTTGCGGCGCCTCGCCAAATCGCGAATCTTGTGGAGCGCGTTAGGAATAAACCGCTGCCCGCCGAAGCCCGGGTTCACGCTCATGATCAGCACGTGATCGACCAGGTCCAGGACCTCGCTGATGGCCGCAATCGGCGTGGCCGGATTCAGCACCACGCCCGCGAGCGCGCCTTCGCTGCGGATCATGCGCAAGGTGCGGTCCAGGTGGGTGCAGGCTTCCTGATGGACCAGGATATGGTCGCCGCCGGCGTGGATGAACTCGGGCGCATATTTGTCGGCGTCGCTGATCATGAGGTGAACATCCAGCTTGAGCCGGGTGATTTTCCGAATTGACTCCACCACCGGGATGCCGATGCTGATATTGGGCACAAAGTGCCCATCCATGACGTCGACGTGCAATATGGACGCCCCGGCGCGCTCCACCTTGGCGATTTCTTCGCCCAGGCGCGCGAAGTCAGCCGAGAGGATGGAGGGAAGAATTTCAACCATTTCCGCGACTTAAGGATGATGGTAGCACAGGGGCGCTTCCGCGCTGCGTTACATTCTAAAGGCCGTGCGGAAAACCGCGCGCCGCCCGCTGTTCGAGGAGTGCAAAGCCGGCTGGTTTG
The DNA here is from genome assembly GCA_035508055.1 of Bryobacteraceae bacterium. GTDB lineage: Bacteria > Acidobacteriota > Terriglobia > Bryobacterales > Bryobacteraceae > Palsa-89. Next base: position 40,988 of record DATJNO010000159.1, on the reverse strand, counting down.
ATTCGAACAACGGACCGCCCGGCTGCGTGCTCCGTGACGATCAGCCCGCGATCGTTCGCATCCTCCCAAACCGGCAGCCTGGGGCAGGAGGTGCGCCATGCTTCCATGGTTTCCTCGTAAGTCCTTTCCCTGACGGCGACCCACTCCAGAAGGTCGAGGATGAGAGCTTCCACGGTGTCGTTCATAGGTTCTGCCAGGCTGTGATATCAATTATATCGATCTAGTCCCGGCCTCGACGATTTCCGCGCGTCTCAGGATTCGTTAGGACTACACTGAAACAAACGGAATCCCATGGACCGGCGCCTCCCATTAGTGATCCGGCAGGTGATGTACAATCTGCGCGGCGGATTTTTGGTCCGCCCGCTCATCATCGCCTTGTCGCTGGGGTGCGCCGGTGCGGTGCTGTCGTGGATCGAAGAAGTGGTCCCGGGCTTTTCCGACTTCGTTCCGAAAGCGCTTTTCCCGTCGCATGCCGATCCGCAAGTGGCGCAGGTGATTCTGGGAGACATCGCCACGTCGACGATGACGGTGGTGTCCATCGTCTTCGCCATTCTGCTGATGACGCTGACGCTGGCCTCCATGCAGTTTTCCCCCCGCATCATCGTCAGCTTTTCGCGCGATCGCGTGACGCAGTGGACGCTGGGCATCTTCCTGGGTACGTTCTGCTACTGCATGACCGCGCTTCCGGCCGCGCGCTCGTTTCCCCGCCCTTTCGCGCCGGTCGCAACGGTGCTGGGCGCGATGCTGCTGGCGGTGGCCTGCGTGGGCTGGCTCCTGTTTTTCATTCATCACATTTCGCAGGCCATCAGCGTCAATCACATTGTGGACCGCATCGCGACGGAAACGGAGGCCATCATCGACGACATGATGCCTTTCCCGCACCGGCTGGAACACGCGTTCAGCGACGACCCGCGCCGCGGCTACCCGTGGGAGACTACCATCCTCAACGAGGTCTCCGGTTACATCCGCTTCATTGACATCCCGAGGCTGGTGGCGCTGGCCAAGTCGCAACACATCAAGATCGACGTTCTGCGCCGCGTGGGACATTTCGTGCCCGCCGGAGTCCCATTGATGCTGCTCTCCAAAGGCGACCGGATGCCGCCGGAGGTGGCCGAAGAACTGCTCGCGTCCCTCGACTTTGGGCCTACCCGAACCTTGCAGCAGGATGTGGAGTTCGGCGTTTTGCAGATTGTCGACATCGCGCTGAAGGCGATTTCGCCCGCGGTGAATGATCCGACGACGGCAATCGGCTCGGTGGATCAGTTGGGCCGGATCCTGATCCGGTTCGCCTCGCGCGAGACACCCGATCCGATGCTGTACGATCCGCCGGGGCTTTTTCGCGCGCACGTCTCCTGGCTCGGCTTCGAGCAATTGCTGGATTCGGCGTTTGAGCAAATCCGCTTGTATTCGCGGTCCGACGTGGCGGTGAGTCTGCGGCTGTTGCGGGCGCTCACCGACATCGCGATCACGACCCAGGATGCCGCCTACCGGAAGATCCTGGCGGCGCGGGGCCGGAGGATCGTGGAAGGGTGCGCCGGCGAACTGGGCGAAGAAGAGCTGAAGCCGATTCGCGCGCGCGCGGCCGCACTGGAAAACCTGGTTGCGTCCCCGCTGGCGGTGAACGAATCGCCGGCGGCTAGCGCCGGAAGGCCTGCCAGCGAAACGAGTAGCCAACTCCGATGAAATGATCCAACGCGGCCGTGGACAGGCCTAAGCCGCCGTGCAGATCGATTTGCTGATGGGGCGTCACGCGGAAGGAAGTGCCGAGGTGCAGCAGGTGCCGCGGCCCTCCGAACTCCGGGAAATCGCCGGCGTATTCTACAAAAGCGTCCCAGCGGTTGGTCAGCGTGCGGCCGATCAGCCATGTCGTTTCGCCAGTGACGTTGCGGCGCCCAAATTCGGTCGGCCAGTAGACCGACAGCATGCCCGCCGCGGTCCACTTGCTCGAGAATGCCCGCGACCAGGGCGCCTGCACGGAGGGATCGTAGCCACGACTCGAAATGGCGTTGGCGCCGGTGGGCAAACTGAGCGAGAGCACCACGGACACGTCGAAACCGCCGGGCGTGGGACCGAGTTGCTGCTTCATCCCTAGCCCCAAGTCGCCGAATCCGGAAGGCCCGTTTTCCGGGCCAAAGTAATCGGGGACGTTCAGGCGCAGTTCTGTCTTCGATGCCACGCCCAGGCGGAGCAATGTCTCCGAACCATCCAAGGTGAATTGGCCCTGGCTCACGGTGTCGGTGAAGCCATCCTCAAATTGCAGGCTGCCCACGGGCACCACCACACTGGAATCGGTCACGGAAGGCCGATCGGTCGCAATCGGAGCAGGCAGGCCGTCGGCGAACGCGCCGGCGCATCCGATCACACCTGCCGTCAACGCGGCCAGGATGGCTCTCCGCATCAGTGTTGCAAGAACTCCGCGACCGGGCCCAGCGCGAGCGCTGGAAAGAAGCACAGCGCGCCGACCAGAACGATGGACCCGAACACCAGCACGCCGAAGGTCGGCGTGTCGCTCGGCAATGTCCCGGCGGTGGCGGGAAACCGGCGTTGGGACGCGAAGCGGCCGGCCAAGGCCAGCGCGAGGGCGGCTAATCCATAGCGCCCGGCGAGCATGGCGACGATCGTGGTGATGTTATAAAAGACCGTGTTGGCGTTCAGACCGGCCATCACCAGTCCATTGTTGGCCATGCAGGAGGCATAAGCAAAAAAGATTTCGGTGAATCCTCGTGGGCCGGTGTTGGTCACCAGGCCCGCGCGCCCGGCCGCCGAGGCGACGGCGCAAGCGGTCAGCAGGAGCACGATCAAGGGCGTTAACAACGTGTACAAGGCGATCCAGCGGGTTTCGCTCGCTCCAAGTTTTTTGCCCAGGTATTCCGGCGTGCGGCCCACCATCAACCCTCCGAGGAACACGCCCACCAGGGCCGCCATGACGATGCTGTAAACGCCGGCGCCCACTCCTCCAAAAACCACCTCGCCCAGGAGCATGAAGACCAGCGGCGGCAGAACGCCGAAGGGCTGAAACGAATCCTGCATGGAATTGTAGGAGCCGGTCGACGTGTTCGAAGTGACGATGGCGGTCAGAACCGATTCGCCCACTCCGAACCGGACTTCTTTGCCCTCCATGTTTCCGCCGGTGATGTGGAGGCCAGCCAATTGCGGCGCCGGAGCGGATTCGGCCCAGTCGCAAATCGCCAGTCCGCCGACGAACAGCACAACCATCACGGCCAGAAGAATCCACCCCGCGCGCGGCTTACCGACCATGCTTCCGAAAGTGATCATCAACGATGCCGGCACTGCGGCGATCGCCAGCATCCCCAGGAAGTTGGTGAACGGGGTGGGGTTGGCATAGGGATGCGCGCCATTCGCATTGAAGAAGCCGCCGCCATTGCTGCCCAGGTTCTTGATGAATTCGAGCGCTGCCACCGGCCCCTGCGCGATGGTTTGCCGGCCGCCTTCCAAAGTGTGCGCCACCGTGTAAGGCGACAGGTTGAGCGGGACGCCCTGCCACACGAGAAGCAAGCTGCCGATCAAGGCCAGGGGCAGCAGCACCCACAGCAGCGAGCGCACCAGGTCCACCCAGAAATTTCCGATCGTAGCGGCCCGCTCTCTGGCGATGCCCCGGATGAAAGCGAAGCCCGCCGCCAGGCCGGCCGCGCCAGCCAGGAAGTTTTGTGAAACCAAGCCGACGACTTGAGCCAGATAACGCAGCGTGTTCTCGCCGGCATAAGCTTGCCAGGTGGTCGTGGTGGTGAAGCTCACGGCGGTATTGGCAGCTAAATCGGGAGTCATTGCGGTGGTCAAGTACGCGTCGGCGGGTGCGCCCGGCAGGTATCGCTGGACCAGCAGCACCAGAAACAGGAGAATCGCGCAGGCGGCGCCGAACAAGATGAAACAGAGGATGTAGACACGCGGCGTCATTTCCTCATCCGCATTCACGCCCAGCAAACGATATAAGGCGGATTCGAGCGGCCGAAGAACGGGATCCAGGAAGGTTCGCCGATCCTCGCAGACTCGTTCCAGGTAGAGACCAAGCGGACGCGCGAGCGCAATCACGATCACGAGGAAAAGAATGTATTCGGACCAGTGCATACGCTATCGGCGAGAAGCTTGCCGCGGCAGCTGATCCAGCGCCAGATTGAGTTCCAGCACGGACACGCGCGGGCTCCCGAAAACTCCAAACTGCGGCCCCTTGGTGTGATCCGTGACCAGCCGCCGCACCACTTCCTCGCTGAGGCCCCGGGCGCGCGCCACGCGCAAGACTTGCAGCGCGGCGTTTTCCGGGCTGATGTCCGGGTCGAGGCCGCTGGCCGAGCGTGTGACGGCATCGATCGGAATCGAAGCATCAGCGGCGAGCCCGTTGCGTTGGCGATAGTCGGCCGCGAGTTGGCGGATGCCGGAGAAATCCGCCGCTCCGTCCTTCAGTTTTGGATTGTTGGGACCCAGGTTGGTGCCGCCGGATGAAGTGGCGTCATAGCCGGAACCCGCCGCGGAAGGGCGCGGCTGAAAATACTCGGGCCGGGTAAACGGCTGAGCGATCAGCTCCGAACCGATGATGGCGCCGCCGGCGGTGATCAGGCTTCCGCCTGCCTGGCGCGGAAACAAGTTGCGGGCGATCGCGCCCAGCACGACAGGGAAGAGGCAGCCGGTGATGAAAGTCAGCGCCACCACGCTGAGGAGGAGCGGCCGGATTTGGTTTTGCAGTCGAGCCGGCGGGGCGCTGGGCGACACCCACCGGCTCACTCGTTCCGCAGGTTCGTCGGGGCTGTTTCTGTCGGGGTCCACCATCCCTAGGTTAACCGGGCGGGGCTGAAAAAGTCATAGAGACTCTGTAAAGAAGGGATGAAGAAGCGCTATCGCGGCCAACCGGCGGGCAGCGGATTCGTAAGCCACGATGCGTTCGGCCTGGTCATGCCGACCTCCGATACTCGCGCGGGCTAAGGCCGAACTCGGCGCGAAAAGCCCGGTTAAAGTTGGACACATCGCCGAAGCCGGAATCCAGGGCGATATCGAGGATCTTCGCGGGCTCGCTGGCCAGGCGGGTTGCGGCCCGGCGCAGTCGCATGCGGAGGATATATTGATGCGGCGTGGCGCCGGTCAGGGCTTGAAACGTGCGCAGGAAGTGATACGGGCTGAGGCGCGCCTCCCGCGCCAGGCATTCGAGGGTGTGCACGGCGTCCGGATCGCGCTCGACCATCCGCAGCACTCGTGTGACGCGCGCGGTGGCCCCCGGCTCGGCACTGGCCGGAGCCCGCGGGATACCCCGTTCGAGTTGTACGGCATGGGCAGCGAGTTGAACGCTGAGTTCTTCCCAGGGCGCATTCGCGCTCCGGACCAGAACGGCTGAGACTCGGGCCAGAACGGGAGACATCTCGCGCAGCGGAGGCAGTCGCAGCGTTTTGAACCGTGCGCGCGGCGCACCAGCGTCGGCAGCAAGGCGCTCGAAAACTTCCGGCGCGTAGGAGAAGGCAACGCAGCGATCCCCCGCGCCGTGCTCATGCCCGCACTCGTAACATTGGCCGGCGTTGCCGAGCAGCAGCGAGCCCGGGGTCATCAGCTCGCGGCCCGTCGCGGAGCGGTACTGGAAGGTTCCGGCGACGACGGCGGCGATCGAGACGCCCGAGTGCCGTTCTTCAAACGGGCGATCTCGCGGGCCGAGCGTGCAATGCACATCGGAGACCTGCCAGCCGTCTCCGCGCGCGAGCACTTCCCTGCCCTGGCTGCCCCCCGCGATGGCCGCAATTTTTGCCAAGAATCCCGGCCCCCTTTGGCCTTACAACTAGCATAGCCGGTGCGAGTTCCGGCAGACATCAAAATTCAGGAGATCGAATTCATGCACGCGAAAGCAACGCAGAAGGAAACCGAATTAACCATGTTAGTCAACCAGTGGACGCAGCTCGGCCGCAAAGTAGCCGACTTGGCGGAAGAGTTCCCGGAAGAAAAGTACGAAACAACGCCGGCGAACGGCGTACGCACGTTCGGCAGCGTGCTGCGCCATCTGGCGTTTTGGAATCAGTACGTGGCCGACACCGCCCGCGGCACGAAAGCCCAGGAAGCCGCGAATGAGTTGCCGCTGAACGAGTACGCGACCAAGGCGAAGATCGTCAAGGCGCTGAAGAGCAGTACCGAAGACGCGGCCGCGGCGCTGAGCGAGCACGCGGGCGAGCAGAATCTAAAGATCGCGGAGCTCGCGGTGACGTTTATCGGCCATACGGCGGAACACTACGGCCAACTCGCCGTCTATAGCCGCCTGGCCGGGATCGTGCCGCCGGCGTCGCGCGCCTGACGCGATTCGTGGCGCACGCACGATGGCCATGTCGTCGAACGACTTCGCTTGTGCCTTCCAATCCTTGAAATCGGGATAGGAGACGCAGCAATTGATCCCTGTGGCCAAGTACAGCATGCGATCGTTCTTGGCAACCAGCGGGAAGCCCTTGAACAGAGTCGCATTGGTCACCGTGAAGACCGCGGCGTTGATTCCGATGCCCAGAGCCAGCATGGCCACGGCCATCGCGGTGAATCCGGGATTTTTCGCCAGCGCGCGGAAGCCGAAGCGAACGTCGCCGAGCCAGTCCATTGGCTTCGATTCTATCGAAGTCGAACCGTTGAGTTGCCCGTATCATTCATGTAAGCGTTGACACCCGCGCCATCGCCGCGATAGCATCACCCACAAGCCGTCCAGGAGCGCGCCATATGGAAAAAGAGAAGGATCAATCGAAGGGCCCGGTGGATCGCCGGAGCTTTCTGACCGGAGCGGCTGCCGCCGGTGTTGCGGGGCTTGCCGCCACGAAATTGCCCGTCGCCCTCGCCCAAGAAGCGGCGGTGAATGCTACACACTCCGCCGTCGACATCACCAGCAACGTCAAGCCCGGTTCGGACTTCATGGTGGACGTCTTCAAGACGCTGGGCATCGAATACATCGCCGCCAATCCCGGCTCCAGCTTCCGCGGCCTGCAGGAATCGTTCATCAATTACGGCGGCAACAAGAGTCCGGAATGGCTGACCTGCTGTCACGAAGAATCGTCCGTCGCGATGGCGCACGGCTACTCCAAGATCGAAGGCAAGCCGATGATGATCATGGCGCACGGCACCGTCGGGCTGCAGCACGCCTCCATGGCGATCTACAACGCCTATTGCGACCGCGCGCCTGTCTACGTCGTTCTAGGCAATATCCTCGATGTGGATTACCGCCGCGGCAACGCCGAATGGGTGCATAGCGTGCAGGACGCCGCGGCCATGGTGCGCGATTACACCAAGTGGGACGACGCGCCAGTCTCGCTGGGACATTTCGCCGAGTCCGCCGTGCGCGCCTACAAGATCGCGATGACGCCGCCCACCGAGCCGGTGGTGATCGTCGCCGACGGCACGCTGCAGGAAGAGCCGGTCACCGACAAGAACCTGCGCATTCCCAAGCTGACGTTGAACGCACCGCCGCAGGGCGATTCGGACGCGGTTGCCGAAGCCGCCCGAATGCTGATCGCAGCGGACAACCCCGTGATCGTGGCCGGACGCGTGGCCCGCACGCCACGCGGCGTCGAGTTGTTGGTGGAGCTGGCCGAATTGCTGCAGGCCCGCGTCTTCGATCAGCGCATGCGCATGAATTTCCCGTCGGCGCATCCTTTATATGGGCATCCTGGCCCGTCCATCGCCACGCCGAATCTTTCGGCCTACGATGTGATTCTCGGCCTGGAGGTGCAGGATTTCTGGGGCCTCACGCACCGCATGACCGGCCTGAACAAATTCGGCATGGAGGAGCACCCGACCACCAAGCCCGGCGCGAAGATCATCGACATCTCCGCCGTCGAGCTGAACCACAAAGCGAATTATCAGGACTTCGGCCGGTACCTGGAAGCCGACCTGTCCATCACCGGCGATCCCGAAGCCACTCTGCCCGAATTGATCGAAGCGATCAAAAGGACCAGGACGATCGGCCAGCATCACGGCTTCGACGTGCGCGGGCGGAAGATCGCCGATGAAAACCAGCGCGCCCGCGAGCACGATCGCGAACTGGCAACGCTTGCCTGGGACGCCAGCCCGATCAGCACGGCTCGTCTTTCGGCCGAACTGTGGGCGCAGATCAAGAACGACGACTGGTCGCTCGTTTCCAACGACCGTTTCGTCAGCTCCTGGCCCACCCGCCTCTGGGACTTCGGCAAGCACTATCAGTACATCGGAGCGCAGGGCGGCGCGGGCATCGGCTATCAGTCGCCCGCGTCGGTGGGCGCGGCGCTGGCCAATCGCAAGTATGGCCGGCTCAGCATCAGCATCCAGTGCGACGGCGACTTCAACTACGCGCCGGGCGTGTTGTGGACCGCGGCGCATCACAAGATTCCGCTGCTGATGGTGATCCACAACAATCGCGCTTATCACGAAGAGCGCATGTACCTGACGATGCTGGCGGCCAAGTACGATCGCGACCCGGGAATTTCGGACATCGGCACCGCGTTGAGCGGCCCGAACATCGATTACGCATCCATCGCCAAAGGCTACGGCATGTACGCCGAAGGACCGGTCAGTAATCCGCAGGACCTCGGCGGGGCGTTCAAGCGCGCGCTGGAACGCGTGAGAAAGGGCGAGCCGGCGCTGGTCGATGTGGTGACGCAACCGCGATGAAACGGGTTCTGCTACTTTTATTGCTATCGGCCGGCTTCGCGCTGGCGCAGTCCGGCGACTCCGCGCATGGCAAGCAGCTGTTCGAGCAGAAAGGCTGCTATCAGTGCCACGGGCACGAGGGCCAAGGCGGGCTGGCGGGCGCGCGTTTATCGCAAATCAAGCTGCCGCAGGCGGCCTTCATCGCCTACGTGCGCAATCCCCGATCAGGCAGCATGCCGCCGTTCCGCGCCAAGGTGCTTTCCGACCAGGATCTGGCCGACATCTACGCCTACATCAAGACGTTTCCCGAGCCGAAGCCGGTGAAAGACATTCCGCTGCTGAACCAGTAGCATCCCTGCCTAGTGCCGTGACCCACCAGAGGCCGCGGCCTCCGAAGCTGAGCCTCCGGTGACCTCGGCGATCAGTTCTTCGAGGCTTCCGTATACCTCCTGCATCGGCGCCTTGTCACGAATCAACTTCACCAACTTGACCTTCCAAACGGTTCTGCGCGCCTCTGCCAGGGGAAGTCCGGCCACCAGATTCATCAGCGCATTCACCTCCTGGAGGCGCAGTCCATTTTGTGTGTTGTGATGGCTCTTGAGCGACATTATCAGATCCCAACCAGATTTGATGCCCTGCACCAGGAGTCCGAGTGCGGCGACGATGGCGGCCGATGGTAGCCACGAATTGGGATTTGGCATACTAACCTCCGGATGCCTGGCGGACTCTGCGCTTCTTATCGAGCGCGGCCCGGGCCATCGCCCATGGCTGACCCGGTGTGAACGCTTTCACCAGATTTCCATATCGCTTCTTCCACGCCTCGGTGCGCTTGCGCTCCTCGTCCTCTTCATACTTGAGAAAGTCGACAAAATCGGTATCAGTGACAAACTCCAATCCGTCCTGGTCGGTTCGAATCAAGCTCTCAGGGACACACGTGTCGCTTTTCACACAGATGAAGTACCACGGCGATTTCAGCAGTTTCTCGAAATACTGTGCCGCGTTGTTCTTTACCAAACTGATCATCCCGATCTGGTGAAACGAGCTTTCCCTGATGTTGTCGGCGGTGCGAGGCGGATTGGTCTGGGCGAGACCGGCGCCGACGAAGGTAGCGATGACTTCCTTAATCCGCTTCTCTGGAAGATAGCCCAGACTCTTGAAATAGTCGGAAAGTCGCTTCTCCTGAAGGGATACTTCGCCGGACTGGTTCAGGAACTCAAGCACGCGAAAGCGGATTAATGCGTTACCAGGAACGTTGGGCTCGTTGTTGTCAAACAGGTTCAGAATGTACGACAGCTCGGGATCGAAGCGTGCCTGGTCGAGCATGAGCAAGGTGGCAATGCAGGACTCCGGCTCGGCGATGTTACGAATGCCACCGAGTTGATTGGAGTAGAGGACGCGTGACACGAAATCTAGAAGTTTTCTGGAATTGGTTCCGGCCAGATCCAGGACGAATTCGCCGGCCTCCGACTCCACGAACATTTGCAGTAGCTCGGGAAAGGTGATGGTCTCGTCGCCATCCCGGTTGGTCAGCGGCAGCGTAATGTGCTTCAGATCTTCGCCGTTCTTGGCGAAGGTAAACCTGGGTCGCAGCATCGCGGCGAAATTGACAGCCGAAAGATGCATCTCAATCTTCTCAAAGAATCCGAGAATCTTAGCGTCGTCGAGGAGGATTCGAGACGAAGCACGCAGAGAGAAGATCAAATAGATCTTGGCGTTGTGAAGCTTTCGGGCGACCAAGTCGGTGAGGAGGTGCTGATCCTCGCCGACCGCGTGATCCAGGTTGTCCACCGCAATGTATAGGGGCGGGCCATCGGCGACCTCGATGGCGTCGAGCAGGCAGTCGGCCCGTTCTGAGTTCCGAAGTGCCAGCGACTCCTGCAAGATTCGGTTTGACTCGGCACGGAACTCGTCGCTGGCTCTATCCGTGTATGTACTGCTGGCCTTGTGGTCGGCATAGGGTTTCAGACCCTTACTCAGGCCGCCCAAAGCGTTTTTGAAGTAGTCCTCCAACACTTCGATGATCTGGTGTTCCAACTGCTGGCGGGCATCCTGCGTAGAAGCTCTCAACATGTCGACGACACCGTAATAAAACGCGCCCTTGCTCTCCTTCATTAGCGAGGCCAACTGGTATCGCACGAACCAGCTCTTGCCGATGCCGATGTCGCCCCAGATGACAAAGACTTGTTTCTCCGGATTTCGGATGAAGTTGCGAAGCTTCGGGCCGTCGTCTTCCCCATGGGCGCGTTCGGACGTATAGAAGCGCGCCAGAACCTCGCTGGCCTTCCGGTCCGGTTCGCTGCCGCGAGCATTGGGAAAGACGGGACATTCAAGGTACGGCCTCGGGGTGAAGTCGCTTAACGGGTTGCGCCAGGTCAGCCGTCGAGTGATATCCGGTTTTCGCATGAGAAACCTCCAATTACTGAGTCGTTATCGGGACTTCCACGGGTTATCGAGGCCGACGCCATCCAGCAGGAGAGATACCGGATAGAACACCAAGTCCAAGTGGTACGGGGCATGATTGAGGCCACCGAAGGGCGCATTTGATCCAATGGCGATATGGCAAGTTCCGAAGACCTTCTCATCCAGAATGGTCCTACCTTCTACCGTAAGAATTCCCGGATTCAGCCCAATTCCAAGCTCGCCGACCTGCATTCCCTCGGCCTGGTCGGAAGCAGCGGAGAGCAGGAGGTTCTTACAATGGGCCCCTGCGCCATCGACGGGAAACTGGCATGACGCTAGGTCGAGCCGCCCGCCGGAAAAGGCCAGGACCACTTCGCGTCCGGCCGAAAGATCGCATTCGGGAAAGGAGCCATTGACCACGAGCGCCCCCTCCGCGCTGTCTTCCAGTGTCGCGATATATGCCTCGCCCGTCGGGATATTGATGATCTGGCCGGGAGCCGCGATACCGCCATCCGCCCTCCCGGATCGGCCCTCCAGCCGTAGCGTCAGGCAGTGATTTTCGCCCGTTCGCGACGAACGCGTATGAATCTTCGCCTCGTTGGCGGCCGTGAGGGTCCCGGCAACTTGCGTTGCACTCTGGTTGAGACGCTCGAAATCGATGCCAAAAGCGCTGGCGAGAAATATTTCATCGCTGACCCCGGGCATGTGGATGGCGCGAAGGTGGTTTCGGACGGCGGTATCCAGCAGGGCTACGCGAAACCCGGTGGATTTGTGGCCGTCGGTGACAGCAGTGATGATCGCGGAACTGGACCGGATTAGCTCTACGAGCGCGCGCCATTCCGACAAACTGCTCGTGGCCTCCTGCGTTTCGGCAGGAACATAGACCGCCGTGAGGGGCTGGCCCAGCCAGAGCGCAGCTTCCAGGAAGCCGTCCGCTATCTCGCGGCCGTATGCATCAAAAACAAGCAGAATCTGATCGCCGGGCTGGGCGTCCAGGCTGGTCTGTATCACGTTTGCGGCAGCGTTCCTTAGCTGCTGCTCACGGCTGAGTTGGGGACTGGTGCCGATGATGGTATCCTCCTCGACGAGGCGTAGAGACAGGCGCTCGGCTTGTACCGCGCTGGCTTAGTTAGCGAGCCAGCTCCGAGAATCCCGCCTCAAACGATCGAGGTTTCGGCGCAGCAACACGAATTATACTCCAGATTCTGACGTTTTTCTAGAGAAATTGTGGATTGAATTCCGGGTGAACGCAGTGCTAGCGGGCTTCGTAGATCTGCTCTCCGCCCACCCAGGTGCTGAGCACCTGGACGTCCTTCAGCTCGCTCGATGGCACCGATAGCACGTCGCGATCGATCACAATGAAGTCCGCCAGCTTGCCGGCCTCGATGGAGCCTTTCTTCTTCTCTTCAAATCCGATATAAGCCGGATTGCGCGTGAACATCTCCAGAGCCTTCTGAACCGGGAGCCGTTCTTCAGGCGCATAGAGCTTACCGGTTCCGATCGCGCGGCGCTCCACGGCCGCATACAAAACCGGCCAGGGGCTGATGGGCGTCACGAACACGTCGGTGGTGGCGGCGGCGACGATGCCGTTATCGAAATACGATTTGCCCGGATAAGCCCAGCGAATGCGCTCCGGGCCGTACTTATCGAAAAAGCTGCTGATCCAATACACGAAGCCAGGATTGGAATCCACCAGCACGTGCCCCTCGCGCAGGCGCTTCAAGATCGCCGGCGTGGAAAGCCCCCCATGGATGATGCGGAAGCGCGGCTCCTTCAGGCCGAGCTGCTGGGTGACATACGCGTAGGAATCCAGCACCTCGTCCATGGCGCGGTCACCGATCGCGTGCGTCGAGAGCTGCCAGCCGGCGCGGGCGAGAGTCAGCTGCGCCTTTTGCATGTCCTGCGGCGTCCACAACAGCAGGCCCAGATTCTCGTGGCCGTTCTCCATCAGGCCCGGCGGATAAATGGCAATGGTGCGTGCACCCATGCCGCCGTCGGCGAACATCTTCACCGCGCCGAGTTTCAGGTGGTCGTCGCCGAAGCCGGTGTAGAGGCCGGAAGCCGCGAGCCGTTCCGCGTCGGCGACGTTGGCCACGCCGGGCGCCATTTGCACGCGGATCTTGAGCCAGCCTTTGTGATACGCCTCCTGGTAACCCCGCATCGTCTCGGCGAACGGAACGGAGCCGCCCCAGATGTCGTGAATCGTTGTGAGTCCGACCGCTGCCGCCTGTTCGGAGGCGTAGCGTGCCGCGCGAGCAGTGAGATCGGGCGGATCGGCGGGCTCGTGCGATTCCACGAGCCGCATCGCCGTGTCCTTCACCACGCCGGTTGGCTCGCCAGTGGCATCGCGTTCGATGACGCCGCCGGGTGGATTCGGCGTGTCGCGTGTGATGCCCGCCAGCTTGAGAGCCGCAGAGTTCGCCACGTCCAGATGGCCGGTGACATGCGTCAGGCAGACGGGAACGTCCGGCGCGACCTTGTCGAGATCCTGGCGAGTGACGTAGCGATGCTCGGCCAGCTTTTCGTCATCCCAGCCGAAGCCAAGCACCCACTGGCCCGGCTCGCGCGCCTTAGCCTGTTGCGCGACCGCCGTCACGATCTCGACGATGCTGTGCACCTTCTCCGCCGAGGCGTCGACGTCGCCGCGAACAATTCCGTTGGACCATTCGTGCGCGTGGGTGTGAACGTCGATGAAGCCGGGAAGAACAGTGCGGCCGCTAAGATCGAGTGTGCGCGTTTCCTTGCCAGCGCACGCGGCAACTTCCTGCGCACTGCCAACGGCCACGAACTTGCCATCGCGGATGGCCGCAGCCGTTACCACGCGGCGCGTATCATCCATCGTGATGATGTGCGCGTTGGTGATGATCAAATCGGCCGAGCCGCAGTCACTCGCCAGCGCGACGGCCGGCAGCGAGAGAACAGCAAACCAAGCCGGGCGTTTCATGGCAGCTCGAAGACCCACACCGCGCCACCACCGCCGCCGGGCGGATTTTGAATGTCGGGAATGAGCTGCGCCCAGGTGGCCGGAATCGCGCCGCCGTTGCCCACCGTCATCGCGACATATTGCTTTCCGTTGACCGAGTAACTGATGGGCGCGGCATTCGGCACGTCGTTCAGCCGGATTTGCCACAGCACCCTGCCCGTCGCAGCGTCGCGCGCGCGGAACCAGCGATCCTGCGAGCCTTCGAACACCACGCCGCCCGCCGTGGCCAGTGTGCCGGTCGTGATGGGCGCCCGCTCGCGCTCCATCCAGGCGACTTTCTTGGTCGCGAGATTGATGGCCATCACGCGGCCGTATTTGCCGTCGGAGTCCAGGCGCGGCCGCATGGCCCAGCGCACTCCCGAGGAGAGACTGGAGCGCTCACCCGGCTTGGTCGGAATCAAGTCCATGCAGGACTCCACCAGCGGCACGTACAGCATCTGCGTCGCCGCATCGTAGGACGCGGGCGTCCAGTTCTTCGCCCCGCCGGCATGCGGGCAAACCAGTTTCGTTTCGCCGTCGCCCGGCAGCGTCTTCGGATTGATGGTCTTCGCGCCGGTCTTCGGATCGATCGCCGTCACGATGTTCTGCAGGCCGAGATCAATCGAAAATTCATATTGGCCCGTCGTCGCGTCCAGGGCGTCGTAGATCGCCATCTTGCCGGAGGTAATGGCAAGCTTCCGCGTTTCGCCGTTCACCCGCAGCGGAATCAACTGGCGCTCGAAGGCCCAGTCCAAATCCCACTGATCGTTGGGCACGTGCTGGTAATACCAGAGCAATTTTCCGCTGTCCGGATTGATCGCCAGCGTGGAATCGGTGTACAATGCGTCGCGCGTGACGCCGGGATCGCTCGAAGGATGCACCAGCGGCCCGGTGTCGTAAGTCTGGCCAACGCCGAAATAAGCGATGTTGAGCGCGGGATCGTAGCTGCCCGCGGTCCAAACCGAACCGCCGTTGCGCTTTTCAAGCGGCAGGCCGTTCCAGCTGTTGCCGCCCGGCTCGCCGGGCCGCGCGATGGTATAGAAGCGCCACGCCTCCGCGCCGGTATCGGCGTCCAGACCCACAATGTAATTACCGCCGGATCCCTGCCCCGCCACGCCCTGCATCACCTTTCCCTTGGCCGCCAGCGGACCGCCGCTTAGCCGGAAGGCGGACTTGTAGTCGGCGATCTCATGATCCCAAATCGCGCGGCCGGTCTTGATGTCTAGCGCCACGATGTGTCCGTCGGACGTCGCAAAGAAAAGCTTGTCACCGTAAAGCACCATGTTGCGCTTTACCGCGGGGCGTGCGTCCTTGGGAAGCTCGCGCGCGTAATACCAGAGCAGGTCGCCCGTGGCGGCGTTCAGCGCTTCGATGCGGTCGCCGAAGCCGAAAGCGAACATCACGCCGTCGTGCACCAGGGGCGTGGCTTCGTTCGGGCCGGCAGGCAGCGCCCAGGTCCACGCGACGCGGAGATGGCTGGCGTTATTCTTGTCGATCTGCTTGAGCGGGCTGAAGCCGACGTCGTCATAGGTGCGCCGCCAGATAAGCCAGTCGCTCACCGGCGGATCGTCGAGGAGCGCGTCGGTTACCGGCGTCAGTTTGTCGAGCGGGCTGGCTTTCGTCGGCATGGCCGGCAGGGATGCGAAGGGCGAAAGGCCGCCGCCAGGCCCCGGCGGGATCGGCGGCAGACTCGGGCCGCTGGACGTTTGCGCTGCGAGCTGCAGCGCCCCGGCAAGACCAGCACACAGCAGCGCAACGCGCGCCACGCTCGCACGGATCGACATGGTCAAGGAACCTCCAGATTTTTGCTTCGCCTTAGTCTACCGTATTGCGGAACACGGTCGGCGCGTATTGCATGCAAGACGTTCAGACTGAGGCAACCGCGTTACACTGAAGCTAGCCGGGCCGGCATGAAGACGTACAACTTCAAAGTCGTCGTCGAAGCGGATGAGGATTTCGACGGGAAGCCGTCGGAGTGGCACGCCTACTGCCCCGCCTTGGAGCGGCAGGGCGCCTCGACGTGGGGAGCCACGGAAGCCGAAGCATTGAACATCATCTACAACGTCGTTCGACCGACTGTGGAAAGCATGCGTGAACATGGGAACGCATCCCGGAAGAACGAGCCGATTAGGTTGTAAGAAACTTACGAGGCGGGCGTGACTGTAGAGCCGCGATCGGCAAACGGAGTTGAATCTGAATCCAAGGCTGGGAAAGGCTGCCCCTGATGGCTGAATCCAACGGTTGCCGTTAGCGAGCTTTGTACTTGCAGCGGGGGCATTCATAGCGTGGAACCGGATTGCGGCCGGTTATGTAGCCCAGGATAAGGAAGATTATTCCGAATCCAAACATCCATATGGTTAGCAGCCCTACAATAAAAAAGCCTTTCGAAGTGCTCGATCTCCGCAAAACAACCGTCATAAGACCACCGCACTGTGGGCAGGTGCTCGACGCCATACGGTCTACGCTTGCCTGTGTCAGAACGTATTTGGCGAAAGGTGATTGGGTAATGGGCACCCACACCGAGCTGCCATGCACAGCCACGGCGTCAGTGATTTTAATTTCCTGGCGAGCGATTTTTGCGCGGATTTCGTCTTCAGTAAACGGGCCGCCAGCTTGGCCTGTGGCAAAAGTGACGTGCCAGGTGGGACTTGCGATCGCCGGAACGTCTACGACACTACCGACTGCTGCGCCAACCGCCTGCGCGGCCTTATTCCCACACGCGACACAGAATTGCGCGTCCTCCCCGAGACTCAGGCCACAATGTGAACAGAATGCCACAAGCACCTCACGACCATTTCGAAGATCGAGGAAATTATGATACCCCAAAAACCACCAGCACGGAAGCCTTTTTTCGAGCAGTGAAGCTCAGCACATTCGACATAGCGGTGCTGTTATATTGAGTAAAATTGGTTAATTTCAAAACAGGCCCGAAATGGCATCACCAGATCCTATTCAAAGCGCGTTCGCGGGGATCGCTAAAGAGCTGATCTCCGTAACGCTCAAACAAGCAGAGGACTTCTTGGCCGCCGCGACGGGGCAAGAGGGCAAGTCGGCAGGAACCATGCTGGGTAACCTGCTCCGGCGAAAAAAGCACAATGCCATCAACGTAATTGCTGCGGCTGAGCGGGCTCGGCGTGAGGCAGGAGTTACGGTAACGAAGATCCCACTTCGAATCTTACAGCCTGTGCTTGACGGAGCCTCCATCGAGGACGATCCGGATATTCAGGCGCGCTGGGCTTGTCTGCTGACCAATGCGGCAGATCCTCGCGAAGTGACACCTGTCAGTCCAATGTTTCCGTTCATTCTGAGAGACCTCGGTCCCAGAGAGGTTAAGTTCCTCGACGCTCTCCATGCAATCTGTGTTCAAAAAGTCATAGGAGATACAGTATTCAAACGCGTGTCTCAAATCCTCTTTCGGCAGGGTGACCTCAAGGATCTGTTCGTCAAGCTTGGATTTACGCGCGTCCCCAAGCTGAGTTCAGCGACGTTTGAAGAACAACATCTTCCAGATTTCGATCGTGATCAAAATGCTTTCTACCTCTTGTTGGACCTAATACGCAACCACGACTTAGTCCGCGAGCACATCCCGCCGGACTTTGCCCAAGCCCTTGTACCTGGACACGAGCGGGTCTATCATTTCACCGAGCTCGGAGATGCGTTCGTCCGGGCCTGCCAACCGCCGAATGTCTCAGAAAGACCTGGTGCGAGCGAGCACTTCGATAATCCACGAGGCAGAACGCCCGAATAAACGGGGTCTACCATCGGTGGGAGCGGGCTATGTACAGACCTAGGGTGGCCTCGACCGCCGGGTGCTACGATCGACTTCAGTGGAAGAGCATCAGGTCTATTCGGCCATCGGCCCGGAAGGATTCGAGCGCCTAGCCGGCGCGTTTTACCGTCAAATTCCGGCCGACGACGTACTCGGGCCGATGTATCCGGCGCACGATCTGGCCGGCGCTCAGCAGCGTCTGCGCGACTTTCTGATTTACCGCTTCGGTGGCCCGCCCGTCTACATCGAACAGCGCGGTAATCCGATGCTGCGCATGCGCCACATGCCGTTCGCCATCGGCCGGACGGCGCGCGACCGCTGGTTCCAGTTGATGCAGCGGGCGCTGGACGAAGCCGGGTTTCCGCCCGAGGTCCGGCAGATCTTCCATTCGTTTTTCGATTCCACAACCACGTTCCTGATGAACCGGCCCGAGGATTGACAGCATTGCTAGAATCGAGTCGTGACCTACCCTGAACATTTGATCGCTCCCATGCGCGCGGATCTCACCCGCCATGGCGTGGAAGAAGCGCGAACTCCGGAAGACGTCGACCGGCTTCTGGCGCCCGACAACGGAACCGTCCTGATGATTGTGAACTCGGTCTGCGGTTGTGCCGCGGGCCGCGCACGTCCCGCCGTCGGAATGGCGCTGCAACATCGGGTGCGGCCGGACAAAACCGCCACTGTGTTCGCCGGCGGCGACGAAGCGGCGGTCGCGCACCTGCGCCGGATTCTCGCCGATTATCCGCCCTCTTCGCCCTCCATGGCGCTCTTCCAGGACGGCAAGCCGGTCTACATGCTGCATCGCGGCGACATCGAAGGGCGCGACCCGTTTCAAATCGCCGAACTGCTCACCCAGGCTTTCGACCGTTTCTGCGGCGCCGGCGCGGGCGCACAAAAGTAGGAGGACCACTTGTCTATTCGACCTGTCAGGCGGCTGGTGAAATCCAAGCCGACGCTGGAAGGCGCCGGGGTTCATCTGCGGCGCGCGTTCGGCTTCGGCAACACAAACGACTTCGATCCGTTTCTTCTCCTCGACGACTTCCGCAACGACGTTCCGGAGGATTATCTGGCCGGCTTCCCCTGGCATCCGCATCGCGGCATCGAGACCGTGACGTACGTTCTGGCCGGAACCGTCGATCACGGCGACAGCATGGGCAATCACGGCTCCATCGCGGCGGGCGACGTGCAATGGATGACCGCCGGGCGCGGCATCATCCATCAGGAGATGCCTAAGGGCGACGCCACCGGCCGCATGCACGGTTTCCAATTGTGGGCGAATCTGCCGTCATCGCTGAAGATGACCGCGCCGCGCTATCAGGAAGTCAAGGCCGGCGAGATCCCGCTGGTCACCGACGACGACGGTACCGCGGTGCGCATCGTCTGCGGGAGTTTTTGGGGCCAGCGCGGGCCGGTGGACGGCGTCGCGGCCGATCCCATTTATCTGGATGTCTCGGTGCCGCCGGGCAAGCGCAAGAGTCTGCCGGTGGAGACCTATCGTCACGCGTTCGCCTACGTGTTCGCGGGCGACGGCAAGTTCTGCAACGCATCCGGGCCCCTGGCTGTGCCTACCGAGAGCGTCGGATGGGCGGACACGAACCCGCCGACCGACGCCGACAACCGTTCGCTCGTGCTGTTCGACAACGGCGATGACGTGACGGTGCAGGCGGGCGAAGACGGCATCCGGTTTCTACTGGTCTCCGGCAAGCCGTTGCAGGAGCCGGTGGCCTGGTACGGCCCCATCGTGATGAACACGCAGCAGCAACTCCGCCAGGCCTTCGACGAACTCGAGCAAGGGACCTTTTTGAAGACGACGGGCGATTAGCTACTGTTGGGGCTTCGCGGGACGTAGCGGTGGCTTTAGCACAAGAACTCTGTGCACAGCCTGTTCTCCTGGCTCGATGAGGGTCTCGTCGGAAATGCGGATGTGCCACAAATCCGCTCCAGGCGGACGAAGAATCGCATGAATTGAGTACCCAGCTCGCGTGTAGCCGCGCGGCGTTACGCATCCGGTTCCGTCGGTTGTCAGATTTCCCGCGAGTTTGGTTCCGTTCTTCAAATCAAACCCGGACGCAATGTTCACTCCCGGCATTGCTTTGCCGTCCAGATCCACAACGCAGATCTGAATGTCACGGGGGCGGCCGAAGTCGGGCAAGGTGAACAGGAGTTTGTCGACGGTCTCGCCCAGGCGAACTTCGATTGATGCCGCGCCGCCCCTTGTTGCCGATCCCGGATAGAATGCGGGCGGGATAGAAGAAGTTGCCAAACCGATGATGTTGCTTCCCAGAAGGTACCGACCCGGCGAGACGGATTCAAATTGAAAGTGTCCATCGCTATCCGTCTTCGTTTCGAAGAGAGGACTATTCAGCGATATCGCTTCGGTGGGACCTTCTGGTGCGGAAACAAGCTCCAGGGGCAAGAGGGGAACCGGCACGTCGGTCACATCAAGCACTAGCCCACCGACCGCTGAATCCGGCTTGACTGCAATAGTCACGCCTGCACAGGAGCCGGCCACTACTTCCACATCTGGTCGGAACCTCGACTCCGGGTCGGCTCTATAATGCCCGCGGGTCGCGGTCGCGTGATACTCGCCCGGCTTAACGCCCTTGAATTCGACGAAACCGTCGGCGCCCGTCCTCCCATTCAGGGTTCCGCTTGGCCCATCGACTTTGACGTCAACGTCGGGCACGGGCTTGTAGCGATCCTTTACGTCCACGGTCAACGAGGTCCCTACTTTACCCTTTGCGCGCTTCCGCAGATACTTCACGACCGGAGCGATGTCTGAGTCTGTAACCTCGCCAGAATCTCCGCAGGTCTTCGGATATAGGTGCTTATCATGGCCTTCGCCTGCTTCGATCAAGTAGCTGTGCCCCTTCTCCAGCCAGGAGCCCTCCGCAGTCACCACCACTTCCTTCGTCGTGGGCGAGATCCCCATGAACGATTCGTCCACCTGGAAGTGAACGTCGTAGGACTGCTGATCCTTTGGCGACCCGACAGGCTCCGAACTGAGAACGGTGCCGACAAAGAAAATGCTGCCGGGCCGTATACTGCTGCATGGCGGCAGCACGGAGCAACTGGTCGCGAGAAGCTGGCGCTGGAAGCAGCCGGTCACCACCACCACTGCAAGAGCCAGAAACCGCATATGCTAGGTACCCGTCTGAACGGACTGGTACGTGGAGCCGGCCGTTGAACTCGTGCGCGAGGGGAGCGGCGCCAGTCTCCACCGGCCGTAGGCAACGAACGCCGCCAGCAGTCCCGTGATCAGCGGGAATAGCGCCGGACCGGCGCCCATCGTCTTCGCCGTTACGGTCACCGCGCCGATCATGATTCCAACCAGCCCGGTCGCGGCGAGCGGAGTCAGGCCGGTCCATAAGCGCAGCAGTCCCGGCAAAACCAGGCCAAATCCTCCCAGCACCTCACACACGCTCACGAAGTGCAGAAAGCCTCCCGGCAATCCCGTCTGCTTGACCATCAGCTCAACCGGCATCACCAGCTTCACTCCACCGGCCATCAAGAAAAGAAGCGCCAGCAGCACTTGAACGCTCCATAGGACATACGTCAGCTTCGACTTCTTGTGCATGGGCCTGAGTCTCCCCGATTCGTGCTAATTATAGGCCAAGGCGCGAACAATGTGCAGAAATATCAAAACCCTGTTCAATTTCGATCCACCCGTGACCGACGAAGAGATCCGCGCGGCCTCGCTGCAGTTTGTGCGCAAGATCAGCGGCTTCAACAAACCGTCGAAGATCAACGAACGCGCGTTTCAATCCACCGTGGATGACATCGCCGCGCTCTCGGGGCGCTTCCTGCGGTCGCTTGAAACCGACGCGCCGCCAAAGAATCGGGAAGAAGAAGCCGCGAAAGCCAAAGCACGTTCCGCGCAGCGGTTTGGCGCCGCTTAGCGGCTCGATTGAGTCACCGCGATGAAGAATCCGTCGCCTTCGTCCAGCCCCGGCAGCCGCTCGGTCGCCTGCCATTGGCCGCCCACGGCCTCGAGCACGTCCTGGTTCTCTTCCCGTTCGAGCGAGCAAGTAGAGTAAACGAGCCGCCCGCCGGGACAAAGGCAGGCCAATGCATTGCCCAGCAACGCCACTTGTTTCGCCTGCAGATCGCCGAGGTCCGACGCCTTCAGCCGCCACTTGATTTCCGGATTGCGCCCCAGCGTGCCCGTGCCCGAGCAGGGCGCGTCCACCAGAATGCGATCGAACTTCGCCCGAAACGGCAGCTCGCCAATGCCGTCCAGCACTACCAGATCGCACGCGAGCCCACGCAGTTGCCTTAAGCGGCTCAGGTGCACGTCGCACGCGACAGCCCGGACGCCATACTGCAAAGCCTGCGCCGTCTTGTTGCCGGGCGCGGCGCATAGATCCAGAAAAGTCTGGCCGCGCTCTAACTCGAGCGCCGGCACGATGGACTGCGCACCAACGTCCTGCACGCGTCCCGTGCTGGCGATGTATTTCTCCGGCGGCTCCAGAAACGCACTCGCCATGCGGCCCGCGGTTTCCGCGCCGTACTGCCGATCCCACCGGCGCAACAGCCACGCAGGCATGGAAAGTGCGGTGGCGCGATCCGGCCAGGCGACCGGCTCGCGATTCACCTTCCGCAAAACCGCGTTGACCAGCCCCGCCGCCGAGCGTTTCCCCGCGCGCTTCACCAGCTCAACGCTTTCGCTCACAGCCGCATGGGCGGGAATGCGATCCAGATACCGCCGCTGGTAAATGCCCATGCGCAGCGCGATGCGAACTTCGAGATCCAGCGGGCGCGCGCTGAGCAGACCGATCAGATAATCGAGCTGCGCCTGGTAGCGCACGCACCCGAAGACGATCTCCGACGCCAGGCCCGCGTCGCGCGACTCCAGCGTCGCCGAACGCTGCAGCAACAGGTCCGAAGCGTAGCCGCCGTGGGTGACTTGGCAGAGGACGTCAAACGCGACCTGGCGGGCCGGTGAGATCAAGTTCTATTTTAGTAAGCAGTGCTCAAAAACGACGGACGATATTGCGACGGCTGCGGGCAAAAGCTGCCGCCCGCTTCGCGCCTGTCTCAACAGGTCCTGCCCCAGCCGGAAGCCGAAGCGCTGGGCGCGCTGGGAACGGAGAATTCCGACGGCACGGTAACCATCGATTTGTGCCTGAACTGCCGCGTCGCGCGATCCAACCGCATCAAGCACCCTCCGAGGTGATGTGCGGACCGGCTTCGGCCAACGGCCTGTTCATCTCGGGTCCGCCCAGCGCCTGCTGAACCATCTCCAGCAGCGCGTCGGTATGAAACGGCTTCGTTAACACCAGCCGGGAAGGCGGCGCCACGCTGTCGGCCAGCTGAGACGACAGCTCGATGGTCTTCATCTCCGGATGCATCTCCGGCAACTGCCTCACGATATCCAAATCCGTTGGCCGCATCGAACCGAAGTCGGCGATCAGCAGGTCGATCCTTCCGGGGCGCACTTCCATGTCTTCGATGCCGGCGAGGGCGCTGACCAGGAAACCGGCACGCTCCAATAGCCGGCTGAGCAGCTTGCGGATGGCAGGGTCATTGTCCAGAATCAGAACGAAACGCGCCCGCACGGGCAACTCCGGTAACGGGATGCCGGCTTGGATGAGCTCGCTCCGCGCTTCGACCACCCGGTGCGACGGCGCCGCTTGTCCCGTCTGACGCGGCCGCGGAAGTGAGGGACGGAAGAAACGCGCCCGGCAGTCCAAACAGCGGAACGGGGTCAGCAAAACATACCCCAACGCGGAATCCAAAAAGGTGCGCCGATGCGAAAATCGGATCTCGCGCGACCGGCAGTGCGGGCAGCGCCGTGGCGGCTTCAGGAGCCAGCGGATCGCGCGCGATGGCCACGTCCGCCGGATCTCCCGTGCATCTTGGCTTGGAATGCGCCCCATATTGGTGCGAATCTCTTAGTAAGGCCCCCATTGATTGTAATGACATTTCCGCGGAAGTGGAACCTTACTTTCTTCCTGATCTTCGCCGCAACCGCATGGGCGCAGCCGGCCGATCTCGTGCTGCGCAACGGCAAACTCGTCACCCTGGAGTCCGCGC
Source organism: Bryobacteraceae bacterium (assembly GCA_035508055.1). Lineage (GTDB taxonomy): Bacteria > Acidobacteriota > Terriglobia > Bryobacterales > Bryobacteraceae > Palsa-89. Next base: position 17,235 of record DATJNO010000159.1, on the reverse strand, counting down.
TTCCGGAGGCCCAAGCCCTGGCGGCGAAAAACGGCCGGATCGCCGCGATTGGCTCCAATCAAGCCATGGCGGCCTGGATCGGACCCCACACCCGCGTCATCGACCTCGCTGGCCGCCTCGCAATTCCTGGCTACATCGAAGGGCATGGCCATTTCACGGCGCTGGGCGCGTCCAAGCTGGAGCTCAACCTGCGCGACGCGCGCAACTGGGACGAGATCGTCGCGCAGGTGGCCGCCGCCGCGCGCCAAGCCAAACCCGGCACGTGGATTCTCGGCAGCGGCTTTCATCAGGCCAAGTGGGACCGGCCGCCGTCGCCCAGCGTCGAAGGTTTTCCCGTGCACGATTCGCTGAGCAAAGTGTCGCCACGCAATCCGGTCTGGCTAACGCACGCCAGCGGCCACGCGGGATTCGCCAACGCCGAAGCGATGCGTCTGGCCGGCATCACCCAAGGCACCCCGGATCCGTCTGGCGGGCAAATCCTGCGCGACGCCCAAGGCCGGCCGACCGGATTGCTCAAGGAGCGCGCCCAGGAACTGGTGGAGCGCGCGCTGGCTTCCTACCGGGCTCAGCGTAGCCCCGCGGAGATCGCCGAAGAGGCGCGTCATGAAATAGCGCTGGCTGAGCGCGAATGCCTGTCGAAAGGCATCACCACCTTCGAGGACGCCGGTTCGCCGCCGGCCACCGTCGATCTGTTTCGCTCACTGGCCGAACAAGGCAAGCTGGGCCTGCGGCTCTGGGTGATGCTGCGCGCCCCCAACACCGAACTGGCGCCCAATCTGACGAAATATCGCATGAGCGGCATAGGCGACGACCATCTCACCGTGCGAGCCATCAAGCGCTTTGCCGACGGCGCGCTCGGATCGCACGGCGCCTGGCTCCTGGCGCCTTACTCGGACCTGCCTCCGGACGCGCCCAACCGCAACGGCATCAACGTCGAGCCCATGTCCGATATCCGCGTGACGGCCGAGCTCGCCATCCGCAACGGCTATCAGCTTTGCGTTCACGCTATCGGCGACCGCGCCAATCGGGAAGTGCTCAATCTCTACGAATCAGTTTTCAAAGAGCACCCGGATAAGAAGAACCTGCGCTGGCGAATCGAGCACGCGCAGCACCTCGATCCCGCCGATATCCCGCGCTTTGGCCAATTGGGCGTAATCGCCTCCATGCAAGCCGTGCACTGCACCTCCGACGGACCGTTCGTCATCGCACGCCTCGGCTACGCCCGCGCCAAGGCTGGCGCTTATGTCTGGCAGAAGCTCATGCGGTCCGGTGCGATTGTGACCAATGGAACCGATACGCCAGTAGAAGACGTGGACCCCATCGCCGGCTTCTACGCGGCGGTGAGCCGCAAGCTGAAAGACGGCACCGTCTTCTTTCCCGATCAACGCATGAGCCGGATGGAGGCGCTGCGCTCGTATACCTACAACAACGCCTACGCGGCCTTCCAGGAAGTCGAAAAGGGTTCGCTGCGTGTCGGCAAGCTGGCCGACATCACCGTGCTCTCCCAGGATATTTTAACGATCCCGGAAGACGAGATCCCGCAGGCGAAAGTAGACTACACCATCGTCGGCGGTAAAGTGATGTACCAAAGAGAACCTAGTCCACCCACGCGCGGCGGAGCTCGTGCTGAACCTCGTCGATGATCTGGCGTCGCGCGCGCAACTGCTCGCGCTTCCACTCGCGCCGCTCGCGCGCGGCTTCCTCGCGGAATTCCCGCGCTGCCCGCAAGGCTTCCCGCCGCGCCCGCGCCGCATCCTTTTGAGCATCCCGGGCACTTTCGCGTGCCTCCAGCGCTTCCCGGCGCGCTTCAGCCCGGCACGCCGATGCCCAGTCTGTATCCCAAGTGGCGCCAAACGCGCTGACTGCCAACAGCATCGCCCCGGCCAGGACAACCAATAGAAGAAACTTCATCCGCCCTCCTATTGATTGTTTAAGACGGACCGAGACTGGATTTGTTCCAAAAAAGCTTTGCCCGTTACTGTAAGACGCCTGACTCAACAACGGCATCCAACTCAGGCTCCCATTCCATCCTGACCCCTGACTTTGTCCGAGCGATCATCCATTGCTGGAAAGGACGGTACTCTGTCGCCATCCGGCGGGCATTCGACCCCAGAAACGAAATCGCCGTGATTCCAGCGGGCTCCGCGGGTTGCTCGATGAGCTCCACCTGGTAGGCAGCCCGAAACCGGCGCACAAAGGGTGCGTTTTCCTCGCGGGTTCCGCCATGCAGCTCGACGAGGAGATCGCAATGGCTCAAGCCTTCAATGACGGCAGGCGTGAACAAATCCAGCTCGCCTCCATCGATATCGCTGAGAATCAAGGTCCGCTGACCTCGGCTCAAGTCCAGCAGGCTGTCGCTATCGCACCACCGCCGGATCGAAATCCGGCCGGCGACGTGATTCGCGTGCGCCATTTCCTCGCAGATTCGCCGCTCGTGCGGGTCCGCGTCGAAAGCGATCACGCGCTTGCCCAATCGCGCCAGACCAACCGCATAGTATCCCTCCGCATGGCCAATGTCGATGACCAAGTCCACCCGTTTGGCCATCTCCATCAGAGCCGGATAGATCTGGCGTTCGTACTGCCCGATCAAGGTCGGCGTCGCGTGACGGCTGAGAACCGCGGACCGCGTATAGCGCATTCCCTGAAACGGCCCCGTCTGGACCGTGTAGTCGAAGCGTTCAGCCACTTTCAAGGCCAGGTCCAAAACTCCTTCCTGTGCCAGCCAACGCGTAGCGGTCCGCCTTCCCATGTGGGTTTCCAGTGTCCGATAAATCGACGGCGGAACGATTGGTTTCATTATCCGCGCTATCGTGCCCAGCGTTACATGTCTCATAACGGGAGAGTGGAGACACGGATGGGGAATTCTGTGCCGCAAAATCGGGTGATAATGCTCAGCCTGGGGCCGAGTCTCTATAAAAGAGAGGTCTCTTCGATGGCCCGGCCTTCGGCAAACCGCTGCAGGCTAAGGTCGCGGGGGTCGATCACGGCGGTGTCGCCTTCCAGAATCAGATCCGAGAGGATGCGGCCGGTGGCGGGTGAATGCATCACACCGTGGCCGCTGAAGCCGTTGGCGAGGTAAAAACCCTTCACGCCGGGTACTGGCCCCAGGATCGCGTGATGATCGGGTGACATCGCGTACATCCCTGCCCAGCAGCGCTTCGGATTCACGGCCAGGTCGGCAAAACAGGGCACGCGATTGGCAGCGTGGGTCAGGATCTGCTCGATAAACGCCGGATCGAAATCCGTGCGGAAGCCCGGCGCCTGGTCCGGGTGCGCCCAGGCCATCAGCAGCCCCAGCCCCTCCTGGCGGAAGTGCCAGCCGTTGGTCATGTCGATGATCATCGGCAGGCGCTCGGGCAATCCAGGAAACGGTTCCGTCGGAACCAGCATGCGGCGCAGCGGCTCGACGGGCAGGTCCACGCCGGCCATCCTCGCGACGCTTGCCGCCCAAGGCCCGGCGGCGTTCACCACGACGCGCGTGGAGATAGTTTCCATGGCGGTTCTCACACCGGTCACCTCTCTGTTCGCGATGTCGACGCCGGTCACTTCACAGCCGCGCCAGAGCGTCGCGCCACGTTCCATCGCCCGCGACATAAAGCCGGTCATGACGCTGTTGGGGTCGACGAAGCCATCACTGGGACAAAAGCTTCCGCCCAGGATGTCGTCAGACCGCATCTGCGGCAGCACCTGGCGGATGTCGTCGGGAGCAACCATTCGCGCATTCTTCAGCCCGCGCGCTTGTTGCCGCGCCAGATTGGCGCGCAGGTACTGCAGGTGAAATTCATTCGTCGCGACGAACAGATAGCCGTGCGGCTTGTAGCCGGATGGCTGCCCCGTCGCCTCCTCAAAGCGCGCGAAAAACGGAATCGAGTACAGCGACATGCGAATGTTCACGTCGGTGGAGAACTGCGCCCGAACGCCGCCCATGCTTTTGCCGGTAGACCCGAGGCCCTGGCGGGTCTCGCGCTCAATAATGAGCACGTCCTTGCAACCCGCCTGAGTGAGATGAAACGCGATGCTGGAACCGACGATTCCCGCGCCGATGATCACCACGTCCGCCGAGCGCGCCATGAAGCTCTGATTCTATCTCTCGGACGCTCTACTCCTCGCGCAGGGCCCTCATCGGGTCGACGCGGCCGGCTCGGCGAGCCGGAAGGAAACTCGCGAGTGCGGCAGCGGAGATGAGCACCAGGATCATCGCCACGAAATCGCGGGCCGTGGCGCCCCTTGCGCTCACCGCCTTCCGCTAAGGTGTCTCCTCTAAGGATCAGGCCCGAAACTGCCGTTATATTAAGGGGGCAGAAGGCTCGCCAGTATGCATTGTCAGTATTGCCATCAACGGCTTAGCATTTTCAAGTTATTGAGCGGACAGCCTTTTTGCTCCAAAGAGCACCGCGAGCTGTATCTCAACACGCAGTCGAAAGACGCCATCAAGCGGTTGCTTTCCTCGTTTAGCGAGGAAGACAAAGAGCCTGGCGACGAAGGTAAAGCCGCGCAGCCGGAAGCGCTCTCCCCCGCACCCCCGAAAACCTTCGAACCGCCGCCAACCCCGGCTGCGGTTGAGGTCACGGTGGCCGCTAAACCGCTCGCGACGCCGGAACCACCGACGGCTCCCAGCGCGGAACAGGATCCGCCGGAAGCATCCTTCCTGAAGCAGGCGCTTCCCGACCCGCGAAACCGGCCTTCGACCCTGATTTCGCGAACCGTCATCGAACCGCCTTCCGCGCACGTGGAGTTTCCGGTCAGTCCAACGCCGGAGCCTCTCCTCCTTGAAGCGACAAGTGCCGAAGAGCGTGAGCCCGACGAGCCGGCCCAGGTCACACCTGAGCCGCCCGCACCTTCCCTGGCCCCATTGGAACTGAACTTAGCGCCGGTGGATGCGCCGCATGCGGGTCCGCGGCTCACCGCTCCCGAAGAACTCGAACCCGGGCCGCCCAGCATCGTCTCCGCACCGGTCGCGCCGGTTGTCGTTTTGAAAGAACCCGGGCTGGTTTCTTTACCTATGGTCGAAGGGCAGGCCCCGGAAAGCTCCGGTACGGCTCCTGAGCCGTTGGACGTTGTGGCTTCCCCACCCGCCCTGATCGAAACGCAGGCCCGTCTCGAACCCCAGACGCAGCCGGACTTGCTGACGCCGCCACCGCCGGCCCAGGCGCAATCCATCTGGCCGGAACAAAAGCAAGGCGCCAGCATTCCACCCCAAATACCCCTAGCCGGCGCGCTACGTCCGCGGTCGAGCAACCCGCGCACTCCGAGCCCCGCCCGCACTGCCGGGATGGCTGGTCTTCGCCAAGCGGGCTCTATTCGCGATCTGCAGCAGCCGCCCTCTGCGTCCGGAGGCCCGAAGCCCGGCCCGGCCGTCCCGCTCCTGCCGGAATGCGTTGAGCTTTGCGCGCCAAGTCCGCCCGACACGGAAGAGAAACGGCCCTCGCTCGCATCGCCCGCAACTTTGCTGCCCATGCGGCTGTCTCCGGCTGCCGTGTGGACGTCGCGAGCCGACTTTGGGTCATCCACTTGGCGGCTCGCCGTCGGCGCTCCCCGTCTACCGCGCCTGGGACGCGCATCTTCCGATGTGCGCCACCTGGCCGGCCCGGCCACGGTAACTAGCGCCACCGTGGCGAAACAGCCGCCTCACTTCCAACCCGCGGCGCCAGTTATCAATCCACCGCCGGTCCAGGTTTTACGCGAGACAGTGCCGCCCGCCCGCGTTCCGCTTACCCTTCCGTTGTCCGCGGAAGCGCTGCCGAGTCCCAAGCCATCCACGCGCCAGTTGCCTTTCCGCCCGCCCGCGCCCGATTTCCGGCCATCGTTTTCCAAGGCTTCGGAACGAGCCAAGCTGCCGGGCCGGCGGTCCGCGTCCACACCTCGAGCGACGCTGCGGAGCGCGTCCGAACTTGAGTTCGCACTCTCACCGGCCAGCGCCGCACCGCGCCGGGTTTCGGGTCTCAACCAGGAAATCAACGTCACCGTCGCACTGCCGCATCCTCGTCGGGAGCGAAAGCAGTTTGCGCCTGTAGCTTCGCTGGGGACACGTCAGATCGAGCAACCAGCGTCCATCAACCAGATGGAAGCAGCCGTTGCATCCGCACCGCTCCTGTTAGGCACGACGCTTCACTTTGCCCGGCCTGTGTCCGTTCCGCCGACAAGCAATGCGCTATCCGCACTCGTCCGCCGGTTTACCATCGAGCTGGCGCCGCTCCGTCTGCCTCCGCCGGCAGCGCTAGTCGTTCCCTCCCCGAGCCCGGTTCTGGCGGCGGTGGATCCGCGTTCACCGCGAGTTACCGGTACCTGGGCGCCCTTCGTCTTGCGTACCTCCGCCAACATTCGCCCGCTTTGGTGGGACGATGCACTGATGAAGCCCGCCTGGGCCGGCCAGCCGCAAACGAGCCGGCTCGCGCAGCTTGAGGCGGCTCGCCCCAGTCCTCTGTCTCTGCTCACCGCGCCCCGCGCCGTGCCTCTTTGCGCCTCGGCTGCGGCACTCGTGCGCTTCGAGCGACCCAGGGTGATTCCGTGGAATGTAGCGCAAGGCGAAACTGTATCGGTTCCGCTGTTCGCCCATGCTACCTTTGGGCGGCGCGTCGCCTTACCGCAACCACAGCGGCCCCAATTGACGTTCGCACTGCCGGGATTGACGGACGCCAACCCCCTGGGCGTCCAGGCACTTCCTCCGACAGCGGGGAAGAAGCAGATTGCCCTCGGTGCGACCCGCTTCCAACCCGCGGCTCTTCCGGTGCTGCCCGGGTTATTTCAGGCGCCAGCAGTCACCCCCGCAGCCGGCCTGGGAGTCTCCGGGATGCTGCCGAACCGCGCCACGCCGCTCGCCGGTCCGCGGCCTTACCAAGCCAGCATGGGCTGGGAGATCCGCACGCGGGTCGCGACGGCCTTGGCCTGGACACCGCTATCGGCCTATTCGCCAGCGATTGGCCGGGCGACTTTCAGCGAAGGTCTTGCCGGCAGCGTATTTGCACCGCCAGCCCTCCCGCCGCGAGAGATCCCGGCTCTATCTAGCCGGCAACGCCTGGCGCGGGCCTTATCGAGCGGCTTCCGGTCACTTTTCCCCTTTAGTTCCTAAAAGAAACGGCCATGCCTATAAAGAGAATGCCTTAGAAAGCCGATCAAACGGCTTAAGTACCCTAGCCACGCAAACGCGGGGCCGGGGGAAGTGGTTCCATTCGGTCCAGAAAGCTCGTCGAGAGGCCGGAGGACATGAGGTGGATTGAATGCAACAGATGCTTAAGACGGGTTCAAACCTGGCTCCCAGCCCGGTGGCTGAAGCTGAGCTGATCGGCAATGGAACCGGCGCCGTGCAGCCGGATGCCTCCTTGCGCCATCTGGCCAACGCCGTATCGCTGCACATCCAAGGCGATAAAGAAGCGGCCCTGAAGGCGCTGGAAGGCGCCGAGAGGACGGCGAACGAGAGCGGTCTGGCGGAGATCGCCGCGGCGCGCGGCCAGCTCCAACTGGAACTGGAGCGCTACGACGAAGCCGCCGCCAGCTATGCGCGCCTCACCTCACTACGCCCCAATGACGCCGACGCCCGCTTCACGCTAGGCCTGTGCCTGCAGAATCTGGGCCGCGATGCCGAAGCAGTGGACTGTTTCCGGCAGGCGCTGACACTCGGTTCCAAGCCGGTCGAGACCCAGCTGGCGATCGGCGCCGGCCTGCTGCATTTGAACAAGCACCAGGAAGCCCGTGAGGCCTTCGACGCCGCCCTGGCGCGCACGCCGGATTCCGAAGCCGCGCTCTTCGGCAAAGCCGTGGCGCTCCAAATGGGTTGGGAGTTCGATGAGGCCGCGGTCATCTACCAACGCATCCTCGACCGCAATCCCCAAGCCGAAGACTCGCTGATCAACATGATCAGCCTCTCGCTGCAGCGCAAAGATTACGACCTGGTCCGCGGCTTTGCCGAGCGTCTGCTCGCCATTCGCCCGGACGCCCTGGCCGCTTTGGAAGGGCTCACCGCGGCCGCGTTCTCCCGCCAGGATTTCGAGACAGCCGCCAAACACGCCGCCCGCCTCACCGAACTTGCTCCCGGCGTCTACGATCACTGGTTCAACCTCGGTGTAGCCTACCAGCGGATGGGCCGGCTGGCCGATGCGGTTCAGGCTTATCAGCATGCCCGCTCGATCCGTGAGGAGGCCATCTACGCCCACGTGAATCTGGGCGTCGCCTACCAGGAATTGGGCGACCTCGCGCAGGCTCGTGCCGCTTTCGAGCGCGCGGTCGAAATCGCGCCGGACCGCGAGGATCTGCGCTTCCAGGCCGCCTGGATGGCCGAACGGCAGGAGCGTACCGACGAAGCCGAAGCTCTGTACGCGAAACTGGTGGAGAAAAACCCGGCGCTCGAAAACGTCTGGTTCCGGCTGGGCTATCTGCGCCTGGAGCGCGGCGACAGCGCCGCGAGCATCGCGGCCTTTGAGGCTTGTCTCGCCAAACAGCCCGATTGGCCGGAAGCCTCCATCAACCTCAGCCTGGCGCACTCCAAGGCCGGCCAATACGACCAGGCCGAAGCCGTTCTGCAGAAACTGTACGCGCGGCATCCGGAGTCCGTCGACGCACTCAAGGGTCTGGCGGCGATCGCCCTGAAGCGCGATGACAGCGAAAAAGCCCTCAGCTACCACCGGCGCCTGATCGATGCCGGAGTGGTCACCCCTGAGATCCTCTACAATGCCGGGCTCCTGTCGCAGCAGCTCAACAACGTGGAAGACGCGGCGCAGTTCTACCGCTTCGCGCTGGAAGCGCAGCCGGATTTCGCCGAAGCGCGGCTGAACCTCGGCCACGCGCTGGATGCTCTGGGTAAGAAGGAAGAGGCCCGCGCCTGCTGGGTGCAGGCTTTGGAGATCAAGCCGGAACTGGCTCGCGGGTATTTCCGCCGGCCGGCGTAGTGAGCGCGCTGCCGATCCGCTCAACCAAAGTGACCAGCGTGTCTTCGGGCCGCCGCTCGGCGACCGTGACCGTCACTTCCACCCTGGCCTTCACGACGGCGCCGTCCACTACCACCGAATAACCGCCGGAAAGCCAATCCGACATCTTGGCCGCTCGCGCCGCCGCCTCGCCGGCTGAGCACTCGAAAATCACCGCCAGCTGATTGGCCTCCCACCGGCCCACCACGTCGCGCGGCCGCACCAGCCCGACCAGGCTGTCCGCCAGTTGTTTGACCACCGGGTTCGGCTGCACGCTGTCCCATGTGAACACCAGCACGGAGAATAGCCGTCCCGCGTTCAAAGAGATCTGCAACTGCCGTTCGGTCTCTTCGCGGTTCAGCAACCCGGTCGCCGGGTCGACGATAAGAGCCGGATTGGCCCGCGCCAGCCAGTCGGCCAAGCGCGCCGCGAGCCGTTCCACATCCCCGGACAAGGAAACCGCGCCATTGCCGTGCTTGGATTGGTACGAGCGCAAGCTGGCCGCCCAGCGCCGCAGCCCGGCACGCACGTCCGCCTCACCATCCACTTCCGCGGCGACTTCCATCTGCTCCGCCAGGTCCAGCAGCATCGCCTCGCGCGGCGCCGGCCGGTCGTCCGCGCCTTGAGGCAGCGCGGCAACGCCGGCCAGAATCTCCCGCGCCAATCCGGCGCCGGCGTCAATCCATGCGCAAGCCGCCTGAGCATATTCGGCCAGATCGGCTTCCAGCGCCTCACGGCTTTCCTCCATGGCCTGGGGAGTTGCATTGAACGCCAGACGCCGCGGCAGGCGCTGCAATCGATAGCTGAAAATCAGCCCTTCCCGCGGGCAGACTTCCCCCATGCACTTCGCGATCGCCAGGATCGCGTTCAGGTAGGCGGTGAGCGCGATCTCCTCGCGGTCGCCGGCGTGAGACGGGTTTGTTTCGGGAGCCATGACCTAATTGTTTTATCGGCACTTCGCCCGAAATTCGGTGGTAGGGCGCAAACCCTAGGTACTCCTACTGCCCATCCGCGTTTCCCCTAGCCCTATGCCAGACTGAAGACTTGACATCCCCTGTCCTTTCGGTCACCGGGCTGCGCAAGGAATACGGCGCAACCCTTGCCGTCGACAACATTTCCTTCGAAGTGGGCCGCAACGAGATCGTGGGCCTGCTGGGCCCCAACGGCGCCGGCAAGACCACCACTATCAACATGATTCTGGGCGTGCTCGAGCCGAGCGCCGGCAGCATCCGCATCGAAGAGCTGGACCTCGCCACACACCGCACCCAGGCGTTGGAGCGCACCAACTTCGCTGCCGTCTATGCGCCTCTGCCGGGCAACCTGACGGTCTCAGAAAACCTCCACTTTTTCGGACTGATCTACGGCGTCAAGGATCTCGGCGTACGCATCGACGAACTGATCCGGCAATACGATCTCCAGGCTTTCCGCAACATCAAAAGCGGCGTGCTTTCGTCGGGCGAACAGACCCGCGTGGGCCTGGCCAAGGCGATGCTCAACCGCCCGCGGCTCCTGCTGCTGGACGAGCCCACCGCCTCGCTCGACCCTTCTGTGGCGCGCGACATCCGCGACGATATCCGCGAGTACGCGGCCGAGGGCGCCGGTGGCGTCCTCTGGACCTCGCACAACATGTACGAAGTCCAGGATGTCTGCCACCGCGTGCTCTTCCTCTCGCACGGAAAAATCCTGCTCGAAGGCGATCCGAAAACTTTGCCCGCCGAGCACGGCAAGGAAACGCTGGAAGAGCTGTTCATCACCGTGGCGCGCGAGCCGCTCGCGCTGGAGCAGGCCTGATGCAGATGAATCGCACCGGCGCCATTGTCCTGCGCCAGTTCTATCTGCTGCGCGGCAGCCCGGTGCGCGTGTTGCCGCTGTTCGCCTGGGTCACGGTGGACATGGTGCTGTGGGGATTCATCACGCGGTATCTCAACAGCTTCGTCTCCTCCGGCTTCAATTTCGTACCGGCACTGCTGGGCGCGGTGCTCCTCTGGGACTTCTTCATCCGCGTGATGCAGGGCGTCACCACCGCGTTCTTCGAGGACGTATGGTCGCGCAATTTCCTGAACATCTTCGCCACGCCGCTGACGATCTCCGAGTACATCGCCGGGCTGGTGGTCTCCAGCATCGCCACCAGCGCGTTCGGCCTGGTGGTCATGATCGCTCTGGCGGGCGCGGTGTTCGGCCTGTCGCTGCTTTCCTACGGAGTGCTGCTGATCCCGTTCCTGCTGGTGCTCTTTCTGTTCGGCATCGCGCTGGGCGTCTTCGCCTGCGCCATGGTGCTGCGCCTCGGGCCCGCGTCCGAATGGCTCATCTGGCCCATCCCGGCGCTGCTGTCGCCCTTCGCGGGTGTCTTCTATCCGCTCTCGACGCTGCCCCGCTGGATGCAATACGTCGGCCACCTCTTGCCGCCGTCGTACGTCTTTGAAGGCATGCGCGCCATTGTCAAAGGCGCGAGCTTTTCGCCGGCACTGCTCGCAGCGGGCGCAGGTCTCGACGTGCTGTTCGTACTGGCCGCCGGCTGGACCTTCACCCGGGTCTATCGCCACGCCGTCCGCACCGGCCTGATCGCGCGCTACAGCGCCGAGAGCCTCAGCTAAGAGGCTTTGCTAACATGCGGAGGTGCAAAACAGCGTAAATCAAGCACCGCCGGAGATGACCGTCAAGGCGGTTGTGCTCGGCATCTTCCTGGCGTTCGTCTTCGGTTCGGCCAACGCGTATCTCGGGATGAAGGCCGGCCAAACCGTGGCCGCCACCATTCCCGCGGCGGTGATCGCACTGGCGCTGTTCCGCATTCCCGCCTTCCGCGGCGGCATCCTGGAGCAGAACATCGCGCGCACCGCGGCATCGGTGGGCGAAGCTCTGGTCGCCGGCGCCATCTTCACCATTCCTGCCTTCATGATGGTCGAGATCAACGGCCAGCGGTTGTGGAGCGACTTGCGCTCGCACTACTGGGAAGCCACGCTGGTGCTGCTGGTGGGCGGCCTGATCGGTGTGTTCTTCATCATTCTGCTGCGCCGCCCGCTGTGCGTGGACGCTCCCCTGCCCTGGCCGGAAAGCGTGGCCAGCTATGAGATCGTCAAATCCGGCGAAGCTTCGGCCACCAAAGCGCCACGATACATCTTCGGCGCGCTCGGCTTCGGCGGGCTGATCGAGATCCTCACCGACGAGAAAGGCGCCCAGATTTTCCGCGAATACAGCGAAGGCTTCCTCAAATTCCCGCGCTCGGTCATCCAACATTTCGATCTGGAACGCAAACCCATCGGCAATGTGACGCACTTCGGCGGCCTCCCCTGGTCCACTCCCAGCCTCTCGCCCGCCCTCATCGGCATCGGCTACATCATTGGGCCGGAGCTGGCCTCCATCAATGTGTCGGGCGGCATCATCGCCTGGTGGATTCTCATCCCGCTGCTCCTGTTCTTCGATCCCGATCTCGCGCGCCGCGTCGGGACCGACGACCCGGCGATCCTGGCCAACACGGTATGGTTCAACGTCGTGCGCCCCATCGCGGTCGGCACCATGCTGGTGGGCGCCGTCAGCACCATGTACTCGATGCGCGAGTCGTTGTGGAGCTCGCTGCGCGGCATCTTCACCGCTTCGGCCGCGGCGGCGCACGAAGGCAAGCTGACGGATCGCACCGAGCGGGACATCCCCCCGCGCTGGGTGGTGCTCTCGACGCTCGTGCTGCTGGTGCCTATTACGGCCATCTACTACTACTTCACGCGCGGCCTGGGCGCGGCCATCGTCTCGGCCGTGATCATGAGCATCACCGGCTTCCTGCTCTCCGCCATCGGCGGCTATCTGGTCGGCCTGGTCGGAAGCTCCAACCAGCCGCTGTCAGGCTTGACGCTGGCGGCTCTGATCATCGCGGCGCTGGTGATGCTGGTCATCGGCGTGACGGGCCTTTCCGGCGTCGCGGCCGTGCTCGGCGTGGCGGCGGTCGTGTGTGTTGCGTGCTCGGTGTCAGGATCGCTCATTCAAGACTTGAAAGCCGGCCACCTGCTCGGCGGCACGCCTTGGAAAATGGAAATCGTCGAAATCATTTCGGTCATTCTCCTAGCCTTCTTCCTGATGGGGCCGATCATCGCGCTGCATCAGGCCAATCTGGCGACGGGCGGGATCGGCGGGCGCGAACTGCCCGCCCCGCAAGCCGGATTGATGGCGCAACTGGCCAAGGGCATCGTCGGCGGCCAGATGGCCTGGGGACTGCTCGGCATTGGCGCGGCCTTCGGAATCGCGCTGTTGCTGTGCGGCGCGCGATCGCCCATGCTCATTGCGGTCGGCATGTATCTGCCGTTCGACACCAGCTCAGCGATCTTCATCGGCGGCGTCATCAAATGGCTCGTGGATCGCAGGACGGCGAAGCGCAGCGCCGAAGAGCAGCTCATCATCAACGAAAAGGGCACGCTGCTGGCATCGGGATTGATCGCGGGCGAAGCGATCGTCGGAATCCTGCTGGCCGTCGTGTTCCTGATGGGCCTCAAGTCCATCGCGACGTTCAGCTTCGCGGCGCAATGGGGCGGCTGGCTATCGCTGCTTGGTTTTGCGAGCCTCGCTTATGTGCTGATTGGCATTCCGCTGCGCAACTGATTGACTAACTTTCTTCGACGATCACCGCGTATACTTCGCCCGGTCCGTGCACGCCGCGCACCAGGATCTGTTCGATGTCGGCCGTCCGGCTCGGTCCCGTGATCAGCACCATGGAACTGGTGATCTCGGCCGGCTGGGGAACAAGCGAAAGCAGCTCGTCCAGATTCGCCACCATGCGCGATTGCGGGATCACAGCAACGTGCACCGGCGGCAAAAGCGAAACCAGCCGCGCCTCATTCGGGCTGGCGATCATCACGAACGAGCCGGTGGCCGCCAGCGCATAATCGACGCTGGTGATTCCGATATCGGCGCCCGCACAGGCCGCGCGCAGTTCCTCACGATCGGTGAAGCCGGTATGGACTTGCGGCAGACCCGTAACGCCGCACACGCGCAGAAACGGGGCGTTCGAAGCAACGACATTTTTGTTCGCCAGCAGATCCGATACTGCCGGTACGACGGCGGCAGTGTTTCGTACTACGAAAGCTTTTCCCGCCAGCTTTTCCAAACTCTGGACGAAGAGATTGGTATAGAGACTGCGGTCCGATCGAGGGATCCGCATTGTGGGGGCCGGGAGAGGGGCCGCCTCCGAGCGTGGAGGCTGGCCCGCGGCCCTCTTTAATGCCGTGCGAATGTCCCCCAGAATTTGTTCGCGCGCGGTCACTGCGAGACCTTCCCTTTGTGCGCCTGTCGCGCGGCCCACAACTGGCGGAAGTCTTGCTTGGCCAGACGCGGCAGCTCGCGCTGGCTGGCCCATTGGCGTAACGGACCAAGGGCCGGCGGCACGGGCGTTACCTTCGCCCCGATCCTCGCCAACATCCGGTAAATCTTCGGATGCGCCATCACCCAGGCGAACATCCGGAAGCCCATCCGCTCCAGGCCGCCCGCTCCCTCGCGCCGCCTTGCCTCAGTCGTCTCCTCGCGCAGCTTGATCAGCAGCTTGGGAATCTCGATCTTGACCGGGCACACCTCCGCGCACGCGCCGCACAGGCTCGACGCGAACGGCAGCCAGGTGTCTTTCTTCACACCTTGAAACTGCGGCGTGAGGATCGCGCCGATCGGCCCCGAATAAACCCAGGGATAATTGTGCCCGCCGATCTTGCGATACACCGGACAGTGATTCAAACACGCGCCGCAGCGGATGCAGTACAGCGACTGGCGCTTTTCTTCGTCAGCCAGCAGCTTGGCGCGGCCGTTGTCCAGCAGCACCAGATAAAACTCATCCGGCCCGTCGACTTCGCCAGCCCGCCGCGGCCCCGAAAGGAACGACGTATAGGACGTCAGCGGCTGGCCCGTCGCGCTGCGGCCCAACAGGTTCAGGAACACGGCCAGATCCTGCGCACGCGGAATCACCTTCTCGATGCCCGCGATGGCGATATGGATCTTCGGCGCCGAGGTGCTCAACCGCGCGTTGCCTTCGTTTTCGACAATCACGATCGCACCGGAATCGGCCACTAGAAAATTCGCGCCGCTGACCCCGATGTCGGCTTCCAGAAATTTCCGCCGCAGCACTCCACGCGCGATCTTGGTCTGCTTCTCGATGACCACTTCTTTTTCAACGCCCAGCTTTTCCGTTAGGATGTCGGCGACGTCGTCGCGAGTCATATGCAGCGCGGGCGCGACGATGTGATAGGGCCGCTGGTGCGCGAGTTGCAGCAGATATTCGCCCAGATCGGTCTCCACCGCTTCCAGCTCGTGCCGCTCCAAGGCTTCGTTGAAATGAATCTCTTCGCTGGTCATCGACTTGGACTTGACCACGATGCGAGCCTGGCGCTCTTTGGCCAAGCTCAGCACAAAGTCGCTAACCTCCGCGCCGGTGCGGCAGAACACCACCTGGCCGCCATGCGCGATCACGTTGGATTCGAGCTGCTCCAGATAGTAGTCGAGATTCTCGATGGTGTGCCGCTTGATCGCGTTCGCCTGCGTGCGCAGCTCCTGATAGTGCGGCAGAACGCCTGGATTCACGACGCCCGCGCGATGGTCGATCAGCCGCCGCGTCGCGGTGTAGATGGCGTTTTGCAACCGGGGATCGGCCAGCGCCTGGTGAATTTCCTGCTCGGGTGCGCCTGTCATTTCGATTTTACCGGGAGGCCAGCACCTCGGCCAGATGCAGCGTGCGGATCGGCAATCCGGCGCGCTCAATCGCGCCCTGCAACTGCATCAGGCAACTGGAATCGATCGAGACCACCGCGCTGGCTTCGGTCTTGCGAATCGAGTCGATCTTGGTTCGGGCCATCGCGCCGGAAACCTCGGCGAATTTCACCGAAAACGTTCCACCGAATCCGCAGCACTCCTCGGCCGCATCCATTTCGCGCAGCGTCAGGCCCTGGACTTTTGAAAGCAGCCTCCGCGGCCCTTCCTTCACCCGCAGCTCGCGCAGCGCGTGGCAGCTATCGTGATACGTAACGACGCCGTCGAATCGCGCGCCGACGTCCTCGACGCCCGCTACCTCCAGCAGAAACCGCGAAAATTCGTAGACGCGCGGCGCCAACCGGCGCGCCTCCGCCAACCGCCCGGCATCGCCAAGGAAAATGTCTTCAAAATGATGGCTGATCATCGACGTGCACGACCCGGAAGGCACCACGATGTATTCGGCGTCGCGGAAAACATCCAGAAAATGCCGCGCCACCGTGCGCGCCTCCTCCGAATAGCCGCTGTTGAACGCCGGCTGGCCGCAGCAGCTCTGGGCTTCGGGAAAATCCACGGCATAGCCCAGCCGCTCCAGCACATCGGCCATGGCGATGCCCACTTGCGGAAAAAGTTGATCTACGATGCAGGTGACGAACAGCGAGACTCGTTTGTTCACTAGGGTCCAGTCCGGCGCGAAAACTCAATTGTGACGCATTTCGCTTGGCATTGGTGTGCCAGCCAACAGCACGAAGTGTAGTGCAGGTCACGCGTTCCACCTGGGACTCGCACCTCGTACGATCAGTACCGTTAGTACGAAGCTACAAAAAAAAATATATAGAGCTGAAGCCGTCCTGCTGTACAATTACTCAATTCGGCCTCGAAGCCGCTCTGAAGTTGAATTTGTGGAAAGGAAACCAAACCGTGAAATCGGCTCTCGCTCTAGCTCTGGCTCTTAGTGGTCTATCCACATTTGCTCTCCCTGCTGCCGCGGATGAGGTCACTTGGGATCTGTCGGGAATCACGCTCAACAATGGCGTCACTGTAACCGGCTCGTTCGTTTACGACGCGGACACCAATACTTACAGCAGTATCAATCTCGGTACTGGAGACGGCCATACTATACAGTCGACTACACATCGAATGCCAGCGCCCTGTTCGCTGATACCGGCGCTGCGAATCTGACGAACACGCCGCTCCTCGCCATGATTTTCGATGATCCGCTGACGGACGCCGGAGGGACCATCGACATCGATATCGCTGAAGAAGAGAAGTGCGACAACGCCGATTGCAGCACTGCAACGAGTGGGCCGTATACATATTCCGGTGAGATTGTCGCACAAGCTTCAAGCGTCCCGGAACCGGCCACCATTCCTTTGGTTTTAACGGGACTGTTGGTCTCTGGCGTTGCGATAGCCCGCAAACGTCGGATGGTTTCGGCGACGAAAGCCGCAGCCTGAATTCACTTTCGAACCTCTTCAGGCCCCTGTGCCTCGGGCCGACGCGACGATGGGGACGGGCGCGTGCCTGGCTACTTGCCCACCAAGTGCTGCGGCGCCTTGTTGTTTTCCTCGCAGATGTACTCGATCAAATCGCCGTCCGGAACCAGGTGAATCTTGGCCGAAAC
>DATJNO010000158.1:0-125286 GCA_035508055.1 Bryobacteraceae bacterium | reverse complement strand
GGAACCCGGCGCGCGCTCCACATCGGCGATCTCATGCGGGAAGTGAGCGCCAGCGTGGATGCCGGGCAGCGCCAGATGACTGAAATGACGGCAGCCATCGGGAGCATACGCGAATCCAGCCAGCGCGTCGCGAAGGTTCTCTCAGCCATTGACGAGATCGCATTTCAGACCAACCTGCTGGCACTCAACGCGGCCGTGGAGGCCGCGCGGGCGGGCGAGGCCGGCGTCGGCTTCGCGGTAGTGGCGGAAGAGGTGCGCAGCCTGGCCCAAAAAACCTCGCAGGCCGCCAAGGAAACCGGGGATATCATCGGCGATTCTGTCGCCAAGGCCGACGGCGGCACACGGCTGAGCGGGGAGTTCGCACGCAGCTTCGGTGCTATCGTCGACAAAACGCGGGAGGTGAGCGCCCAGGCGCGCGAGATCGGCGAGCAAAGCCAGCCGCAGAATCAGCTCATCGGGGACATCCGGAAGGCGGTGGATCAGGTGACCGCCATCACGCGCGACAACGCCGCGAGTTCGCGGCAGGCCTTGTCCGCCACACAAGAGTTGCAGAGCCAGGCGGGCGAGCTGGCGCACCTGCTGGATCCGCTGGCGGACCTGATTGGGGGCAAACAGCGGGAATAAAAAAGCCCGCCCCGAAGGGCGGGCCATTCTGAATTCTCGAATTCTGAATTCGGTTTAGTAATCCATCTCGGGTCCGCCGTGCGGGCCAGGGGCCGCGGCGGGCTTCTTCTCCGGAATCTCAGCGATCATGGCTTCGGTGGTGAGCATCAAAGCCGCGATCGAGGAGGCGTTCTGGAGCGCCGAGCGGGTGACCTTGGTGGGATCGATGACGCCGGACTTCACCAGGTCCTCATACTCCGCCTTGGCGGCGTTGAAACCGTAGTGGGAATCGGCGTGCGAGCGGATCCTCTCGATCACGATGGCGCCTTCGTAACCGGCGTTGCCGACGATCTGCCGCACGGGCTCTTCGCAAGCACGCGCCACGATATCGACGCCGATCTTCTCGTCGCCGGCCAGCTTCAGTTCGGCGAGCGACTTACCCGCGCGGAGCAGCGCGACGCCGCCGCCGGGCACGATGCCTTCTTCAACCGCCGCACGAGTGGCGTGCAGGGCGTCTTCCACGCGAGCCTTCTTCTCCTTCATTTCGGTCTCGGTGGCCGCGCCGACCTTGATGACCGCAACGCCGCCGGCCAGCTTGGCCAACCGCTCCTGCAGCTTCTCACGATCGTAATCGCTGGTGGTTTCATCGATCTGGGCGCGCAACTGCTTGATGCGGCCTTCGATGGTCTTCTGCGTGCCGGCGCCGTCCACCAGGGTGGTGTTGTCCTTGTCCACGGTGACGCGCTTGGCGCGGCCGAGGTCTTCCAGGCGGACGCCTTCCAGCTTAATGCCGGTCTCTTCCATGAGCGCCTTGCCGCCGGTGAGGATGGCGATATCTTCGAGCATGGCTTTGCGGCGATCGCCGAAGCCGGGAGCCTTCACCGCGCAGGCATTCAACGTGCCGCGCAGCTTGTTGACCACCAGCGTGGCGAGCGCTTCGCCTTCCACTTCCTCGGCGATCACCAGCAACGGCTTGCCGGAGCGGGCGATCTGCTCGAGCAGCGGCAGCAGATCCTTCATGTTGCTGATCTTCTTTTCGTGGATCAGGATGTAGGGATCCTCCAGCACGCACTCCATGCGGTCCGGATCGCTGATGAAGTAAGGCGAGAGATAGCCGCGGTCGAACTGCATACCGTCCACGGTCTGGAGCTCGGTGCTCATCGTACGGCTTTCTTCCACCGTGATGACGCCATCCTTGCCCACTTTCTTCATCGCTTCGGCGATGGTGTTGCCGATTTCGGTGTCGCCGTTGGCGGAAATGGTGCCCACCTGCGCGATGGTCTCGTTGTCCTTGACTTCCTTGGACAGCTTCTTGACGTCGTTCACCACGGCTTCGACGGCCTTCTCGATGCCGCGCTTCAGCGCCATCGGATTCGCGCCCGCGGCCACGGCCTTCACGCCTTCCCGGAAGATGGACTGAGCCAGGATGGTGGCGGTGGTGGTGCCGTCGCCGGCGGTGTCGGAAGTCTTCGACGCGACTTCGCGCACCATCTGCGCGCCCATGTTCTCCAGCGGATCCTTCAGCTCGATCTCCTTGGCGACCGTGACGCCGTCCTTGGTGATCGTGGGGCCGCCGAACTTCTTTTCCAGAACGACGTTGCGCCCGCGGGGACCGAGGGTCACCTTCACCGCGTCGGCCAGTTGATTGACGCCACGCAAAATCGCCTGGCGCGAATTTTCGCTATAAACAATCTGTTTTGCTGCCATTCGAATGTCTCCTTGTCAGAACCTTGTGGCCTACGCTACCTTGGCGTGCTTGCTGGCGCCTTCCAAAATGCCGAGCACTTCGTCCTCGCGCATGATCAGCAAATCTTCGCCGTCGATGCGGATTTCGCTGCCCGAGTACTTGCCAAACAGGATGCGGTCACCCTTCTGAACATCCAGAGCAACCACTTTCCCGTCTTCCAAACGTTTGCCCTTGCCGACGGCCACCACTTCTCCCTCCTGGGGCTTCTCTTTGGCCGAGTCCGGAATGAACAAACCGCCAATCTTGGTTTCCTGCTCTTCGATCCGTTTCACCACGATCCGGTCATAGAGCGGTCGAATATTCATACGTTGAACCTCCTTCGAACACTGGATTTAGTTAAGTTAGCGAAGGGCGAGCGGGATAAAACGCCCGCCTGCAACATATTAGCAGAGTCGCTTGAGGAGTGACAAGATTGGCTTGCAACCTGTTTATTATAAAGACAATTTCGCGGTTGACGCCGGGCGGAGTGGGGCGAGCGTGCGCCAAGTCGAAAACCCTAACTCGGGGTACGATAAGGGCTTCAGATTGCCGCTCGCATGGAACAGCGCTAACGGCTGAGGTGCACGCCGTGGCCGTCCTATTCCGGACGCGGAAGTTCCGGAAACGGACACTCGTCCAATCCGGTCGGAGGTAATGGCCTTTGTTTCGAGAGGGCTTCGGGGCATCGAACGTGCGATGATCCCCGGCTTACGCGAGTCATGAGGAGGGAGGGGCATGCTCGAGCAGATTGGAACCTTTCTGGGCGAATTGAAAGTCGGCGCGCGATCCCTGGCGCGTGAAAAGGGGCTGATCGCCGCCGCTGTGGCCACGCTGGCCCTCGGCATCGGGGCGAACGCGGCGATCTTCACTCTTGTTCGGGGCGTGCTGCTGCGCCCTCTGGTCAACCGCGACGAAGACCGGCTGATCTATATTCGGCAGGGTGCGCAAGGGCAGGCTGACGTCACCTTCTCCATTCCCGAGATCGCGGATTTGCGCTCGCGGCTGAAAACGCTGAACTCCTTCGGGGACTTCTCGACGATCGGTTTCACCATGATCGGACTCGGAGAGCCTCGCGAAGTGAGCGCGGGGGTGGTGGGCGGATCGTACTTTCAGGTAATGGGGTTGCGTCCGGTGCTGGGGCGGCTGCTGGATGCCCGCGATGACGGCCCCAACGCCGCAGGCGCGGTGGTGTTGACCTACCGTTTCTGGTCGACGGCGCTCGCTAGCGACCCCGCGGTGATCGGCAAAAAGATCCGGCTGGATTCCTTCGATTCGCGTCCGGCCACCGTGGTGGGCGTCCTGGAACCTTCCGTTCCCTATCCCGCCGACACGGAAATCATCGCCAACGTGGTCACCAGCGCGCATCACCTGTCGGCCACCATGGTCACCAGCCGCCTTCACCGCATGACCGAGTTGTTCGCCAGGCTTGCGCCGGGCGCGGATCTGGCCGCAGCGCGGGCCGAGCTGCAGACGGCGTATGGCGCGATGAAGCGGGAGCATCCGGACGCCTATCCGGCCGATGCCGATTTCCGCATCTCCGCCGTGAGGCTGCGGGACGAACTGACGTCGGGAGCGCGGACGATCCTGCTGGTTCTGCTGGCGACTTCCATCCTGATTTTCGTCATCGCCTGCTGCAACGTCGCGAATTTGATCCTGGCTCGTAGCGTGCGTCGCGAGGCGGAACTGGGCATCCGCGCGGCGCTGGGCGCCAGCACCGGCGCGCTGCGGCGGACTTTGTTGACGGAGAGCTTGCTGCTGTGCGTCGCCGGCGCTGCGGTCGGTTTGTTGATCGCCGGCCCGATCGTCGCCGTGCTGGCGCGCTACATGTCCCGATATTCGATCCGAGCCCTCGACCTCAGCCTCGATCCCAGTATGCTGGCGATCGGAGCCGGACTCGCCGTGGTTGCCGCGGTCGTGCTGGCGTACGTCCCGCGCTTGCCTGCGGCCGGAGGCGCTGCCGGATTCGGGCTGGCCAGCGGCGGCCCGCGCATAACGGGCGCGAACCGGAAATTGCGGGTCTTCGCCGTGATTCAGATCGCCGCCTCCTTTGTACTCGTGGCGTCGGCGGCCGCCACCGTCAACACCCTCCTCGCGCTTGAGGCCGTGCACAACAATTTCGACACCCACAATGTGCTGGCCATCAACGTGCCCGTCATACGCTACCAGAAATCAGACCATCAAGTAGTGGACTACTACCGCGAAGCCACGCGGCGCATCCGGGAATTGCCCGGAGTCCGGAACGTCGCGATCGGTACCGTGGTGCCTTGGCGCGACGGAAGCAACATCACGCTCCAATTCGGAGTGGACGGGCACGTGCCGGCCGCCGGCGAGAAGCATCCCCAGGCGACGGTGCGGATTGTCTCGCCCGGCTTTTTCGCCACCCTGGGCCTGCCCATGCTGGAAGGCCGCGACTTTACCGACGCCGACCGCAACGGCAGCGAGCGCGTCGCCATTGTAAGCCAGAGCCTGGCACAACGAATGTTCACCGGCCGGGATGCGCTGGACCATCACGTGATGTGGACCGACCCGATCCTGAAAGCCGTCCCGCTGATGAGTACCGCGCCGCTGCGCATTATCGGCGTGGTCCCGGACATCGACGACCTGAACCTGGTGCCCGTGCCGACCATGACCATCTATCGTCCTTTCGATCAGGAAGCGCTTCTGGGCGGAGGCCGTATGTTCGTTCACATGAGCTCGAACCCCTACGGTCTGGTTACCCCGATTACGCGCATCCTGCGTCAGATGTCCGCCGACCAGCCCGTGGAACACGCGGCGACCCTGGACGACGTCCGCGCGGAAGTGCTCTCGCCGGACCGGCTCAACGTGGTCGTGTTCAGTGTTTTCGCCGGCGTGGCCCTGCTGATTGCCGTGGTCGGCGTCGCCGGTGTGCTGGCGTTCTCCGTCAGCGGACGCACGCGCGAGTTCGGCATCCGGCTGGCGGTAGGGTCGCAGCCCAGGAACCTCCTGGCACGGGTGATTGGCGAAGGGATCTCGATTGGCCTGGGCGGCTTGATCCTCGGGTTTGCATTCGGGCTCGGGCTGGCGCAACTGGCGGGCGCCTTCCTGGGAGACCTGAAACTGCCGGGAATGCTGCCGGTGGCGGGCTCTGCTTTCATCCTGCTCGTCGCAGCTGTAACCGCGTCCGTCGTTCCGGCGGCACGGGCAGCGCGGGTGGACGTGATGCAGGCGCTGCGCAGCGAGTGAAGCACGGTGCACCGGATCCCAGGTCCCCAAAAGCGAGGGACCTGAGGCACCCGGCCCAGCGGTCGGGCTTCGCTCTTCCCAAAGTCCGTGTGTCGAACTTGTCGCGCGCGGGCGAGGCAGCTATCGGCGGTACGCGGCTCGGGTTGCGTCTGCAATTGCGCCGATGTGCTTGGGGTTAACGAAGCCCCATGCCACGGCTCACACTATATGGGTCCGCCCGGTCCGAGCCGCGCCTAATCCGCCCACGCCGCGACCTGAAGCCGCCAAGTAACAAGCCCTCCTTGACATACGAGCCTCGCTGTCTATCCAGTCCCACCCGCCCGCGCTCCGCCGAAGTCGCGCGTCACCCGCGCGAGCAAAGCATCAAAGCGTGGGTCGCCGTGCAAATGCGTCAGCCGCGGCTCTCGCACCAAATAAACCAACCACGGTGAGCGCTCCGCAAACGCCTGCTCCAGTAGCGCAAAGGCTTGATCGCGGTTGCCGAGCGCTTCGTGAATCAATCCCAACTCATAGGGCGAAACATACCGCTGCGCCGATAGCGCCGTGAGCCGCTCCAGCGTCCGAAGCGCATCCTCTCGATTGCCGTTGACTGCCTGCGCGTGCCCAAGAAAGCTGAGTTGCACACTCACGCCCGAGAGTTCCGCCCCTGTTCGGATGGCTGCCTCCGCTTCAGCCGTTGCGCGTTTGCCTAGATAAGCCCAACCCTGAAAAATGCGATGCCACGAGAAGCCGGGATCGTCGGCTAACGCACGCCCTGATTCGTTGAGAGCTCGATCGAAGTTGTGCGCCATCACGTGGTACCACATTAGGTGAAGCTGCGAAAATGGATCTGCGGGATCGAGGCTCAGATAGATTTTGCTCTCCGCCAGCGACTCCTCCATGCGTCCCGCCGCCACCAGCAGATGCGAATACCAATGGTGCGCCGGCCCGTAGCGCGGATTGAGCCGGATGGCCTCCGAAAACAACCGCTCGGCTTCCGGAATCTCCCAGCGGTAGTGAAGCAATGCGTAAGCCAGCGCCGCATGCCCCTCGGCCAGCTCCGGCTTCAGGCGAAGCGCCTGCTCTGCATACGACATCCCCTTTTGAAAACCCTCACGCGGCGAAAGCACGCCGCCCTCCCAGCTCGCCAGCGTGTTGTAAGCATCCGCGAGGCCCGTGTATGCCAGGGCATACGTCGGATCACGCTTGGCCGCCTGTTCGAAGTAGGCGATTGCCTCCATCGTGCCCGCCGGGCGTCTCCCCCAATGATGGCGGCCCTTCAAATACAGCGCGTACGCTTCCGGATCTTCCGAATGGCGCGCCGCCGACGCGGAGCTGCCCCCCAGCAGTTGTGGCCGCAGCTTGCCTACGATCGCAGCCGTGATCTCATCCTGCACTTCGAACACGTCCGTCATTTCCCGGTCGTACCGCTCGGACCACAGATGATGGCCGTCTTTGACGTCGATCAACTGAACCCCAATCCGGAGCCGGTTACCGGCACGCCGAACACTTCCGTCGAGGATCACACCTACATTCAAGCGCCGCCCAATTTCGCGAATATCCAACCCGTGGCCGCGTACGGCGGCGGCCGACGTTCGTGCGATCACCTGCAGGTCGTCGTACAGACTCAGCGCGTGGATCAGTTCCTCGGCCAGTCCGTCGCCGAATTGTTCGCCATCCCCACTGACGCTTGTAAAGGGCAACACCGCGATCGAAGCAGCCGGACGCGGAGCGGCCCTCGTCGTCTCGGAAGAGGCTTGGACGCCGCCACTGCGAAGCGCCTCGATCAGCTCCGCCATCGACTGGTAGCGCTCGGCGACCTGTTTCCGCAGACACCGCAGGATGATCTGTTCCAACCATGCGGGAACGCGCGGCTGGACCCGCGACGGCGGGGGTGGATCGTGCAGCGCGATTTCGTGCATCGTGGACAGCAGGCTGGAGGCCTTGAAAGGCTGCCGGCCCGTGACAGCCTCATAAAGGACCGAGCCGAAAGCAAAAATATCCGACCGCGCATCGAGCGGCTCACCGCGCGTCTGCTCGGGAGACATATAGGAAACCGTCCCCACCAGCATTCCCGGCACCGTCCGTACCGCATCGAGCGAATCGGCTCCCGCCGAAGTCAGCTCTTTGGCCAGCCCGAAATCGAGGACCTTCACTTGCCCGTCGTTGGTGACCATGATGTTCGCGGGCTTGATGTCTCTGTGAATCAATCCCGCGGCATGGGCAACCGCCAGGGCGCCGGCGAGTTGGATCGCATAACCGCCGGCCTCAGAAATCGGCAGGCCCTCCGGACGGATCAACTCCTTGAGCGTCTTACCCGTCACATACTCCATCACCAGGTAATCCACCCCGCCATCGTTCGCAATGTCATGCAGCGTGACGATATTCGGGTGGTTCAGTCTGGAGGCCGCCCGCGCCTCGTGAAGAAAGCGTCTCTTCCGATCCGGATCGGCGACATGCGTTGAGGGCAGCACCTTAATCGCTACCGTCCGTTGAAGCCGCGTGTCGAGGGCACGGAACACCTGTCCCATGCCGCCCTGTCCGATTTTTTGTTCAATCCGATAGGGCCCGAGTTGTTCGACAACGCTGGCAGATGTTTCCGTCTGGAGGGTAGCGTCGCCTTTCAAAAGGCTCTCGCGACCCTGCCACGCTGGACGATTGAGGAACGCGCCGTCTTCCTGCGCGGTGTCCCCTTTCTGCCGGGCGCCCTCTTGCGCCAGGATTGCAGCGACCGTAGCGCGCAGCTCGGGGTCGGCCCGTTCCAACAGCTCGGTTCGCTCGGAAGGAGGCAGGGCCCGCGCCGCCTGATACAGCTCCTCCAATTGTCCCCAACGTTCGGGGGTCATGGAGGACAGCTTAGCAGAAGGCTTCGCGACGCAGGCGAGGAAAAACTAACGCTACCGACGGGCCGGGTTGCCGCCCCGCTTCAGGGTGTCATCGTGTCAACCGTAATTCGCTGACCCTTAACCTGGCCAGTCAGGTGGTCTGTCTGGTTTCCATTGGTATCGAAGACAGTTTCGGCAAAGGTGCCGCTGAAAGCTGTGCCGCCGGGAGACACGGTAACCATTTCGACGACAAGGATTTTGCCGACCAACGCTCCTGTTGTGGCGTTGTAATTCAGGGCAAAATGGTTGACCTGGTAAGTGAAGTCCCCGGTCTGCTGCCATACGCCCAGGCAAAAGTTCTGCTGCGCCGGAGAACGCGTGCCGGCATTCAGAATTTCGGTCTCATCGCTGTGATACTGGTTGTATCCCCAGAGGAGTTGGGTTCCGTCCGCAATGGATGGATTGTGGGTGGTGTTACCCATGGAGATAAACTGAAAACTCCACATTCCAACGAGCGACGGGCTCCTCCCATTCGCCAGGTTGCTCAGTTCGAGAGGGAGGCTCGCAGACGAAACCAACTCCCGGGGATCTTGGGAATCCTGCATGAGTTGCAGACTGGCGGATGGGGCTGGCTGATCTGTCAGAGCACACGCACTTGCGGCGGGGACCAACAGCATCCCAACAACCGCTGCGCTCAAAGTCGTTGTTACTGCTCGATGCATTACTTTCATGATGGTTCCTCTTTCTGTGGGGAAAATGTTTTTCCCGGAACTCCATGCGAGAAACGGGTGTGAAAACCGTAACGCAGGCGCGATATTTTTCACGTTATTCTGAAATCACCGTGGGAGCAGACGATCAAAACGCGGATACGACGCAGCTTCTCCTCGCATGGGCCGGCGGCGATGCGCGCGCGCTCGATGCGCTCGCCCCGCGCATTTACCAGGAACTTCACCGCCTGGCCGTAGATTTCATGAAGCGGGAGCGCGAAGAGCCCATCCTGCAGGCGACGGCTCTGGTGCATGAGGTCTACCTGAAACTGATCGACGTTCAGAAGGTGGCTTTGCAAGGCAAGGCGCATTTCTTTGCGATCTGCGCCCAGATGATGCGCCGCATTCTAGTCGACGCGGCCCGCAAAAGACGCGCGTCCCGGCACGGCGGCCGACCGGGACGGATTCACCTGGACGATGTGGCTCATTTGAAGCTGAGCCAGGATAATGACAGGCAGCTGATCGCGCTAAACGACGCCCTGGACGAACTGGCGCGCGGCGATCCGCGAAAGGCGAGAGTTGTCGAACTGCGATACTTCGGCGGGTTGAACGTGCAAGATACAGCCGCCGTGCTCAAGGTATCGGCAGAGACCGTTACGCGAGACTGGCGTCTGGCGCGGGGTTGGTTGCAACTGCAAATCAAGGGTGGGGACGGCGCCGGTGCGGCGGGCTCGTCCCGGGGCTCCAACCGGTGATAGGCGACCGTGCCTGCCTGGTTCGGGCGAAGCCCTTCTGCATCATCGCGTTACGGCGATATCGCTGGATCCCGCCTCGCCTCTTGGCTGGAAACGATCTTCCTGATCGTCGCTAGCCTTGATCGGAAACGTCTCGGCGTAAGACCTCCGGGGAGCGGAAAAATGCACGGCCGAGGCGTTTTCGATAAGGAGACTAGAAGGAAGCCGCTGGTCTTCCACGTCTGTCGTCAGCACCTCGAATCGCCGACGCAGTGCCGTGACATTCGCTCTTCCCAAAGTCCGTGTGTCGAACTTGTCGCGCGCGGGCGAGGCAGCTATCGGCGGTACGCGGCTCGGGTTGCGTCTGCAATTGCGCGGATGTGCTTGGGGTTAACGAAGCCCCACACTTCCTGTCCGGGCGGGCGGCCGTTGACTAGGTCACGCCGGTAGCTGAAGCAACCCAGGTACAGTGGGCGTATATACATCACCGCCTCGAGCCGCTCGAGTTCCTCGTCGGTCAACTCGACGTGCTTGCGGTACGCGCCTACGGCCAGATTGATCCAGTCCGCATTGCGCCAGGTGCCCCACATAAGCCAGGCAAAGTCCGCCAGGCGCGGGCCGCGCCCGGCCGCCTTCCAGTTGATCGCCACCGGCCCTTGCTGGCCAAGGATCACGTGATCCGGGGCGTGGAGGAGGTTGCCGTGTAGCAACGCCTCGGGCAGGCCCTGGCCGTCGTCGGCCGAGCGCACCTTGTCGCGGAGCCGCTCGAATCGCTCGCGCTCGGCCGGAGCGACCTTGGTGTCGACCGCGTCGAGGAACGCGAGGGCCGCCATGAGGTCCTGACGCGGGCTGCCCTCGCGGCTGGGATCATCCCCGCTCGCCCCACCGGGCCGGGTGATGGACTCGTCGAACGGCAGGGTATGCAGCCGTCCGAGCAGGTCACCCATGATGGCGAACTTCTCGCTGCCCTGGTGTCCGACGGCCATGGGGAGCGGCCCGCCGGGGACGAATCGCGTGCAGAGGACGGTCGAGTCGTCGAACGCCGACACCGCGTCGTCGGTCGCGAGCCGCTCGGCCGGGTAGTCGTGCCGTTCGAGGAATCGCAGGATCGCGGCATCGCCTTCGACGCCGGCCCGAGGGCGGCCCGGCGAGAAAGCGCGCGCAATCCACGGCTCGCCGTCGCGGCGGTCAATGCGAAAAACGTCGTCATGGTGGTGACTGAGCTTCGTCGCGGCGACTGCGTCGATGCCGTAGTGATCCCTGAGATGGGCGACCAGACGCTCACCGGAGGGCTGGTGAAACATCCGGGCTTGGAGCCCTTCAAGGTCGGTAAGCGCTTGAGTGTAGCGCTGACCCGTGTCCTCGGCGTGGCGGCGGACAACCTTCTTGAAGCTGCCGTCTTTGGTCATTACAAGCCTCCTCGTTGACACCCTCGTCCCCCAGCGACGCAGTGCCAGAGATGGCTTGCGATCATAAACGACCGTGAGGGCAATTCCCCTTCGCCAACGGAACTCCGGCTGGGGCGGATATTCCACGGCTCGGCGGCTGGTCAGCGCCGTAACGGATTCTACCCGACAGTCTCGCGGGCGTCAAGTGCTCCACGAGATGCAAATCTCGCCGGTGCGGGATGGCGGTTGGGATCCCGGCAGCACAGGACGCCCTCTTCTTCAGCGTGCACGCCGAGACGCAGTGGATATACAATAGCGCGATGTGCGCGGTTCACCGCGGAAGGCAACATCGATAAGGAGCGAATATGTGCGATCAGGATCATTTTGAGGAAGACCTCAAGCATTTTGAGGCTCTCGGTTTGGTGACACGAAGGAAGCAGGTCGGGATGATGTTGGGCGCCGCCGGCATCGCCATGATGCTGCCCAAAGTGGCCAACGCGCTCGAAGTCGTCGACGCGGACGTCGACGTGACGACCCCGGACGGCACTTGCGACGCCTATTTCGTCCATCCCGCGAAGGGCACTGCGCCGGGCGTTCTCATCTGGCCGGACATCTTCGGGCTGCGGCCGGCGTTCCGCGCCATGGCCAAGCGGCTGGCGGAATCGGGCTACGCGGTGCTGGTGATCAATCCGTTCTACCGCACCCAGAAAGCTCCGACGGCCGAACAAGGCGCCGCGACGCCGATCCCCAAGCTGATCCCTCTCGCGCAAACGTTGAACGAGAAGACGCACATGACGGACGCCAAGGCGTTCATCGGCTGGCTGGACCAGCAGCCGCCGGTTTCCAAGAAAAAGAAAATGGGCACCCAGGGTTATTGCATGGGCGGTCCCATGGCGTTTCGCACGGCGGCGGCGATGCCCGGCCGCGTGGGAGCCGTCGCTACGTTCCACGGCGGCGGACTGGTGACCGACAAGCCCGACAGCCCGGTGGTGCAGGCCGCGACCAGCCACGCGCAGTTCCTGGTATGCATCGCCGCGAACGATGACATGCGCTCGCCGAATGACAAAAACGTCATCCGAGAGACCTTCTCCAAGGCGCATCTGAAAGCGGAAGTCGAAGTGTACACGGGCGCGTTACACGGGTGGTGCCCGTTCGATACGCAGGTGTACAACGAGCCGCAGGCCGAGAAGGCCTGGAGCCGCTTGCTCGTGCTGTACAACAAAGCTCTGGCTTAACGTCGCGTCCGGCGCGTACGAGCCTGATCGGCGCGCGCTGGCTTGCGCTTCTTTTCGGAACCGGCCGTAACGAAGCGCCACGACGCGCCGAGCAGGTCCCGCAGTTGTTCCAGCGGGATGCGGGATAGTCTCACCAGCACCGCCGGGTAGTCCCGGTAATGATCCGTCACGTAGTATGTTTCGGGCGCATCCGTCAGCAGCCCGGCGCGCTGGTCCAAGTCGATGCGAACAACGAGCGAACCCGGCTCGGCGGACTTGTGGATCGCCAGGCACGCCAGAAGCTTTCCGCGCACCTTCAGCGCAAGCTTTCCATACATCGTGGAGTCCTCTACGTCCGGCAGCGCCAGGCCGATCTCGCGGACGGTATCAAAGGTGACCTTCGTTCGGGGCATGGGGAACCGGTGTGTTTAACAGCATAGACGATCTTTCGTCGCGATATACTCACTAGGTCGCTGCAGCGGCTCGAAGGAGGTTTATGAGGATTGCGCTTGCCGTTGGTTTCGCGTCAGTCACCGCGGCTGCTCTCATCGTCTGGGCGCAAACCGGATCCGGGGACCAGCCCAAGCCCCGGATCCAAAGTCTTTCGCACGCCATCCACGCCGTCGGGGATCTGGATACGACGCTCGCCTTTTACCGTGAGGTGTTCGGCTTGATCGGCACGCCCCGGGATTTTCCCAACCCCGCCGTGCCGCAGCTCACCAACGCACCCGGCGTGACGCTGCGTCTTTCGATGATGCCGCTTCCCGGCAAGATGCTCTTCGAACTGACACATTTCAAGGGCCTGGAGCGCAAGCCCGGACGGGCGGCCTATACCGATCCGGGCGCGGGCAGCATCGTGTTCTATGTCCGTGACCTCGATGAGGTCGTGGCGAACGCCAGGAAGGCCAACGCCACGATTGTCACCACCGGCGGCGAGCCTGTGGAGATCCACACAGCTCACGGCAAGGCCCGGTCCATCGTGATGCGCGATCCGGACGGCTTCTTTGTCCAGGCCGTTCAGGAAGCGCCGTCGCCTGGCGCGCCGGAAGGAAATGTGCACCGCGTTTCGCTCGCTTATACGATCGAGAGCGCGGACTCCACGTTGAAGTTCTATCACGGCCTGCTGGGCGTCGAGCTCAGCGGCCCCTCGAAATTCTCCAAAGATCCGGCGATGCTCAAGCTGATCGGTGCGCCGAAGGGAACGGAATTTCGCCAGCTGACGGGCGTCTTGCCCGGCCCTCCCGCCGATATCGAATTCACCGAGTTTCGCGGCGTGCCGCGCACGAAGTTCCACCTGCGCGTCCGCGATCCCGGCGCGCCCGCCATGGCGATCCAGGTGAACAACCTGACCGGAATGGTGGCCGAGATGAAGGCGGCAGGCACCCCCGTGATTTCCGCTAACGGGCAGATCGTCGACTTCGGACGTGGCACCCACACCATCTTCGTTGAGGATCCCAATGGCATGAACCTCGAAGTGTTCGAACGTTCCGCGCCGCCGCCGGGGAGCACTCAGACGCGGTAGCCCCGGCCGAATGTCGATCCGCTCTCAAGCCGAGTTCGAAAAGCTGCGAATCATTGGAAGAATTGTGCGCCTGGCGCTCGATCAGACCGCGGCCGCCGTACGTCCCGGCATCACGACGGGCGAGCTGAATGAAATCGGCGCCAGGGTGTTGGCCCAGAATGGCGCCGAATCGGCTCCGCCGAAGGTCTATCATTTTCCCGGAGCGCTGTGCATCAGCGTGAATGACGAAGCGATCCACGGCATTCCCGGCCAACGGGTGATTCGAGCCGGCGATCTGGTCAAGCTGGATCTGGTGGCGGAGAAGGACGGATTTTATGCCGACGCCGCTGTCACCGCCCGCTGCGGCGGCGTGAGCGCAACCGCCGAGGCGCTGGCACGCTGCGCGGAACGGGCCTTCTATCGCGCGCTGCCGGCCGCCCGGGCGGGAAACCGGGTGCACGAGATTGGCCGCGTGGTCGACCGGGAGACGCGGCGGAGCGGATTCCGCGTGATCCGCGAGCTATGCGGCCATGGTGTCGGGCGAACCATTCATGAAGCGCCCAGCGTTCCGAACTATCCCGAGCCCCGGCTTCGAACGCGGCTGACCGAAGGCCTGGTGATCACCATCGAGCCGATCATTTCGGCCGGTAACGGGCAAGCCACGCTCAAGGAAGACCGCTGGACGATTTGCACCGCCGACGGAAGCCTCTCCGCCCACTATGAACACACATTGGTCATTACTAAAGGCCAGCCGGTATTATTAACGGCCGCGTAAAACCGCTGGGCAATCACAGGCCCTGGAGGTTTCCATGGCGGGCTTCGAAAGTTCTCGATATCCTGTTAGGTACGGATGCGACGTGCCGCGCCTTTGATTCTCCTGGGCCTGCTCGCCATTCTGGCCGGCGTGGGCACAACTTATTACGCCCGGCTCAAGGCGCAGGCCGGCGACCGGACCGCGGCGCCCAACAAACTTGCTCCGAACACGACGGCGGTGTATCACGGCTGGACCTATACCCACACTTCCAACGAAAAGACAGTAATTACGGTGCACGCTGACGACTTTCAGGAAGTCAACGGCAAGGAAGAACTCTCCGGTGTGAAGCTGGACATTTACCATAAGGAAGGCGACGAATACGATCTGGTCACCTGCGCCAAAGCGGAGTTCGACCCGGGCCAGGGCATTCTCTATTCGGACGGCGAGGTCGAAATCACCCTCAAAGTTCCCATCGATCAGCCGCCCAGCGGCCGGCTGATGAAGATCAAGTCGTCCGGCGTCCGCGTCGAAGTGAAGACCAGCAAGACTTCCACCGACCGGCTGGCGACGTTCCAGTTCGACCGCGGGGATGGTCAGGCGGTGGGAGCCGACTACGATCCCAACACCCGCCAGCTGATGTTGCACAGCCAGGTGCAGCTGATCTGGCGCGGCACGGATCCGAAGACCGTGCCGATGAAGGTGGAAACCAGCCAGCTGCAATACGACGAGAAGGATGCGAAGGTCTTCCTGTCGCCCTGGTCGAAGCTGACCCGCGGGACGCTCGCGATGGAGGGTGGTCCGGCCACCGTCACGCTGCAGGATGGAAACATCCATCTGGTGGAAACGACGGATGCCCACGGCACCGAGCAGCAACCGGGACGCAATCTGCAATTCGGCGCGCAGCGGCTGGCGCTGGATTTCGACGACAACAACCAGGTTCAAAAGATCACGGGCGATAACCAGGCGCACCTGGTGGCCACCGCCGACACTACCGTCACCACGGTGAACTCCGATCACGTGATCCTGGACTTCGACATCACCGATACCGGCAGCATCCTGCGGGCCGCGGTATCGCAGGGCCACAGCACGATGCAGTCCAAGCCGGTGCTGCGCCCGGGCGTCGATCCTTCCGAGACGCGCGTGCTCAAGAGTGACACCATCTGGACCAAGATGCGCGCGGGCGGCCGCGACG
This sequence comes from Bryobacteraceae bacterium, assembly GCA_035508055.1. Lineage (GTDB taxonomy): Bacteria > Acidobacteriota > Terriglobia > Bryobacterales > Bryobacteraceae > Palsa-89. The sequence goes on along the minus strand of DATJNO010000158.1, from coordinate 109,459 downwards.
TCGAGTCCGTGGAAACCCAATCGGCCGGCGCGCTCGAGTTCCTCCCCAACCGTCCCGACCAGCCGCATCGCTGGATGAATGGCGACAAGATCTGGCTGGCGTACGGACCCAAGAACGAGTTGGAATCCTGCCGTTCCGTGTCGGTTACCACGCGAACCGAAAAGCCCAAGCCCGAAGACGCCAAGGTGGCGCCCGCGCCGGAACTGACTTGGAGCAAGAATCTGCTGGCGACCTTCCAGGCGAACCAATTGTCGAAGCTCGAGCAAAGCGGCGACTTCCGCTATCAGGAGGGCGACCGGCGCGCCAGGGCCGAGCGCGCGGTGTTGGATCAATCCAACAACCGCATCGACCTGGTGGGTGCGGCGCGGATCTGGGATTCCACCGGCTCGGCCGACGCCGACCGGATTGTGATGGATCAGAAAACCGGCGACTTCAGCGCCGAGGGGAACGTGAGTTCGACGCGACTGCCCGACCAGAAGAAGGACTCGTCTGGCAGCGGCTCTTCGGACCAAAACGGCGGCGGAATGTTGTCCCAGGATGAGCCTTTGCATGGGCGGGCCAAGAAAATGGTTTCCAAAGACAACAATCTGCAAATCCGCTACGAGGGCAATGCCGTTTTGTGGCAGGGCGCCGACCGTCTGGAAGCCGATGTCGTGGAGATCAATCGGGACGACAATCTCCTGACGGCCCATGGGAACGTGCGCAGCCAGTTGCTAGACAAGAAAAAGGACTCAGACAAGCCCGGGGACACCGCGGGCAGCGCTTCCAAGCCGGCCGTAACCAAACCCGCGCAAAAGGACTCGGCTAAGTCCGGGAAGGGCACGGCATCCAAGGACCTAATTCCGTCGCCGCCCGCAACCAAACCCGCCCAAAACGTGTTTACCGTTGTGAGGGCGCCTGAATTGAATTACGACGACAACAAGCGGCTGGCGCGGTACAGCGGAGGAGTGATCCTCGAGCGGCCGAACATGACCGTCAAGGCCCGTGATATTCAGGCCTTCTTACGCAACGACAGCGACGATTCCTCGCTGGACCATGCCATTGCCAACGGCAAGGTGCAGATCCACGAGGTTGCGCCAGACCGCACCCGCGATGCCTCCTCCGAACACGCAGAGTACTACGTCGACAAGGACGAGGTCATTCTGGAAGGAGGCAAGCCCACGTTTATCGACAGCCTGCGCGGAAAAACAACCGGCCTGAAATTGACCTGGTTCTCCGAGGATGATAGGCTGCTGGTAGACGGAGTGGAGAAACAGCCTGTGCAGAGCGTCATCCGTAGCAAAAAGAAGTAACCTTCCGCCGCACTATGCGCACGCTCCAAACCTCTGAAATCTCAAAAAGTTATCGCGGCCGCAAGGTCGTCGACAATGTGTCCCTGTGGGTGAAGCAGGGCGAAGTGGTGGGGCTGCTGGGCCCGAATGGCGCCGGCAAGACCACGTCCTTCTACATGATTGTCGGACTGATCAGTCCCGATTCGGGCCGTGTGGAAGTGAATAACGGCGATGGATCCGAAGACATCACCAATATGCCGATGTACCAGCGCGCGCGGCGCGGCATCAGCTACCTTCCGCAGGAGGCCTCGGTTTTCCGCAAGTTGACGGTGGAAGACAACCTCATGGCGATCCTGCAAACGCTGCGCATGAGCCGGCGGGAGCGCCGCGAACGCATGAACCGGCTGATCGAACAGCTCGGCCTGGAGACCGTGCGTCATAACAAAGGCTACGCGCTGTCAGGCGGCGAACGCCGGCGCGTCGAGATCGCCCGCTCGCTGGTGATCGAGCCCAGCTTCCTGTTGCTGGACGAACCATTCTCGGGCATCGATCCCATTCAGGTCCTGGAGCTGCAACGGATTATCTTCGATCTGAAGAACTCCGGCATCGGAATTCTGGTGACCGATCACAACGTGCGCGAGACGTTGGCGGTCACGGATCGCGCCTATATCATCAACAACGGCAAGATCTTTCGCGCCGGGACGCCGGATGCGTTGGGCCGCGATCCCGAAGTGCGCCGCGTCTACCTGGGCGAGAACTTCAATTTGGGGATTGATGCCGAGCGTTGGCGGTCGGTAGCTGAGCGCTAAGGTTTATACCCGATTCCGCCTACAGTTTATATCCGACCTGATAGTGGGCCCTATCTCTTCAGATAGGTAAACCGCCTGAGCCACAGGCATATTTGTTCAGCAAATTCAACAAGTTGCGTGCCCCATCCGGGCTCCAGACTCCTGGCAGCCCGATTGCCTGATCCACCCAGCCGGGAGCGTAGGAAAGCTCCCCAAGGATTGGATTTATGACGGGACTATTTCGGCATGCTTCACTAGCGATAACGCTTGCTATTTCGGTTTCTCTGGTCGCGATCGCGCGAGCAGACACAGTCAGCGTCGACCTCTCGAGCCTGGTGAACTCGGATCTCACCACGTACACCGGAGGCGGCAGCTATCCCCAGCATGGAGGGTCCATCACTGTCGGAGACATACCTTTTACCCTCGCAACCATCGGTCCGGACTCCGATACCGCCGTACTCCAAACTTCTACGGAAACCGGCGCGGGGCAGATCTACGCGCTGAATGTGGACGTCTTCGGAGCTTCGACGGCCTATACGCTCATCAACTCGGCCTTCGGCGAATGCGGTACGACGGTCGGCCAGTTAGTGTTCGTCGGGTCGTCCACAACGTACACGTACACGCTGACGGAGGGCGTCAACGTTCGCGACCATTACGATGGCGGTTTTTGCAACACGGTCACGGATGTGGGCGGGACGGCCAACTTCGGCTCGGACCGGCTGGACATGCAGTCCATTGTTCTTCCCTCGGCGTTCGACGATCAAACGCTGGAAACCATCTATTTCCAGACTTTTGGCCAAGGCTACAGCGGATCTCCGTTCCTTGCCGCGATGACGTTGGACCCCGCACCGGTTCCCGAGCCGGTCACCTGGCCGCTCGGGCTGGCGGCCTTGCTGATCGTGCCGCTGGCGCACCGGCGCTGGCGCGCGCAGCAGTAGCGCGCGGGTTGTCTCCTATAATCGTAGTTTGGACCTGGAAAAAATCCTGCTGCGTAAGGTAGGCGAGGCGGTCGGACGCTTCAAGATGATCCGGGAGGGCGACCGTGTGGCGGTGGCGCTCTCCGGCGGCAAGGACTCGCTCACGCTGCTGGAGGCCCTGCTGCTGCTGGCCGCTCGTGCTCCGGTGCAGTTCTCCGTCTGTGCGTTCACGGTGGAACAGGGGAAATTTCTGCGGCCCATCGAGCCGCTGGGCGAATATCTGAAATCGCGCGGCGTGGCCTGGACGTATGTCCAGGACCGCCCCTCGCTGCGCCTGCTCGAAGAGCAGCCCGATCACGGCTGCGACCTGTGCAGCCGCTACCGGCGTCGCGCCGTATATGAGATCGCGCGCGGTTTGGGCGCCAACGTGATCGCTTTCGGCCACACCGCGGACGACTTCTGCGAATCGTTCCTGCGCAACGCCATGTTCACCGGACGGGTGAGCGCGCTCCCGCCAGTCACATACTCACGCAATAAAGATTTCCGCCTGATCCGCCCGCTGGCGTTCGTCACCGAGGACATCACCGCGCGGTTCGCCGAGTCGTTGGGCGCTCCCATCGTGCCCTGCGGGTGCTCCCAGCGCACCGGCACGGTCCGGAAGTCGATCCGCAGTCTGTTCAGCGAGATTGAGAAGGATTACCCGCATCTGAAGGAGACCCTGCTGGCGGCCATGGGGAATCTGGAGCCCGATCGGCTGCTCGACCCGCGGTTCCTCGACCTGGACGGCGCAAAGCCGGAGCCGGGCCGGGCGCTGCTGCCGGTATTGGGCAACGCGCTAGAGTAATGACAGCTTCTATGCAACCTGCAACTGCGACCGTGCAAGCGGTCCTGGAAGAGAAAATCAAGGCCCGCACGGCGCGAGTCGGTATCATCGGGCTGGGATACGTCGGCCTCCCGCTGGCCGTCGAGTTCTCCAAGGCGGGCTTTTCGGTCACGGGCATTGACGTTCAGGAATCCAAGGTTGCACGGCTGAACTCCGGTGAATCCTACGTGCAGGACGTTCCGAACGCCGCGCTCGGCCCGCTGGTGGACTCCGGGAAATTTCACGCCACCACGGATTTCTCAGTAGTAGCCGGTCTGGATACCATTAACATCGCCGTGCCCACGCCGCTGCGTAAGACCAAAGACCCGGACATGAGCTACGTCGTGTCGGCCTGTCAGGAAACAGCCAAGTACTTCGGTCCCGGCAAGCTGGTGATCCTGGAATCGACCACGTATCCGGGCACCACCGACGAATTAGTTTTGCCGATGCTGCAGCGGCCCGGGCTCAAGGTAGGCGAAGATTTCTTTCTGTGCTTTTCGCCTGAGCGCGTGGACCCGGGCAACGCGCGCTATCAAACCGCCAACATCCCCAAAGTCGTCGGCGGCATCACGCCGGCCTGCACCGAAATGGGCGCGCTGTTTTACGCCCAGGCGCTCCAGACCGTGGTTCCGGTCAGCTCCACCAGCGTGGCGGAAATGGTGAAGCTGCTCGAAAACACGTTCCGCATGATCAATATCGGCCTGGTGAACGAACTGGCGCTGATGTGCGACCGCATGGGCATCAATGTCTGGGAAGTGATTGACGCCGCCGCCACCAAGCCGTTCGGCTTCCTGCCGTTTTATCCCGGCCCCGGTCTCGGCGGCCACTGCATCCCAATTGACCCGTTCTATCTTTCGTGGAAGACCAGGCAGGCCGGTATGGAAGCGCGTTTCATCGAACTGGCCGGCTACATCAACGGCCAGATGCCGCACTTCGTGGTAGACAAGATTCAAAACGCGTTAAACGACCAGTCCAAACCGCTCAAAGGTTCGCACGTGCACATCCTGGGCGTGGCCTACAAGCGCGATATTGACGATGTGCGTGAATCGCCCGCGCTCGACATCATTCTCTTGCTGGAGCGGCGCGGCGCGCGCGTCACCTACAGCGACCCTTTTGTGCCCGCGATCAAGCTGGACGGCCACGCATTGACAGCGCAAGAACCGCTGAGCTCCGCCGCGGAGGCCGACTGCACGGTGATCGTAACCGATCACAGCAGCTTCGACTACCCGTGCCTGGTGCAACGCGCGCGCTTGATTGTGGACACGCGCAATGCGCTGAAGAATCATCCTTCGCCCAAGGTCGTGCGTTTGTAACACGGCCTGCTCAGCCGTCCCGGCGCGCCATGGTAGCATCGGGTTGATGGGGGCGACGGTTTGCTCGATTTCCTGAAATCACCCATCGCCGCCCTGCAAGATTTCTACATCCTCACCGGGCGTGCCCTTCGCAACCTCTTTCGCGGACCGCACTACGTCGACGACATCGCCCTGCAGATGGACACCATTGGCGTCGGCAGCCTGCCCATCGTCGTTCTGACCGGGTTTTTCAGCGGGCTGGTCATCACCATGCAAATGTCGCGCGCGTTGTCGCAGTACGGCGCGGTCGGAGAAGTCGGACAAATCGTCGCGCTCACGTTAGTCCGCGAACTAGGACCCGTGCTGACGGCGCTGCTAGTGGCCGGCCGCAACGCCTCCGGCATCGCCAGCGAACTCGGCTCCATGAAGGTGACTGAGCAGATTGACGCGATGCGAGCGCTCGGGACGGACCCGATTCAAAAGCTGGTGACGCCGCGCATGATCGCCACCGCCGTCATGCTGCCCATGCTCACCATCGTGGCGGATTTCGTGGGCATGGTGGGCGGCTTTATCATCGCCTACTTCACGCTGGGCCTCACCAGCTCGCAATACTGGACCAACGCCTACCAATCGCTCGAGTACAACGACATCGTTCAAGGGCTGCTGAAGCCGTTCGTGTTCGCGTTTATCATTTCCCTGGTCGGTTGCTTCTATGGGCTGCGCACCTCGGGCGGCACGCAAGGCGTCGGTTTGGCGACCACCAAGGCCGTCGTGGTGGCCTCGGTGTGGGTGTTTGTCATCACTTCCCTGCTCACGCGCATTTTCGTAAACCTGCACTGATGCCGCCCACTCCCGCAAACCCGTCCGGCGGCGACGTCCTGCTTCGTTTTGAGAACGTCGGCCTGCGTTTCGACGAAGTGCCGGCGCTCGAGGCGATTTCGTTCGATCTGCGCGCCGGCGAGACCCGCGTGGTGCTGGGCGCCGCGGGCAGCGGCAAAACCACCCTGCTCAAGACCGCCATCGGCCTGCTGAAGCCCGACTCCGGCAACGTTTTCCTGTTTGGCGAGGAGATTACTTGCCTGAAGGAAAACCAGATGTTCGAACTGCGCAGCCAGGTGGGCGTGCTGTTTCAGGAAGGCGGCCTCTTCGACTCCATCACCGTGGCCGACAACGTGGCCTATCCGCTGGTCAATCGCCGGACCCATGAGGCGCCGGCGGAAGTGGACGCTAAGGTCGTGGACGCCTTGCGCTTCGTGGAGCTGGAACACACCCTGGAGCAATTACCCAGCGAGCTTTCCGGCGGCATGCGGCGCCGCGTCGGCATCGCGCGCGCGGTGGTGAGCGAGCCGCCGCTGGTGCTCTACGATTCTCCCACCGCCGGCCTGGATCCCATCACCGCCAACACCATCATGGCGCTGATCGCCAAGGAGCGCGACTTCAAGAATACGGCCAACCTGATCGTCACGCAGCGCTACCAGGACGGGCAGTTGATGGCCAACTTTCGCTACAATCGCAACAGCGGGCGTTTGGAGCCGGTGTCCCAAAACGGCGCCCGCGGGGATGGGTCGAATCCAACCCGTACAATCTTCATGGTGATGAAGGAAGGGCGGATGGTCTTCGAGGGCGCCCAGGCGCAATTGGAGGCCTCGCGAGACGAGTACATCTCCAAGTTCGTACCCAAGCACTCATAGACCATGCCGACTCAGACCAAGGCCAGCTGGGCGCGACTCCGGGTAGGACTGCTGGCGCTCGCCGCCATGACTATTCTGGCGATCCTCGTCTTTTTGATCACCGGCCATACCAACCTGTTTGAATCGAACACGGTCATCTACACTTATATGAACGATGCGGCGGCTTTGACCACGGGCGCACCGGTCAATCTGGACGGCATTCCGGTCGGCAAGGTGAAAGCCATCGCGCTTTCCGGCTCCAAGGATCCCCGCCGCCTGGTTCGCATTGAGATGCAAATGCCGGTCAGCGAATTGAAGGCCATCCCGGCGGACTCGGTGGCTTCGATCAGCGCGGCCAACGTGCTCGGCACCAAGTACATCAACATCAAGTCGGGCACGAGCGAAACGGCGGTTGGCCCCGGGCAGGAACTGCCCAGCCTGAACACCCAGGATTTCGACAATCTGGTGCAGCAGGGTTACAGCGTACTGAGCTCGTTGCAGGGCACGGTGGAGCGCGTGGACCGCATTATCGGCATCGTTGAATCCGGCAAGGGCAGCATCGGCAAGCTGCTGGTGGACGATACGCTCTACAACCATTTCCTGGCGATCGTGGACGAGGTCAAGCAGCTGGCGGATGTGCTGAACAGCGACAAGGGCACCTTCGGGCAGTTGATCTACCATCGCGATGTGTACGACGATGTCCGCAAATCGCTGACCCGGGTCGATACCCTGCTCGAAGGACTTCAGCAGGGCCAGGGCACGGCCGGCCAACTGCTGAAGAACCGCGAACTGTACGACCAGATGGACAAGACCGTCGCGGGACTGCACACCATCGTGGATGATCTCAATGCCGGAAAAGGCACGGCTGGGGCGTTGCTGAAAAATGACGATCTGCACAACCAGCTGAAGGCCACGCTGACCAAGATCGACGACATCCTCGACAAAGTGAACTCGGGGCAGGGAACCATCGGCCAGCTTCTGGTGAACCAGCAGTTGTACGACAACCTGAACGGCGCCACCGACGAGATGCACGGCTTGATGAAGGATTTCCGCGCGAACCCGAAGAAATTTCTGCGCATCAAACTTTCCATCTTTTGAGGCCTGCGGCCCTGTCTTGAAGCGCCTGATTGTTAACGCCGACGACTTCGGTTTTACGCGCGATGTCAACGACGGCATCGTCCACGCGCACCGGCAGGGTATTCTCACCGCGACGACGATCATGGCCACCGGACCCGCTTTCGAGCACGCGCTGGAGTTGGCGCGCGCCAATCCCAGCCTGGATGTGGGAGTGCACCTGGTGCTGGTCGGCTCGGACGGCTATCCGCCTACGGTGGCAAAACTGATGCAGGCCATCGCATTCGGGCGCATGCGCATCGAAGAGGAACTGCGCGGGCAGATCCGGAAAGTGCTGGATGGCGGCCTCCGGCCCACGCACCTGGACACGCACAAGCACACTCACCTGCTGCCGCCGGTCCTGGGGGCAATGGCCCGGCTGGCTGCGGAATTTCAAATTCCCTGGATCCGCCGGCCGTTCGATTTGCCGCTCCACGCCGGAGGCGTTCCCTGGACCAAGCGGCTGGTCAGCCAAAGCATCGGCTTCGCGCGCCGCCGTTTTGAGCGCACGCTGGCCGCCAACGGCTGCCGGGCCACGGACCACTTCGCGGGCTTCCAGATTACCGGGCGGTATCGCGCGGCGGAACTGGCGGCGCTGATTCGCAGTCTGCCGGAAGGCCTGACGGAATTCATGTGTCATCCCGGCTTTTGCACCGCCGAGTTGGAAGCGGCGCGCACGCGCCTGAAGGAAAGCCGGCAGCGGGAACTGGACGCGCTCACGTCGCCGGAGGTGCGCTCGGCGCTGGAGGAAGCCGGCGTTCGGTTATCAGGGTATCGGGAAATCGCATAAGAGAGCTTCAGCAGATGCCCGCAAGGAGTCTCAGGGCGACTACGCTGTTCAGCGTTACACTCCAAATACCATGCGCCGTGTCAAGAACGATCGGCGTTAAAATGGGCGTGGAGAGGTTTGCGGGCGCGATTCTATATCGATCCAACAACCGGGCTACCGCACATATACAATCATCGGGTCGACGAGGATGAGGTAATCGAGGTGTTAGAACAGCCCGGCGAGGATCGACCGGGACGAGAAGGCTCCAGAGTTGCCCTAGGCCGGACGGCCGCGGGTAGATATTTGCGCGTCATCTATGTTGAAGATCCGAATCCGGACAACATCTTTGTCGTCACGGCCTATGAACTAACGGGAAAACCTCTTGCGGCTTTTCGAAGGCGAATGAGAAAGAAACGGTAATGAGCAAGAACAAGTTTCCGACCGGGTGGGATGAAGCTAAGGTCCGAAGAGTGCTCGCCCACTACGAAGGACAGACCGAGGAACAAGCCGTGCGGGAGGATGGAGTTGGCGTTGAGCCCTCTGAAGGGATCCACCACAGGGGGAAGGTGCGAAGAATTCGTGTTGCCTCCAGCCGCATCTTCATCAGCCATTCAAGTAAGGACAAGGCGTTCGCCATGTTAGTCGCCGATGAACTTCGAAAAGCGCACCTCGACCCATGGATAGATGACACCAAAATTCTTGTGGGCGACGACGTCATCGAAAAGATTGGGGAGGGTCTTCGAACGATGGACCTGCTCCTTTTTGTCGTCTCTCGCGAGGCGTTGAAGTCTCCTTGGGTCGGCCGGGAGTTGAAGTTCGCATCGATGAAGACAATTCGAGACAAAGAAATCCGTATCTTGCCCTTTGTCGTCGACGACACTCCGATCGAGGACCTCCCTTGGCACGTAAGCCTTCTCCATGCGCGCCACGTCGCACCAAATCAGATCGGCGCTGCCAGTGTTTGCCGTTTGGTGCGAGAGGTGATCAAGAAGCGCTCAAGGCGTCCCTCGCCGGAATGCGTTGTTGGCAGAGAGTTTAAAGGCGATCCGCGCCTCGACACGCTAATCAAGCAAGTCAAGCTTGGCGACTGGAATGCAGCCGAACTTGCTGCCCTGGAGATCGTCAGGGCAACAGACGCTGGCGGACGAAACGAGCTGTTCGAAACACTAATCGATTATCAGGACTTTAGCGATGAAGACCCTCGATTGTGGGGCGCGTTGCACACGATCGAATGTTGCGTCCGCTTGGCGCCTTGGCTGATCACCCACAAGATGATCAGCCGCATGGCGAATCATGAGAACTTCTCGGTCAGATCGTCGGCGGCATCGATCTGCATGGATCTAGCGCACTCAGCTCCGGATCGAGTGCCATTCGACGTCGTTGCGAAGTTGTCGTCTTATGACGAGGACTGGTACGTTGAAACACCCGCAAGTAGCGCCATTAAAGCAATGGCGAGGTCGTTCCCAGCAGTTCTCCGGCTGTTTTTTGAGCGCCTGGGCAGCACATCGCCTGAGGAAAGAGAGCATGCGGTGGATGCCATCTGCGATATTGCTTCGGAGGAACCAGAGATCTTAAGCGTAGAGGAACTCGACCGCGTGTTGGCGCGCCTACGATCGATTGGCGACATGGGCGCCTGCAACCGCCTTGCTAAAGCGCGATCCAAGGTCAAGGCCGTTGAGCATAAGCCGCAGTATCGGTATGGATTCTAGCTCCGGCATCCCGATTGCCTCGACTACCGCGCTATCAGAAGCCGAAAAGCAGATCTGAGAACTGGACGCGCTCACGTCGCCGGAAGTCCGCTCGGCGCTGGAGGAGGCCGGGGTGACGCTGGCCAGCTATCGCGGCGCCGTTTAACACGTCGGATTCCGCGACGGCACGCAACGCAGCCGTGTATAATACAAAGTGTCGAACGAGCACGGTGGGCGAAAGCCCACTTTTTTATTGCAATACGCCAATGTCTGTCGCCGCCAAAGAGCAGATCGTCGCGAAGATCGCGGAAATCGCCGCGCGCGTGGCCCAGCCGGAAGGCATCGAGATCGTCGATGTGGAGTTCCTGGGTTCGGGCCGGGGGCGGGTTGTGCGCATCTATATCGACCGGCCGCAAGGGGTTTCGCACGGCGACTGCGAGTTTATTTCGCAGCAGGTAGGAACTATTTTGGACGTGGAAGACGTCATACCGGGGGACAGCTATACGCTGGAGGTCAGTTCGCCGGGCCTGGAGCGTAAGCTGACGAAACCCAAGGACTTCGAGAAATTCGTGGGACACAAAGCGAAGATCACGCTGCGGGAGCCGGTGGAGAACCAGCGCCATTGGGAGGGCAAGCTGGCCGGGTTTTCCGAAGGCATCGTCGCCCTGGAGCCGGGCGCCGGGAAGGTCATCCGTTTCCCGCTGGCCCAGGTCCAAAAAGCCAACCTGAAGTTTGAGTGGTAATTCACCCCCGGACAGTTTGAGAAGAGGACACAGTGGCTAGCATCTATCAGTCCATTGAGATCTTGAGCAAGGAAAAAGGTATCGATCCGCAGATCGTAATTGACGCGGTGAAGGACGCCATGCTGGTGGCGGCGCGGAAGCATTTCCGCACCTTGGAAGACCTGGTGGCGGATTTCAACGACCAGACCGGCGCGCTCGAGATCTACGGCGTCAAAAAAGTGGTGGAAACGGTCCAGGATCCGGTGAAGGAAATCTCGCTCGAAGAGGCTCAACGCATCGATCCGGGCGCGCAGCTGGATTCTGAAATCCGCTTCCCCAAGCCCACCGAGGCGCTGGGACGAATTTCGGCCCAAACGGCCAAGCAGGTAATTCTGCAGAAGGTGCGCGAAGCCGAGCGCGAGACCATCTATTCGGAATATTCGGGCCGCGTGGGCGAGCTGGTGAACTGCATGGTGAAGCGCATCGAGGGCCAGGACCTGGTGGTGGACCTGGGCAAGACCGAGGCGCGCCTGCCCAAGAAGGAACAAAGCAAGCTGGAGAACTTCAGCGTGGGCGACCGCGTGCGGTGCGTGATCCGTAGCGTGGAGAAGGCGGGCAAGAACGCCGGCGTCATCGTGTCACGCGCCGCGCCGGAGCTGGTGATGCGTCTGTTCGAGCAGGAAGTTCCGGAAATCTACGACAACACCGTGGTGATCAAGGGCTGCGCGCGGGAGGCCGGCGAGCGGACCAAGATCGCCGTAGTCAGCCGCGACCGCGACGTGGACAGCGTGGGCGCCTGTGTCGGCATGAAGGGCATGCGGGTGCAATCCATCATCCGCGAACTGCGCGGCGAGAAGATCGACATCATCGAATATTCGGAAGATCCGGTAGTGTTCGCCACCCACGCCTTGAGCCCGGCCAAGATCAGCCGCGTCTCCATCCTGGATCTGGCCGAAAAGCACATGGAAGTGATCGTCGACGACACCCAGCTGTCGCTCGCCATCGGCAAGAAGGGCCAGAACGTGCGGCTGGCGGCGAAGCTGCTGGGCTGGAAGATCGACATCAAGAGCGAAGAAGAGAAGCGCCAGGAAGTGGAATCGGCAATGGCCGCTCTGGTGCCGGCGGGCGCGCCGGTTTCGATTCTGATCGACCACGACCTGGGCGAGAAGATCGCCGAGAAGCTCATCGAGGCGGGCGTGGGGACCGTGGAAAAGCTGGGATCCATGACGCCCGAGGAGTTGGAAGCGATTCCCGGCATCGGGCCGAAGATCGTGGAAAAGATCCTGGTCGCGGTGAACTCGTATTACGCGCAGTTCGAGCAACCGGGCGAGCCTGCGGAAGTCCCGGCCGAAGCGCTGCCGCAGAACGAATCGGAGTCGGGGGAGGCAACCGCCATCCCGGCGCCCGAGTCCGGCGAATTCCTGGAAGCCGCGCCGCAATTCAAGGAATCGAATCAGGAACCGGAAGTGACCGAGGCGCTGGATACTGCAGATTCCAAAAAGGAATTTGATACTATAGGAAACTCGGAGGGGGCAAGTTAAGCATCGCGCCCGTGTGCGCGGTGTAGCTTTTATGAGTAAAATTCGCATCAACGAGCTGGCAAGGCAACTGGAGATCCCCTCGCACGAGATCCTCGAGATGCTGCCGGAACTGGGGGTCGCAGAAAAGAAAACTCACTCCAGTTCCATCGATGAGGATGTCGCGGAAAAGATCCGCAGGCGCACTCACGGCGGTGAGGGATTGTCGCCGGGCCGGGCCGTCAGCAGCGTGCCTGTAGCAGTGGCTGAGCCCGAGGTTGCGGTGCAGGTGGAGACGCTGGCTGAACCGCGGCCCTCCTTGCCGCATGCGCCGGCGCCGGTCGAGGAAGTGCTGGAAACTCCTGTAGAGAGCTCCGCGGCCCCGCTAGCCGAGGAAATGCCGCGGACCAAGCCGGCTCCTTTACGTCCGCCGCTGGCCGCCGGCGGTGGGGCTCCCGTACATCCGCCCCTCAGAACCACGCCACTGCCGGCCCGGCCCGCACCACCCCCGCCTCGTCCAGGCCAAATTTTATCGGGGCCGCGTCAACCCATGCCCCAGGCAGCTGCGTCGCCCACGCCCCCGGCATCCATCACGCTTCCGCATCAGCCGGCTGCTCGCACCTCCGCTCCCGTGGAAACCGCGGCGCCGCCGGCCCCGGCTCCTGGCGCTCCCATCCGGCCGCAGCCCCGCGTACCCTTAGCGGGCCAACCGGCTGCCCGTCCGGTAGTTCCGCCCAGGCCGGATATGGTAGCGCGTCTGCAGCAACAGCAGGCGCGGCCCGGGGCGGCACCAGCTCCACAGGCCCCGCGTCCGGGAATGCCGACCCGCAGTGCGACGCCCGTCCCCGGCCAGCCCATCTATCGCGGGCCGATCCGTCCGGGTCAGCCGGTCATGCGCGGTCCGGGAGTAGGTGCGCCCGGAAGCGCGCCTCCGGGATTCCGGCGTCCTCGCGCGCCGCATCCCACGTCGTCCCCATTGCGCGCCGAACCGGCAACCCTGCTGCCCACCGAACAGCAGCGCCGCCATCAGGCCAAACCCGCCGGCCGGGACCGGCATCGCGATCAGGAGCAGGAAGAGGGCCGTCTGCGGATGCCCATCCGGCGCAGCGAAGCCGCCGCGCCCCCGCCCATCGACCGCGAAATCACGATCTCGGAAGGCGTCACCGTGAAAGAGCTTTCCGAAAAACTCGGCATCAAAGCCAACCTGGTGATCAAGAAGCTGGTGGAGAAGAAAATCTTCGCCACCATCAACCAGAACCTCGACGCCAAGATGGCCGAGGAGATCGCCCGCGAGTTCGGCGCTTCCACCAACAAGGTCAGTTTCGAAGAGGAAAGCTCGCAGGTCATCGAGCAGGCCGAAGAGTCCTCGGATCGCGTGAAGCGCGCGCCGGTGGTGACGATTATGGGCCACGTCGATCACGGCAAAACCTCGTTGCTGGACGCCATCCGCTCCGCCAACGTGGCCGAACGCGAGGCCGGCGGGATCACTCAGCACATCGGCGCCTATTATGTCGAGAAAAACGGCCGCAAGATCGTGTTCATCGACACGCCCGGCCACGAAGCCTTCACGCGCATGCGCGCCCGCGGCGCCAAAGTGACTGATATCGTCGTCCTGGTGGTGGCGGCCGACGACGGCGTCATGCCGCAAACGCTGGAAGCCATCGATCATGCCAAGGCAGCCGGCGTGCCGATCATCGTCGCCATCAACAAAATCGACAAACCCGACGCGCAGCCGGAGCGCATCAAGCAGCAGCTGGCCGATCGCGGCCTGCTGGCGGAGGATTGGGGCGGCGAGACGGTCATGGTTCCCGTTTCGGCCAAGGCCAAGACCAACCTGGATCTGCTGCTCGAAATGATCCTGCTGGTCGCCGACATGCAGGATCTGAAAGCGAATCCCGACCGGCCGGCCGTCGGCAACGTGCTGGAAGCCAATCTGGATCGCGGCCGCGGACCGGTTGCCACGGTTCTGGTGCGTAACGGCACGCTGCGCGTGGGCGACTATTTTATCTGCGGTTCCGTTTTCGGCAAGGTGCGCGCGATGTTTGACGATCGCGGCAACCCGTTGCGCGACGCCGAACCGTCCATGCCGGTGGAGGTGCTCGGCCTGGAGTCGCTGCCGGAAGTAGGCGACACGTTCCAGGTAGTCACCGACACCGCTAAAGCCAAGCAAATCGTTCTCTATCGCGAGGCCAAAGCCCGCGACGTGGCGATGGCCAAGACCGGGCGCGTCACGCTGGAACAACTGCACGAGCAGTTGAAAGAAGGCGAAGTCAAGGAGCTCAACATCATTCTGAAGACGGACGTGAGCGGCACCGCCGAAGTGCTGTCCGACATGATGCAGAAGCTCTCCAACGATAAGGTTCGAATCCGGGTTCTGCGCGGCGCCGTGGGCGCGATTAACGAAAGCGACGTGCTGTTGGCTTCCACTTCCGACGCCATCATCGTCGGCTTCAACGTGCGGCCCGAACGCAACGCTTCCGCGCTGGCCGAGCAGGAGAAGGTGGATATCCGCCTGCACACTATCATCTACGAATTGACCGATGAGCTGAAGCGCGCCATGACGGGCATGCTGGAGCCGGTGTTCAAAGAGGTCTACCAGGGCCGCGCCGAAATTCGCGAAGTCTTCCGCATCAGCAAGGTCGGCAACGTGGCCGGCTGCATGGTGCTGGACGGCATCATCAAACGCGACAGCGAAGTGCGCGTGCTGCGCGACAACGTGGTGGTCTTCACCGGCAAGGTGGATTCGCTCAAGCGCTTCAAGAACGACGCCAGCGAGGTGAAGAGCGGCTTCGAGTGCGGCATCACCATTCGGAACTTTGGCGACGTCAAGCCGGGCGACATCATTGAGGCGTTCGCCACCGAGCGGGTCGCGGCCGAGGTCATGGCGTGAGGTGCCGTCGATCGGTGTACTAACGCTGGAATTGCGCATCGATGGCGCGCAATCGCTCAAAGACAAGCGGCATACCGTAAAGGGTTTGAAGGACCGCCTGCGCAGCAAGTTCAACGTCGCGGTGGCCGAAATCGATTACCAGGATACCTGGCAGCGATCGCTGGTGTCGGCCGTCACGGTTTCCAGCGACCACGAACGCGCCCAACAAACTCTCCAGCTGGTGGAGCGGGAAGCCGCGAACATCCTGGGCGGAGTCCTGGTGGGAACCACTGTGGAGTGGATTGAATAACGCTTAACGCCAAACGCCTAACGCCTAACGCCTAGCGCCATGCAGCATCGCACCGAACGCATCGCGGAGGCTCTTCGCGAGGAGCTCTCCGAATTGATTTCTTACGAACTCTCCGACCCCCGGATCGGCTCGGCGACGGTCACCGATGTCCAGGTCTCGCCCGACAAACGCCACGCCTTCGTGCGCGTCCGCGTGGAGGATGGCGCCAATTCCCAGAGCGCCATCGCGGCCCTGGAACACGCCGGACACTTCCTGCGGCACGAACTCGCCGCGCGGCTGGAACTGTTCCGCGTCCCGGAATTGCACTTCCAGGCCGACATCGCCACCGAACTCGGCGGCCGCATGGACCAGTTGCTCAAGCGGATCAAGAAGGGCCGCCCCCGCGAATAAATTCGGCGGCAGGCACTGTGGCAGATCGACTCAAAGCTTCCTCCCTGGTTGGCTGTAAGTCCAGAAACAAAACGGCGTCGGTGTGGTGCCAGACGTGCACTCCCTCGCCGGGAGTGAGTGGGGCGTTGAAACGGGTTTTCAGCCTTTGGGCCGCAGCATTCTTCCTGGCCCAGGTTGCCATCGCGCAGATCGCGCTCGATTCGACCAGCGGGGACCTCTGGCAGACGGGTCAGCTTGCGAACGGCGTCAGCTGCGGTATGTCCACGACCGCGCCCGGAATCTCAGAAACTCTCACGTGCAGCGACGCAACCGTAACCAAACTGGATCCCACTGGCACCCAGGGTCTTTCCACCACCAGATTGGGGGGAACAGGAAACTCCGGCGCGGTCGCGATCGCGGTGGATTCCGCGGGCAACGTTTACGTCGCCGGTTATACGACGGCGCCCGATTTTCCGGTAACCAGTGGAGCGCTCCAGTCGAAGAACGCCGGACCCTACACCAGCCAGACCGACGGATCCAGTGTGATTCCAGGAGGGGATGTCTTCATCGCGAAACTGAACCCCGATGGCTCGCTGGCGTACTCGACGTTTCTGGGAGGCACGGGCAACGATGTCCCCACGTCCATCGCCGTAGACGGAACCGGCTCGGTGTACGTCGCGGGAACCACTTCCTCCACCGATTTTCCAGTGACTTCCGCGGCAGTCAGCAAGACGCCTAGCGGCGGGTTTGTTGCCAAGATCGGCCCTGGGGGTCAATCGTTGAGTTTCGCGACCTACTTTCCGGCTACGACCTCAGCGCTCGCGGTCGACTCCGCCGGCGCAACGTACTTGACCGGCACGGCTACGGATACGCTGCTCACCACCCCTGGCAGCGTTCAACCGTTGTTCGGCGGCGGTGGCGTGGATGCGTTCGCCGCCGAGATCAGCGTGGACGGGAGTTCTCTTCTTTATTCCACCTACTTGGGCGGCTCCGGGTTCGATAACGCCTTTGCGCTGGCCGTGGATTCCGAGGGCGCGGCTTGGATCGGCGGCTCAACCGGTTCACCGAGTTTTCCCGGAACGAAGGGCACCGGGGAAGCCTTCCTCGTCAAAGTGGCTCCCGACGGAAGCGCCATCAAGACCGGGAGCCGGTTTGGCCCCTATCCTCCCACGGGCGGCGCCGGCACGGCGTGGGTCTCCGTCGATTCGTCCGACAACGTGTACGCTTCCGGATTCCTGTTCCCGCCCACGGGCGCGCTTTTGGCGCCCGGTTTTCAACCGACCGGGAACGCCCAGCTCCTCATTCCATGCGATGCTGCTTCCGGAGCGAATTTTCTAATGGAGAAGACGCCGGACGGCGCCCAGCTTTACGTTTCTTACATGCGGCAGAATGGATGGCTGTTCCTCACCGGACCCGGACAGTTGCTGCTCTATAGCCAGGCGGTTTCCACCTTGAATCTGACTTCGCCTCCGCCGTTGAATTTTCAGTGTCCCGTGAACGGTGCGACGTACACGACCCCGGCCGCGCCCGGCGAAATCGTCAGCCTGTTCGGATACGGAATCGGGCCCCAAACCGGCGTCGCCGGACAACCGGATGCCGGCGGAAGCTACCCGACTTCGCTTGCCGGCGTCGAGGTCCAGTTCAACGGCATCCCAGCGCCGCTGCTCTACGTCCAGGCCGGCCAGATCAATACCGTCGTGCCACGAGCGGCGCTTCTGGCCACGATTCAGGTCAGTTACCAGGGTCAAAGCGCGCCGCCGTTGTACGTTGCGGGTCAGGTAGCGAATCCGGGAGTGTTCGCCATTTTGAACCAGGATGGAACCGTGAACTCGAATATGCATCCGGCTAAGGCGGGTTCGATTATTTCCGCGTACACGACCGGAATGAATGTCGCGGGTGTCAACTTTCCCGACGGTCAAGTGGCGCCGCTCGCTTCCTTGCTTCCGTTCAACTTTAGCCAGAACGGCGATGCGGTCAGCTTCGACGGGACAGCCGGGACCATTGTCTGGGAGGGTGCGGCGCCGGGCTTGATTTTCGGTGTTGAGCAAATCAACATCCAACTCCCTCCGTTGCCTTCCATCACGCCGCCGTTCAGAATCTTTTCAATGGTCCTTCAATCCGCTTCCGTGTTTTCTTCGCCTCCGTTCGCGGTGTTTGTCGAGCCGTGACCGGAAGCCAGCGGCGGCCGCCGGTGCGAATAAATCCACGCGGATGGGTAGCGGATTCAAACATCGTGTGTTAACTTTGTTGTTGGCAAGACCGGGACACCCCCGTGGCTGGTCTGTATCCGACTGATTATAAAAGAAAAAACGGGCGCTATTGACAGTGGAGCTTCCGGCACGCCCTACTATAACTTAGGCTGCCAACGCGGAGCCGGAAGATCAGTCGAGGGTCTTTTCATGTCCTCTATCAGCCAGGTCACAGGTGCACGATGCGTATGCCCTCAATGAACAGCCGTTTCCTAGACGCCTGCCGCCGCCGGCCCACCGATGTACGGCCGGTCTGGTTTATGCGGCAAGCCGGGCGCTATATGAAGCAGTACCGCGAAATCCGCGCCAAGGCCAGCATTCTCGAAATCTGTAAGCGGCCGGATCTGGCCGCGCAAGTCACGCTGCAGCCGGTCGAGTTTTTGGACGTCGACGCGGCCATCATCTTCGCCGATCTTCTTCTTCCCGTCGAACCCATGGGGCTGAAGTTGAAGTTCGTTTCCGGCGAAGGCCCGGCCATCGATAATCCCGTGCGTACTTCCGATGACGTCGACTCACTGTCCATCTCCAACACCGATGACCTGGGCTTTGTGGGCGACGCCATTCAGCTGGTGGTCCGGCAACTCGCCGGCCGCGTGCCGGTGATCGGTTTCGTGGGAGCGCCCTTCACGCTGGCCAGCTACATGATCGAAGGCGGGCCGTCGAAGAACTTCGTCCGGACCAAGTCGATGATGTACCACGACGAAACGCTCTGGCGGCGGCTGATGGGCAAACTGGTGGACGTACTGGGACCGTTTGCGCTCGGGCAAGTGACCGCCGGCGCGCGCGCGATCCAGGTGTTTGACAGTTGGGTGGGAGCGCTGAGCCCGGACGATTATGTCCGCTATGTGGCGCCCTATTCACGTGCCCTGATCGAGCGCATTCGCACCGCCAGCGTTCCGGTTATTCACTTTGGCACCGGCGCCGCCGGATTTTTCCGCGAGTTGCACGCCGCCGGAGGAGACGTCATGGGCGTCGACTGGCGCGTCAATATCGACCAGGCCTGGATGGACATCAGCTACCGCTCGGCCGTCCAGGGCAATCTGGATCCGGCGGTGCTGTTCGCGCCGCTCCCGGAACTGAAGATGCGCGTGCACGAGCTGCTGAAGCGCACCGGCTCGCGCCCCGGCCACATCTTTAACCTGGGCCACGGCATCCTGCCTGAAACGCCGCCCGACCACGTTCGGGCCGTGGTGGACTTCGTGCGCGAGTTTAAGATGTAAGTAGTGGCCCACAAAGCGTTGATCATCGGCGGCGGCATCTCCGGTCTCGCCACCGCCTACTACCTCTCCAAGGCGGGCGTCCATCCCACCCTGATCGAAAAAGCTCCGCGCGTCGGCGGAGTCATCCAGACCACCGTGCGCGAGGAGTGCGTGCTCGAAGCCGGCCCCGACGGGTTCATGGCCGCCAAGCCTTGGGCGATGAACCTGATCCGCGAGCTGGGATTAGCGGACGAGGTGATCGGCTCCAACGACCACTCGCGCGTCACCTACATCGTGAAGAACGGCCGGCTGATTCCCATGCCCGACGGCCTCATGATGATGGTGCCCACAAAGATCATGCCGCTGGTGCGAACGTCGCTGCTGAGCTGGGCTACGAAGATTCGCATGGGCCTGGAATTTCTGCGCCGGCCCAAGGGCAAGCAGCCCGACCGCTCGGTTGCGGAGTTCCTGCTCGATCATTACGGCCAGGAATCCATCGATTACCTGGCCGAGCCGCTGCTCGCGGGTGTCTACGGCGGCGATCCGCGCCAGATGAGCGTCAACAGCGTGCTGGCGCGCTTCACTGAAATCGAGGCCAAATACGGTAGCTTGACGCGCGGTGTCCTGGCGCAGCCGCGTCCGAAAGGGTCCGGCGGTTCGTTCTTGCTGACGCTCAAGCAAGGTTTGGGCCAGCTGATCGAAAAATTGCGGCCTTTTGCCGACGTGGTTCACGCCAGCGCGGAGACGATCGAGCAGACCAGCGGCGGGTACCGAGTGCGGGTGGACGGGGAGTGGATGGAAGCCGAAAACCTGGTTCTAGCGGCTTCGGCCCGCGATTGCGCGAAGCTGCTGGAGGGCTTTCAAAAGGAACTGGCGGAACTGCTGGCGGCCGTACCCTACACGACCTCGATCACGCTGGCGCTGGGCTACGAGAAGGGGAGCTTCGATCATCCCATCGCCGGCCACGGCTTCCTGGTGCCCAAGCGCGAGCGCAAGCACATCCTGGGGTGCACCTGGGTGGGCAACAAGTTCGATCACCGTGTGCCGGCGGACAAGGTCGTGCTGCGCTGCTTCCTGGGCGGCGACGCGCTGCATCTGACCGACGAAGCCCTGGTGGAAACCGCGTGCGGCGAATTGCGCAGCATCATGGGTTTGCAGGCGCGGCCGGTGTTCCACAGCATTGCGCGCTGGCCCTATTCGATGGCGCAGTACACGGTGGGACACGCCCAACGCGTGGAGCGCATGGAGGCGATCCTGCAGTCGACGCCGGGGTTGCATCTGGCCGGAAACGCATACCACGGCATCGGCATACCGGATTGCGTCCACATGGGCAAGACCGCCGCCGAAAAGATCACTTCCTGATGAAGATGCGGGCTTCCTGCGGCGTCAGTTCGATGCGCTCGATGTGGAAGTCGAGTTGGAACGGCTCGTCGATTTTGACGTCGGGATAGAGCGGCAGCAGGAAATTCCGGATCAGAAAGTCCAGCGCAGCGCCGCTCATGGTGAGACCTCCCACGGTCACGCGCAACAGGTGCACCGTCGCGCGTCCGTTCGCCGAGACCAGGCTGGCCTTGACCACCGCCGGCTCCTCGCCTTGAATCAGTTTGCCGAGCAGCCAGTTGGGTTCGCCGCCGGCAGCGCGCCGCAGCTTTCCGAAGTCCAACTGTGCGTACCCCGTCGCGGTGTTGTTGCCCAAGACGATACGCGGGTCGCGTATGCCGTCTCCCACGGCCTCCGGCGCGGTCGCGCGCACCCACGCGTTCCACTCGGCCGAAGAAATCCGGACCACCGAGCCGGGTTTGGCTTCGCCGTTTTGGATCAGGTCCAGCTTGCGGGTGACCGCCGCGGCCAGCGGATCGGTAGCGGCGGGCCAGGCCGAGGCAGCCGCGATCATCAGAACTAGAAGGCGCGCGCCCAACTTTCATGATAACGATTCGGTAACGCAGTTAGCCTGGTTCAACCTGCTAGAATCGCCTGAGAGGAGAACTCATGCGAACCATCCACATAGCAGCACTTCTCGCAGTGACGACCGGCCTGCTGTACGCGGCCAACGACGCCGTCCGGCGGCTGGATGACTCGGCCGACGTGATGAGCGACATTATGGCCGCGCCCGACAAAGGCATTCCCCAGGACCTCCTGGGAAAGGCGCAGTGCATCGTGATCGTGCCCGGTGTGAAGAAGGGCGCGTTCATCTTTGGGGGCAAATACGGCAAGGGATTCATGCTGTGCCGCAGAGAAAGCGGAGTAGGCTGGTCCGCACCCGCGGCCATGCGTGTGGAAGGCGGCAGCGTCGGCTTTCAGATCGGCGTCTCGGAGACCGACGTGGTCATGCTGGTGATGAGCGGCAGCGGCGTCAAGAAGCTGCTGCAGAGCAAGTTCACGCTAGGCGCCGACGCTTCGGCGGCGGCGGGTCCGGTGGGCCGTACCTCCTCGGCCGAGACGGACGCGCAGTTGCACGCCGAGATTCTCACCTACTCGCGATCGCGCGGCCTGTTCGCCGGCATATCATTGCAGGGCGCGACGCTCCGGCCGGACGACGACTGGAACCGGGATTTGTACGGCTCGGCCCTCACCACGCAGGAAATTGTGATGGGCAAGACCAAGCCTCCGGCCGGCGCCGGCAAGCTTCTCACGGAACTCAATAAGTACTCGAGCCGGAAGTAAGCTCGATCCAGCCTTCCGGTGGAATCAACTCCGGCGCGGAGCTGCGGTTGGCGGCGGCAAGCTGAAAGTGCAGCGGTTGATCCTGGGAAGCGCCCAGGACCTGGAACGGCACCCGGATTTCCAGAATCTTGCCTTGAGCGATTTGCACTTCGGGATTGTCCAGCAGAGACACCGCCGCGCGTTCGGTGCGCAGCTCCAGCGACGTGAAGTCCGGGTGAGTTTCGAAATCCAGCCGTAAATAGAGATTGCCGCCGTCACCGCCGTAGTAGAGATCGCGGATCAGGAGACGGTCGCCGTGCATGGCTCCCGAGCGCGGAGCGGGCTGGTAGCGGCCCGCGCCCATCCACTCGAAGTAGGAAGTCACTTCGCCGTCGATCACCGGATGAATCGGATTGGCGGGAGGCTCGTTCACGCCGGGAGCCTGGCCCATCAGGATGGGGCGGGCCAAATCGTCCGGGGGCGGCCGGCGGAGAGCGCGATAGACATTGGCCAGGTGCTGGCGGTAGAGTTCGTCGAACTCGCGCCGGTTCTCGGATTGATGCTCGGGACCGTACCACCAGTTCCAATCGCTGCCCTCGGCGATGAGAAGCTCTTCCTGGGCCAAGCGGCGGTCGTCTTCGGAAACTGCGGCTGAAACTTCATCGAATTTCTGGCGGGCGCGCAACAGATACTCCCAGGCTTTATTGTCCTCCTGCGCGCCGATCCAGATATCGAAGTTAGCGTTGATCCAGGAGCCGGGATGGATGTGATCGAGCGGCCGGGGCTGGTCGGCCTTCAGGGCTTCGCTGACGGTGAGCGCAGCCAAATCCGCAGATTCGCTGATGCGGCGGTACAGCTCGCGTAGGAACGGGCGGCCGTTCTGATAGTAATACTCCCAGGCGTTCTCGCCGTCCAGGATGATGGGCACCAGGACATCGGATCCGCTCGCGGCCAGAGGATGCGCGTTGGCGCGGATGCGGTCCAGAAATTGGGTGGCCGCCTCCGCCGCGCCCATCCGGGAATAGACGAAGCCCACTTCGTCGCTCAGGAAGTGGTCGCGAAAGATCATGCGAAGCTGGCGGTTCTGCTGCTGCCACAGATAGGAGCGATAGGTGACTTCGGGACCGGCAGCGCGATGCAGCGTTTGCGCCAGGACACCGTTGTCGCTGGCGGCCCATTCGAAACCGGCTTCCGCGGCCAGCGCCAGCGCTTCATCCGAGACCGAGCCTTCCGAGGGCCACAGACCCACGGGCGCCTGGCCGAATTCGCGCTGGATGTACTCGCGCGCCGCACGAAGCTGGAGGCGGGCATCGCCAGGATATGAGAAGCGCGTGGGCAGGGTCACGCCGGGATGCGACACGGAGGCGATGTTGGTGTCGCACAGCAGCGGCAGAATGGGGTGGTAGAACGGCGTGGTGGAGATCTCGATCTGGCCGCGGGCGGCGAATTCCTTGTAGACCGGCACTACCTGGGCCAGGATCTCGCGCTCCTTGCGGGCCATGACGGCCTGATCTTCCAGCGAGTAGCCGCGCTCCTTCGCGATCAGGTCGCGGACCTCGGCGTCGTGCGCCTGGAACTCTTCGTCGAACCAGGCGAGCTGCGATAGGATCTGAAGATCGCGAAAGTCCTGCGTGCTGAACTGGCGCCGCGCGCGCTGCGGACTCGTGCCCGTCTTCTGCCAGACATCGTACAGCTCGCCGTAGCGCGGATAACGGTGGATCAGGCGGCCGGGATTGGCCTGGAAGAAGTAACGCAGCACGAATTCCTGCTCGGCTTCGCTCAAATCTTCGGCGCGCTTGACGGCGCAGTCCAGAAACGGATCGGCGGCCTGGCCGGAGGCGTACTCCAGGATCTGGACGATCATCGACGGGACCAGGTTGAAGGTCTGATGCACGTCCGGAAAATCCTCGAGCACCTTCACCATGCCGTAGTAATCCTTGAGCGCGTGGAAGCGCGTCCAGGGCAGGCGGTACTCGCCGGTCACCAGGTCCTTGTAGAAGGGCTGGTGCATGTGCCAGACGAAGCAGAGATGAATGCGAGACACTTAATGCCCGAAGAGGCTATGCACCGGGGGCGGCGGATCGGTGCCGCGGATGGCGCGCCACAAGATGTCGTTCAGCTCGTCGTCATCATTCAGGTCGGCCTCGGTGAAATCCAGCTTTTCGGAAAGTGCGGCGGTTGAAGAGTTGGCCGGGTTGCGCGCGTCCAGTGGAATGCGAGGCTTCTCGGCCTGGTAAGGCGTCATCACGGGATCTTTGGAGAACGCGTTGATCATGGGACGGGCGGCGGCGTCGAAATGAGTCATCGGCCGGAGGTGCAGGATCAACTCCATGGTGCGCAGCACCGACGTAGTGTTGTACATGGTGCTGTCGACGGCGCCGGTGTGGGTGTAGGGCGAGAGCAGGAACGCGGGTGAGCGGTGGGAATCGACGTGATCGGGCCCGTTTTGCGCGTCGTCTTCGACGACGAAAATGGCGGTGTTCGCCCAGAATTTGCTGCGCGAGACGCCTTCGACGATCATGCCCAGCGCGTAGTCGTTGTCAGCGAAGGAGGACAGCGGCGCAATCTTGCCGGGCCGCGTGGCCGAAGTGTGATCGTTGGGAAGGCGCAGGATCATCAGCGCCGGCATCTGATTGGACTTTTCAAACTCGGCCAGATCATCCAGGAAAACCTGGGCGCGCCGGACGTCCGGATAATCCAGATCGAAGCTGCGATACTTCCGGTTGGTGACGCCGGCCAGCACGGGGTCGAGCACGGACTGGATTTGAATGCCGTCGTCGCCGGGCTTCGGCTTATTCACCACCCAGTAGCCATAATTGCGCATGGAGATATCGGCCGCGGCGGCGTTGGTCCATAAGTATCCGGCGGGCGGATAGGCCGCGGGCTCGCCGCCCTCGAAGTCGTAACGGTCGTGGCGGTTGGCGTAATTGGAAGGCCACATCTTGACCACGTAGTCGTTGGCGATCGCGGAGGTGGACCAGTTATGGCCGTCGGCGCTGACATCGCTGTTGACGTAGAAGTTATCGAACAGCACGAACTCGCGAGCGAGCTTGTGGTGATTGGGCCCGGCCTTCTCGCCGAACAGCACCAGCGAAGGATCGCCGTTGCCCTTGCCCAGGTCGCCGAGCACCTGGTCGTAGCTGCGATTCTCCTTGACGATATAGATGACGTGCTGGAGAGCGGCGGGAATCCCTTGCGGAACGGCGTCCAGCTTGTCGTCGCTATAGGGCGAGTTGGCGTGGACTTCTTCGGTATATTGCGCCAGCGATTCTTCGGTGAGAGCCGGGATCACCGACGCCGAGCCGGTCTGGATATGCGCGACATATTGGATGTCGGCGTTACGCTGCCGAATGCCGGGGTTCGGCCCCTTGGGATTCGGATAACTGCGCGAGCCTTTGCCGTTCAGCACGATCAGGCGTCCGTCGGCGAGCGCCTTCGCGGCCGTCGGGTACCAGCCGGTGGGAATGAAGCCGAGCACCTGGCTGTCAGCTTGCGAAATGTTGACGACGGCGGCGGCGTTGGCGTCGGAACAGACGACATAAAGCCGCGTCTGATCGGCATTCAGCGCCAGCGCACTGGGCGTCATGCCGAGCGGATGGTTGGGTGTGGTGGCGACGTTAATGGTTTCCTCGACCCGCAGGTCGCCGCTGGGCGCGACGGCCACGGTGTACACGTTGTTGGTGTTGGCGGCCGCGACGAAGATGCGCGCCTTCCAATTCGGCGACTGCCCCTGGTCGGTAGGAACAGGAACATCGCTCCAGACCATGTCGGTGGGATGCGCGCCGAGGCGCAGCACCTGCAAATCGGAGCCGTTCTGGGTTTCCTGGTGATGCAGCGTTCCGTCCGCCCAACTGGTCACGAAGAAAGACTTACCGTCGGGGTCGAAGAGGATGCGGTAGGGGCGGCGGCCGGTTTTGAACCGATCGATGACGGTTCCGGACTGCGGATTCACCACCACGATGGAGTCATGATAAAGATCGCAGGCATACAGAAGATGGCCGTCGGGGCCGAGCGTGACGTCGCCGATGAAATCCAGGCCGGTCCGCGCGGAGGGTTTAACAATCTCAAAAGTGCGCGCCGGACGCAGCACGCCGTTCCGATCGAAAGAGAATTCGAAAATAGCGGCCTGGCCGCCGCCGCCGACCCAAAGTGTGCGGCCATCCTTGGAAAAGGCCATGCCGAACCAGGCGTCTTGAACCCGCGCGCGGCCGATCTCATGACCGTCTTTGGTGTCGAGCACGCTCAGCGAAGGCGGGTTGTAGCCGCCATTCAGCACCACCAGAAAACGGCCATCGGGCGAAAGGATGCTGGACATGGGCAGTGTGTCGAGGGGAACTTGCGTGCCCGCGGGCTTCACGCGCCACCCGCTGTTCAGCAGGAATCCGCCGTTGGCCAGCGGGCCGACCTGTTCGCGCTGCGGCGCTTGCGAGGACAGGAGCGATGCGACGCCGACGAGGACCAGTGCCGCTATGACGACGCGTGGCCCGTGTTGAGTGATTGGTGGCTGGTGGCTGGTTGGTGGTTGGGTCATTCGGAGAACCTTTGCGCAATGCGAAAGTGGCAGCGGCCCACTTCGTTGACAATGTCCCGCACTAAAGTTACAGGCATATGAACCAGATGCGGAACCGATCCGGCGGCGCGGAATGGGACGGTGTTGGACCGCGCCAGAACGATTTTCATGGCGTCGTCCTATTTTACTGGTTGCGCGGCGCGAGGTGCGCTCAGCTCACCGGATTAGTGGCCGATCGCGAAGAACACCCTGCCTCGCCCGGCCGATTACGCTTCATTCGGATAATTGAAGAAGAGCTGATTGCCGTCGGGATCATTGACCACCAGGAGTCGATAGCCCCAACGCCCCTCCTTCACTGCAACGCCCTTGGCCTCGAGTTCTGCGCGGAGAGCGTCCATCGCGGCGATGGCGGCCTCGCGCGTCTGCTGCTCGGCGTTCAGGGAAATAAACAGCAGCCCCTTGCCAATCTTTTCCGGCCAGGTGTCGGCCCACGTGTCGGCAAGGATAAGCGCGCAGCCCTGCCGGTCGACCTGTGCGACGCGCGTTCTACCGTCCTCCTCGTGGCGCCAGGGGCTCGTGAAGCCGAGCCGGTCAACGTAAAAGCGGAGCGAAGCCTCAACATCCGTCACCTGCAGGATGGGGCGCGCGAACCAGTCAGCCATAGGAGCATGTTGCGGGCGGTCACCTTGTGCATCTTTTCGTCGGAGGCCCGGTCCTGGACGTGGCAGTACTCGCAGGTTCCCTTATCCAACGGACCCAAGGCTTTTACGGGCCTATTATATACTGGCTTGGTACAGAAAATCGGGCGAAAGCTTGTAACCGGGATTTATGAAGAAGCGCCAGGTCATTGGCCTGATTTCCAGCGGTTTGCTGTTCGCTCCATTGGTTGCGGCTCAAGCTCCCAGCCAGAATGCCAGAAAGATTGATTTCGGCCGCGACGTGCTGCCCATCTTTCGGGAGAATTGCATCAACTGCCACGGACCCACGCAGCAAATGGGCCGCTTGCGCCTCGACGAACGGCGCGCGGCGCTGCCCAACCGGGTGGGCGCCAATGGGGTCCGGATCATCCCCGGCAACAGCGCCGCCAGCAGGCTTTACCAGCAGATCACCAAACCGCCAAACGGCCTGCTGATGCCTCCCAGCGGACCGCTGAGCGCGGAGCAGGTGGAGACCATCCGGTTGTGGATCGATCAGGGAGCCGAGTGGCCTGACGAACTGGACGGAGAAACGGGGCCTCCGGCGCCGGATCCGCTGGCCACGCTCCTGACTCAGGCCCTGCGCAATGGGCAGCAGGAGGCCTTCGTTCATGCCCTGCGCGAGCACCCGGAAATCGTGAATGGTCCGGGAACAGGCGGTTACACGCCGCTCATGTACGCGGTGTTGTACGGCGACGCCGCCTCGGTCCGCCTGCTGCTGGAGCATGGCGCCGATCCCAATGCGCGCAACGCGGCCAAAGCCACCGCGCTGATGTATGCCGTCGACGATGCCGCCAAAACGCGGCTGCTGCTGGAGCACGCCGCTGATCCCAACGCGCGCTCGGATGAAGAACAGACCCCGCTAACGATCGCGGCCGCGAACCCCAACGGCGGCGAAGCAATCCGGTTGCTACTGGAACACGGCGCCAGCGTTAAGACCAGCGGCGGCGCCGCGTTACAGAACGCTGCCTCTTCCGGCGATGCAGATTCGATCGAGCTTTTGCTGCAGCACGGCGCGGAGCCCCTGCCGTCGGCGCTGGCCGTGGCCATCCTAAACGGTTGTTCCCGCTGCGCTGCGGATTTGCTCGGGACCATGGGGCAGAATCTGACCCTGGCGCTGACCAGCGCGGCCGTCGGTGGTGACGTTAAACTGGCGAAGCTGCTGCTCGATCGCGGCGCGAAGCCGGCGCCCGGCCTGCTTTCCGAAGTGGCGCTGAAACCGGAGCCGCCCAACACTGATTTCCTAAAGCTCCTGGTTTCGCACGGAGCCGATATCAACGCGGATAACGGCGCTCTGGGGACGGTGCTCGATCTGGCGCGGCGGCAAGGGAGAACCAATCTAGTGGAGTTTCTGGAGGCCGCAGGTGCGAAGTCCAGCGTCAATTCTGAAACGCCGGCCGTCGCAACAAGCCCCGCAGCATCCGTTCGTGACGCTGTCGAGCGGAGTCTGCCGCCGCTGCAGCACGCCGACCAGGTTTTCCTGAGCAAGGCCGGTTGCATTTCCTGCCACAACAATTCGCTGACCGCCATGGCGATGCGCGTGGCGCGGGAGAACAAATTGCCGGTGAACGAGCGGATCGCGCAAACGCAGCTCCAGCGGATGGCCGCTTTTCTGGACAGCAATCGCGAACGAGCTCTGCAGGGGCTCGGCCTACCGGGCTCGGTCGACACGGTCGGATATGTGCTGCTGGGACTGGCTGCCGCAGACTATCCTTCGGATCTCACCACCGATGTCTGGGCGCGTTTTTTGAAAGACACGCAGGAAAGCGACGGTCACTGGAGGATTCGCGCGCTTCGTCCGCCGATCGAGGCGAGTGACATCCAGGCTACGGCGGCGGCCCTGCGTTGCCTTCAGGCTTACGCTCCCCCAAGCCGGCGTGCCGAGTATCAAGCGTCGGTGCAGCTTGCCGTGCGCTGGCTTGAATCGGCCACGCCCAGGACCAACGAGGATCGGGCTTTTCAACTGCTCGCCCTGCGCTGGGGAGGCGCGAAGCAGGACGTCATCCAGAAAGCCGTGGCCGGCTTGCTCGCCACGCAACGCGGGGACGGGGGATGGAACCAGTTGCCTACGCTGGCCAGCGACGCGTATGCGACCGGGCAGGCTCTGTCCGCCCTACAGGAATCCGGTGCGGTGGAGCTTTCCAGCGCGGCTTACCAGAAAGGGGTCCGGTTCCTGATGAACTCGCAGCTGGCGGACGGCTCGTGGTACGTGCGAACCCGCACACTTCCTGTTCAACGCTACTTTGACAGCGAGTTTCCGCACGGAACGGATCAGTTCATTTCCGCGGCGGCGACCAACTGGGCCGTGATGGCCCTTGCGCCCGCGGCTCACTGATGGCCGCGGTCCAGCCGCCGCCACAACCTCAACGCCGGGCTGCGGCGTCGAACTTGGAGCCATTTCCGCCGCACTGGGCAAACCCCAACCGCAACGCCGGCAAGCGGAGCGGCCAGCTCGGATGGGTGACAGGAGGATATTTCGAGACCGCCGTCAAAGCGTCCGCCAAATCCTTCGAGCTCAGATCATTCTTGGCCAACGCGCAACCGGCCCAGGCATCGGCGCGTAGCTCCGCGTCCCAACTGCTTTTCATCCAGGGGACCGGGTGAACCTCGTTGAGGGCATGGCCGTACTCGTGGGCGATCAGGGCGATGATGGCGCCGTCACCGTATTTGTCGTAAACTTCCGCGAAGAACCGCGGCGCGTACACAAATTTCGCCTGGTCGGCGGTCACCAGCAGCATGGCATTGGGCGCGGTGGCATTGCGGAATATCGCGATCTGGGGGCACTGAGGCGTACACGTTGGTGACAGCGCGGCGTTCATGCGGCCGGCCAGCTGCATGGCGTCGGCGGTGGGCCGCTGGTCGGCTTTAGCGTCGTAGGAAGAAGCGCCGGGCCCCAGCGCGCAAATCACTTCGGCGTTCGCGCCGAAGGTGGCCAGAGACGCGCAGAGCAGGGAACAGACCAGGCGGCACATATCAGAACACCCGGTGCGGCCGCCCGATGATTTCCCGCAAGGTGCTGACGCCGGCGCCGCTCCCAACCAGCAAGTCGTCCGGGAATTTGCGGTACGAGAGGATTTCGCGATACACGTCGGGAGCAGTCAAGGAGTTTAATCCCATCCCGGCCAAATACTGCAAGCGCATATTCAGATCGTCATTGACTGGAACGCCGGCAACCATAGGCGCAAGATCCCGCGCCCGTCCGACGTAGGTTGCCAGTAGATCCGCGGCGGATCCGAACCGGACGCCGGAGAGCGACGCGACGACTCCCCCGTAGCTGGGCTGGCTCAGACGGCGCTCGAGCGCGTCCACCTGGATTGGAGCCGGATCGGCGCTTCCGAGAAGCACCAGATCGTACCCGTCGCCGTCCAGGTAATTGCTCCAGACCGTGGCGTCCGGAAAGACACTGAAGAAGGTCGCCAGCTCGGTTTTGACGGTCTCTTCGTCGCTTTCGTAAATCGGAAGCCATTGCGCGACTACCCCGCCGGGATTCAGATGATCCTTAACCATCTGATAGTAATCCCGGGAATAAAGCGTCGAAGTGCCTTTCACCCAGGGATGGATCGGATCGGTGGTGATCACGTCGAACTTGTCCGGAGTAATCAGGATATAGTGGCGCGCATCATCGTACACCACGCGCGTGCGGGGATCGTTCAGCACGTGGTTGTTCTCCGTGCCGAAAAACTCGTTCGAGGCGGGCGGGATCAAGGGCTCCAATTCACAAATCACGATGTTGTTGACTTCGGGGTAGGGAACAAAAGATCCCGCCGTCACCCCGGCGCCGAATCCGACCACGAGCACGGAATGGGGGGCTGGATGGATCAGCGCGGGCAGGTGTCCCATCATGCGCTGCAGGCGCATGTCGAGCAGCGCCGAAGAGGCCTCCGATTTGCCGCTCACGTAGAAGGTTTTCATGTCGCCGCGCCGGGTGATCACGACCGAGGCGTTGATTCCCTCGCCCACGAATACGGGAGTGGTCTCGGCATCATTGGCTCGATCCAGACCCCGCAAGATCGGCGCGACGCGGCGGCCATATGCGATGGCTTGCCAGGGAACCGCGCCCACGGTTGCAGCCAGCCCCCAGGCCAGCGCTGCGGCACAAGCGAAAGCCCCGGCGAACGCGAGCATCTTCTGTGACGCGAGCGGCGCAAGGGCGACCACCGCCGCCGCGGCGGCCAGCCAGATCAACACCTGCTGGGAACTTCGCGTTCCGATGGCGGGAATCAACAGGAGGCTGAACGCCAGCGCGCCGACAATGGACCCGGCTGTGTTAGCCGCGTAGACCTCGCCCGTCAAGCGCGCAGGGTCCTCCTTGTTCGCGGCCGCGGCGGCCAGCGCCAACGGGAAGCTCGCGCCCCACAGCAGCGTCGCGGGGAAAATGGCGCGGATGCAGCGCGTCAGGTCGAGATCGAAATTGATCCAGGGATTCAGAGCGAGCCAGGGATCGACAGGCCACCAGGGGAGCACATAGGCCACGGTGAAGGCGGTCCAGGCGATCGCCAGGGCCAGCAGGATCTGGCAGCCGGCCAGCGCCAGGCGAGAGTCGCGAACGCGTCGAGCCAGGAAGGAACCGGCGCCGCTGCCGGCCCACAGGCCGGTTAGAAACACCGCCAGAATGATCGAAAACGTGTAGACGGTTGCGCCCAGCAGCAGCGAGAGCAGCCGCGTCCATACCACTTCGGCGCCCAAGGCAGTGAGTCCGGAAATCGCAATCGCGGCGTAAACGGACATCACCGCCGGAGCGCGCTTCACCGGGGTTCCGGGTTCCCGTGGCGGCGCGGTCCATTGGCCGGCGCTACGGGCGACCGCCAGCGCGAGGAACGCCACCCCAATGTTGATCGCCGCGGCGATATACGTGGCGAACGCCATGTCGTGGACACGCAGCAGGTAGAAGCCGGCCAGAACGCAGCCCGTGACCGCGCCCGCGACGTTGGCGCTATAGAGCAGCCCCAGCCAGGAAACTCCCTGAGGCGTCGTTTCCACCCAGCGGGCGATGGCGGGAAGCGAGGCGCCCATCAGAAACGTAGGAGGGAGGAGGCAACCGGCGGCAACCGCGCCGCGCAGAATCAGCCCCGCCAAACCGGTTAAACCGGCGCCCGCGACGTAAATGCGGGAGATCAACGGAACGGCGAACAGCGCGATGATCCCGAACGCCGCGATCCCCGTCTCCAGAAGCGCGTAGACGCGCATCGGATGATGCCGCGTGGAAACCAGCCTGGCCAAAGCGGCGCTCCCCAGGCACAGCCCGCCCATGTAGGCGGCGAGAAGCAACCCTAGCGATACGGCCGACGAGCCGATCACCAGTTGCAGCAACTGAAACCAGACGATCTCGTAAATGAGCGCCGCGCAACCGCTCCCGGCAAACAAGAGGAGCCAGGGAACCAGATAGCGGTAGCCGCGCTCCACCGCCGGTGTCTCGGTTAGGACTGGCTTGGCTTCAGCGGGCTCGCGCCGGATTACTGACGAGCGCCTGGACATTTCCCCATCAGTTTAACTCTTGGATGCACTCGGAATGCTATTTCCTGACATACCCGGTGCTGGCGGACCTTTTGCCGCCCTGGCGATGGGCTTCCTCCGATAGCGGGTGAACCCCGCTGGCGTCGACCCAGCGATTGTAGAAGTTGAAAAGCGCGCACACCGTGATGGCGTAGTAAATGGCATCATCGTTCCAGCCGGAGGCGTGCAAGGTTTCGATGTCGGCCGGTGTAATGCTGTGCGAGCAACTGTTCACGCGGTCGACGAAGCGGAGAAGCGCCTTTTCTTTTTCGGTCAATCCGGATGTTTCCAGATCGCGAATCACGCCGGAGATGAACTCTTCGGCGTCCACGCCCGCTTCCGACGTCTGTTCGAGGAGCGCCGCCGCGACCGCGGCGTGGGACTTCAGTCAAAACGGGCAAGCGTTGCGCGCCGAGGTATAGGCGGCGATCAACTCCCGGAACCAGGGGCTGAGCGGAGCCGGCTCGCGCAAAATCTCTTGCGTAAAACGCGCCAGATGCTGGGTGGCACTCGGTTTGAAGGCGAACAGGTGCCAGATCTGCGGGTACTCGGCGCCCGCGGCTTGCATCGCGCGCAAGGCGTCGGCGTAGGGGCCTGGCTGCGGATTGTTCTCGACGTCGGCAAGGAACATCGGGTCCATTTTGGTGCTGGCCTGATGGCTCATTTTGCTTTCCGGGCTTGGGGTAGTATACAGCAATCGCCCGGTCCCGAACATTGACCGCTGCTAATGTTCTGAAAACACGATAGTTATCTGTGCGGCTAAAACTGCACCGCGGAGCTGTCGGCTGGGTGTACACTGTATCTCGGACTAAAAGGGAAAAATCCCGGAAAGACAGAACTAGGGAGTCAGGGTGGCCATGCGACGCGTAACAGTGTGGGCAGTGATTCTCCTGGCGTTGAACGGCGCGTATTTAGCCGCCTTCGCACAGGCCACCCTCTTTTACGAAGCGAATGTGCTGCTGCATCTGGCGCTGGGCTTGGCGTTGGCGCTGTTTGCAGTGCGTTTGGTGCGCCGTTATCCCCTGGAATGCGGCGTCCTTCTGGCTGCCGCCGCCGCGGCGTTGTACCTGGTATTTCGCGGCAACACTTATGATCAGCGCGCTGTATTGTGGTTGCACATCGGGCTTGCCGAAGTCGCACTGGCAGCCATTGGCTGGCGCTTCATTCGTTCCGAAGGCGGCTGGCCTGTCCTTCGCGGCTACCGCGGTATGGCGGCCCTCGCCGTACTCGTGCTTCTTCCGGTCGCGGGAGAGTTTTGGCCACCGGCCAAAGCGCGTATAGAAAATCCCGCGACGGCGCCCTTATCCATGGATTTTGAAGGAGCGGGTGCTCACTCTCCCTTCGCTCCCTCTTCGGCGCAGACCAACACCGGCCGGATTATTCCATCGAACTTCTTCATGGACTCGGCGGGCTGCGGCCACTGCCACAAAGATATTTACGAGCAATGGAAAAGCTCCGCGCATCATTTTGCTTCCTTCAACAATCAGTTTTATCGGCAAGCCATCGAGTACATGCAGGACAACATCGGTACCCGGCCGAGCAAATGGTGCGCGGGCTGCCACGATCACGCTGTGTTCTTCAACGGCCGGTTCGATAGGCCGATTCGCGAGCAGGTGGACACGCCGGAAGCCCAGGCTGGACTGGGATGCATGTCGTGTCACGCCATCGTGCATGTTGCCGGCTCCATGGGAAATGGCGATTTCACGGTGGAATATCCCCCGCTTCACGAGCTGGCTTCGAGTCACAACCCTTTCATTCAGACGATGGACCGGTTTCTCACCTATCTCAACCCGAAGCCGCACCGCGCGACGTTTATGAAGCCCTTCATGCGCGAGCAGACGGCGGAGTTCTGCTCGGCCTGCCACAAAGTGCATCTGGACGTGCCGGTCAACAACTACCGCTGGGTGCGCGGATTCGACGACTACGACAACTGGCAGGCGAGCGGGGTCTCGGGCCAAGGCGCGCGTTCGTTCTACTATCCGTCCAAGCCGCAAACATGCGCGGATTGCCACATGCCGTTGGTGGCGTCGCACGACCCGGGAAACCGCGATGGGAAGGTGCATTCGCATCGTTTCATCGGCGCGAACACGGCGCTCGCGTATGTAAATCGGGATGACGTGCAACTCCAGGCGACCGAGGACTTCCTCAAATCGGGATTCATCACCGTGGATATCTTCGCGGCGTCTCCGGCGGCGGACCACACCGGGGCTGAACAAATGCTGCGGCGAACCGGCTCGCCGCAGATCAACACCACTTTCGCCGTCGGAGAAGAAGCGGAGCAACAACCGGATGTTTTCATCCGGGATGTCGGCAAAGTCGCCGCTCCGCTTGATTCTTCCGGGGTAAAGTTTGAGCCGGGCAGCACCGTGCGCGTGGATGTCGTCGTGCGAACCAGAAAAATCGGGCATTTTTTCCCCGGCGGCACGGTAGACGCGTTCGACACGTGGCTGGAGCTGCAGGCGTGCGACCGCGATGGCCATGTCATCTTCTGGAGCGGGAACGTTGCTGACGGGGGAAAGGGCCCGGTGGATCCCGGAGCCCATTTCTATCGGTCTTTCCAACTGGACGGTGACGGCAATCCCATCAATAAACGAAATGCGTGGCAGACCCGCAGTCTCCTGTATGCACGGCTGATTCCGCCGGGCGCGGCCGATGCGGTGCACTATCTGGTTCATATTCCGAAGAACGTTCACGGGCCGCTGCAGTTCACAGCTCGCCTGAATTATCGCAAATTCTCCTGGTATTACACGCAATTCGCTTATGGCGCGCCGCATTTTGTTCCCGGCAAAGTCTCCGGAGCGATCAAGGACCACATTCCCGATCTGCCGATCATCACGCTTGCCAACGCCAAGGTCAGCGTGCCGGTAGGTCAGGCCAACTGGACGCCGGTGGTTCGCCGGGAAGATCGGGAGCGCTGGAACGATTGGGGCATCGGCCTTCTGCTGCAGGGTGATCTCAAAGGCGCGGAATACGCTTTCCAGAAAGTCACGGAAGCCGAGCCGGGTTACGCCGACGGCTGGCTGAACGTCGCGCGCGCGTTGATTCAGGAAGGCGAGACCGGAGCCGCCCAACCGTATATCGCCAAAGCGCTTCAAATTGCCCCGCAATTGGGCCGCACGTGGTTTTTTAAGGCGGAGATCCAAAAGGCGGATGGCGACTACGACGGCGCGCTCAAATCGCTGGATCGGGTTCGCGCCGAGTATCCGCGCGATCGCGTAGTGTTGAACCAGATCGCCCGGCTTCTGTTTTTGAAGCGGGATTATGCCAAGGCGATCGATGCGCTGCGGGCCGTCGACGCCGTGGACCCGGAAGACGTGCAAATGCATTACACCTGGATGCTGTGCAGCCGCGGGCTGGGCGACACAGCCACCGCCGAACGTGAAGAAGCGCTCTTCCGCCGTTTCAAAGCGCAGGAGTCTTCGCAGGAGCTGACCGCGCGTCTCCGCGCCGCCAGTCCCGAAGACAATAACGAACGCCAGCAGATTCACGATCACGAAAGCGCGGTGAGATGAGGGGCTGGTGGTTGGTGGCCGGCGTCCTGGTAGGCGCGCTTCTGATCGGCGCTGCAAAGGCGCCGCAGACTGGCGTCGTCCTGACGGATGTCACGGCGCGGGCCGGCATCCACTTTACGCATAACAGCGGACGCGCGGGCAAGAAGTATCTGCCCGAGACGCTCGGCTCCGGCTGCGCCTTCTTCGATGCGGACGGCGACGGCTGGCCCGACATCCTGCTGATCAACAGCAAAGACTGGACGCCGCGAGAGAGGAAGTCCACTGCCGCCCTCTATCGCAACAACCACAATGGCACCTTCACCGACATCACGCGCGGCAGCGGGCTGGACGTCGAAATGTACGGAATGGGCGTCGCCATTGGAGATTACGACAACGATGGGCGCGACGACGTGTACATTACGGCTCTGGATGGCGACCATCTGTTTCACAACGAAGGGAAGGGCAAGTTCCGCGACGTGACCAAGGCCGCCGGCATTGACAACGCCAGCTTCGGCACCAGCGCGGCGTGGCTGGATTACGATCGCGACGGCAAGCTCGATCTCTTCGTCGCCAACTACGTGCAGTGGAGCCCGAAGCAGGATTTGTGGTGTTCGCTCGACGGCGCCACCAAGTCGTACTGCACGCCGGAATCCTACAAAGGCACGCGCAGCAGGCTATTCCATAATCTCGGCGGCGGGCATTTCGAAGACGTCGCGGTGAAGGCCGGTGTGGGCGATCCCACCAGCAAGTCGTTGGGCGTCGCGGTGCTGGATTACAACAACGACGGCTGGCCGGACTTGTTCGTCGCCAACGACACCCAGCCAAACAAGCTGTATCGCAACAACCGCAACGGCACGTTCACGGAAGAAGGGATCGCAGCCGGCGTTGCCTATGGCGAAGACGGTGTAGCGCGCGGCGCGATGGGCGCCGATTCCGCCGATTATGACCACAGCGGCAGAGCGGATTTGTTGGTGGGCAACTTTTCCAACCAGATGCTCGGTCTGTATCACAACGAAGGCAACGGCTTATTCGTCGATGAAGCGCCTTCCTCCACCGTGGGCCGCTCCAGCCTGCTGTCGCTGACGTTCGGCGTGTTCTTCTTCGACTACGATCTGGACGGCTATCCGGACATCTTCACCGCCAACGGCCACATCGAGGAGCAGATCGGCCGCGTGCAACCTAAGGTCAGCTATCGCCAGGCGCCATTGCTGTTTCGCAATCTGGGCAAGGATCGCTTCCAGAATGTGACCGCGGCAATGGGTGCGGCGTTCAATCGGCCCATCGTGGGGCGCGGCGCCGCCTACGCGGACTTCGACCGGGATGGTGACCTGGACCTGCTGATCTCCACCAATGACGGCCCCGCGTACCTGTATCGCAACGACGGCGGCAATCGCAATCACTGGCTGACCATCCGGCTTGTGGGCGCCAGGAGCAACCGCGACGGCATCGGCAGCGTGATCCGGGTGAAAGGCTCTGCTTTCACGCAATCGCAAACGGTGCATAGCGGCTCCAGCTACTGTTCGCAGAGCGATCTGGCGGCAACCTTTGGCCTGGGGCAAGACACCTCGGCGTCGGTGGAGGTCGACTGGCCCAGCGGGATCAAGCAGTCCATCGGCAAGCTGGCCGCCGATCAGTTCGTGACGATCGATGAAAGCCGCGGCATCGTTTCCCGGCAACCTCCGGCGGCAAGGAGCCAGTAAGATCGCGAATCATGAACAGGACCAATAGGGGACAATGGCAGCGGGGTTTCGTCGCCCTTGCATTCGTCGCCTGCGCATTGCTTCTGACGGCGTGCTCGAAACCGCGGAATCAGGAGGCGTTGGATCAGCACCGCAATCTGGGCAAAGCGTACTATGAGAATCCCGCCACCCAGCAGCAGGCGGTTCAGGAGTTTCAGCAGGCGCTCGCGATCGCGCCCGATTCGGCCCGCGACAAGCTGAATTACGCGCTCGCATTGCTCAAGGTGCGAGGGCGGGAAGAGGAAGCCATCAAGCTGTTGCAGGAAGTGCAGCGCCAGGATCCTTCCTTGCCGCACACCTGGTTCAACCTCGGCATCTACTATAAGCATCAGGGCGACGCCGAGCGCGCCATCGCGCAGTTTCAGGGCATGCTGGCTCGAACGCCGAACGAAGCCATCACGCATTACCAACTCGGCACGCTGTACAATCAGCTCAACCGGCGCCAGGAAGCACAGGCTCAATTCGAGAAAGCGGCGGAGCTGGATCCGCAACTGGCCGCCGCTCCGTTCCAACTTTACAATCTCTACCGGCTGGCCGGAAACAGCGCGCAAGCAGACCGCTACCTCGTCGATTTTGAACGGATCAAGGAGCTGCAGAAAAATTGGGTGATCCCGGAGAACGCGGAGTGGTGCGACTACGCGGAAATCTACGACCCGGCCGAGGCTCGCGCGCAAACGGCAGCACCGCAGGAGCCGAAGTTCGCCGATACCCGTCTGGATGGAACGGTCGATGCGGCCACCGCGGGCCTGACCTTGATCGACTCCACCGGTAGCGGACAAACCGACCTGCTGGTGTGGTCTTCGCAAGGAGTCCGATTGTTCCTCCAGGGACAGCGCCCTGCTGCCGCAACGGGCCTGGAAGGATTGAGCAGCGTGATCGACGTGGCTCCCGGCGATTTTAACGATGACGGCCGCATGGATCTCTGCGTGCTGACGGAGACTGGGCCAGTGCTGTATCGCAACACCGGCGGAAAGTTCGTCCGCGAGCCGGCGAAACTTCGCCCCGGGCGCTTCGATCGCGCTGTGTGGATCGACTACGATCACGATTACGACCTGGACCTCGTCCTGCTGGGGCCGCAGCCGGCGCTATGGCGGAATCAAGGAGCGGCAGGATGGGCGGACCGGACCGGAGATTTCCCGTTTATCAAGGGCGCAGTCAGCTCCGCCCGGAAACTGCGCGTAAATCCGGACAGCAAGGCTTTCGATCTGGCCGTGTTCTATCGCGACCACGCACCGGTGCTGTATCGCGATCAGTTGGGCGGCCGATACGCTGTGGAAGCTTTTCAGGGGCATCCCGACGCGGATCGGAAGCAAGTGGATGCGGACTTCGAAGGGATCGGCCGGCTCGATCGCGCCCGCATCGATGCAGACGGCAGCATTCATTTGTTGCGCAATCTGAGTGCGGGAAACCATCGTTGGATCCGCGTACAGCTTAAGGGCGTACGCAGCCTCAAGCTGGCTCAAGATGCGTTGGTCGAGATGAAGGCTGGGACGCTATACCGCCGTCAATTTTACGCGGGCGTGCCGCTGCTGTTCGACGCCGGAGAGCATGCTTCCGTGGATGTCATTCGCATCACCTGGCCCAATGGGCTGATCCAGAACGAAGTCCGGCAGGCGACGAATCAGACGCGTGTCTATCCGGAAGCGCAACGGTTGTCCGGCTCCTGCCCCATGATCTGGACCTGGAACGGGCACAAGTTCCAGTTCATTACCGACGTTCTGGGAGTGGCGCCACTGGGCGCCCGCAATGGCGATGGGAGCTACTTCCCGGTGGATCACGTCGAGTGGGTGCAGATTCCCGGCTCGGCGCTTCAGCCGGTAGACGGGCGGTATGAGGTCCGCATTACGGAAGAGTTGAGCGAGGTGTCGTATCTCGATCAAATCCAGTTGTACGCCGTCGATCATCCTGCCGGCACGGAGATCTTCACCAACGAGAAGTTCAAAGGTCCTCCCTACCCGGAGTTCCGCCTGTTCGGTGTCGAGCGAAGGATCTATCCTAAGACCGCGCGTGACGACAACGGTGCGGATGTTCTGCCGCAACTGATCGCCAAGGATCAGCGTTATCCGGATCATTTCCGCCGTTCCGAAACGGGAGTGGCGAACCTTCATTCGCTTGAACTCGATTTCGGCTCCGCCGCCCCGTCCGGCAAGGCCATCCTGGTGCTGAACGGATGGGTAGATTGGCCGGATGGCAGCACCTTCCGCAGAGCCTCCCAGGAGTCGGAGGCTGGCCTGGTGATGCCGTATCTGCAGGTGCGGGACGTTGCGGGCGCCTGGAAAACCGTGAATCCGGATATGGGCATGCCGGCCGGAAAGCCAAAGACGATCGTTGTCCCGGTCCAGTTTCTTTCCGGGAGCCGTAGGGTGAGAATCGTCACCAATCTGTGCGTGTATTGGGATGAGGTCTTCTTGAGCGAGGGTGCTTCGGACGCCGGCGTGAAGCCCGTTCCCATCGCTTTGGATTCCGCCAACCTGCATTTTCGAGGCTTCTCGCAGACACGCATTGACCCGCAGCGCAAGCAGCCCGATACATTTTTCTACGATCGTGTTTCTCCTGTTTCCTTCTGGAATCCCACGGCGGGCCTCTATACCAGATACGGGCCCGTGGACCGCCTGCTGAGCGACGTGGATGACCAACTGGTGATCATGGGTTCGGGCGACGAAGTGACCCTGCATTTCCGCGCGGATGGCTTGCCCGCGCCCGGTGCCGGCCCAAGCCAAGAAATGACCCGCGATTTCCTGCTCAAGGTGGATGGCTGGGCTAAAGATCGCGATCCGAATACGGCCTTCTCATCCACCGTTCAGCCGCTCCCGTTCCATGGCATGTCGCGGTATCCCTATCCGGCGGACGAACATTTCCCTCGGGATTTCGTGCACGATTCCTACCAGCGCACCTACAACACGCGGCCCGCGCGGGTAGTGCTTCCAGCCCTCGACTCGCGATGACGGATCTGTGCTCATTATCGGGGACCGAGCAAGCCCGTTTGATCCGTGCGGGCGAAGTTTCAGCCGCGGAATTAGTGGAAGCGCATCTGGCGCGCATCGCAATGGTCAATCCGTGCCTGAACGCGATTTGCGAAGCGCTGGAGGAAAGCGCGCAGCGATCCGCTGCCCGTGTGGATCGCGAGAGAGCACAAGGCGATCCACTTCCTCCTTTGGCCGGCGTTCCGTTTTCCATCAAAGATTCGATCGAAGTCGAGGGTACTGTTTGCACCGCCGGCACACTCGGCCGCAAGTCGGCGGAGCCTTCGACTCAGGATGCGACGGTAGTCGCGCGCCTGCGCGCCGCCGGAGCGATTCCGATCGCCCGAACGAACCTGCCGGATCTTTTGTTTGCGTTCGAAAGCGACAACCTGATCCGCGGCCGCACCAGCAACCCCTACGATTTCTCGCGCACCCCCGGCGGCTCCAGCGGAGGGGAGGCCGCTCTGATCGCGGCGTGCGGATCGCCCTTCGGCTTGGGCAGCGACGCGGCGGGAAGCGTGCGGTTGCCGGCGCATTTCTGCGGCATTGCGGGCATCAAACCCACTTCGGGACGCCTGCCTCGCACGGGCCACGTCCCTCCCGCGGGCGGTTGGATCGAAACGCTATGGCAAATCGGTCCCCTGGCGCGCAGAGTCGAAGATCTGAGCGCCCTGATGTCGTTGCTGGCCGCGCCGGACGGCCGCGACCACACCGTCGTCGGCATGCCGTTCCGCGATCCCGCCAACGTGCGTCTGAAAGATTTGCGGGTCGCGTTCTTTACCGACAACGGAATCGTTCCAGCGGACCTGGAAACCCTGGCTGTTGTCAGACAGGCGGCTGCCGCGCTTGAGAAGGAGGTCGAGCGAATCGAAGAACGCCGCCCACCGGGGGTGGAGGAAAGTTTCGAGCTCGAAATGCGGATGATTGGTCCGGATGGCGGCGACGGTTTGCGGGCTTTCCTGACCGCGATCGGGAGCACGCGCACACATCCGCTTCTGGATGGATGGCTGAAGAAGCTCGAGCCGTACCGCACCACCATCGACGGCTTCGCGGAATACTGGGCCGCTCTCGACCGATTTCGATCGCGAATGTGCGCCTTCCTGGAAGATTACGACGCAATCATTTCGCCTGTTTCGGCGACCGCGGCATTGCCGCACGGCGCTTCAATCGAAGAGCGGAACTTCCGGGGATTCAGTTACACGATGACCCACAATCTCACGGGCTGGCCGGCCGCCGTGGTGCGCTGTGGCCAGACGGCCGCGGGACTGCCGATCGGTGTGCAGATCGCCGCTGGCCCTTGGCGTGAAGACGTCGCGCTTCGGATTGCCGCGCACCTGGAAGCCGTTGGCGGAGGTTGGCAACCAAGTCCGTGCCTGTGATCCTGGATCCAATCGCCGCTTACGATCAGATCGGGCCGGTGTTCGCGCGCGTCGCCGAAAGGCGCAAACCGTATCTGAACGGAATCGACGATCTCGTAATCTCTGGAATCCCGGCCGGAAGCCGATCGATGCTCGACGTCGGCTCGGGCGACGGCAGGCGCGCACGCCGGATCGCACGGGCGCGAAACATTGCGGAACTCGTTTTAGTGGAGCCCAGCGTGGCGATGCAAGGCGGCAATGCCGCCAACGTTAGGACCATACGCGCGGAAGAGCTTCACTCAATCGAAGGCGAGTTTCACGTGGTGACCTGTCTTTGGAATGTCCTCGGACACGTTCTTCCCTCCGCCAGTCGCGTGGAGGTTCTTCGTCAGTTTGCCCGTCTGGCGTCTCCGCAAGGACGGATCTTCGTGGACGTGCATCACCGCTACAATCTGCGGCACTACG
This sequence comes from Bryobacteraceae bacterium, assembly GCA_035508055.1. Lineage (GTDB taxonomy): Bacteria > Acidobacteriota > Terriglobia > Bryobacterales > Bryobacteraceae > Palsa-89. Next base: position 66,497 of record DATJNO010000158.1, on the reverse strand, counting down.
GCGCGATTCCAACGGCGATCCGCTTCCTGCACGATCATCTGAGCTGGAGTGAGACCAATGGCGACGTGGGCGTCGACTGGGATGTCGAGGGCGTGCGCTGCACAACACGAGGGCACGTCTTCACTCATCGGGAGTTTCGCTCTCTTGCCCGGGCCGCCGGCCTGAACATCGAGAGCCAGTTCGTGGTCGACTATGCCACCGGAGAACGCCGGCGCTGGCGGTTCGATGGACATCTCTTCTACGTTTTGCGAGCCACTGCCCGTCGCAGCACGCAGCAGACTTCGTGAATCTGCTCGCCGGTGAGGCGATTGAAAAACGGCAGCGCCAGGGTTTGAGCCGCGACTTGCTCCGTAATTTTCAGGTCATTGCGAGGATTTGCGTAGCCGGCGAAGAGCGGTTGCCGGTGCAGAGGAGCAAAATAGCGGGAACATCCGATCCCATTTTCTGTCAATTGTCGCATCACTTCGTCACGATTTTCAACGCGGATCACGTAAACGAACCAGCAGATGCGTCCATCCTGGATCTGTAACGGCGGAGTTGTCACTCCGGGGACAGCCCGAAGCTCCTCCGTGTACTGAATCGCAAGCGCCTCGCGGCGGTCCAGAATGCCGTCGATCCGTTTGACCTGCTCCAGGCCAAGCGCGCAGTTCAGTTCCGAAAGCCGGTAGTTGTACCCGAGCAGGCTGTGCTCCAGCCAGCCGTCCGAGTCCCGCCTGCCTTGGTTGCGAAGCGCCCGGATGGTATGCGCCATTTCGGAATCGCGAGTCACGACCATGCCACCCTCGCCCGTCGTGACGGGCTTGTTGGGATAGAACCCGAACACGCCAAAGTGTCCGATTCCGCCGGCGGGCCTCCGTCGATAGCGGGCTCCGATCGCCTCGCAGGCGTCCTCAATCACGGGCAGGCCGTGCTCCCGGGCGATTTCCATGATCGGGTCGAGATCGGCAGGATATCCAAAGGTGTGAACCGCGATAATCGCCCGCGTTTTCGCGGTAATATTCCGCTCCAATTTAGCCGGATCAAGGTTGAGCGTGACCGGGTCAATATCCACAAAGACAGGTCTGGCTCGCTCATAAAGGACTGCATTAGCAACGGAAATAAACGTGAAGGATGGCACAATCACTTCGTCGTCCGGGCCGATGCCGAGCGCACGCAAGCAAAGATGCAGGCCCGCGGTTCCCGAGCTGAGGGCGATCCCGTACGGCACGCCCACAAGATCCGCGATCGCTCTTTCAAATTCCTCCATCACAGGGCCGATACTCAGCCGCGGCGTTCGCAACACCTTCACTACAGCCTGGATATCGGCCTCCGTAACGTCGGGCGCCGAGAGCGGTATCCTCATCCGAGTGCCCGCACGTGCTTGATCAACAGTTCCTCGCCGAGCGGCAAGGATGTCAGTACAGAAACGATTCTTTGAGAAGCGCATCCATCCCCGTACAGGTTCGCCATACCCTGGAGCGATTTCCGGAATTCGTCGCTCCTTGCGGTTTCAATGCGCTCCAGGATGCAACGAGCATCCGGTTCCGCGTCGAGCACGTTGCGGCCATGTTCGCGGCCCTGCTGGCGAATCCCCACATTGACGGCCGGCAACGAGAAGGACGCAGCTTCAATGATCCCGCTGCTCGAATTGCCGACCAAAAACTCGACGTGTCTCATCAGGCTCCAGTAAATCAACGGGTCCAGGTTGACGAATATTCTGCCGCCGCGGTCGCGCAGGAATGCTTCAATCCGCGCGATCAATTCGCGGCTGCCCGCATCCGCGTTGGGATAGCAGAACAGGAGCTGTTCCGGCAGCTCCTCGAGCGCATCGAACAGCGCATCCGCCTCGCGGATGGTGTCCCGTGCGATCGTCGCCGGATGATAGGTGACGATCGCCGACGGCCGGCCGAGATCGATGGCCAGTTGCCGCTCGAGTTGCTCGCGGCTCAAGAGCGGACTGCGCCGCAGATGATCCAGCGACGGCGCACCGGTGCGGTGGACGCGCCACTCTTCCTCGCCCATGGCGATTACCCTGGCGTGCGCCATTTCCGTGGAAGTGAAGTGGACGTGGCTCATCTTGGTGAGCGCGTTGCGGACCGCGTCATCAATGGCGCCTTGGCTGATCTCGCCGCCTTCGATGTGCGCCAGGGGAATCCGCAACGCCAATGCAACCGAAGCGGGAGCGAGCATTTCGTAGCGGTCCGCGATCAGCAGCAGCAGATCCGGGCGCATCCCGCCCAGGCAATCCGCCAGACTCAACGTGGCCAGACCGATGGTCTTGGCCATGCCGACATCCGTATCCGAACTGAGCAAGCACTCGATGCGCGCGTCGATGCGGAATCCGGCCTTCTCGATCTCCCGGATGGTGAAGCCGAATTCCGGAGACAAGTGCGGCCCCAGCGCGATGATCCTCAAATCCACCTCGGGATGAGCCGCCAGGTCGCGTAGCGGCCAATACAGCGCGGTGAAGTCGGCCCGAGAGGTGGTGACGGCGGCGATTGTTCGCGTCATGCTAAGAGCTCGCTGGGCACGTATTCAGGAACCATGGAACCGAGCGTCCGAATCAGTCCAGGAACGTCCTGGGAAGAGATGCACCCACAGAGCCGCTGCATGATGTCCTCGACTTGATCGCGTGGAAGGCGGCAGGTCCGGAAGATTTGCAGCCGGCCGGGGAGGGTTCCTTCCTTGATCTCGGCCGCGGAAGAAAGCTCCTCCGTGAGTTTGTCTCCGGGCCGGCAGCCGGTAAACACGAGCGGGACTTCGGCAGCCGCCGCATCGATCAGGAACGCTGCCAGATCGGCAATGCGGGTTGGGTCGCCGAATTCCGGCGCGAGAATCCTGCCTTCCAGATCCGTCATCGCGCAAGCCAGGATCGCATTGACGGTCTGGTTGAGAGACATAAACCAGCGGGCCGCTTCCGGGTGGGTGACGGTAACGGGCTTGTGCCCGGCGATCTGCCTCAGGAAAATCGGGACCACGCTCCCGGGCGACCCGATCACGTTTGCGAGGCGGATGGCGTTCATGCGGGAGACGGGATTACTCAGCGCGACAACGGCCAGCTCGGCGAGGCGTTTGGAAACACCCATGACGCTGTGCGGGTTCACGGCTTTGTCGGTGGAAATCAGGATCAGCCGCGGCGTCCGGTGACGGGCGGCCGCTTGCGCCAGCGTATACGTACCGATCGCATTGTTGCGAACGGCCGCGATCGGGTTGCGCTCCAACAAGGGAACGTGCTTGAAGGCCGCCGCGTGATAAATGATCTGCGGCTCAAACCGAGTGAAAACCCCGTCGAGCAAAGGAACGTCGTTCACGCTGCCGAGGACAGGCTGACAAGCCACCTGGCCGAAGGCCGATTGGAGGATCTGGTGGATTTCGAAGAGGTTGTGTTCCGACGACTCCAGCAAGACGATGCGGCTGGGACCGGCCGCGGCAATCGCTTTGACCAAGGCGGATGCGATGTATCCTCCGGCGCCGGTGACGAGGACGGACTGTCCGGCGTGGGCTGATGCAGACGCGAAGTCGAGGGTGTCAGCGCTGTCGCTCGCGAGAAATCGATTCCAGAACCCAGAGTCAGAAGGGGAAAGTTCGTCCATGCCTATGGATTCAGATTACAAAATGAAAGAGCCTCGCCGGTATTCCGGCGAGGCCCATGACTTCGTGCGAGGTTGCGGCTGCCTCAGAACGTGAAGCGCGCCACCAGTTGGCCCGATCTGGGATTCGTTCCAGCTCCGTTGAGAGTGTTTACAAATCCGTAGCCTCCGTTTAAAGCGCCTGACGTACCGGGAAGACCCGGGAACGGGTTGCCGGTTGTGGCGGCCGTCGTGCTGGTCGTGGCGCCAGTCGGCATGGGATAGAACACACGATTGAACGGATTGAAGAACTGGGCTTGGATCAGCAGCTGTAATTTTTCTGTTATGCGGAAGATCCGGCCCAGGCTCAGAGATTCGGCCGGCTGCCGCTGCCAGCGGCAGCTGCTGTAATACGGCGCAGCGTCGCCGAACGTTTCGGTGGTCTGGTTCACCCAAGCATTGGGATTCAGGACCAGTGTTTTGGTCGGATCGAAATGGCTGTTCGGATTGATGGCCAGGCAGGACTGGCCGGGCACATAGTTCTCAAGAGGCTCGCTCCCGCCGAAATTCGAGACGCCGTTCAAAGGCGTGCCGCCGACCCCCATGGTATTCCACAGGGTGATGTTGGACGCCGGACTCTGGATCAGCATGCCACTGGCATACTTCAGAACCGCACCGACGTTCCAGTCGCGGGCCAGCCAGCTAAGACCCTTTCCGAAACCGTTGCCGTTGAGAAAGCCCTCGGGCAACTTCGGAGTCGTGTACAGGAAATTGATCACCAGCACCTGAGGCTGGTCGAAGCCGGAGATCTGCTTATCGGTCGCAATGTTGAAGGGGTCGTTCAAAACGGGATCTTCCGGGGTCAAGTAGGAGGTATTGGAATTGGCCCCGTTGGTCAACGACTTCGACCACGTATAAGCCAACTGAGCGGTCAAGCCATGCGAGTAACGCTTGGTGACCTTAATCTGCAGCGAATCATACCAGGTGTCTCCATCCGGCGGTCCGAGGAACGACGGCACGCCGAACCATTGCGGATAGGGCCGCAGCGCCTGCGCCAGGGTCTCGCTGTTGGGGAAACCTGGATAGACGTTGTTGGGATTGGCTAATGCGGGGAATCTTGCGATGACGGCCGGGTTGTTGATCGTGTCCTGAAGCAAGGCGTAATCGGCTGGATTCTGGAAGCTCATGTTCTGGGTTGTGCCGTACACACCCCCTCCGCCGGGGCCTTCGGTGGTCAGGCTCGCAAGACGCTGCTGGGTCAGGCCGTTAAACGACTGGGTGTCGAGGAGCGGCGCGGTGAACCAGGCGCCGCGATTGCCGACGTAATACGCGTCGACCACCAGGTTGGAAGCGATCTCCCGCTGGAAACCGATGCTCCACTGGAAGATACGCGGGAGTCTGCCGGTCTTCGGGATGGTGATGAACGGCTCCTGGGGCGGAACGCAGCCGATGTTTCCGCTCGGACCGCAACCCGTGGAAGAGACCGGGAACGGGTATTGGTTGTATTCCGGGAACGTGGGAGCGAGAGAACCCGTGAGGGGGTTGCCGTTCGCTAGTTGCGTGGCCGGGAGGAATTGGCCGGGTGAGGCAATGGTGTAGAAGTTCGCCACGCTGGCTGACAGGAAGGCGTTGTCGGCCGACGATGAGTAAGCCATCGACCCGCCGGCGCGGAATACCGTCTTGGGCGTGATTTGGTACGCAACACCTACGTGAGGTCCAAGCGAGAAGGGATAGGCGTTGTTCAACGGGCCATTGTTTGTGGCGCCATACACGATCGCACCCGCCAGTCCACCGGGGCTATATGCGGATGCAAGCGCGGTGTTGACGCAGGTGAAGCAGGCGTCAGACATTCGCCCGTGCTCTTCGGTGTATGTTGTGGCGTAGTCCCACCGCAAACCAAGCTCCAGTGTCAACTTTCGATTCACTTTCCAGCTATCCTGGATAAACACGCCCCAGGTGTGGTTACCCAGGCGCGAGTCGTTGATGGCGGAAGTTTCCACGTACGAGGTCTGGCCGAGCAGGAAGCTGGCGTACGGGAACCCTGACGTAAAAATGAGGGGTTGGCCGTATTCCTGGGGATTCTCCGTCTGCTGAGCGCTGAACCCGTATTCGCCGAACGCGCGCAGGCTGCTCTGTTGCGGGACGCCGTCCAGGATCATATCGGCGCCCACCTTGAAGGTGTGGTTCCCATGGACCCAGGTCATGCTGGTGTTCGCGGTCGGTTTGATTTCCGTATCGATGTAGCCCGCAGCGAGGCCGCTCGAGCCGGGGCTGGGAGCAAAAAAGCCCGAGCCCAGTGCGATACCACCGCCGACTAAAGCATCGTTCAGACCGGCGAAGGATGGCATGTAGCTACTGGCAGGAAAATCCGCGAAGGTATGGCCCCCGGATACGCCGCCGTACCCGTTCGCGGCCGCCGTGGTGGCCCCTTCGTCAAATGGGACCTGCGGCCCAAGATCGGGATGGCTATAGTAGAGCAACCCGGCCCCGAAATGGAACAACAGCGTGGGGCTGATCGTGTCGTCGAAATTGAGCCGGTAGGTAAACGCGCGATCGGCGTTGGGGACCGCCGGAGCTAGATCGGTGGCGAACCCGTTCGCGTTGGGCGAATTCGTTTCCGTCGCCGAAATGTAGCCGGACAATTTCATTTTCGAGCTGAGCATTTGATCGACCTTCAACGACGGGATGGTGGTGTGCTCGAAGTTGGAATAGGCCGGGATGGCGTAGTTGTTCAAACCGTTAGCGCTGGTTAAGTTGGGCTTGGGGAAGAAACTCTGCAGGTACAATGCGACAGGGTCCAACCGGCTCAGGGGAATGGCGTTGTTGGGAAACGGGGCTTCCGTGATTTGTCCGTTTGCACCGACGCTCCTGGTGGACGGATCGAAAATCTGGTTCACAGCGGCATCCGAGGGAAATACCCCAGGCACGGGAATAGGAAATGGGCCAAACCCCTCGGCTCCGGCGAAGTTCCCGCTCTGATAAGCAGCCGCGGGCACGGTTGCAATTCCGTTGTTCGTCACCGTGGTTTGCCGGAACTGCTCGAAACTGAAGAAGAAGAAGGTTCTGTCTTTCCCGTCGTATAGCTTCGGGATCTTCACGGGGCCGCCCAACGTGAAGCCATAATCATTGCGCTTCACGACATTCTTGATGTGCCCGGAGTTGAAGTTCGAAGCGCAAGTATTGTTCTGGTTGCAGTTGGCCGTGAATGGCAGACCGGCGTTCAGCGCATTGTTGACAAAATAGTCGTAGCCGCTCCCGTGATATTGGTTCGTTCCGGACTTCATAGTGAAGTTCAGGTAACCGCCGCCGGCTCCGCCATACTCAGCGGCGTAGTTGCTGGTTTGCACGGAGACTTCCTGGACGGCATCGGTTCCCTGCTGGACAGACTGATTGATCTCCCGCCACAGGCCGTTGGTAGCGTCCATGCCTTCCACCATGATGGTTTGCGAACTCGAGGGCAAACCGTTGATGCGCAGCACCGAATCGGTGGTCTGTTGCGCGCCTGGCAGGACGTTCAGAACAGTCAGAGGATCGCGAATATTGCCCAAACCAGTGCTGCCGCCTGTGCCGTTGGTGGTGAAGAGCGGTAACAGGTCCGCCTGGGAGTAATCCACCTGATGGCTGATTTCGCCGCTTTCGGTTTTGAGCAGGGGAGCTTCCGTACTGACCGTAACGGTCTCGGCAGAAGAACCGACTTCGAGCACCGCGTCGACGCGGATGGTTTCGGCCACCTGAACGAGCAGGTTGGGCCGCTCGAATTTCTTAAAGCCCTGCGCATCCACCGTGAGCGCGTACGTGCCCACGGGCACGTTGGCCAGCGTGTAGTTGCCCGTGTTACTGGTGCCGATTTTGTAGATGGCTCCCGTGGCGGTGTTCGTGACCTGGATGCTCGCGTTCGGAACGACGGCGCCCGTCGGATCCGTGACCGTTCCGGTGATCGTACCGCCGGCGCCTTGACCGAATGCTGACAAGGTGCAGATCAAAAAGAGACTGGCGATTTTCAACCGCATGAAGATACCCCTCCCTGGCTGCGAGGCCTAAGGATAACCGTGTGATACCAACCTTCAGAACTAACCAAAACTTCGGATATCATACAACAGTCGCCTGTAACGGCGACGGTTCCGGCCAAAATTTGCCGCTGTTTAGACGGCACATTAATGTGTCCTAAACGCATGAGAGTCTGGAGGATAATCACGCCGCGTTGGTGACCGTATCAAGCTGTTTGATGCGCGGGACTCGGGGGCGCACCCGAAAGGGCCTTCCGCAGGGCGCCTGAGTAACTTCTGCAGTATGGGACCGGCCACCGAAAGAGTTAACCGGCCCCCAAACTCTTCAAGTTTCTTTCGATCTGTGGCAGAAGATTGGAGGGCCCGTTGCGCAACACGTACTGGTGGGCCTCATCGAGATATTTTCGTGCGGTGGCGCGGTCTCCCAGGTTCACGTAGGCCTGCACCAGAAACATCAGCGCAACCGGGGTGTCCTGGTCTTCCACCCGGAGCGCCGGAAGGAGCACGGGAATGGCTTCCCGGCTGCGGCCCGCGTACAGAAGGTCTTTCGCCAATTCCAGGCGGGCGATGCGAAAATCGGGCTGCTGCTCGACCGCGATGCGATATTGATCGATGGCGTCACCCAGACGATGCTGGCGTTCGCGCACATCGGCGAGCCAGGCATGCGCTTCCGCGTTATTGGGCTTGATCTGGATGGCCCGGTCGAGCTCGGCCACGGCCGCATCGTACTTGCCCTCGGCGGCGAGCGCCGTGCCGTGATACATGTACACTTCCGGGAGCTGCGGGCTCACTGCGCGAGACCTCTGATAGAGATCTTCCACTTCCTCGGGAGTGGCCTGGTTCGGGTATTGCGCGATGTAAAGAAGATTGACCAGGCAGTCCAGATTGTCCGGATATTGTTGCAGAACCTCCTTGTAAATCCGCGCGGACTGGTCGAAGTCCCGCCTGTTCAGGAGGTTTTTGGCTTGCATGAGGCGGTTCTCGATGCCGGTGGCGAGGTGCATCATTTGCGCGTACAGCTCGTCTCCGGAGGGCGGGTATTGGTCTTTATGCGTTTCCGCGAGCTGGTAGTCTTTTTCGCTTTCCGCGGCACGGCCGAGTCGTTTGCTGGTTTCGCCCAAGCCGAACCAGGCGGAACCGAAGGCCGGCCAAGACTGGGTAGCGCGGCGATAGAGACCGTCAGCCGCGCTGAACTCCTGCTGCGCGAACTTCACACGGCCCAGCGAGTAAAGCGCCAGCGCCGAGCCAGGGTTCCTAGCCAGGAATGGTTCGAGCGTGGCAGCGCTTTCAGGGAATCGGCCCAGCTTCAGAAGCAGGTTGGCTCGTTGGAGGACTGCGGGGGCGTAGTCCGGCTTGATGCGCAGGCCCGCGGTGACCGACGCCAGCGCGTCTTCCAACTGGCCGTTCTTTTCCAGGCAAAGCGACAGATAGTAGCGCCACGCGAAGTCCTGCGGGTCGAGACGCACAGCGCGTTCATAGGCCAGCGCCGCGGGTTGATACAGGGTATGCGCTTCCAGCACCATCCCCAGCCGGCCCGCGGCCTGGGCGCTTTTCGGTTGGGCCACGGCTTCATCGCGGGCTTTCAGGATGGCGCTTTTTACATCCGCATCGAGACCGTCGACCGTGATCGTGGGAACGGGCGGCACGGGTTTCGCGCACGACAATTCCAACAACGCAGCCAGTATCACGGTGGCGATTCCCCGCATCATAAAGAGATATTCGTTCGCATGATATCATCCCGATTACATGGTGTATCGAAGGTGAACCGGGGTCTATTCGTACTGTTGGCCTTGCTGTTGGTCTGCTTGTGCGCTTGTAAGACATCCTCTCGGCGCCCGCCAGCCCTTTTCGAGGACGTCTCCAAACAGGTTGGGATCGACTTCTGGCAGTTTTCCGGCGCCACGGGCGAAATGCTGCTTCCCGAAATGGTCGGGTCGGGCGCCGCGCTGTTCGATTACGATAACGACGGCGATCTGGACGTTTTTCTGGTTCAGGGGTATCCCACCACGCCTCAAGGCAAGCCTCTGGTGCCGGTTGTGCCGGGTTGGAAACCAGGCAACCGCCTATACCGGAATAACCTGCACGAAACCGGGAAACTTTCGTTCACCGATGTCACGGAATCGGCGGGTCTGGGACTGGCCGATAAGGGCATGGGCGTGGCGGCGGGCGATTACGACAACGACGGATACGTGGATCTCTACGTCACGAATTACGGCCACAACGTTCTGTATCACAACAACGGAAACGGCACCTTTACCGATGTCACCGCCAGCGCCGGCGTGGCGTCCTCCGGGTGGTCCACCAGCGCCGCATTCATCGATTACGACAGGGACGGCCTGCTGGACCTGGCGGTGGTTCACTATGTCGACTTCTATCGCCGTCCCTGCTACATGTTCGACGGCAGACTCGATTATTGCGGTCCCTCGCCTTTCAAGGGAACGGCGACCGAGTTGTATCACAACCTGGGGAACGGGCGGTTCAAGAATGTGACCGACGAGGTCGGTCTGAACGCAAGGCCGGGACCAGGGCTGGGGATTCTCACGGGAGATTTCGGTTCCGACGGGTTTCCCGGTTTCATGGTGGCCAACGATGGCGCGGCGAATTATCTGTGGATCAACCAGCGGCGCAGCCCGGAATCGAAGCCCGGCGATCGGGTATTCAAGGAGGCGGGGCTCACCCATGGACTGGCCTATGCTTCCGACGGCAGGCCGCGGGCCGGCATGGGCATCGCGGCGGGCGATATTTATGGCGATGGCGGCGAATCCATCATCGTAACGAACCTTCCCACCGAGGCGTTCACGCTGTTTGAACGCCAGCCGAATGGGGATTTTGTGGATGCCACGGAGCAATCCGGGCTGTCGCACATCTCGCTGCCGTACACGGGTTTTGGAGTCGGCCTCTTCGACATGGCGAATCGCGGCCTGCTGGATATGTTCAGCTCGAATGGCGGCGTGAGAGCGATGCCCGGGGATCTGCGCTCGAATCCGAAGGGCGATCCCTTTCCCTACCGCGAGCGCAAATTGCTGCTGCGCAATCTGGGGAAAGGGAAGGGTTTCGAAGACATTACCGCGACGGCGGGTCCGGCGCTGGCTACGTTCGAGGTGAGTCGCGCGGCGGTATTCGGCGACGTGAACAATGATGGCGGCGTGGATATCCTGGTGACCAACAATAACGGGCCGGCGCGCCTGCTGCTGAACACTGTACCCAACCGCGGGCATTGGCTGCAGGTGCATCTGGAGGGCACGAAAACGAACCGGTCGGCATATGGGAGCGTGGTGGAACTGGTGCGCCTGGATGGCAGCTCGGTGAAGCGCTGGGTGCGGGGCGATGGCAGTTATCTGGCGGCGAACGATCCGCGGGTTCACTTCGGACTGGGGCAGGACACGGCAGTGAATCGCATCCAGGTGCATTGGCTGGCGGGGGAATGCGAGTCGTGGAAGCAGGCCGGGGTGGACACGGTTGTCAACCTGAAGGAAGGCACGGGCCAGCCCTGCCCGGCGGCGGAGGGTTCGGGGCGCTGATGCGGCATCAATTGATATACTGTCAGCCCGAGGCAATGCGGCGATGAAAAAAACTATTGGACTGCTGGTGGTGTTCGCGCTTTGCATAATGGCTGCCGACTTCTGGAAGAAGCCGTTCACGCAATGGAGCGAGAAGGACGCGGCGAAAATGCTGACAGACTCCCCGTGGGCGAAATCCACGGGCGTCTCGATGGGGGGAGCGCCCCCGCCCGGAGCCCCGGGAGGTTTGGAGGGCGGTGGTGGGGGCTTCGGTCGCGGTAGTTTGCCTGGCGGACCTCAGGGCGGAGGCGGGCCAGACGCAGGGCCCGGGGCGGGTCCCTCACTGGAGGTCGTGGCCCGCTGGCAAACCGCGCTACCGGTCAGACAGGCGTTCGTGCGCCTCAAGTACGGCGCTGAAGCGGACAAATCCGAGGATGCGAAAAAGGTCCTCGCCCAGCAAAATCGGCCTTATGAGATCGTGCTCTCCGGACCCCTGGGGGCGTTTTTGCCAGGCAAGCCGGAAGAGTCGGCAAAGGCCCTCAGCGAGGTGACCAGCCTTTCGTCGCGCAGAACGGGTGCGATCAAGCCCATCCAGATTCAGGTCAGTAATCCCGGCAGGTCGATGGATGTGCTGTTCGTTTTCCCGCGCTCGATGCCTTTTACGGTCGAGGACAAAGAGGTGGAGTTTAGCACGAAACTGGGCACTTCGAATCTGAAGTACAGGTTCAAGCCAAAGGACATGGTGTTCAACGGCAAGCTCGAGATGTAGTCGGGCATCAAACCTGCGTCAAAATTCTAAACTATTTGACGAACGTTTCCTGATTTGTAATATGCTGTACGCACGTTGTTACGGGGTGCAGGTGCAGTTCTGTTGCTGTACGTGTGGTCTACGTGCACCTGTACCGCTCCACCGAAGCAAGTCCCTTTTCAGGACGTAGCCAAACAGACGGGGCTCGATTTCTGGCAGTTTTCCGGCGAGACGGGAGACTTCCTGCTGCCGGCGCTGATGGGATCGGGCGCGGCATTAATCGACTACGACAATGATGGCGACTTGGATGTATTTCTGATCCAGGGATATCCGACAACCCCTCAAGGCCAGCCTCTTGTGCCGCTTCCGCCGGGATGGAAGCCAGGAAATCGACTGTTCCGGAATAACCTGCACGAAACCGGGAAGCTTTCGTTCACAGACGTGACGGAATCGTCGGGCTTGGGACTGGCCGATAAGGGCATGGGCGTGGCGGCGGGCGATTACGACAACGATGGATTCGTCGATCTTTACGTCACCAATTACGGCCACAACGTTCTGTATCACAACAACGGAAACGGCACGTTCACGGACGTGACCACGAAGGCGGGAGTGGCATCGTCAGGCTGGTCCAGCAGTGCTGCGTTCATCGACTACGACAAGGATGGGCTACTGGATCTGGTGGTGGTTCATTACCTGGAGTTTTATCGCCGGCCTTGTTACACGCCGCAGGGATCGCCGAACTACTGCGGGCCACAGCCGTTCAAGGGGACGGTGACGGAGGTGTACCACAACCTGGGGCACGGCCGGTTCAAGAACGTCACGCACGAGGTCGGCTTGGACACGAAGCCGGGACCGGGGCTGGGCATCCTGACCGGGACGTTCGGCACGAGCGGGTATCCCGATTTTCTGGTGGCCGACGACGGGGCCGCGAATCATCTTTGGATCAACCAGCGGCGAAGCCCGCAATCGAACGAAAGCGATCGGGTGTTTCGAGAAGAGGGCGTGCAGCGCGGGCTCGCCTACGCGTCGGATGGAAGGCCGAGGGCCGGCATGGGGATCGCGTCAGGAGATTTGTTCGGGGATGGCGGCGACTACCTGGTGATTACCAATATTCCAACCGAAGCCTTCACCTTGTTCGAGCGCCAGCGCAGCGGCGATTTCCTCGACGCCACCGAGCAGAGCGGCCTCGCGCACATGACCCTGCCCTATACCGGATTCGGCGTGGGTTTGATCGACATGGAGAATCGGGGACTGCTCGATCTGTTCACCGCCAACGGTGCGGTGAACGTAGCCATGGTGCAGCCGGGAGACCGGTTTCCATACCGGGAGAAGAAGCTGCTGCTGAAAAACATGGGCAAAGGCAGGGCGTTTCAAGACATCACGGCGTCGGCGGGTCCCGTTTTTCAGATTCCGGAGGTGAGTCGCGCGGCGGTATTCGGCGACGTGAACAACGACGGCGGCGTGGATATCCTGGTGACCAACAATAACGGGCCCGCGCGCTTGCTGCTGAACACTGTACCCAACCGCGGACATTGGCTGCAGGTGCATCTGGAGGGCACGAAAACCAACCGGTCGGCATATGGGAGCGTGGTGGAACTGGTGCGGAAGGATGGCACGTCGGTCAAACGCTGGGTGCGGGGCGACGGCAGTTATCTGGCGGCCAACGACCCGCGGGTTCACTTCGGGCTGGGGCAGGACACCGCGGTGAATCGCATCCAGGTGGATTGGCTGGCGGGGGAATGCGAGTCCTGGAAGCAGACCGCGGTTGACACGATCGTGAATCTGAAGGAAGGCACGGGGCAGCCGTGCCCGGCGTCGTCGTCCGGTTCGGTTCACTGAAGGCCTGGCCGCGAAGGCGCCCGAGCTAACCCACGTCGGTTTGAAGCCGTTCAACTCGCAACACCGAAGCGCTCGGCCAGGAGATGATAGAGAAGGGCATTTCAAATGGGGAAGACTCTGTGCGCCGCCGCACTCCTGCTTCTGGCTACGATGCGCGTCTCAGCGCATCACGCGTTTGCTTCGGAGTATGACGAGAATCAGCTTGTAACGATCTCCGGCATCGTCACGGGGTTCAAATGGACGAATCCGCACGCGTGGTTGTACGTCACCGGTAAGGATGCGAGTGGCAAGATCGCCAGCTGGGGATTCGAAATGGGCAGCCCCAACGGTCTTCTGCATCGCGGCTGGCGAAAGGCGGAGTTCAAGGAGGGCGATCAGGTTACTGTTGATGGCTATTGTGCCAAAGACGGCCGCAACGTGGCCAATGCCCGGATGGTAACGATGCCCGATGGCCGGAAGCTATTTGGCGGCTTCCACAGTACGCCGCGCGGGCCGCTTCAATAACCCGCTTCGAATGCCGTCTCTTTCCGGCCGCGAACTGGCGCATTACGCGTTCCGTCAGAACAGCAGCTTCAAGGCAAACTGAATGCTGCGCGGGCCTCCGCTGTTGAAGAGCGGCGAGAGCAATCCGCCAACCGACATGTTCGCGGTTTCCTGCGAAAGCCCGAAGGAGCTCCCCGCGGTCAGCAAATTGTTGCCGCTGGCCGCGGGCGAAGCGAAGTTGGAATGGTTCAGCAGGTTGAAAAACTCCACACGGAACTGCGCCGTCAGCCGCTCGGTGATTCGGGTGCTCTTCAAAAGGCTCGCGTCGAATTGCTCCAGTCCCGGGTTGCGCAGGATGTTGCGCCCGGCATTGCCGAAGGCGCCGGCGGCGGGAATCGAAAAGGCCGCGGGGTTTGCCACCGGATACGGCGGCGCCGGCGACGCAATATAGAGCGGCACGCCCGGCACGATGTTGGGGCGCTGGTTGTTGGCGGCGTACTGATCGCCGTCGCCCGCGATGTCCTCGCCGAGTAGCGGCGTATACGGCGTACCGGTGTGCGCCGTAAACAGCCCTTGCAGGGACCATCCGTTGGTGAGCTTCCGGTAATGCACCCCGGCCGGCAACTGGTACAGGAACGCGACGATCACGTTGTGCCGGATGTCGAAATCGCTCGCGGCGTACTCGGCATGAAAATCGTAGGGGTTGGACCCGGTGAAGGAAGAGTTCACCGACGTACCCGTAGGGTTGGAGGCGTCGTCGAGGGAATGCGCCCAGGTATAGGAAACCGTCAGCTCCAAACCGTGGGACAGACGCTGATTCAAGTTTGCCTGAAAGGCGTTGTAATTGGAGACGGCGTCGCTGTCGATCAGATCGAGTGCGCCGGTGGCAAAGTCAGGATTCGGCGCCATGCCGGTCGCCGGATTGATCAAGTTCAAGGGCTGCATGCGAATCAGGTTCCGTCCGAGCGCGCCGACGTAGCTGGCCTGGACGACCAGGTCGTTCGTGATTTGCCGCTGCAGGTTCAGGTTGTATTCGTACGCGAACGGTGTTCGAAAGTGGGTGGGATTGTAGACGATCGCGCTGCCGAACGGCGGTAAGCCTGTAATCGCGGTCACCAGCAGCGCCGGATCGATGGGGACGCTGACCGGCCCGCCGGAAGCAGTGCCGAGCACGAAGTTCGTGATCTTGAACGGCGGCCCAAACGCCAATTGAGTGGCGTTGACGGTGGGAAGGTCGTAGAAAATTCCGGTGCCGCCGCGCAGAACCGTTTTGGCGTCTTGGGTGAGCTGATAGGCGAATCCGATGCGTGGCGCAAAGTTGTCATGGTCGCCGTTGTGAACGGGCGTGCCCGGTGTGCTGAGAGTCGCGGTAGCGATGTCACCCAGGCCAACGATCGGGGCGAAGCGGCCGTGCGCTTCCGTAGGCACTGTGTCGAGTTCGTAGCGCAGGCCCAGATTCAGCTTCAGCCGCGGGCTCACGGCGATGTCGTCCTGGAAATAAGCTGCGTAGTTGGTGAACCGGATTCCAAAGTCCGTCTCCGCGGCTTGATTGAAGAACGAGGCTGGGTTGTTGTTCACGACGTCGGCGACGGTGTTGAAAAAATAGACACCGCTCGAAAGGGGCTGGAGATTGGGATTATCCTGAACGCGCCGCACCCAGAACCCCGATTTGAAAGTATGCCGCCCACGAATGTACGTCACGTCGTCGTTGAAACCGAAAAGATTGTTGTTTTGGAACTCGGGCGGATTCGGCGACTCGGCGTACGGGAGGTTGAAGACATCGATGCCGGGGAGAATGGCGTCGCCCGCCGGGTTCAACGGAATCGGTAAGGCGCCGCCGAAGCCGTCCGCCGCGCCAATGGAGCTGTTGGCGCTGCGCACGAATCCAAAGCGGGCCTCGTTGAACAACGTGGGCGTGAAGCGGTGCACTTCCGAAACGCTCGCGCTCTGCAACAGCGTGCGGTTGCCGGAAAGCGTGTTCAGATAGAAGCTGCGTAGCTGGCCGCTCGAATCACTGTAGGAGTAGCGCCCGAAGAAATCGTCGCTGCCGGTGAAGCGGTGATCCAGACGCGCACTGAAATCCGTTTCATTTACCGGATTCGTGGCGGTAGCGAAAAAGGCGGCAGTGTCATCGTCATTCACCGGTCCAGTCGGCAGCGGATATTCGTCGAGCAGTTGCTGCAGTTGCGGATTGACCGCGTCTTGGCGTGCCTGGAGCGAGGGAACCCGTGCGTTCGCGCTCACTCCCACCGCCTGCCGCAATCCTTCGAAGGATACGAAGAAAAATGTGCGGTCTTTCTTGAGGGGGCCGCCCAGCGTCCCGCCGAAGAAATTGTTGCGTGCAGGTGTCCGGGGAACACCGTTGGCATTGTTGAAGAAGTTGTTGGCGTCCAGATCGCTATTCCGCAAAAACTCGTAGGCGCTCCCGTGAAACTCGTTGCCGCCGCTCTGGGTGGTGACGTTCACGACGGCGCCGGAAAAGCCGCCGAACTCCGCGGTTTGGGTCTGGGTCTGGACCTTGAACTCGGCGACGTCATCCACCGAGACGAGTCCCATGCTGCTTCCAGACTGTCCGACCGCCGGATCGTTGCCGGGCGCCAGACTGATGCGGCCATTGGCGCTGCCTCCGGCATTCGCATTGATGCCGTCGATCATAATGTCGTTGGACAGGTCGCGCTGGCCGTTGACATTGATGGGTCCCGCGGCGGAAGCGACGTTGTCGGTTGCCGTAGTGACTCCCGGCGCCAGTTTCGCCAGGGTCAGGAAATCCCTTCCGTTCAGCGGCAGATCGTGTGTCATCTCCTCGCTGATCACCAGTCCCTGTTCGGACGTTTCGGTTTCCACCCGCGGCGGCTGAGCCGCCACTTTCACACTTTCCTTGACGGATTCCAAGCCCAGCCGAAGATCGACGCGCGAGGTAGCGTTCACCACCAGCTCGATGTGAGCCTCCGGGGAGGAAGAGAACCCGTTGGCGGAGGCTTCAACCACGTACGCTCCGGGCGGAAGCAGTTCGAAGGAGTAGTCGCCCTGGCCACGCGTCTTGACGCTCCATTTCAATCCGGTACTGGAATTGATGGCGTGAACCGTGGCTCCGGCAACGGCCGCACCCGCGGGGTCGTATACTTCTCCGACGATCGACGCGAGTTGGGCGGTCAAACCAGAGGGATTGACAAGCAAGGCGAGAAAGGCGATGGATGTTACGGGCAGAACGCCATTGGGCCTGATGACACTCATACTGGTCCCGTTATAGCCTTCCCACAAAAAACAAGCTTGTAGATTCTTGCGCCTGGAACCCAGCTCGCGGAATGCCAACGAAATTTCGCCCAATCGGGTGCGCTCTTTTGGCTCTGCAGGGGTTAACATTTGTATGGAGCTGCCCATGTTACCTATCCTTGGGTTCGTTTTGGCGACGGGTCTCGCCGCCGGACAGCAAACGCCTCCGCCGGCCGTTAACAATCAGCCGAAACTGCAGACGCGCCAGGAATCGACGGCCCCGCAGCCGCGCGCGCAGGTTCCTGCAGCTAAGGTTTGGATCTTGCCGGCGGGCACGAAGATCCCTATCCAGCTTCGGCAGGCGCTGTCGACTAAGGACGCCCGGCCGGGAGATCCGGTCTACGCGCAAACCACGTTTCCCGTGGTGGCCGACGGCAGTATCGTGATTCCGGCAGGGACGTGGGTGCAGGGCGAGGTGGACGAAGTGAAGCGCGCGGGCCGCATCAAAGGCACGGCGGAACTTCAATTTCACCTCACGACCTTGATCTACGCGAACGGCTACTCGATGAACATGGCCGCGGCGATCAATCACATACCGGGAGCCGACACGCACATGAAGGAGCCGGACACGGTGCAGCGCGATTCCGAGAAGGGCAAGGATCTGGAGCGGGTCGGCGATGCGGCGGGCAAAGGCGCGATCATTGGCACCGCGTCGGGCGCGATCGCGGGCAGCATCCGCGGCATTGGCGTCGGAGGAGTATCCGGGATCGCGGCCGGGACGCTGATCGCGTTGCTGACGCGCGGGACCGACGTCAAGTTCAATCCAGGCACCGGCGTGGAGATCGCGCTGACTCGCGCGATCGGGATCGAAGCGGATAAGGCGCGGGCGCCCGCGCAGTAGCTCTGCGTGGAGCCACGAGCGCAACTCCGGCCTCCTGACGTTCCCCGAGGCATCAGAAAGCGCTCCCAGCGACAGCATCGTACCGCTGATCACGACGCCGATTACTGACCTTTTTTGGCCTTGCGATCGCGTACATCTCGGCGCCAATCCGGTCGAACAATGCTCCTTTGTCCTGGCCCACGGCGTACAGATCGAAATGCGTCTTGTCCGGCAGAAAATAGAAGTGCGGCTGCCCTCCCAGCCGAGTGAGGACGGCCTCCAGCAGGTGCGCGGCGCCATCCAGATAGAACGTGTCGGCGGTCCCTACGAACACGTGGATGCGCCCCTTCCAGTCCGGCCCGCGGGCCGCCCAATTCACTTCCACGATGTGCGCCAGATCGTAGTGCTCCCGCCAATACGCGACCACTTGCGGGTTCACGGCGCCGGTCTCGCGATCAAACATCGGCTCCGGCGCACCACTCTTGCCCTTGGGAGAGAACACCCAATCGAACGAGGAAATCTGTCCGCCGTAAGGCCCCAGAACTGCCTCCAGCTTCGCGAACTGCTGGAGTGTGGAGATAACCTTGCCGTGTTCCCGCATGATCGGCCGAGGCGTGCCGTCCGCCTTGACATACACGTTCGCGCCTGGGCGATACAAATCGACTCCCGTGAAATCGTGAAAATCACTGGGATCGGGCGCGGTTGACCAGGCCCCGCCGAAAATCGCCGGGTAGTTAATTTGCAGCTGCAACGTAGCCCATCCGCCGCTCGATTGGCCGTTCAGAAACCGGCCGTCTCGACGCGCGTCCATGCGGTACTTGCGTTCGAGATAAGGGATGAACTCGGTGGTGAGCGCCGTGCCCCACGGGCCGTTGTTCACCGAATCGGCGAACTCATGCGTGCCCTCCGGAATTGACTCGTCGAGCATGACCCAAATCATCGGCGGCATTTTCCGCTGCTGCATGCGATCGTGAAGTTCCAGGCCTGCCAACAGGCAGGAGTCGAGGTTCCCTCCGAACCCATGCGTCCAGTACACGGTGGGATAGCGCTCGCCCCCTTCCGCGGTGTATCCGGGCGGTAGGATCACCCATGCTTTGATCGCGACGTCCCGGCCCCAGAAGCGAGTTAAGGCCGGACTGACGAACTCTTCCTTCCTTGCTACATCCTCACGCGCCTTTTGCAAGGCCTTGTGGATCAGATCGGCGCGCGCCTGATTCACGGGAGGATGATGGTCCAGCACCAAGGACGATTCGTTGCCGGCCGGCCAATGGCTCAAGGCGACTACGCTGCTGATCCAGTCTTGTGGCCCGCGCCCGGCGTAGTTGTACGTATGATCGACATCCAGCACGACCTGAGCCTCATAATCCCCCGGCGCAAACGAGGAAAAGGGCTGCGGAAAGGCATTTTCGTCCGCATCCACTTCAACCGATTGACCGGGCGCCAGGGCCTGGACCTCGCGCGCGGCGACCCAGGTTGCTCCAGGATGAAATTCATCCACGTTTACTTCTTTGTCTCCGCTCCCCTTCTTAAGGAAGATCAGCAGGCGTCCACTCAACGGCGTTGGTGCGGACGGAGTCAACGCAACGCGAAAGAAGACATGCTCGCCTCTCAGCCCGCCGGCGGTGGCCAGGACGAGCGATAGCAACAAAAGGGAGTGAGCAGTACGTTTCTCGATCATCCTCTCCAATATAGATGGATGCGCCGCCCGTATTGGTCCTCCAGGCTCACGGCCCAGGGGGCCGAGGCGCCGGCCGCCGACGGCCTTCGGAACATCACGGGCATCGTAAATTGGGACGGCACCGCAACCATTTACGCGACCACCTCCACCATCAGCGGGAGCGGCGACCAGGGCGCCGATCCGAATAAGCTGGTCGTGATCACGGATCAAGTGAACGCAACCACTCTAGGACCGCGATGATCCCGAGCAGGGCCGCCTCTACGTCCCAGTCGAAAACGCTCTGTCGAAAATTACCGGTGACCTGCCGGTATGCGTCCGCCTGGTGCGGAGGTTGATAATTGTGAAGTGGAAGTACTTTTCCAACGCTGCGAACAGATCCAGGCCGTTGGCGTATTTCAACGACCGCCACAAGCGATCGATGAAGACGTTGTCCAACGCACGCCCTCGTCCGTCCATGCTGATGGCGATGCCGCGCCTCTTCCGCGGGGCCAGGAAGTCGGTCGCGGTGTACCGGGCGTCCTGATCGGAGTTCCAGATTTCGGGCTGGCGGAAACCGACCGCTGTCTCCAACGCCGCCAGACAGAAGCCGGTTTCCATCGTGTTCCAGCGATCCGTGGGCGAGATTCGCAATACGGTCTCCGCCGAGTTCTGGCCGCTACCGCTGAATCTTGTCGCGGATTACCTGGTTGCCTGCGCTGAAGCCGGCGTCATCCGGTAGAAGTAAAGAATGACCGTCCAATTCCAAATCCGTCCGGCGACGAACGCAGATGAAGCGGATTTGCGCACTTTGATCGAACTCTCCGTGCGTCATCTGCAGAAGAACGATTACACTCCTGAGCAGATCGAGGGGGCGCTCGGGCACGCGCTTGGGCTGGACACGCAACTCATCGAAGATGGAACATATTTTGTGGCGAAGCCTCTTTCGAAGCCAGACCTGATCGTCGGGTGTGGAGGATGGAGCTATCGCCGGACGCTGTTTGGCAGCGATCACGGACCGCATCGAGAAATGGGTCTGCTGGATCCGGCTACGGAACCCGCAAAGATTCGCGCGATTTTCGTTCACCCAGAGTGGGCTCGGCGCGGACTGGGTACTCTCATATTGAAACATTGTGAGGATGCAGCCCGGCAAGCCGGGTTCCGCGCCGTGGAGATGGGCTCCACGCTGACGGGTGTGCCTCTGTACACTCTTAAGGGTTATCAAAGACAAGAAAACGTGGGCGTCCCGCTTCCGAACGGCGAAATTCTCCCTATCGTTCACATGGTGAAGACCTTTGACGAAAAACTTTGAACCGGCGTTGCTCGCCGCTGGTCATGGTTATAGTGCGCCTCATGGATGCGTTCAATTTATTTCGTTAGCCGGGCATCTTGCGACATCGGACATCAGCGCACCGGTGGAAGTCCCTCGAAGGCTAGCGCCCTGGCAACACGAACGCAAACAGCGCCGCGCCGGCCGGAATTACGACGTACTGCCGGCCATCCAAGAGGTACGTCATTGGTGAGGAATAGATGGCCGCACCCAGCTGGATGTGCCACAAATCTTTCCCGGAGCGCGCGTCGAATGCCGTAAAGTTGCCGTCCGAATCTCCCGCGAAAACTACTCCGCCGGCAGTCGAAAGACACCCGCCATTGGGTGGCGAAAAATACTTAAACTCCCACTTCTTCTCGCCGGTGAGCGGGTCGAATGCCCGCAGCGCTCCCGAGGGTTGTTCCCCGCTTGCCTGCACGTAGACGCTCCCGATGAAATCATGACCTTCGTGATATTTCTGGGGAGCGCTGGTGAAAACGTCACACTCCTCGGCAACGGCAACATACAACCACCCGGTTTGTGGGCTGTAAGAGGGCGAAAACCAATTGGTCGCACCAAGAGCGCCCGGACAGGTTCGCGTCCCCTCAGCCGTTGGCTCGCTGCCCGGCGCGACCACCGGACGGCCGTCGACGCCGATCCCTTTGGCCCAGGTGAGGCCTGAAAAGAACGGCTTGGCGGAGAGAAACTCACCACTGGTCCGATCCAGCACGTAGAGGAATCCGTTGCGATTGGCTTGCAGCAGCAGCTTGCGCGGTCGCCCTTGCCAGGGCGCATCTAACAATACGGGAATTTGTGTCGCGTCGTAGTCGTGAAGGTCGTGGGGCGTGAATTGGTAGTGCCACTTCAATTCTCCAGTGTCCGCGTCGAGCGCCAGCATGGAGCTGCTGTAAAGATTGTCTCCCTTACGCTCGCCGCCGTTGTTGCTCGGCGAAGGATTGCCGGTTGGCCAGAAGATCAGATTCAACTCGGGATCGTAGGAGCCGGTAATCCACGCGGGTGCGCCGCCCGTTTTCCAGGAATTACCTGTCCAGGTATCGTGGCCGGGCTCGCCGGGGCCGGGCACGGTGTAGAAGCGCCAGGCGCGCTTGCCAGTTGCGGCATAATAGGCATCGATAAAACCGCGCACTCCATATTCGCCCCCTGCAACGCCGACAATGATTTTGTCCTTCACCACCAGCGGCGCGACGGTAAATACGTAGGACTGGCGGTAGTCCGCCGCCTCGACGTCCCAGATAACGTTGCCGGTCTTCCTGTCGAGCGCCACGACATGCGCGTCGAGGGTAGCCATGAAGAGGGTTTCGCCCAGCGCGGCGAAACCACGATTCACCATGCCGCAACAGGCTTCCACCTTATCGGGCAGGCGCCGCTGGTAGCGCCAAATGGCCCGGCCGGTGCGGGCGTCGAGAGCGAAAGCGCGGTTGTCTTGCCCGGTGCCGTAGAGGACGCCGTCAATCACCAAGGGCGTGGTTTCGAATTGGCCGAGACTGGCGCTCTGGAAGGCCCACCCTACCGCCAGCTTCCCCGCGTTCGCAGGACTGATCTGATCCAGCCTGCTGTATCGCCAGCCGTTGTAATCGCCCGAGTAAGTGAGCCAATTCTGAGGTTCTTGGGCCGCATTCCGGATCCGATCGTAGGAAACCTGCGAACGCCCGGGGGTGACACACAGAATCCAGGTAGCGAGCGCCAAAGCGGCTCGTGCCGTAACGATGTTCATTGCTGTTCCCCACGCAAACCGGTTAGGTACGCTAATAAGTTTTGCAACTCTGCATGGTCCAGCACCGCTTGCGGGTATGCCGGCATGAGCGAGCGCCGTTCGTGCCGGACCTCTCGCAGATCCTTCTTCAGAAACAAGTGAAGGTTCTGATCCTGGCCTAAGAGCTGCAACGAGAATGTGTCCTCGTTCTTGGCCACGCCAACGATGCGCTGCCCTTCCTTTGTTACGACTGTCACGGTCTCGTACTCCAACGGGTAGACGTAATGGTTGTTGGGATCCGTCATCCCAAGGCTGAGGTCTTTGTTGGGTTCGCGAAGCGAATCGATCAGATAACTCACGGATCGAGCAGCGCCAACGCGGGTGAGGTCGGGACCCAGCCATCCGCCGCGCCCCTTCACCATGTGACACACGGAGCACTTACCCGCGCCCAAGAAATACTTCTCGCCCTTGGCAGCATCGCCCGCGACGGGCTTCGTGCCCGCGCTGACCGAACGCAGGTAGGCAACCAAGGCCCAAGTCTCGCTGTCTTCAAAAGAATTGGCGGGCATCTCTGTTCCCGGAACGCCCTGGCTGATGGTGCGAAAGATCGCGGCGTCGCTCGAGCCATGAACCCAGCGCCCGGAACGAAGATCCGGTCCGCGGCCACCGCCGCTTGCGTTGAGTCCGTGACACGGCGAGCAGTTCGCGCGGAAGAGCGACGCCCCCTCCTGGATGGCCGTGGGATCACCCGCGAGAGGATTCTTTTGCTCTTGCGCCTGTCCAAGCGCCACGGCGGCGCATGTCACAACGCAGGCCAAGCCGATCAAAAAGCGCATATGCTGCTCCTTCTTGCTTCACAACCGCCGGCAACTCGGCAAACTCGCGTGATCGCCGCTATGAAGATGCGCTGAGTCGGCTTCTTGTAGCCCTGCGGCTTCGCCCAAAGGATGTTCTGAACAAACGTCCGCGGGTCGCGGTCAAGGTCGATCACTTTCACTACCCAATCGGAATCCGTGCCGCTGGTGGAAGCAACCGGGTCCACAATCGGCTGGCCGCCGGTCTTCACCGGCTCCTTGAGGACGTGGTGACGTAAACGGGGACCATTTCACGGAGCAGCCGCCTGCCTGTCCATTTTCGGTCAACACGCACATCCAGACATTATAATTCGCCCTGGATCGGCGAACCAGTTTTCATCATTCCCCGTCCGGCGGTGGTTCCTGCAAAGCTTTGTCGTTTCACCCAACCGGACCGCTACAGCGTGTCGCTGGACTGTGCGGTTCGCTGAAAATCCGTGCGACGATGTTTCCAAACCAAGCGAACATTCCGCTCTTCGCTTCGCAACCTGGTTGGCTCCCTTTCCGCTACTCAGGCTATACTGTTGTGATCCCAAGCCAGGAGAACTTTCGATGAGACTTCTCTCTCTCTTTGTAATCATTGTCGTCGAAGCGTGCGCGCAATCCCCCGGGCACCCTCTTGACAGCCTTACCAAAACCGAATACTGGACCGTCTACGATGTTCTCCAGCAAGCGAACGAAATCACTCCTGCTACGCTTTTTGCCAGCGTCCTCCTGCATCCTCCCGCCAAATCGGCCGTGCTGAGCTATCGTCCCGGCCAGCCATTCGCGCGAGAGGCGGACGTGGTCCTTCTAAGGGGCGAAAAAACGTTCGCCGCTCGCGTGGACATCGTGGGGAAAAGAGTTCTCAGCTTTAAAGAGCTGCCCGGCGTCCAAGCTCCCATTCTTACGAGCGAACTGTTTGGTGAAGACGAAGCCATCAAGAGCGACCCGAGAGTGGTGGAAGCGCTGAAGAAGCGCGGCATTACAGATCTCGGAACCATCCAGTGCATCGTGCTGCCGGGTGCTTACCAATCCATCCCCGAACAAGCCACCCAGCGAATGGGGTTCGGCGAGTGCGCCGAGAAGCACGGCGTCTACCACAGTTGGGGACGCTCCATAGACGGCCTCAGCTTGCAAGTCAACATGGCCACGAAGAAGGTTCTCAAAGTGGTGGATCGCGGAGGCGCTCCGGTCCCTACCGGGAACATCGACTACGAAGGAATTCCGGAAAATCCCCGCCCACATACCACTCCCATCTCCATTTCCCAACCCGCGGGCCCCGGCTACAGGATCGAGAACGGCGAGATCTCCTGGCAAAACTGGCTGTTCCGCGTCCGCATGGATCAGCGCGTTGGTCCGATCCTTAACCTGGTCCGTTTCGTCGATCAAGGCCGCCCCCGCTCCGTTCTCTATGAAGCCAGCCTCAGCGAGCTATTCGTCCCTTACATGGACCCGGCGAACGGGTGGGACAATCGGGTCTTTGTGGACGCCGGAGAATTCTTCGCTACCGGTTTCCTCGCGCCGCTTCGTCCCGGCGTCGACTGTCCCGCGGATGCCAGTTGGTTCGACGGTCTATCGGCCGGCGAGAACGGCGCGCCCAAGTTCACTTCGAATGTGGCGTGCCTGTTTGAACGCGACCCGGAAAGCCCGGCTTGGCGTCATTTCGAAGATGGCGAAATCTACGGCCGCCCCACTCGCCAACTGGTTCTGCGGTCGGCCGCGACCATCGGCAACTACGACTACATCGTGGACTGGCGGTTCGATCCCAACGGCGCCATTGAAGTTGCCGTTGGCGCCACGGGGGTCATCGAGACGAGGCCCACCGTCCAGGAAAAGGCCCCGGACCATCCGGACTACGATTCGCCCGAGTACGGTCAATTCGTCGGGCCGCATACGATGGGGGTGAACCACGACCACTTCTTCTCGTTTCGTTTGGACTTCGATGTAGATGGAGAAAATAACAGCTTCATGACCGACCGCATGGTGCTGCAGCGCCTGGACAACGATCCGATGCGTAAATCCATCTGGGTGGCCGAACCCAGGATTGCGCAGCATGAAAAGGATGCCATCCTCGACATTCAGCTCGATCGGCCGTCCATCTGGTTGTTCGTCAATCCCTCCGTAAAAGGACCGTTCAACTATCCGACCGGCTATCAAGTGATGCCGGGTGCTACCGCCAAGTCGTTACTGTCCCCGGACGATCCTCCACAAAAAGTAGGCGCCTTTAGCGAACATCAATTCTGGGTCACACCCTACAGCGAAAATGAGCGCTACGCGGCCGGCGTCTACCCCATCAGCTCCAAAGGAAACGACGGCCTCGCCGTCTGGACCCAGGCAAACCGGCCGATTACGAATACGGATATCGTCGGCTGGTACACACTTGGATTCCACCACATTACGCGAACAGAAGACTGGCCGATAATGCCGACGCTATGGCATTCGTTCGATATCCGGCCGTTCCACTTCTTCCAGGCCAACCCGGTGCTCGACCTGCCGAAAAGCCTTTCCCTTAGTCAGCCGGTGGCACGGTGAGATAGACGGCGATGATCATGTCATTCGCTTTCGTCGGCACGTTGCCGGAGTGATACAGCGGTGATTCATCCAAGTAAGGAAATTCTCGCGGAAACGCGCGAATACCGCCGTAAATATATCCCACTAGGGTTCGCCTGCCCCGGAGAGCCTTCAGGTCCAGCACGTCGGCGTCTTCTCGGATCCTGATTAACCCTTCGGCAGGGAGGAATGCGGCGTTCGCTCCGATATAACCAGCCAGCCGCTGAGCAGGCTGGACAGCCTCGTATGTTCCGTGCGGCCCGCGAATCAGGGTGGCAATATGATCCACCCATTGCATGCCATCGAAGTAATCGGGCCCCGACTTATCGCCCACCAGCGGAGCGATTGCGGCTTGCTTCTTCTTATAATCCCAGGTCCAGCGGCTGATGCCGCCGAAGAAAGTCGTGTACATGGTACGGGCATCGGGATCGAACAATTTGAATCTTGCGCAGGCGTAGCCGCTCATCTTCTGGTCGTACGAGCCGTCGACTTGGGGAGGATGATTCGCGCTCCAATAGATCGGTTTGGTAAAACTTAGCTGGTCCTTGGTGAAGGCCCCGCCATACACGGCTGCGCCCAGCGAGTGCCCGTCGGGAAGAATGACAAAACCAGCGTTGAGATCGCGCCGGGCAAACTCCGGATTCGGGTATCGATCGACCAAGGAAACCGCGAGTTGTCCACGCGCGTCCCGTTGCACCCTGAGCTTTCGAATCTCGCCAATATAGGTCTGGGATGCCTTGCTTGAATTTTTTTCGTCAGCCCCCTCGAATTCGCGATACGTACCGGTGAAGATATGGCCGCCGGCGATGTAGAACAGGCCGTCATCCAGCTTCAGCAATTCCCCGCCCGCAACCTGAACGAGCGCGCTCCGTACATAGGCAATAGAGCCGGAGAACGAATTCTCGCCGCGCATCACGCCCTCCACCAGCGATGGCAGGCGAACGGATGACAGGATCGGATAAGTCACCCACTCGCCGTGCGAATCCTGGCCATAGCCGCCGGCCAGATATAAAGTGTCTCGATCCTGGAAGAAGAGCAGGTTGCTGGACATCCACTGATCTTTCACCGGGCCGAGCGAGTCGGGAAGGGCTGCTACCGGAAAATGGAACGTGCGGGCTGGACCGTCACCCGTGGGATCTACCACCCAGATCTGAGCATTGGCGCGATCGCGCGGAAAATCGGCTTGCGCTCCGCCGACCCCGTGATATCCGCCAGTGCGTCCGGCAATGAAAATCCACTTGCCATTCCATTGCGCCCAGGCGAAGGAGTGCAGGCGCGGAGAGCCCGGGAAGCGAGCGCTTACGTCCTGGCTCGCCTCCACGGTGAAAGGCGGATTTGCCGAGACCGTCGTTATCACCGCATCCGCGGCGTAACAACTTACGGCCAGAAAGAAAATCGCTAGCGCTTTCAGAAAGTGATACGCCCAGTAAACTGGATTTGCCGCGGTCCAGCACCTTCGGCCGTTTGCAGAGCCGTGATCTGCCCGAATGCGGCCACCCCTAGCGTCAGATTTCCTGGCGCTGCAAAATTGGGATGGTTGAACAAATTCGCGACTTGGATTCCCAGTTGAGCGCGAACACTCTCCTTTACCGGGATGCTCTTAATGAGCGACATCGAAACCGCCTGAGTGCCTGGCCCGACGACACCACCGGCCTCTGAGTCTCCGAAGCGGCCGATGGCGTTAGCCGGCGTAGAGAAAGCCGCCGGATTGATCCATTGGGCGAGCGATTGTCCCGCGGTTGGGCTTACGTCCGCGACCGTGTCCGCTCGGCCGCCGGTAGAGTTGAAGATGTTATAGCCGCAACCACAGGGATCGTTGAGTTGTGAGACCGTCATGAACGGCCCGCTTTGAAACAGCAGAATGCCGGCGAGTTCCCATCCGCCCACCACGCGGTCCACCAGCCCGTTGGAGCTGTTCACCAACATCTTTCCTTTACCGAACGGCAAGTCGTAAAGAAACGTGGTCAGGAAGCGCTGCCGCCGGGTGAAATTGACATTCCCGTAGTCGAGGCCCGGTTGCGCAGGGTTGGAAAGCGTCCCGCCGTATTCCCCCGCGAAGCCGCCCGCGGGAGTGCCGGGGTTCCCGCCCAGATCGGACAGATTCCGCGCATAGATATAGCTGCTCTGCAGTTGCAACCCAAACGATAACCGTTTTTTCACCGAGACGGTGGCTGCATTGTAGTTGCCGAAGCCTTCGTTGTCGTTGTAGTAGATCTCCGACCACAGGGGATACGGGAAAGCCGATTTCGGCAGATTACCGTATCCAATCGTGTTCGGACCAGGCTGATCGATATTCATACCCGTTCCAAGGTTCGTGGAGTGGTTACCGTCGTAGGATACTCGCAGACCGAACCCCGCGCCCAGATCCCGCTCCAGGGTGAGATTCCATTCCTGAACGTAGGGGTCCTTGTAATGCAAAGCCGTGACCTGGAAGTAGGCTTGCGATCCGGGTTGCGCGATGTTGGAGGGCCAAGAGTAGGGCAACTGGTATATGGGAGCCCCGCTGGCGGCGAATGTATTGGGAAAAGTTCCCACATCGCTCGCCGTCGTGCCCCAGGCGCTGAGCGCCGCGGTACTCATCAAGACCTCGATGTATTTGCCGTAGCCCCCGCGCAGAACGGTCTTATCGTCTCCAAACATTCGCCACGCGAATCCAATGCGCGGCGCGAAATCCGTCTTTTGGGAATATCGCAGCGCCGACGGGTCACCAATAGACTGTGCCGTGACGATCGGGGTGGGAGCTATGGATTCCGCGAAGCCCGCATCCAGAAATCCTAAGGTGCCGGGCCCCGGGACGATCACCGCTCCGTGCACGGTCTGGCCGTCCACGACGCTGGTGTAATTGAGATCGATATTGGACAGGTTGTTGTACTTGTCGCGGAACGTCGGATTATACTCATACCGAAGTCCGTAATTGAGCGTCAGATTCTTGGAAACCTTGTAGTCGTCCTGCGCAAAGCCGGCGTAGTGCTCCGCCATAGCGAAAGTGCAGCAATTCAGATTCGTTGCGATGGTGCTGCTGTCGGGGTAACCCAGGAGAAAGGAAGCGATTGGCGTAGCGTTGCCGGGGCCGAGCAGCGAACTCATCACCGATCCGTTGAAGGCATAACTCCCTTCCAGGTTGTTATAAAACACGGCGTTGTAATAGGCGTGGAGACGCCGGTAATCGGCGCCGAACTTGAACGTGTGTTTTCCTTTCGTCCACGTCAGTGTGTCCAGTAGCTGTTTAGTGCCCTGCTTTGCGTCCTCATTTTGAAGTCCGAGCGGTGCAAACCCGGCAACAAGAATCTGCGGAACGATGTCCGCGCCTGCCGGTGGAGCTTGCGGCAGACCCGTGAGACCCAGCGCGTTGGCGGACTGCTGCGCGGTGATCCCGTAAGTCGATGACAGGATGTTGGTGCTGAATCCGCCGCGTAATTCGTTCACGACGGTAGGACTTATGACGTAGTTCCATGCGATGGTCAGTGCCTGATCCAACTCGGGAATCGAATTCTCGCCTACGGTGGGCACCGAGGGAGAGCCGGGGTTCGCATACGCCGGCGCGGTAGGCACCGCTGTTACCCGCCGATTTTTGTACGTGTATCGGGCGAAGACGAGGTTTTTCGAACCGATCATTTGATCCACCCGGGCATCACCCTGGGCGCTGTTGATTGGTATGGGGAAATTTGCCAGATAATTGTTCGCGATGGCGCCGGTTGGGCCGTAGTTCGGCAATGGGAAAAAGGTGCTCAGCACCTTTTGCGAATAAGGCGAAAGCATGCTGGCTGGGATGCTGTTCCCCGGGTAATTAGTCAATTGGTTCGCCGCGCCGCCATTGGCGGCGGAGAGATAGGTTGACAGATCTCCGTTGCGCATGGCTTCGGTTGGAACGCTCTCAATTGCGGTCTGAGTCTTGGGCAGCCGCAACGCCTCAAAGCTTCCGAAGAAAAACGTCTTGTCGTGTCCGTTATACAGTTTGGGGATCACGACCGGGCCGCCCATATAGATGCCGAAGTTGTTCATCTTCACTTCGTTCACTATGTGGCTGAAGAAGTCGGCGGCGTTGGTGTCGCTGTTCTGGAAGTTTTCAAAGACCCCTCCATGCAGGTGATTGGAACCGGCCTTGGAAATGGTCGTTATATCGGCGACGCCTCCAAATTCAGCCGGATTGATCGTCTCCCCAATGCGAATCTCTTCAATCGCGTTGAACGAAGGGAACAGTTCGGAAATGGCCCCAACAGCGTTTATGCTAATGGCCGAACCGGTTCCCATCGAGCTGATTCCGTCTATGCTCATGGAAAGCTGGCTTGGCAAACTACCGGCGACGGAGATGTTCCCGTTGGCATCTGTTTGTACGCCCGACTGCGCGGTTAGGGTGGACATGGCGCTCGTGGAGCCGGTGGAGCGCGACGTAATGGCAACCGGGAGATCGGTCAGCTCAAGCGATCCTTTCGTCTCCGAGATACTCGATGTATCCGTTTGAACAACCGCTCCCACCGAGGATTCCACATTGATGGTGGTCGCTTGCGTCGCGATCTGCAAGTCCGCGTCCAGCCTCTTCGTTTCGCGTCCGCCCAGATCGAACGACGCAAATTCTGCCTTTTGAAAGCCGACGGCTTCGACGGTCAGCGTGTAGTTCCCGACCTCCAGATTCACGAACTGATACCCGCCCGTCCCGTCGGTGAGGGTGCTATGTTTCGCGTTCGTTCCGGTGTTGGTCAAGTTCACCACGGCGCCCGGCACCACGGCTCCAGAGCTTTCCTTCACCGTGCCCAGTACGGTCCCGTAGGTCGATTGGGCATGGAGCGCCTCAATGGATAGCAGTGCGGCAAAAAGGGCGCAGAAACAACCGATCCAGGACCTGGTATGCGGCCCCCTGACAAATGGGCGGACCATCTTAACTGGCATTTCTGTCTCCTTGAGTCAAAGCGTGTGAACAGTCCGTGCAGCGGCTGAACGCGGCCGGATTAGTCAACTCTGCCTGTACGGAGCAGCATCCGAGAGTACGAGTGGGACTCGGGAAGGACGGGAGACTTCATTGCGCCTTCTGGCGCTCGGGAACTTTGTTCGCCGGCGGGAATACAGGGAGTAACTCGCTCGACATGCCCCCCGGGCGAAAATGTAGTTGAAAGTATAAGCGGGAAACTGCCGCGGGTCAATGAAAAATTTTGCGGAGTTGCCGCCACAGTGGTGGGAGCTCCCGTGCTCGTCGCTGCACCGGCCATGCGTCCGCTATCTTCCGAGATCCGCCACGTCGCGTAAGTTCAGCGTGCTGAGCGTAATGTCCGGCTAACTCTTTCAAAAGACGTGGCGCCTGCCGCTTAGACCGCAACTTGACGGGAATGGGGTTCCTGAATCTTCTTCAGGCGCCAACGACAAGGTTATGTTAAGTGCCAGCCATGACAATCAGATTGGTTGTAGTGTCTTTGTTGAGAAAGAGAAGCTTAGTGGATGCGAGCGTGGCGGCGTCGAAGAATTCTATCGTTGAGCCTGCCCCGTAAAGGTATAGTTTTTTGCCGTCGCTGCTCATCCCAAAGCGAAAGGTGGCGCGAGCGGGCACCGGAACTCTCTTGATCACCATGTGGTTGGGAACATCCCACACCCACCATTCCGCTTCGCGATTTCCAAGCGTACGGTTGAGCATGAGCGAGTAGCCACGCTTTCGATCCGGCGTCAACAGGAAGCCGAGCATAGGGAACGCGGGACCAAGAGGCCGGAAATCGACCTTGCGCGTGGCGAGATCGATTACGCCCAGGCCCAGAGTTTCGCGGTGGACGATAGGATCGATGGACGTAAACACGGTGGTCACTTTGCCGGGTTCGTCGTTGGGGTCGTCACTGGCGGAGAGCCGGTAAGGCGCGGCGCCGGGATACTCGGGCGTAGCGAGTGGAATTCGGCCCACTTCTTTCAGCGTAGCCAGTTCGAACACGACAATATCGTCGTCAAAAACGTACAGCAGCTTGCCGTCCGGCGAGATTTTGTAGGTGGCCGCAAAGCCGAATCCCTGGTCGTAGCCCTTGGGAAAAGGGATTGCCTTGCTGATTCTTTTTTCCTGCAGATCAATCTGGACGAACTGCGGCGGGTCGATCCTGAACTCGTCGATTTCCTTCACGGCCAGTGAGATGGAGGCATACAAATACCGGCCTCCGGGATCGACGGCGATTCCTGAGAAGTTTCTCCCGCCGGCGCCACGAACCATGCGCGGAGAGCTTTTGCCGTCGGAAAGCGGAAAACTGCTAATCACCCGGCGGGTGGCGAGATCCACAGTTTCCACCTGCATCTGGGTGGTGATGATGTGGACCTTGGTCTTATCCGCGGAGAGGACCGTTGTCCTGGGAATGCCGTCCAGCGGGATCTCGCCCACGATATCCCCTGTGTCTTCGGTGATGATGAGCAGCTTGCGATCCAAGGTTCCGATGTACATCAGCCCTTTCAGGTTGGCGGCCGTGGCGGCGGACGCGATGCCAAGGCAGACACTGGCCAGGATCGAAGCGGCGGAGAGTCCGCGTCTGAGCAGGCAGTAATTCATTGGTAAGTCCTCCGGACCGGCTGTCTACGGGTAAATCACGTCGACATCGCGCCAGTCGTTAACGGCCGAGTTGCACTTAGAAGTCCAGTCCGGATTGTTGCTCAGGTGATCGGGAACCTGAGCCGGCCACGCACAACCCAGGTAGCAGTCGAACAGATCGCGCTCGACGGGCGCGCAAAGTCCGGCCGTTCCCCCGGAGATGTCGACTTCCCAGCCTGGGTTGAAATTGAGGGTGCAGCCCAGCGGATAGTAGACGCGTCCATGCTTGTTTTTCTTGTCCTGCAGCGCCACCACGTCCAGCGCCTCGGCGTCTCCGGTTTCAGCGGCGCAAGCCTCTTGCAGTTTGCGCGCCTTGCGATTGAATGCCTGTAGAGAACTCATGTTGATCCTTTGCCGCTGCCGGCTAGCTTTCCTCGAAACGCTCCAGAAACTTCGGGTTCTTCATCCCGATCTCTCCGTAGATGCGCAGACACAGATCGATCCACCCGCGGATCCGGTCGCATTGACTCAGGTTCGATGCCTCGGTCTGTCCGTGGTGAATATAAGATTCGTGATAGCAGCCGCCCGCGCACAATGGCCGCACCCAGCAGCTATGGCAGTCAGGCCGCGCCCCGATATGATGCTTCCCCAGAAACTCGTTGCGTGCCTCATGATTCAGGCCGCTGGTGGTGACGTTGCCCATCTGGGCTACCGGCGAGTCGACAAATCGATGGCAGGCCGCGATCTCGCCCGACGTGCCGACCCCGAGCAACCCCAGTCCTGCCCCGCAAGTGTACGCCTTGCTGATGCCCAAATGAAGTTCTTTGACCGTATCGCTGACGTTCGTAAAGTAGTGGCGGCCGCCACGGATCGCGTAATCCCGGTATTCCCACGCCAACTCTTCGAACTCGTCCAGCACCCGATCCATCTTTGTGCCGTTGATGTGATACAGGCGATCCGGGCTGGCCGTGACGGGCGCGAAGCCAACCCCCTCAAAGCCGAACTCCCGCGTCAGGTGATCGTAAATGCGCCGCACTTCGCGCACGCCATTGCTGAGAGTGACACGCGCGCCGATGGAATTGGTGCGATGCCGCGACAACAGCATCTTAATTTTCGGCGCGATGATATCGTAGCTTCCCTTTCCGCTATGGAAGACACGCATGCGGTCGTGAAGCTCCTTGTCGCCGTCGATGCTGACCGTGACGCCGATCCGGTATTCGGCCAGGAAGTCAGCAATTTCTTCAGTCAGCAAGGTCGCGTTTGTGGTGAGGCTGAATTCGACGGTTTTGCCCGCTTTCCGCGCCTTCGACGTCGCGTACTCCACGCTCTCGCGCATAAGCGGAAAGTTCAGCAGGGTTTCGCCGCCGAAAAAAGTCACGTGCAGGCTGGAGCGCCCGGCCGATTCCTTGAAGAGCGTGTCGATGGCGGCCCGTGCGATGGAACTGCTCATAAACTTCGGCTGATCTTTGGTGCTGGAAATTCTGTCGTCGCTGTATTCGTAACAATATCCGCAAGCCAGATTGCATTGGTTGGTGGTATTCAGAACGATCCGTTGGATGGGGAAGGTCTGGTCCGGGACACTGGGAAAAGATTTCTTCGGAATGCCGGAGGAAACCACGTCGAACTCCACCATTTCGTCGAGCGTGCTTTCTATCTCGCGGGAGGCGTAGCTGCGCCGCGCCAGCTCGCCCGTCAACTCATCGCGGGAAAGTGGACAGCTTCGCAAGAGACTGAAAAGTTCCTGCGAAAGGCCGCTCAACCCGAACACCGCGCCGCTCGGCACCAGGTACAGAAATTGCCTGCCTCCGGTCTCGAACAGATGGTGCTCCGCGGGATGATATTCAACGGCAACTGCTTCCGCGGCGGTCACTGCCCCACCTCCGGCTGATCGTAAATCGTGTAATTCGGCACGGTCACCACCAGATAGGCTCTGGCTTTGAGGTCGTCGCCGCCGGGGTCCTTGTATGACGCCACCACCCAAACGTCGCCGTAATTCTCGACGGGGAAGTTGTTGGCCTGCTTCTTGCGTTGCGGATTCGGGCCTTCCACGTTGGGCGTGAACAGGCCGGCATCGTCCAGCGAGCCCACGAATTTGACGTCATCGTCGTCAGGGGTGGAAACGAATTCCTCGAGCGCCCAGCGCGCCGATACCGGACCGAGCGAAATGTCATCGTCGGTACCCGGCTTGCCATCCGGACCCGCGGCATACGCCACGGCCTCGAACTGCGAATATTCTTTCGGATACCGGATTCCACCCAAGCGGGACATCTGCGCGTCCGGTTCCACCTGGATGTAAGCGATCTTGTCGTAAACCGCGAGCGCGTCTTTCACCGAAGCGCGCCCGATCGCCAGGTCGTGCATGCCCACCAGCAGACCTTGCGCCACTTCCACATCCACTGTGGCGAGGCTCCCGGTGACGCTGACAACTTTCGTTACCTTGACCCCATTCCCAAAGTCGACATCGCCGGCCTTCAAAGTTGCCGGAAGGTTCGCCCCATAGATCTTCACCGTAGCTTTGGAAGGCGACTGCAACGCCGAGAGATCGGTGCCCAGAACGACGGGTTCGTTGGCCGCCCGCATCAGGTGGACATCGATGCCCAATTCCCCGAAGCCGCCCCAAAACCAGCGGCCGTCCATGCTATTGCCATCGCGGGAAACCAGCATGGCTTCGCGCCACCCGGTGGGGATCGCGGTGGCTGTAATCGCGTGCACTGTATTGGAACCGGGCGCCGCCACCCGCCCTCGCCAACTATAGCCTGTATAAACAATGCCCTTGCCGCTGGACTTGACAGTGGCGCCGCTCGAAACGTAGCTGAACTCGATATTGGTTGTGAACTGGTCTTCTCCCGCGCCGGGCGCGATGATCACTCGACCGTAGATTCGTCCTTTGCCAGGCTGGTAGCCGCGCAGCAGCCACGTGCCGGCCAGTTTCTGGGGACGCATGGCCGCCTTCCAGGCCGTCCATTCCGGGGTGATCAAAGGCTGCGCGCTCGCCAGATAGTCCAGCGCGATGTCAACGGGATATTTTTGGCTGGGCGGCATGGAAGCTTTTGGATATTCCATGGTGACGCCGCCGGTGGCAGTCTCAACCTGATGTGCGGGGGTCTTTTCATCGGAGACTGGCTTATGCGGCACCGGACGATAGGTATACGCGGCGCCGGGAAATAGCCCGATGTGCATGGCCACCAATTTCTCGTAATCTTCGCGGGTGCGCCGTTGCGCCAGAACTCGTCCGATGCTGTGACAGGCGTTGCAGGTAGCTTGCAGAGCGGGGTTGGGAGTGAAATCGGACTGATAGCCGACAGTCCGGTGCTCCACCTCCCAGAATCCCGGCTTCATCTCCTCGGGCGCCAGGCCGTTATTGCTGCTCAGATAGCGCAAAATGTCCCGCAGTTCGTCGCGCGTGAGCGTGAGTCCGTTCAAGCGGATCATGCGCTTGATGGCCTGATCCCAAACTTCGGGACTGGTCCGGATGTAGGAGAGCCGCCCCATCATTCCGTTGGCGTCTCGCTGATGGCAGCCTCCGCATCTGCGAATTACGAGCGGATCGTCGATCGGAATTCCCTGAGGCTTGGCAGCTTGCGCTTTGCCGTCGCGAGGAAAAAACACGGCGGAACTGAATGCCAACAGAAGCGCAATGCGCATGAACACCCCGTAACACCGCATCCTGATAATCCTTTTTCTGACCGCTATGTTGCGTAAAGCGACTTGGGGGTGCAGTCAGGACGTGGACTAAAAGGTGAGACTCCGGGCAACATTGCCGCGCGGCTATAGGCTCGCTAGGACGGGAAATCCTGTGGGTAACATTTCAACACGAGTGTCGGGTGTTAGTCAAGACTTTTTTCGTTGTGTCTTTAGCCGTGAATCTGTCAGCGTTTCTGCGTGGCAATCCATGCGCTGACATCTTCGATGACTGCGGGCGCGACGTTGCCGGGCTTTCGGTAGTCAAGCGGAGAAGCCGGTCCTTCGCCCGCTATGAACAAGTGATTCAATGCGGGGTAAGTGCGAAACGTAATATTCCGGGCGCGGGCCAGGCCCGCTTTCCAGAGGCCGAAGTCTTCCTGGGTGACCTGAAAATCCCGTTCGCCCTGCAGGAAAAGCATGGGGATTCCAAGCCCGCGCGCTTCGGCGGCCGGATCGTAACCTTTTAAGTCCAACAGGTAAGCTGTCGGCAGTCCCATCAGGATCGGTGGATTGTCCTTGGCCGGCGCCAGGGTTTTGACTTTCGCCACTTCGGCCTTCAACAGCTCAAGCCGTTTCTGTTCCTCGGGCGTTGCGCCACCCTTGGCTTTCAACATGAACTCGGTCTGCGTCAGGGCAACTTCTTCCAGAGGGCGCGCATTCCCCGCGAGCACGATGGCGCCCGCCAGTTTGCCATCCCGGCGCGCAATGCGCGGGACCGCATATCCGCCCAAACTGTGGCCGAGAACGAATACGCGGCCTGGGTCCACTTCGGGCTGCCGCCGGATTAGAGCGAGGGCCCGAGCCGCATCCTCAACGGTTTCCTCCCGGAGGGTGAAAGGGATCTCCGACATCTCGCGGCCATAAACTCGCGTGCGCTTGTCGTAGCGCAGCACCGCGATGCCGCGCGAAGCCAGGCCTTCGGCAATATCGGCGAAAATCCGGGTGAGGTAAAGGGACTCGTCCCGGTCGTTCGGGCCCGGCCCGTGTACTAGCACCACGGCCGGAAATGGACCCTTCCCCACAGGCAGCGTGAACGTCCCGCCGAGCTTCCATTCGTCCGCGCCCACGGTGACCTCGCGTTCACGGAAAAGCTCTGGCTTACTGTATGACGGCCGGTTCCAAACCTGCGGCAGGGGTTCGTCGGGAGGACGGAACTGCAGCCTGGCAACCTGCCCTGAAGCATTCAGCGTGAATTGAACGCTTAACTTGACGCCCGAAAAGCGAACCGGAAAGCTGACGATGTCGTCGCTGCCCGATTTTTCACTGAGCGGCTGGCCTATCTCTTCCAGTTTGCCGAAGCTCTTTATCTCAGGATCCACGTGATTTCGAAGAAACTCGGGAGTGAGTTTTTCTTTCGCTTCGGCGGTCAGTAATTCGCTGAACTCGGAGTCTCGGGAGGCCAGCAAAAGATCCAGCGCCTTCCGTCCGTTCTCCAGCGCCTGGCCGTTCAGCGGCGCGAGCGCCATCGGGATAAGCGCGGCGCTCCAGGCGCCAACCCGGATCATGCTCCGCTGTTTCATCCCGTGAGCGTCTCCTAAGCCGCCGGCCGAAATTACCAGTTAGTAATTGATAACACGAAAACCGAGCGCCGTCACGCGATTCGGCGACGCAATGCAGATGCGATGCGATGACGCAAGTTAACAGATCCGGCGTTCCTAGTGGTCCGAACAGTGGTACATTGTTGGAACCACCCACCGGTAGCTTTGGCGCCACGTTGGCCTGCTTGGGTAGCCGTACCTCATCCGACGGCCTTGCAGGAGGGGCCGCAAGATGGAACGCAACCTGGTCCAGTGGTTCTTCGTCGCAATCTTCTCTATCGCGGGGTCTATGCCTGCCTCCGCGCAATCGCACGCATTGCCGTCCGGAGACGTCCAGGCGATTTATGAGCGCCTGCTCGAGAAAATCAAAACCATTAAGATCTTCGATCACCACGCGCACCCCGGATACGGCGACGATTCCGACGTGGATGCTCAAGCCACACCGCCGGAGCACCTGCCGTTACGCGAGCGCTCGACGAATCCGGAGCTCGTGGCGGCGGTGAAAGCGTTGTTCGACTACCCATACTCCGACATGTCCGAGGGACACATGCGCTGGTTGCAGGAGCGCTCCAGCGCGGCTGAGAAAGCGGGAGGCACCGCCTATTGGGACCGCATCCTGGACCAGTGCGGCATTGAGTCCACGGTGGCGAATCGCGTGGCCATGGCGAGCTACCTGAACCCGAAAAGATTCCGCTGGGTGTTCTTCATGGATTCGGTCCTGTTTCCCTTCGATAACAAGACCGTGATTGCTGAAAATCCGGATGAGGGCGTGTACATTCCTCTCCAGGAAAAGGTTCTGCACCGTTATTTGCAACAAGCCGGCCTCAGCCGCCTGCCCGGCACCTTCGATGCGTATCTTGCCTTCGTTTCCCGCATCCTCGAAGAGAACCAGAAGAAGGGCGGCATCGCCGAAAAGTTCGAGGCCGCCTACTTCCGTTCGCTGTATTTTGCCGATCCGCCGCGCCAGGCCGCAGCCGCCGTTTATCAGAAATACCGTTCCGGCGGAGTTCCCACGCCTGAAGACTACAAGACCTTTCAGGATTACGTTTTCCGCTACTTGGTGACGGAGGGCGGCCGGCTTCATTTACCGGTGCATATTCACACCGCTGTGGGGGAAGGCGACTATTTCAGTCTGCGGAAAGGCGACGTCCTCAATTTGGAGAACATCGTCAAGGATCCGCGTTATCTGAATACCACGTTCGTCCTCATTCACGGCGGCTATCCGTATTTCCGCGAGGTGATCTGGCTGGCGGCGATGAAGAATGTTTACCTGGACAGTTCGGAATTCGAAACGCTGGAATACCCTTCGGAGATGAAGAATGTTTTGAAACTTTGGCTGGAGACTTACCCCGACAAGATTACCTTCGGCTCGGACGCCTACCCCTACAGCGCGGCTTTGGGTTCGGAGGAGACGTACTGGCTCGGCGTTTACTCGGCACGCGACGCATTGGCCGCCGCTCTCGCCGAGATGGTGGCTTCAAACGAAGTGACGGAGGACAAGGCTCTGGAGATCGCGCACGGGTATCTGCACGATAATGCGGTGCGTCTTTACCCGCCTGCCCCCTGATACGCGCCGCAGGTTTTTCGGCCGTGCATCAGCCGCTCTCACGGCGGCGCTCACCGCTCATTGGACGCCTGTTCGATGAAGGCACGATCGGACGTGTTGGGCTGGCTCTCGAGCGCACCTGGAATGTGGCAGCCGAGCATCCGCCCGGATTTTGATCTACTCGGAACAGGCCACTCCCGCCGGGGCGCCGGTGGGCGAGACCATCCTGACACGATCTGAATCGATCTTGCGGAATTCGAGGTGCTGCACGGCCGGCGGTTGTGTCGGCGAGAGCGTGTAAAAGACACCCACCGTGCCTTTCGAACACGTCATGTTGAACTGCCCCCGCAGCCAATTTTCCGGAATGACGGGGCCGGCCGCGCCGCACTCGCCCACTTCATCCTTCAGCTTCTGAATCCCGGCGCGCCGCTGGGCTATCGGGGCATCCAGGAACAGGTTCATGGACGCAATCCGCTTCGCCTCGGCGTCATCCCACGACTTCCAAAGATGAACGATGTGGACGCGCATCTGGGAGAGGATCGGTGAGGCGGGCAATTCGCGCTTCTGCAATCCGCGGGTTTTGAGCAACACATCCCAGGCCTGGCTGATCGGCTCGGATGGCCCCACGTACGTAAGGTTCGCCATGGCAAACATTCCGACCCCGTAATCGGGGAGCCACGCCATGTAGGATCCAAAGCCGGGAAGCCCGCCACCATGGCCTACGATGTGCTCGAAGCGGCAATCCGTAGCGATGCGCAGGCCGTATCCGTAGCCGGTTTCGGCCGCCTGCAAGACGCCGCCGGACCGCCCGACAGTCAGGTTCGAAGGCGTCCACATGTGGCTCATCTCGCGCACCGATGCCCGGCGCACCGGGCCGGTTTCTGCGTCGTCGCGCGGCGGCCACGCCGAAAGATGAAAGGCCACGTACTTGCCTAGATCGGTGGCAGTGGTCAGCAGACCGCCCGCTGAACCGAAAGCGCCTTGCGGCAGCGGCGCTTCCACCGCGTAGGTTCCGTCCGGTTGCAGTCGATAACCCACCGCGCGCTTATCGGCAGGTACTTGAGAGAACTCGAAGGTGGACGCATCCATCCGCAGCTTGGCCAGAATCTGGGTGCGGACATACTTTTCATAGGGCATCCCCGATGCCTGGGTCACCACACGGCCCAAAAGCCCGAAGGCGTAGTTGGAATATTCATAGCGGGTGTCTGGAGGGGTGGAGAAAGGAATGCCTCGGCGGAGCCATTGCGTAAGATCGGCGTCGCTCGCGCCAAGTTGCTGATCGCCCCAGGGATTATCTTCCGGAAAGCCGGCGCTGTGGCTGAGAAGTTGCCGGATTCGAAGAGGCGCGGTGTCACGTGTGGGCAATTCCATCCGCGCGAATTCGGGAATCCACTTCGATACCGGATCTTCGAGCGACAGCTTGCCTTCATCGCGCAGCTTGAGAATCGCGAGAACGGTGAAGCTTTTCGTCATCGAAGCAATGCGAAACTCCGTGTCGTCCGTTACGGGTGCATCGGAGGACCGGTCGCGCACGCCGGTTGATGCGACATGGGCCAGCCGGCCATCGATCACGACGCCCCACACCATGCCGGGAATTTTCCTCTCGGCGGCATAACGCCGGAAGATTTGGTCGACGTCTGGAAACGCGGATTCAAGCTTCCGCACTCTCTCAGGATCGGTGAAGCGCGGCGGCGGGTAGGCATCGTTCGCCAACAGCATCGCAGCGCCAAACAAGCAGAGCATGGAGACGACTCGCATGTAGGTTAGAATCCCACAAACCGATTCTCAATCGGGTAAAACTGCCCCCAACCTGCTCAGTGAGACGCCGGATTCACACCGCGCGTAACAGCCTTGACTGGATCAGTAGACGCGGGAATGCCGGTGTGCTTTTGCGGATCGCTCCCAGACAGGAGAGAAAGTGGATTTAGCGGAGGACTTAGGGGTTGCGGCGCCGATGCATGGGAAAGCGTTGTCGCACAACCGAAAGCGCGCGCTGTCTGCTCTGGGATGACATGGGATGACATGACAAAGGGCTGGCAGTGTTTTCGTTGCGGCTGGTATTCCGGGATGCTCCAAAACATGGCTACAAACCGCCGACGTCACAGCGCGGTGAGCCAAGGGCGCGCACTGAACGCTGCCATCAGTTTCCCCCTCTCTGGCCCACGCCCCGGAGTCGCCCGACACAAGCGCATCTTCTGAATTCTCGAACTCCGGTTGCGTTTCTCGTTCCTGATCCCGTTCTGGGTTCAGCAGCGGCTTTCTCCGAAGGGCGCGTGATCCGCCGGGAGCAGGAACGCAGGGGCAGAGTCTCCGGTAAACGCTAGCGACAACGCAGGAGTGATCTCCGCGAACGCCTGGGCTGCAGACCCGACTAGGTTCTCCCTCGGAGCGATTGCGTTATATCGTGCGGCCGGAAGTTTGGTTTTGGCAACTCGTTAGCGTCACGATCACCGAGGTGTAGAGTAGAGGGATGCTGGAAGCGGGCGGCTTAGGTAGTGCATCGGGACCCAATGCCGGCTTTAAGTGACCTTTTGAGGAGCACCAAAACGGAGTTTTGAGGAGAGAACACTATGACCTTCTGGAAGTCAGTTGTTTCGTCTGCCATCGTACTCGCTGCGCTTAGTTCGGTCAGGCCTGCACATTCACAGGTCTCCGTGGGCGTGAGTATCGGGCCTGCGCCCGTCTGTCCATATGGATATTTCGATTACGCGCCGTATAGCTGTGCTCCGTATGGGTACTATGGGCCGGATTGGTTTGTTGATGGCATATTTATCGGTGCAGGACCGTGGTTCCACGGCCCTGCGGGTTTTCATGGCCATGTGGATAACCGCTTTGATCCGCATCATGGATATAGGGGCCCGTTACCCTCGCGTGGTGCGGAGGCATTCAATCATTTCCAGGCGAATGAGGCCCGCGACGGTCGGGGCCACGTGGTCAAAGCACCAAACCACGCTGGTGGCGGAGAACACGCGCTGCCTGGGTACCGCGGTGGTGGACGCCGCTAGGGAGGACGGTTGAACTCCGTCGCGCGAGTCACTTTGCGACTGGGCGCCAGATCCGGGTGATCGGCAGTCGCAACGCGATGTCCACAGCACCCGAACATGAGTTGACGCCCGATGAGCCGAGAAGCGCCTTGGTGAGGTCGTTGACATCGTCGCTCGTACTGGAGTTGATTAGCCCTCAGGAATTGACTACTCTGCGGGCCACCTCGATGACGTTCACTATGGATTTTCCGTCTGCCGTGCCCGAAGCAACCGCGACAACGTCCGCATTGATCCAACATCTGTGATCGCTCCGGCGATGGCAGGAACGCGGTCCCAAACGAAGCGAGGGCGCATGCTCGCGCAAGCGCGCGATCCGTCGAAGTCAGCGAAAGCGCCGGACGGAGTCCGGTTCTCAGTAGCCGATCTGGAAGCTCCGTGGCTGACGGCGCGGGCAAACTCGCCGCATGCCGACTAACGGCGTGGTGTTTACCGGCCTCTTCGCCCGTGCTTTCCCGTCGCGGCGGATCGTCCGATAGTGATTCGCCTCCCCAAATACTCCGGTGTTGATGGTGTTCTGTGCGCGAAAAGCCGGCGGGGAGCACTCCGAGGGCTCTAGGGCGCCAATCGTCCAAACATTAGTGATGATAAACTTAGCGGCAAAGATTGTCGCAGGAGGTGAAATGGTCAACCGCAGAAGTGTCCTGAAAATCGGTGCGGCAACGGTGGCCGGAGTACTCGTCAAAGTGCCTGCTTCTGGCCGGAACCTGTCACCGGGGCGGGCGCATATCGCCTTTCACAAAGCGGTTTTTGACGAACGGTTCGCGGAGTGCCGGGGGTTCGCGGCCGAACTGCGCAGCGCAGGCGTCTGCACTTCCGCGATTCGCGGCGATGTTGCCGAACTGTGGTATGACGATCTGCGAGTGCATCTAAGCGAAAACCGTTTGCCTATTGCCGGGTTGACGGATCGCGCTGCGTTGTTTTGTCTCGAAGAATTGGCGCGCGACGTGGGTATGCGGGTCACCTTTCGAGCGGATCACATTACTGATCAAGACGGCCATACACAGCACATTGCTGTCGGGCCGCCGTCGCTGGTCGCGGTTATCCATGACTTGCCGCCGGAAGCTGGATTCGGGCGTGCCATGGCTGTGCAGTTCGGTGAATTCGATATCGATGAACCGTGCCATACGTCCGCTCAAAAACGCACGGGCCCATTCTCTCCGAAAAACAAAACGGCGCTGGTTTCGTGGTTGATCGCTTGAACAGGATGATCGCCTGAAAGCGGAAAGGGAGTATTCAAATGGTTTTACCTCCGAATGTAACCGAAGCGGACTTCAATGCG
Source organism: Bryobacteraceae bacterium (assembly GCA_035508055.1). Taxonomy (GTDB): domain Bacteria; phylum Acidobacteriota; class Terriglobia; order Bryobacterales; family Bryobacteraceae; genus Palsa-89. The sequence goes on along the minus strand of DATJNO010000158.1, from coordinate 22,638 downwards.
GCCCTGGGTGCGTTCCGGTCTGCCGTGGGCGCGACCTGGGTCTTCAGCTCGGACGAAGATGTGGCGCTCTATCGCGACTCTTACTCCATCAATTGGGGAGAACCAGACGAGCGGGTAGCCTCCGCGGCGGTGGCTCCCGTCAGGGTCGAAGAAGTCCAGCAGATTGTACGTACCGCCAATCGCTATCGCATCCCTTTGTATCCGATCTCAACCGGGCGCAACCTCACCTACGGCGGGTCGGCGCCTAATATGCGCGGCAGCGTGGTGGTGGATTTGAAGCGCATGAATCGCATCCTGGAAGTGGACGAAAAGCGGGCGTTCGCGTTGGTCGAGCCGGGCGTTTCGTATTTCGATCTTTATCACCACATTCGCGAACGCAACCTCAAGCTGATGCTGGATGTGCCAGACCCGGGATGGGGCAGTCCCATGGGCAACAGCCTGGATCACGGCGCGGGCTATACAATGGCCGCCTTTCGCGATCACTTCAGCTCGCACTGCGGCATGGAAGTGGTGACGCCGGACGGGGAAGTGATCCGCACCGGAATGGGTGCTGTGCCCAACTCGGATACGTGGCAGGACTTCCACTACGGCGCCGGCCCGTACGTGGACGGGCTGTTCGCGCAAGCGAACTTTGGTATCGTCACAAAGATGGGTTTCTGGCTGATGCCGATGCCAGAAGCTTTCTTGTCTGGTACCGTCACGGTGCCGCGCCACCAGGATCTGGACCCACTGGTGTATGAAGTCGGCTACCTGGAAGACTTGGGCCTGACAGGGATGCCTCAGTATGGCAGTCCTGTCGGACGGTCAGCGTTTGGGCCGGGCGGAGCTGCCATGGCAAGCTTGATGCAAAATGGCTGGCCTTCCGCGGAGGCGGTGGAGAACTTCGTGACGGCGCAGAAGCTTCCAGCCTGGTCTGTGCAGCTCTATTTTTATGGTCCGGAAGAAACGGTTCGCGCTACCTGGCAGGCCGCCCAACGGCGTATCGGCAAAGCGATCGCCGGCGCGACGTTCCAGGACGGCGACTTCCTGACGCTGCCCATCCCTAAGGAAAAAGAACCGACCCAATCCGACAAGCCTCGCCTGGGAATTCCCGCTCTTGAAGTATTTAATATGGTGGCGCGGAACGCGGCGAACGCGAGTGATCCCCCGGACGGACACGCCGACCTTTTTGTCACGATCCCGCGCAAAGCCTCGGTGCTGTTCGAATCGGCACGGGTCCTACACGACGCCTACAAGGAACTTGGCCTTCCGGCCCAGCAAAATCCCTTTCCCACGCCATTCACTTACTATTCGCGCTGTTTCTGGACGGGCACCACCGTCCCTACGTGGCGCGACCCTGCAAAGAATGCACGAAGCCGGGCTTTGTTCGAGAAGGTAATGAACCGCTGCGCGGAGCACGGCTGGGTTGGCTATCGCACCAATCCCGCCTTCCAGGATCTCTTGATCAGCAAGTATTCGTTCAACAATCACTCCCTTCTGCGCTTCCAGGAAAAGTTAAAGGACAGTATTGACCCCAACGGGATTATCTCGCCAGGCCGCTACGGAATCTGGCCGGCAAACATGAGGAAGAGCCGCGCATGAGACAGACAGTCCTTCTATTCTTGGTTGTTGGATTCGGCAATCATCTTCTGGCCCTGACGCCGGCGGAGACCAACGGAAAAGTCGTTTTCGATAAATGGTGCGCTCCTTGCCACGGAGCTGTGGCGCCCAAGAATGTCATGTTTGGCAATGGCGCTTTAGCAGGCACCTCGGCCCTGGCCGTGAAATACAAGGGCAAGCTTCCGGCTGTGCTGGAACAACGCACGGATCTTACGCCCGTGATGATCAAGAGCGTGGTGCGGCACGGGTTGTTCGGTATGCCCATTACACGTAAGACCGAGATCAGCGACGCGGAACTGGAAGACGTGGTGGCGTATCTTACGCGGAATCGGAAAAAGTAAAGGAAGCCGCGACAATTGGCGTCTAGGGATAGTTGGCATTTGGCCCTAACGCAAATCGTCGAAGTCTTCGTGGCCGGTGGTGTTTGGATAGGATGCCTCTGGCCGGCCAAGGTTTACCGATGGCCGTCGAGAACAGCCCATTGCACCAGCAATTTGACGAGCACGCCTATACGGGCGGCTATACGATCGTGAAGGACTACGTGCGGCTCAGGAAGCTGAGTCAGCGCGAGATGTTTGCGCTGCTCGCTCATCCAGCGGGAGACGCGCAGGCCGACTTCGGTGAAGCGATGGTGAAAGGTAGCTGCGCCCGGATGAACGCGCTGGCGCAGTTCGATTAGACAATCGCTTGTGGCTTGAGTTCCCGCAACACCCAGTTCATTCCGCTAAGATCGCACCTGGCCACGGTTCGACTTGAATGCCCGACTCTAAGATTGGCGGGACCGGGTGTTGCAGTCGCAAGATTCTAGGCGGAGATTGTCGGAAACCATCGCTATCTGTTGCAAGTAGGCTAGAGAGCATCACTTGACCTGTTCGAACACGGGTCCCGGGGAGCTATGGCACTCGACGTCGAAAGTGTGGCACGGTTGGCCGCAAATGTCGTGTGTCTGCATTTCCAGGCGCGGAATCAAGGCCGGGAGGAGCGGGCCGAATTCTGGTCCGAAGAGGCCCTTCAGTCCGCCGCGGCGATGCGCGAACTGCTCCATGTCAACATCACGCGGGATGACAGACCCGATTCCGTGGCGGAGGCGTTCCGGGGACGGCTGGAAGGCGATGCGAGCCTTTTCCAGAAATTGGAAGGCGCATATCCCGATTTGAGGTTTGTCCAGCTGCTCGAAGTCCTGGCGCAAAAGGCCGTAACTCTGCTCACCGGACAACCGCCTGGGAAGCAGCCTCCGGAGGTGGTTGCGGTTCTGGAGCGTCTACGTGAGTTGCTCGCTCGGGCGCGCATCGATCTCCCCGTGGTCGAAGTCGCTTTGTTCTTCAATCCTCGCCTCGCTGCCGATGTTGCGCTGACCTTTGAGGAAGCCCTGCCGTTTCCCTGGGCCTTGCTGATCGAGCTGGAGGCAGTCTCAAAGTCCAGGGCCCTCCGCCAGGTGCTGCCCTATAACGCGACAGACACCGACGAGGGTCAACTCATTGGGCTGGCGTTCTCCGGTGGCGGCATCCGCAGCGCGACCTTGAACCTGGGCATTCTACAGGCGCTGGCTGAGCTGAAGTTATCGCGCTACTTCGACTATCTGTCCACTGTATCGGGTGGAGGCTATATCGGCAGTTGGCTGCACGCCTGGAACAGCCGGGTGAAGGACCCGGAACAGGTGCGCGAGGCTCTTTCTCCGGCCGAATCGCCCGATCCGGAATCCGTCGCCACCCATCCCATCAAATGGCTCCGCCAATATAGCAATTACCTGGCGCCACGAAGCGGGTTATTCACAGCGGATGCATGGAGTATCGCTGCCATCTGGGCCCGCAACACGCTGCTCAACATGATCATCATCGTGCTGGCGCTCGCCGGCCTGCTCATGGTGCCGCGTGGAACGATGTCGGTGTTCGATGTCGTGTACCGCCGGTCGCCCTGGTCCTGGGCCGGATTGCTTCCTCTCGCTGCTGCCGTCTTTATCATCCAGCAAAATCTCCATTCGTTCGGAAATGAGCACGCCCGAAGAGATCGCTTTCGGTTTCAGCAAAAGGGAATCCATCTCCTGGTCGTACTTCCGGTCTTCTTGTCATCCATGCTGGTTGCTGCGTGGCTGTTTGAGGTTCGTAGCGGTCGCGGCCTTTACGTCGTGGGATTCCGTGTGGCGTTCGCGTTCCTGTTGTTGCTCTGCTTTTTGTCCATCTTCGGAGGCTATCGGGAGCACTTCTTCGATTTTTCCAGCGCGCCGCCTGGAAAGAACTGGGGCCGGACGCAGTTCCTGCTGGCCGTCCTCATCTTCAATTCGATTAGCGCGGCACTGGGCGGGCTGGTGCTTATCGCTGTGGGCCGGTTCTTCAGCCTTTGGACCGGAGACGGCGCGCCGTGGCACGAGCTGGTGTGGGGCCCACTGGCGGTCTGCGCGGCGTACTCGCTGGTAGTCATCCTGCACCTCGGCCTCTTCGGGCGCAATCTTCCTGACGATCGCCGCGAGTGGTGGAGCCGGGCAGGCGCCGTTCTTTCTCTATGGCTGGCGGGCTGGGCCATCATCGCCGGAACAGCCGTTTACGGGCCTTGGGTCGTGACGAAACTCACCAACTATCAGCTCCTGGATCGCCAAGTGGGGCCCTTGCTGACGACACTGCTCGGCTCGGGTTGGCTGGCAAGCACCATCGCCGGCGTACTGAAGGGCCGTAGTGACAAGACGGGCGGGAACGGAACCAACGCAGGCTCCGAGCTTGTCGCCCGCGTCGCGCCGCTGGTGTTCGTGGCGGGTCTTCTATTGCTCATTTCGTTTGTGGTCCAAATGGGGGCGATCGCTCTATTCGGCTTTGGTTTCGCGGGTATGAATCGCATGGAGACCGGGCATTACGCCTTCCTTTCGTTGCTGCCGCCGGTCGACGCCTGGCTTGCCTTCGTCGTTTGCCTGGTCCTGGCGCTGGTGTTGTCATCCCGCGTGGACATCAACCAGTTCTCGATGCACAACTTCTATCAGAACCGGTTGGTGCGCTGTTATCTGGGAGCGTCGCATCGGCGCCGCCAGCCCAACCGGTTTACCGGCTTCGATCCGCAAGATGATTTCACGGTCGCGGATCTGGCGCCGCCAAAGTATGCCGGTCCCTATCCGATCTTCAATGCGGCTCTCAACCTCGCCAGCGGCGAGGAACTGGCCTGGCAGGAGCGCAAGGCCGAGGCATTTTCGGTCACACCGCTATTCAGCGGTTTCGCGGCAACGCCCACCGAGGAACTGGGCCGGCCGAAAGCGAAGCCCGGCGTGACGCTGCACGCCTACCGGCCCACTTCACGCTATGCAGTTCCGAAGGGTGGGCTTTCAGTGGGAACTGCAGTCGCCATATCCGGAGCTGCCGTCAGCCCGAACTGGGGCTTCCACACCGCACCGGCTACGGCCTTCCTGCTGACCGTCTTCAATGTCCGGCTCGGAGCTTGGATCGGCAATCCTCGTCATCGAAAGTGCTGGACCCGGTCCGGCCCATTCCTGGGGCTGGGTTATCTGCTGGTGGAGCTGATCGGCGCCGCAAACAATAAGAGCAGCTACGTCTATCTTTCCGACGGCGGGCATTTTGAAAATTTGGGGATCTACGAATTGGTCCGCCGGCGGTGCCGCTACATCGTGGCGTGCGATGCGGGACAGGACGCGTCATTCAATTTCGACGATCTCGGTAACGCAGTCCGGAAATGCCGTTCGGACTTTGGGGTCGAGATCGACATCGACCTGACCTCCATCCGGCCCAAAGCCGGTGGCGAGTCCGGCGGGCGCGCGTCCAGCGGCGCCCATTGTGCGGTCGGAACAATCCATTACCCGGACGCGTGCCGCGGCACGCTGATCTACATCAAGGCCAGCCTGACGGGCGACGAACCGGCGGACGTGCTGGAATATGCGGCTCTGCATCCCGAGTTTCCCCATCAGTCCACGGCGGACCAGTTCTTTGATGAATCGCAGTTTGAAAGCTACCGCCGTCTGGGTTATCACATCGGCATGTCGGTTTTCGCCGAGGCGGCCAAGCGGAGGTTGAAGAAGAGCGGTACGGCGACCGCCCTCGACTCGGACCGGCCGTGCTTCTTTTCGGATCTACGGCAGCGCTGGCGCGCCCCCAGCCCCAACACAGCGGCTTCGTTCACACGTCACGCGCAGGCACTGGTGTCGCTGATGCGCCGCTTGCGCGACGAGCCGGATCTCGAATTCCTCGAAGCACAAGTCTCTCCGGAATGGGAGCGTCTGATGGCGGGCGCGACGGGTTCGCCGCGCGAAATAGCTCCTGAGGTGCTGGGATTGCCCCCCAGCGTTTCCGAACGGCGGGCCGGCTTCCACTTTTGCAACGCTCTCCTGCAACTGATGGAAGACGTGTACTTGGACTTGAATCTTGAGACGGAATACGCTCATCCCGACAACGCCGGCTGGATGAATCTGTTCCGACATTGGTCATGGTCAGCCATGTTCCGCGTCACCTGGATGATCAGCGCCAGTTGCTATGGCGCGCGTTTCCGTTCGTTCTGCGGGGACCGGCTGGACGTCGATCCGGGCTCGATCGCGCGGATCCAGATCGCGCCCGCCCTGTCGATCGCGGACCCGCGAGTCAATTACCGGGAGAGAGACCTGTTGAATTCCCCGATGTTCGATTGGAAGCAGGACCGGCTGTACTGCCTGGAGATCATTGTCCGGCGTCCGGACAATACCGGGGGCGATCTCACGGAGCTTACCGTCGGGGTGGCGGTTCTCTCGGGCGATGATCGCCTGGCGTACTTTCGCATCCAGGATCATCTGCGCAATATGGGGCTGGCGCGCCGCATGATCGACGCCATGATCGTGGATGAGATGTGTCTGGTCAAGCCCGAGGCCGCCTGGCGGGAAGGCCTCGAGCAGCTGGCCGAGCCGGTGTCAAAAGAAAACAAGGAGCGCGTAGATCGCATGCTTGATTCAGCCCACACGCGCAGAGCAAACCGCAACATCGTAGGAGGTTAAGCTGAATCTTGGATTCGCACGCGGATTTCTGGTGCCACAGTCGGCGGTTGGACAAGAGTACTTCCGGATCTGTCAAAGCCTTACCCGGACGCGCAGTTCCCTGCTGGCTGCGTCGCATCGTTATCGACCATCAAACTACGCCGCACAACGGCAGCCCGGCCGCGGGCTGGCTGAACGGCGAGGCGGCGCCGATTTTGCCAGCACGCTAGCCCAGAAGGCTCCGGCCCAGGCCTTCAAAGAGTTTCCTGTCCTGAAGAACGACGGCGAAGCAACCGGCCGCGTGGTAGCGTGTGCTCAGGCATCGCTGGGCGGTTCGGCGTAGCCGTTAGCCGGAGGAGGCTCTATGAAAGGCCGGCACTGGATCGTCGCGTTCATTGCTCTGGCTGCCGTCACAGCCGGAACGCTGGCATGGTGGCGCTTTGTTTCGACGGCATGCGAGCAAGCCGCGGTCGCTGGGCTTCGACCGGTCGCAAACGATCAATTGCATCGATTTCTGGGCAAGGTATCGAAAGAAACGGCCGTCTGTCTGGGGGATGATCGCGCGGTGCGGTTCCGCTCCACACCCTGGGTGGATTGGCAAGGCTATTGGGGGACGGGCGGCGCGAGCTCCCAAGGCCGCGCCGGCACAGACGAAACGGTCCGCGGCATCACGGGCGCGCTTAGAGATCTGGAATACCAGCGCATGGAGTTGATCAAGTTCAACCTGTTCGACAACAGCGGAACTTACCAACAGTACGTGAAAGGACGCGCTGGCGTGCCGGGACCGCTGCTCAAGGCGTGGCCCGAAATGCGGCTTCCTCCCGGGCATCCCAACTACAACGACGTCGGTGGAGCCGGCACCCAGCTTTGCACCGGCGACTTGATCCGCGCGCGCACGCTCACCGGCATCTGCAACGACCTGCGCAACCCCCTGATGGGATCCACCGGGCAGGTTTTCGGACGGATGGTCGAACTGGATTCCACGTTTCCGATTCTGGGGAAGACGGACCTGGCGCGAAACCGCCATGGCAGACGCCTCGGGTTGCTGCAGCCCGATCCACAACTTGTAAGCCGAATGCTGTTCACTCGGGCGCAAAGCCACCCCGAGAGATGCCGGGGCGGGCAGGGCCTGGACGACGATTCGGCGGAGGCGGATTGCGACTATCAGAAGGCGGATTCGTTCAACGTCCTGGCCGCGTTTTGGATCCAGTTCATGACGCACGACTGGTTCTCGCATCTCGACGAGGGCCACAATGCGCCGGAGTTGATGAAGACAGGCTGCCAGCCTCCGGTGGACGCGGCAAAAGTGGGGTGCCGGCCGGACGATGAGATGGACCGCGCTCTCATTGCGGAATCCAGCGACCCACAAACGTTCCGCGACGCTTCCGGAAAGACCTATCTGACGCGCGCATACAAAACCACCCAAAACAACGTGACGGCGTGGTGGGACGCCTCGCAGATCTACGGCTCCGACGAGACATCCGCGCGGCGCGTCAAGCGCGATCCGAAAGACCGTGCCAAGCTGCTGCTCGACGCTAACGGCTACCTGCCGCTCCTCGCCAGCGCCGATCCGATGAATCCGGCCTGGCAAGGCCAGGAAGCCACCGCTTTCCCCGACAACTGGAGCATCGGACTCAGCTTTTATCACAACGTCTTCGCGCGCGAGCACAACGCCTTCGTCACGGCGTTTCGCAAGCAGGCCGCGCTCACTCCTGACGCCGATTCCGGCCTGCGAAATCCGAGCCGTCCGAATCAGATGATCGCCTACCGCGACGTAACGCCGGACGAGCTGTTCGAGGTCGCGAGGCTGGTGGTGGCGGCCGAGATCGCCAAGATTCATACCCTCGAATGGACCACGCAGCTCCTCTACGATGAGCCGCTCTATCGCGGCATGAACGCCAACTGGTCGGGTCTGTTTGGCGCGGTCCCGGAGCTGTCGGGCATTGTGCGCGCAATCACCCGGAAAGTAGGCGGCTCCGGCGCCGCCGACTCCAATCAGTTGTTTTCCGTATTTGCCTCCGGCGCGGGCATTGTCGGTTTGCCGCAAACGAATCACTTCGGCGTGCCGTTCAATTTTCCCGAGGAATTTACAACGGTCTACCGGCTGCATCCGCTGGTCCCGGACCTGATTGAATTCCGAGATGCCGCCGCGCCGAATCCCATCCGGAAAAAGATTCCCGTGGTGAAGACGTTTCGTGGATTGGCCACCGCGGAGATGCGCGCGGGCGGCATCGCCAATTGGGCGGTCAGCATGGGACGGCAACGCTCCGGCGCGCTCACGCTGATGAATCATCCCCAGTTCTTGCAGTCGCTGCCGATGCCCCGGGTGCATGCGGGCAGCGGACTGGTGGACGTGGCGGCATTGGACATTTTGCGCGATCGCGAACGCGGCGTTCCGCGCTTCAACGAATTTCGCCGCCAGCTTGGGCTAAGAGAACTTACCAGTTTCGAAGATTTTACGCCGGATGCCGCCACGGTCCGCGCCTTGCGGGAGGTCTACGGCCAGCACACTTGCGACGCGTCGAAGATCATCACCGATTCCCAACTGGACCAGGACGGCCTACCGATTAACGATTGCCTGGGCCATCCTAACGGCAGCACCGTCGACAACATCGAGGACGTGGATACGGTAGCCGGATGGCTGGCGGAGTCCACGCGGCCGCACGGCTTCGCGATTTCCGAGACCCAGTTCCAGGTATTCATTCTGAACGCGTCGCGCCGCCTGTTCAGCGACCGGTTCTTCACTTCTAGCTTCCGTCCGGAGTTCTACACGGAGTTCGGTATACAGTGGGTGAACGACAACGGTCCGGACGGTAAAGTCTATGAGAAGGGCGCACCCAACGGCCACGGCAAGCAGGAAGTGCTGCCGTTGAAGCGCGTGCTGCTCCGCACGATTCCCGAATTGGCGCAGGAACTGGCGCCGGTGGTGAACACGTTCGATCCGTGGGCGCGTGACCGCGGCGAATATTACTCGCTGAACTGGAAACCGCGCGCGGGCGCCGAATCGGACGACGCGTTCCGGAAGCAGTGACGGCTTAGGGGGCAGCCAAAATCGCGGCCGCTGCTTTCTCGCCGATCATATACACGGAAGTAACGATAAAAAATCCCGGAATGCGCGGGAAGACGGACGCGTCCACGACGCGCAGGCCTTGCGTGCCCTTCACTTTGAAATCGCTTCCGAGCACGGCGCCGATCGGGCAAGTGCAGGACGCGTGATGGCCCCACGCATTGTCGCGCACGAACTGGCGGAGGTCGTCGTCACTCTGCACGCTGTCGCCGGGCAGTTCCTCTTCCGCAATTAGGCCCTGCTTCTTTAGCGGGGCGGTCATCGTGCGCACGAACTTGACCCCATCTACCACGGCATTGAGATCGGCGCCGGTGGTGTCCGTGCCCTCTTCGAAGTAGTGGAAGTTAATGGCCGGGGTGTCACGCGGATCGTTGCTGCGCAAGGTGACCTCGCCGCCCTGGTTCATGGTATGAGCTTTCAAGATCGCCCAAGTGAGGTAATTCAGGTGTTTCGGGAAAAGGGCGGAGTAGCCGGGGAAGTAGCCGCGGAACAGGCCGAGCAGCGCGAAACAGAACAGATCCGGCAACGGTTGCGTCGCGATAGAACGCTTGATCACGGCCAAGACAGCGCCGTTGGTGGTGTACACGCCCTGGCGGCCATTGGCCCATTGCTGATACTGCGGATCGCCTTTGGCAAACTTGGCCCCTTCGAGGACTTTCCACGCGGCGAAGTTCATACGGTTGACGACACCGACTTCATAGCGATCCTGCAGGTTCTTCCCGACCGGCAGGTCGGCGCGCACCTCGATGCCGTGAGCGCGGAGGTGCTCGGCCGGGCCGATGCCGGATAGCATCAGCAGTTGCGGCGTATTGAACGCACCGCTGGACAATATGACCTCGCGCGATGCATGGATTTGCGTTGTCACTCCAGGATCACCGGTAGGGTTGGCGCCGGCGCGGTACAGCCGCGCCCCTCTCAAATACTCGATGCCCACGGCACGGTTGCCGTCGAACAGAACCCTGGTGGCGAGAGCGTTGGTCTCGACGCGAAGACCGTGATTGGCTTGCGCATCGAGCACTCGTTCCCGCGCGCCATTGCGCTGGTGAGTGCGCGTGGCAAGCGGCGGATAACGAAGCCCTACTCCATTCTCAACCACCGATCGCCAGTCATTCGGGTCGAGTTGGCTTTCCAGAAGCCATTTCGCCTGGTCAGCGGGTTGTCCAATCTGTTGAAACGCATCCACGGCGGAATCGATAATCGTTTTCACCAGGGACACGCTTCCCAGCGCAGACTCGGGAATTGCCTTCTCGGTTTGGAGCCAGCCCTTCCAGCCATGGCGGGAAGGATTAATTCCGATCAAGCCAAGCTCGCGGTCGAGCGGCCGGTACTGGCAATTCTCCAAAAGCTCGAAATAATTCCGCATGTTCTGGGCGTTCCAGGACGCGTCGCCTGTGAGCGCGGCGATGTTGTCCCAGTCCGCATTGTGCGGATACACCGTGATCATGGCGTTGTGAGCTGTGCAGCCGCCAAGGGTGCCTGCGCGGGGATACAGTACTCCGTCATGCTCCTTGACAAACTTGTCATCGCGCTGCTGCTGCGCCAGATTGCCGTAGTGCCGCACGAAGAAGTCCCACTTCATGGCGGTGTTTTCGCTGGAGAGCGCGTGGAACACCGGGACGTCGTAGTCGTCCGGCAGGCGGTTATTGTTGTCGACCGCATCGCCGCCAGTCAGAGATCGAGGATCGCCTCCGGCTTCCAGCAAGACTACATTCTTGCCGGCCTCAGCCAGGCGCGCGGCGACGGTTCCTCCGCCCGCGCCCGAACCCACCACAACGTACTCGCAGTCAGCCTGCGTTGTTGCCGGATTCATAGCTCACCCCTGTTAGAAGGTCTTGAGATATTCGATCAGCGCGTGTTTCTGATCGTCGGTCAGAGCGCGGTCTTGCTCTTCGTCCAGGTAGCTGGTGCCAAAGTAGTGCCCGCGATTCACAATGAAGTCCGGACACTTGCTGAGCGCGAGTAAAGGATCAACCACGTTGGAAAACACCTGCGCCGCTCTGCGATCCTGCTCTTCCGGTGTTCCGGAGCCGACCACCTTTAGGTCGTGCTGAATTTTAAGCAGCAGCTCCAGGACCTCTTTGTCGTGCTCGGCGCGGCCTGCCAGGTCCGTCTCGGGACCCAATAAGTCCAGGTTCGCGATCAGGTTCACCGGCGTTCCGGTCGGTATCGGGCCGATTTCTATCTTGCCGTTGGACACAAGCGACGGGAACCAACGGCCCACGGGACCGGCCAAGCCTTGGAGGAAATCGGGCAGGTACCCGGTGGCCACGCGGAGATAGCTGATCTGAGTAGTCCGCGCAATCTCGCTTGGCAAGGGCAAACCGTTCGAAGCGTGCGGCACCTTGTCGCCAATGAGCGGATCATGCGCGCGTTTCTCCGGCCACAGCATCTGCTCGATGGAGTCCTCGAACGATTTCATGCGTTCATCCACCGATGGCTGCTCATGGAACGTTCCCACAGAGTTGTTCAGCAGGAATGGCGCCGTCGACCACAGGCTGACCAGCGACGCAGGCCGCGTGAATCCCCGGCCGCCGCCGGGAGCGGCCATAGTGTTAGGCTTGCCGGTCACCGGGTGGTACCACGTGAGGCTTCCCACGGACGGAAGGTCCTTGTAAGTCTCGGAGGAAAAGTTGTCCCAGATGTTGTCACGAATCGCGTTGGTGGCAAGCGGGCTGCAGGCATTGGTTTGCAGCAGCGTCACCGGCACACGGAATTCGCTCGACAGGAAGTTGTCAGCCAGAAAGTCGTCTTTGGCGGCGATCTTCTCCATCTGGCTTTGAAAATCCGAGGTCTTGGTCCACTGCCAGTAGCTGTTCCAACACTCCATGTAGTGAGAGCCGGAACATACTCCCGGGTCCTGCACCGTCGCAGGAATCGGCGGCAGCTTGCTGGAATGGCACCGCGCGCAGTAGTCAGCAAAAATTTTCTTGCCCTGCGCCAGCTTGCTTTGATCCGGCTTGTACTGATCGCCGCCGGGGGCGTCTTTCAGCTTATGCGGATCAGTAGACTTCAAGAAGAAGAGCGCCATGTCTACTGTCTGCGCCTCCGTGGCCAGCCAATAGGTGGAATTCTTGCGCGCATCTTCGATCTTGATGGGCGTAGTGCGCTTACCGCCGACTAACGCGTTGAAATGCAGCAGCCACTCTTCACTGAACAGACCGATGTTCAAATAGACGCGGTTGAGGGCGCCCAGGCCACCGACCGAATCGGAGCCGTCTTTCAACACGCGCGGCGACCAAACCGTGTCCGGCGCCTGATAGAACTTGGTCAGCCAGCCGAGTTGAGGATCATCGGGCTTGACGACTTCGTTGAACTGGCGGTTATTCAAGCTTCCGCCAGCCAGCGTTTCCTTACCGGCCAGGAGCGCCCGCTCCAGGCGCGGCTTCAGATAGTAGATCGCATTCATCGTTCGTGGATTGTCGATGTTGTCGGTGGAAACGAGCGATGTGTCGAGCGATCCGGGCATGGAGGCGTGGAACATCTGGTAGATGTAGCTGCTCGCGTCACCGTCCCAGTCGAAGATGCGATCGATCCAGAAATACTGCGCGCCCACGTTGGAGCTCAGGTTTGCCCACTTCGGGTGATCCGGATCTGCCGGCGGGTTCACCGGGTTGGGACCAACATGGCAAAACGCGCACGACATGCCCACGCGGTACGGCTTCACCAGATCCCGCGAATTGTAATAGCTCGGGTCGTTGTAGTAGCGGTTGGCATCCCACTTCTTGGCCGCAGCATCGTCGAAATCCGGATTTGGGAAAAGGCGCAGCCCGACAATGCCAGTCCCCCATCCGTAAAACGAGCCCAGTTTTTTCTTATCCAGTTTCGCCCGCGCGCCGATCGCGACGCCTGGATATTTGTCCACGTTTTCGAATGGATCGGGAGGGCAGCCCGGGCCGATGATGCGCTTGTCGAGCCACAGCCCATAGCGATCCGGATCGGGCCCGGTGGACTTTTCGAAGCACGGCTCGTTCACCAGGCCGAAGTACTCCCAGCGAATGTCGCGGTTGATCGTGCAATTTCCACCGCGGAACCAGTTCGGACACTTGATCGTCGGATTGGAAGAAAGGGTCTTCAGGAAGTCTAGCGCGCCCACGCTGGAAGCGGTGATGCCGTTCCAGAAGCGATCGTTGCCACCCGTCCACACGATCCAGGTATTGCGGCCCTTCACTTCTTCCGGCGAAAGCTTGACTCCTCCGTCCATGTCGTGGAAGTAGTCCTCGTCTGCCGCCGGAAAGGAGGCTGTATCCCGGTGGGCCAGCTTGGCTTCGTCCAGCACTTTTCCCGGCTCTCCGGGCGGGCGGTTACAGCCGCCAAGCACGACGACACACACCGTCGCAAGGATACCGACAGCCCTCTGGCGCCTCCGATGCATACTCTCCTCCTGACCGTGCTTAACCGGGCTTGACTTAGTTTGCGCTGGATTCTATCATGGACCGCCAAAACAGTCACTGCCTTTTGTTAAGTAAACTGCTTCACAAATGGGGTTGGCATTTCAAAGGAAGATGTAACTTGTTCTTACCTGTGCGCCGCGCTTCAGTTCTCAACAAAAGCCCTGGACGGCTGCTGGATTCGCTATTATTCTAGTCCACACTTACGCGGCACCTGCGCCGCAATCTCAGTTGTAAACGCCGCGATCCATCCGGCGGACTCCACGGCGGATCCAGAACTGGCCGCGCTGGTACGGCATGGCACACAGCCCCGCTGCCGTTGCTGCGGCGACCACCGTGCGGCCCATGAGCAGGCGGGCAACTAAGAACAGCGCGATCACTGTGATGCCGAACCGTATATACGGTAAGGTGAACTCGGGCAACAATGAAACGGTCCGCTTACATGCATGGCACAGATGCCGGTGGATGCGGATCAAAGCATCAAAGTCGACATCCACCAGCGTGCGGCTGTGGAAGCCGTGCGCAGTCAGGGGCCGGCCCCCAAAACGGCGGAGCGCTACCACGATCAGGTGGCGTACCTTCATCCAAACCTTTTGAAGATGTCCCTCGGGGAAATTATGCCATTCCACCTCAGCCGCGAATGGAAACGGTTACTGGCGAGTGGTGGCCATCACCGCCGAACCCAAGCACCACGGCCTCTCTCAAAGAAGACCGTTCGGAACATCCCTGGGGTGGTCTCCAGCGCATTTAAATGTGCGATCAAGTGGGGGTTGGTCACCGCGAACCCCGTGCCGGCAAGCGAACCTCCCGTTCCGAAGAAACGGCGAGGGATGGCTCTGACACCAGCGCAGCAGCAGACGATGATCGCCGCGGCAACAGAGCCGTGGTATCTGGGCACGTTCCTGGAAATGTGTGCAGCGACTGGCGCGCGCCGCGGTGAGGTGCTGGCGCTCCGTTGGCCGGACATCCGCGATGGCCGGGTTCTTATTGCGCGCTCCCTGACGCAGACCAAGGATGGCCTGGCGTTCAAAGGCACCAAGACGGAGGACAGCGTGCGACCGGTGAGCCTCCCGGTATCAGCCATGAAGGCGCTGGAGGCACATCGGCACCGGCAAGACGAGTTCCGCCGGCAGTTCGGTCCCGATTACCGCACTGACCTGGATCTGATATTTGCCAATCCCAATGGCACGCCGGTAAAGCCGGATTCCGTGTCAGCCTCGGTGTCTGCACTCTGCCGACGGCTCAAGATGCCCCAGGGCGTCAGCCTTCATACGCTGCGCCACACCCATGGGCTACATCTAATAGCGGCCGGTATGGAGATCACGGCTGTGTCGGCGCGCTTGGGGCACTCGTCACCGCGAGTGACGCAGGATATCTACGCGCACGCAATTCGTGGAAGGGACGATGAGGCGGCGCTAAGGTGGGAACAGTTCCAGAAGCAAATTGCGCGGGAGACAAGACAGGAGTTGTCCAATGAATTGCTCTCCGTCGTTGGTGGTGGCAGCGCGTGGAAGCGCAAAGGCCGTAACTCTATGAGGAATTGGTAGCGCTAAAGGGAATCGAACCCGAGGGCTGCCAGTTTGGTCCAGTTCAGTTGAGTCTAAGTGGTTGTGTCTTCAGTCCAGGTGGTATTCCACGATGGTCCAAAACACCGCCACGAACCGCCGACATCACAGCGCAGTCACAGCGCAGCCGTGAGCGGAGCGTCCGCTTCCATTCGTGAATAGCAAGGAGTCGGTTGGGAAAGAACTCACGCGGTCCTTCCTGTCGAGTGGGAGCACCGCCTGAATGTACAATCCAGTGCTGAGATCCATCGGTACGGTAGAGTTAGCGAGGTCCGCCAACCATGTGCTTGGGGTCCCTGTTGTTGTCCTGGCAGAGATATTCATACATCTCTTGATCGGGTTGCCACCGGATGAGCCACCCGCCACTCCATGGCCTGGTGTAGGCGCCGCGATCGTCGATGGTGGCTTCGTACTTCAGCGTGTTGTAATCGGTTCGCGTGAAGTGCTCGATGAGATGCAGAAATTTCGTGTGCGGAATGCCCTCGCGCGTCAACCAGAACCGCTCGTTGAAGCCAAGTGTATCCACCACCAGCGTGTCGCTTTCCCAGTGGCCGACGGAATGGCCAAAAAATGTCGGGTCCGGGTTCTTAGGATGCGGCCGGCCGTCCATGTAAATGACGCGCCAGGTGTGAGGCCCGCCCACCTCGATCATATAGATGCGCTTCTCTTCGGGCACCTGGACGAACTCGAATCCGTACGGTGTATGAAATAGCCGAGGTCCTCCGGACGGCAGGCATCGCGTATGCGGGTCATCCTTGGTGGTAGTGCCCTGGCGGTAAGCATAGAGTGCCCGGGCCCACGGCAGGAAGGGAACCTCGCTGACCTTGAGGTTGGTCGGCAGATTCATGCGGGGGTTGTCGATACCGTGCGCATTGGTAGCCAGCGTCGATCCTGCATTACCCTCCCACACGCCTTTTTCCCCGGGTAGTGGACCTAGATTCACGGTGCCATCCGGCCAGTGCGGCGTCGGCCGCGATGGCTGTGTATCGCGAGGTCGATCGAGCCGTCCCCCGTTCAGGCCAGCCGGCTGCTCATCTTGCGCGGCGACCGGGAGCACAAGAGCGCACAGTACGGCGGCGGCTGCAATGCGAGCCAACCAAGCATTTCGGCGTGCCAGTCTCATGCCCACGCTCTTAGGGATTTTTCCGTTCGCTCGATGCAGCACCCAGCTTCTTACCGGTCGACGCCAGGGTGACTGAGCGCGCGTTGGCCTGTTTGCTGCCATCCTTGGCGAGCGTGCCCTCCACGATCACCTCGTCACCGATCTGCATGGTGTGGCGCGTCCAACCGCTGCGTTCCAAGCCGTTCGGCGGCCCCATTTCCAGCGCCCAGTTGGTAATGTTCCCACTCTCGTCGGTCACGTCCAGGTAAAAGTAGACGTGGGGATTCATCCATTCGATCTTGGTGACGACCCCTTTCAGCGTCACCGGCTTCTTGCTGTCGTACTCAGCAGAGAAAGAATGATGCGCCGCTAGCGGAGTTACCGCCAGGAGTGCACCGAAAACCACGGCCGGCAGTCTAAGCGCGCAGGATCTCACGGGGCACCTCTCCCTTGGCGATCATTATATGTCACCACCCGTGTGCTGGGGACGCTTGCTCTCAGAGGCTACCGGTGGACCGGCTTCGCCCCTGGGGCCACCATGTGAGACTCGTCCTGCGGATCGTCCTGGCAGAAATATTCCTGGATGTCCTGGCCGGCGGCCCAGCGGAGCGTCCAGGCGCTCGTCCAAGGACGGGCATAGGTTCCCGGATCGTTCACCGTCACTTCATATCGCAGCGTATCGAAATCCGGGCGCGAAAATTTCTCGGTAAGGCGTAGGTACTCGGTGTGGGGCAATCCGCCGTTAGAAAACCAGAATCGCTCGTTGAACGCGTCCGATTCGACGACGAGCGTGTCGCCATCCCAATGGCCTGACGAGTATCCCCAATACGTCGGCGTCACGTCGTCACTCTGCGGTAGTGCACGCCCGTCCAGGTAAATCAGGCGCCAGTTGCGATTGCCGCCGCCCGACATGACAAAGATGCGCTGCCGCTCGGGCTGTTCCAGAAACTGCACACCATGGGCCGCTTGAAACATGCGTGGACCGGCCGGTGGCAGGCAGCTGAGCATCGGGTCGTCTTTTAAAAGCGTGCGCTGGCGATATTCGTACAAACCCTTGGCCCAAGGTTGAAACGGAGCCACCTTGTCCGCGTCTGCCAGGTTCGCCAGAAGCCCGTTGCCGTCCATGCGGATCTTGCCGGCGGTCGAATCGATCAGGCTCGGTGCGCTCGGATGCGCCCAGTAGCCCATCTCGCCTGGCACGACCCCCAACCGCGGGTGACCATCGGGCCAGCGCGGCGTCGGCTTTGCCCGCGCGCGTGCGGGTGCGGCTTCCTCTTCCCGCACTTTCGCCAGCCGCTTGCCGTTTGCCAGGACGACGCTTCTGCCGCTCGCCAGCTTGCTGCCGTCGCGCGCGAGCCACCCTTCCACTGTCACCGAATCGCCAACTTGGAGCGAATCCGTTGTCCACCCAGCCTTCCGCAATTGCAGCGGGCTGGCCCATTCCACGGCCCAATTGACGATGCCGCCCTGCGCGTCTGTGACGTCGAGATAAAGGAACGCGTGAGGATTGTCCCACTCGAACTGGGTGACGATTCCGTGCAATGAGACCGGCTTCCGCTCATCGAATTCCGCCCGAAGCTCGTGGTGCGCCCAAAGAGGGAAGGCAGACAACAGAAAGCAGAAGGCGGCGGCAGTTTTCATCGCGACTGCTTTCTCCCGTAGTTCTTCACCAGGTAATCCAGAATCAGCGAGAATTCTTCGTCGGTCACCGGCGCCCCTTCCGAGATCATCCCTTTGATCAGGCCCCGCCACTCATCCCGGCTGAGTTCCTGGCCGCGCAGGCGATCGAGATTGTGACAGTATGTGCAGACATCTTCGACGAGCTCACGTCCGCGATCCTTGGCTGGAGACTGGGTTCGCCCAGCTGTGCCTAGCGCCAGCATCGCCACGCCTGCCGCGACTCGGAGTAGCATGCAACTTAATCCCTGGTGAGTTTGAAGTCGCCTTTCATCGCCCCTTCGGTCCACGTGCCAGTGATGGTTCGGTGATACGAGCCGATCTGGTCCAGCTTACCGTCAATGACGATGCGCTTCCCGTCTTTGGCCTCGGCCTCCAAGTGTACCGTCCAATTCGAGGCGTCGAGGTTTGCAACCTGCAACGGAACCGCTTTTGGCCCCGGGTTGATCATCCCCTCGATGTCTTTTGAGTTCCACTTCATATAAATGAAGATGGGGATTTTCTTGCCGGCGCTGGGGTGCCATTCACCATGCCAGGAACCGGTCAGCGGATGTCCTTCCTGTGCCCAGATAGCAATTCCAGGCAGGACAGAAAGGCTAAGCCAAAACAACGATCGTCTCCGCATCGCCCCTCTACTCCGCGAGTTCACGCTTCACCATCTCTGGCCTCTCGAAATGCCCAAACGAACGGGCCACGTCCGTTGCTCAATGGGACCATCGCCTCAACTGTGCGATTATATCGCCTTGTGCTGGGACGTCAACCGGGCGTGAAGCGGATCGATGCCGTTGGGACGCGACACGACTCCTGAACACCGATCTAAATAATCCGAAGAAAGGGGCATCGCCTCCGAAACGCGGGTGATGGCATAAGTCACTCGCACGCTTCGGTGATGCAAACCGATTCCAGAGTCCGGCCCACTGGCGGCGCCTGCAGTCCGGCAGCAGTCATCAACTTCCGGATCAGAAGACCGGTCTCGGGGTGCGGGATTGCCGATTGAACTCCGACGCGCACTAGGCCATCGGCATAGTCCACCGGCAGCCACGTGTGGCCGGCCAATTTGGCGTCGCCGCGATTGTCGGTATTTCCGAAGTCGCGGATATCGAGCCTGGCGCCATGGTCGACAAGCAATTGAACAACATCAGACCGGCCTTTGTGCGCGGCGCCATGCAGCGCGGTGCGCCCGGTGGCGGCCTGCTCGTTCGGATCTATACCCAAGTCGAGCAGCATTTTCACGGCTTCGAGTGTGGCGGCGGGTGACCATTCGTATGTGACACCCTCGACCCAGCCGATGCCGGCGGCCACTTGGAGCGCGTTCACATGCAGCACGGTCTCGATCTTCGGGTCAGCACCGTGAGCCAGCAAAAGCTTCATCAGCACGATATCGCCTGACTGCGAGGCTCTCAGGAAGGCGGTGGCGCCGTTCTCGTCCAGCCACTGGTTGGTGAAAACCGTCCGTGTCTCCGTGCTATCCTTCATCCGCGCATTCACGTTGGCGCCTTTATCCAACAGGAGCTTGATGAATTCCAGGTGATCCATGTCGGGCTTGCGAACCGGATAGTCACCGCCTTCGATGTTGCGGTTGTCGGTGGCCAGATAAAGCGGCGTCCAGCCACCTTTGTTGGCGAGGTTCACATCGGCGCCGTGGTCCAACAAATAAGCGCCTAGCCTGTAATAACGATTTTGCGTCGCTACCAGCAGCGGGCTCCAGCCGTATGCCGTCACCTGATTCACGTCCGCTCCAGCTTCGAGCAGGGCTTTGACGGAATCGAGATCGTCGGCGCGCGCGGCATAAACCAGCGCGGTCAAGCCTCCGCCGTCTTTTGGCGCCGGACGGCGGAAGAAGGAGAAGGCGGCGTCATCATCCTGCTGATCCAGTCCCGCCGCACCTACCGAGGCCTCTCCCGGGCCGCGCCGTCGAGGCCCGGCAGATGCGGCAGGTGGCAGGCCCGTCTGTCCCCGGACTGGCGATCCTTGAGCTGTTGTCTTTGCTTGTTCTGTGATGGGGACGCGATCCCCGCCCAGCGGAATTGCTCCCAGTTGCGGTGTCGACCTGCCCTCCTTGATGGCCTGGACCTGCGCCTTGACAGCCCGCCTTGGGTCGCCTGATTTTCCGAGCGCCGGCCCACGCCCGCGTTCGGCGGGACTCGACACGGCTTTAATATCGGCGCCGTGCTGGACCAACAGCCGGATCGCATCGGCGTGGCCTTCGTCCGCAGCCCACATCAAAGCCGTAGTCCCGCGCAGGCTTTCTTTGGCATTCACGTCGGCGCCGTGGTCCAGCAGCAGTTTCATGGCGTCGACGTTGCCAGTGCGTGATGCGACCATGAGGGGAGTCCTGCCGAGCGGGAGCGTCTCGTTGGCGTCGGCGCCCGCGGCGAGCAACGCGGCGATGATGGATGCGTCACCGTTAACGCAGGCCAGCCATAAGGGCGTCGACCCATCGCGATTGGCGGCCTTGGGATTGGCGCCGGCGCGAAGCAGCAGCTCCACCATCGCCTGGTCGGACTGAAAGACGGCCCAGTGCAGCGCGGTAGCTCCATCGGCTTGCGGCACGTTCACATCGGCGTGCTGCGCGATTAGTTTTTCCGCCGCGGCTTGATCCCGGTGCATCACGGCGTCGGCCACCTCAGGCGACGCCGAGGCGCACACGGCAATGGGTAGGCACAGTAGCGCGGCTATGCTCCCCGCAATTATGCTCCCGGCAACGCGGATCATGAATTCCTCTAGAGGTCGGTCAACCGGCCCGTGCTGTCGCCGATGCTGTCCTGATGAATGTCGTACATGTCGAGCAGGCTCAACAACAGATTGCCGGACGGGATGGTCTTGGTCGGATAGGCAAGGTGACGGCCGCCCTTTAGCCTGCCGTTCAATCCGCCCACCAGCACGTGCGGCACGTCGTAGTGAACGTGCTGATTCGAGTTCCCCATGTTGCTGCCGTAGAGAACCAGCGATTGATCGAGCAGCGTGGAATCGCCGTCGCGCGTAGTCTGAAGGCGGTTGATGAGATAGGCCAGCATTTTGACGTGATACTGGTTGATTTTCGACAACTCGGCGATCCGCTTGGGATCTTCGCCGTGGTGCGAGCCGCCATGGAATCCGACGGTAGGCGCTGCACTTTCGGGATAAGTCCGTCCGGTGAGGTCGCGCGCGAACAATAGCGTGCCTACGCGCGTGATGTCGGCTTTGAAGGCCAAGGCCAGGAGGTCGAACTGCAGCTTAATATGTTCATCGAATGTCTGCGGCACGCCTACGGGCACGCTGAAATCGGCGGGCGCAGCGGTGGAAGCCTTCATCGCGATCTGGAGCCGGCGCTCGATCTCGCGGACATCTTCGGTGTACTCGTCCAGGCGGTTGCGATCCTCGGCGCCGACCTTCTTCCGCAGGCGCGAGAGGCTGCCCCCGAGCGAATCCAGGATGCTGTTGTCGCGTTTCCGCCGCGCTGCCCGCTGCTCGGCCGTGCTGCCATCGCCGAACATGCGCTCGAACACCACCTGCGGATTCAGTTCCATCGGGAGCGGCGAGGTGGGCGTGGACCAGGAGATGGTGTTGGTGTAGGTGCAGCTATAACCTTCGCCACAGTTGCTGGAGTTGGCGCCGGGATCCTCCACGGCAAGCTGCATGGACGGCATCAGATTGTCGCGCCCAATTTTCTCGGCGATGATCTGATCGATGGTCTTGCCCGCGCGCACGTCAGCCCCGGCCGTTTTTTTCGGCTTCTCCGCGCAAAGGAAACATGCGGCGACCCAATGGTCGGCTCCGGTCGCCCCGGGAGGAGGCTCGGCCGACCTGGTGTGCAGGCCGCTCAGAATCACGCTGGAATCGCGGAACGGCTCCAGCGGCTTCCAGTTGAACGGCAGGACGGGCTCGAGAACGCCGGCTTTGTCAGGAACCCAATACGAACCGGGAGCCATCCCGTGCGGCACAAAGCAGCCGACAAATCGCGGCTTCGGCACGGCCGCGGTTTGAGCCAGGGCCGTGGAGGCGGGGATCATCGCGTCCAGAAGGGGCAACGCCAGAGCGGTGCCGCTCGCGCGCAAAATCGTCCGGCGCGAGAGGTGTTTCTTGGTGATAAACATTATGTTCGTTCTCCCTATTAGACGCGCATGTTAACGAGACGCCCGCTGGGCGTCACCCGCGGGTTTTAAGTTCATCTGAAACGAGGGGCTGCTTACAATCCCCAAGACAATGGACGAAAACCTGTAATTGCCCGCGGCCGATTCGCGCACGATCGAGCGCACGGCCGGCATGTCCTTATATTCCACTCCGCGGCCGAGCGCGTAGGTCATCAGCTTTTCGGTAAACACCCG
>DATJNO010000157.1:0-9651 GCA_035508055.1 Bryobacteraceae bacterium | reverse complement strand
ATATGCTCGCGGGCCTTGCTGGTTCTGGTTTGTTGGCCGGATTGACCCAGGCCGAGCCTTCCGCCGCCATCTGGAGCCACGACTACTGGGCCAAGAAGGGCGACGTCTCGCTCTACATGTTCCGCAAGCGAGTTGGCGCGCCGCAGCCCGGCGAGACGCCGCTTCCCGTTCTGTTCCTGGTGCACGGCTCTTCCATCTCCTCGCGCAACAGCTTCGACCTCACGGTCCCCGGCCACGGCGAATACTCGGTCATGAATACGTTCGCGCACTACGGCTTCGATGTCTGGACCATGGACCACGAAAACTACGGCCGTTCCAGCCGCACCCAAAGCAACTCGGATATCGCCAGCGGCGTCGAGGACCTCCAGGCCGGCGTCGAAGTGGTGGTCCGCGAGACCGGCCGCGACAAGATCCACATGTTCGGCGAATCGTCGGGCGGCTTGCGCGCGGGCGCTTACGCGATGGCCAAACCCGAGCGCATCGACCGCCTGGTCCTCTCGGCCTTCACCTACAAAGGCGAAGGCTCGCCCACGCTGGCCCAGCGCGCCAAGCAGCTCGACTATTACCGCACCCACAATACCCGCCTGCGCGACCGCGCCATGATCAAAAGCATTTTCACGCGCGACAAACCGGGAACATCCGATCCCGCGCTCGGCGACTATCTGGCCGACCAGGAACTAAAGTTCGGCGATCAGGTGCCCACCGGTACGTACCTCGACATGACCGCAAATCTGCCCGTCGTCGACCCCAAGAAAGTCCTCGCGCCAGTGCAGCTCATTCGCGGCGAATACGACGGCATCGCCACTGTCGACGATCTGGTGGACTTCTTTCGCCAGCTTCCCAGCGGCAACCGCCAGTTCGTGATCCTGCCCGGACTCGCGCACTCGGTGGTCTCGGGCCTCAACCGCCAGCTCTTCTGGCACGCCATGCGAAGTTTTCTCACCATGCCCGCGCCGGTGAAGCCGGAGCATTCCTGATGAAGCCCACGCGCCTGCTGCTCGGCACGCTCGGCATCCTTCTTGCCGCCTGGATCATCTTCATCGGCTACATCGATTGGGCCATGCACCAAACGCCCGCAGTCTTCGGCCATGTGATGATGCATTTGCCGACGCCGGCCTATTTGCTGTTTCCTTTCGAAACCTTGTGGACGGAGGCCCGCCACGGCCAGGTGAATCCCGGCGACACGGCTCCGGATTTCACGGTCCAGACGCTCGACACCAAAGCGCCCGTGCAACTGGCGTCGTTGTGGAAATACAAGCCCGTGGTCCTCGTCTTCGGGAGCTATACCTGACCGCCCTTTCGGCGGGAGGCTCCCGCCCTGAACAAGCTGTCCGCGCAATACAAAGACAAGATCGGCTTCTACGCGGTCTATATCCTGGAGGCCCATCCCACTGACGTTTGGGAAATGGAGTCGAACGTGACCGAGCACGTGCTCTTCGCGAGCCCCAAGAACGAAGACGAGCGCTTTGCCATGGCCGGATCTTGTGTCCGCAACCTCCACATTGCATTCCCGGCGCTCATCGATGGCTTCGACAACCGCGTGGAAGCAGCCTACACCGGCTGGCCCGACCGCCTGTACCTGATCGCGCCCGGTGGCCGCGTCCTCTACAAAAGCAAACCCGGTCCGTTCGGTTTTCACCCCGAAGAGTTGGCTGCCGCGATTCAGAACGCTGCCGATTGAACCGCGCGGGGGAAACTGGCGATTCTCCGGGCCGCCTATAGTGTCATTAACGCCCAGTCCGACTTCAGCACCAATGAGCGGATTTCCGGTGGCCAGGAAGTTGTCGAGGTCCGAAAATATCTCTCCGAGAGCGCTCCAGAACCCTCGCCCGACGGGTCAATATAGCTGAGCGAATTGTTTGCGACAACAGTCCCACCTTATGGGCCAGCCGAAGAGCTGCGATCACGAGATCACTTCGCGCCCCGGCACTCCTCCTCGCTGGAGAAGTTCAGAAGCGCCTCGTTTACGCGTTCTGAGGACATCTCAAGCGCCTGCGTCGAGTACGTAAATGATTCGAATTCACTCCGATCGAACACAAATACCACAACCTTCCGAACAACGGGCAGGCTGAAAAGATATTCCGACCGAGGCAAGCTCCGTACCCGCACAAGGGCTGGAGTGTTTTCAACAAGTTTCTCAAGCTGACCATAGAGGGTCTCAGCCCTTTGGATAGCGTCTGGATCCGAGTTGATGACTTTCAGAGCGGCCTTGAGTTCGTTCGCTGTCCCCATAACTTTGGAATCTTGTCTGCATCGAAAACGCTTACGCTTACATGGGTCGGATGGACAATCCTGCCCTGGTCGCATTTGCGTGTCCTCACCAACAGGCGTATATTTTCGCCGCGCGCGAGAGGTGCGCAAAGTCCTACAATAACGGCACATCCAAACAGCGATATTAGCGGCCGGGCGTTCACTACGTACTCCTTTCCTAATCTGCAAAGCCGTGTTCTGGTTGCGTGATTGAAGTTTTGGCTAGTAGTTCCCTCATTGCCGGCCGTTCGTCGTCGGCAACGTCGAGCGCAGTTTGACCCTGGCTGTTTCGGATCATCACGTCCGCGCCGTGTTGAAGCAATACCGTCGCCTTGTCGACAAAGCCATTAAAGGCTGCCATGTGAAGTGGCGTGTTGCCTCCGGGTCCATGGATATTCGGGTTCAGCTCTGCGCCAGTGGCTCAGGTAGCCTGCGCGCCATCTAGGAGCTGTTTGGCCTCAACCACACACTCGGCCAATCGGCCCAACGAGGCGGCCTCCTCTGTTGGCGCTTTCTGACCAAACGAGTCCAAGAACGAGCTAATAGCCTCAAGATAGGGGGAAACTTCATCGACCAGGGACCTGAGCACAGGTCTTGGAGTGGTGTCCAGCAGATCGTTGCGCTCCGAATCGTCAGTCACGGCCCACTTCTTAATCATCGGAATTAACGGGTGAAACTGGACTGGCAGTAGTTCCAATTTCGGTCCTTCTTCGATGGTTCCTACCTTTTCCGCCAGCTCCACGACTTGGGCTATCAGTCCGCCGACCCGGTCGCTGTCGCCCGTTGGCTTAAGATAAAAACCTATTTCTCCCCTTGTGAAGTAGAGGCTCTCTCCCTCCTGTAAACCCACCTGCGCAACCAGCGAAAGCAACTCGGGTCGGCCGAGAAGGTTCCTCTGTTCCGAAGACACCTTCCCGTCTTCCGTAAAGACAGGGTATCGCGCAGCGCCTACCGAAAGAGTGTCCGCGAACTCTGAGCGGAAGACCACTCTCTGCTTCGCATTGACTGTGAATGGCCTACCTGCAAAGGTTCCGGCGGCCGAGCCATGGATATAGGCGTTATTCGCCAATACGCTTACTTTCCGTTCTCTGTGGGTAAGTTTCAATTGCTCGGTGAGCGGCTCTCCTGACACAAGTTCCAGTTCCCAAGGTCTGCCGGGCACCGAGCGAGTCGTGCAAACGTTGGCGTCGTAAACCCTGCAGCTCGATAGTTTCCCCTTGAATCGCTTGGCAAGATCTTGCAGAATCGCAGTGGCATTAGACATGGCTGTTTTTATACCCACGGGAGCGGGAACTTAGAATAATTTCTTTCAGGATTTGTGTTGGTTCCTCAGAGGTGGGCACCCTCCGCTTAACGACCGGAGCGGGGTTCGCCGCCTTCCCTCACCTCGCCGGTAGCGTCGGCTTGCGATCCGGCGGCAAGTGCTGATCCGCGGCGCTCAGCATGATCGCCGCCATGGCGTAGTCTCCCATCACCGTCGCCATTTCCACCGTGCCCTGACGCCCGAACAGGTCCACCGCCTTGGCGAACAGCGCCGAGTCGAGCTTGTGCTCGCGGAACAACTGCCGCCCGAAGCGGATGATCAGCGTATCCTTCTCCGAAAGGCCCGTCACATCCTTGCCATACTTCACGACGTCGATAATCGACTGATCCACTCCCGCGTTCCGCGCTGCGGCTTCATGCCCCGTCCATTCGTATTGCTGGTCGAACTCGCGCGCTGCTACCAAAATCGCTAATTCCGTATCCCGTCTGCCCAGAACACCGTGGAATCTCAGGTATTGATTGAGCATCTGGATTGATTCGGCCACCTTCGGGCTGTACATCGAAATCGGCACTGGCCCGCTCACGGGGATTTCTTTATTGGGAGCCGCCACCATGTCGTAAATCCGCTGGCCATCGGCGTCCAAGTCCGCTCGCTTCACCAAGGGAAGCCGGGAATGAGTCACCGGATCGATGTCCGCGGGCACACCGCCGCCCGTCTGACCCTGCATAGCCGCTGCGCCGCAAATTAGCAAAACGAACCCAAGCTGTCCTCGCATCCCGTGCCTCCCCGCTGTAACCTTCTTGTGCTCTTCGTACGCCGACACCAGGGTAGAATATCAGTTTCCCTTCGGGCGGGAAGAAAAAGACCCGGCGCCGGGTCCGGAGTTTTTGCATTACAATGATACAGAAGCAAGCGTTCCGTTGATAGGCGTACCTCGCCGATTCACGCTTGCATGCAGGACTGGCGACTTCGAGGAGAGTGTAATGGGCAATGTTTGCCGAGCCAGGGCTTTGGGCTCGCTTCTGTATGCAGCGGCGTTTATGGCCGCGTTCGCTTTGGTCCCCTCCCTCTTCGGTCAGGGCGTGATCGGACAGTTTGTTCCGGATGTCGGTCTCGACCTGTCCGGCAATTGGAGCCCCCTGCTTCACGAAGACTTCCTGGAGCGCATTCCCGGTCCCGAACTGGTCAACTATTCCGGACTTCCCATCAGCGAGGGCGCGCGCCTCTGGGCCGAGAGCTGGGATTCCTCGCGCCTCACTCTGCCGGAGCATCAATGCCAGGTGCACGTCGCTCCTTATATCTATCGCGGCCCGCTGCAGATGCGGTTTTGGAACGAAAAGGATCCGCAATCGCAGAAGATTATCGCCATCAAGAACTACATCAGCACCTACGAGCAGACCCGCACCATCTGGATGGACGGCCGCCCGCATCCACCGGCCTACGCCGCGCATACCTGGATGGGTTTTTCCACCGGCAAATGGGAAGGCAACATCCTCACCGTCTACACCACCCACATCAAGCAGGGGTGGGTGCGCCGCGACGGCCTGCCGGAAAGCGATCAGGCCACGCTGGTGGAGCATTTCATCCGCCACGGCAACCATCTGA
The DNA here is from genome assembly GCA_035508055.1 of Bryobacteraceae bacterium. Classification (GTDB taxonomy): domain Bacteria; phylum Acidobacteriota; class Terriglobia; order Bryobacterales; family Bryobacteraceae; genus Palsa-89. The sequence goes on along the minus strand of DATJNO010000157.1, from coordinate 4,532 downwards.
CGCACGTCAGCATCGTGACCGATCCGGTTTATCTAACCCAGCCGCTGATCAAAACCCAGGATTTCGTGCTCAACATCCAGGCGGGCGGCAACTGGCTCTATCCCTGCGAAGAAGTGGAAGAGGTCGAGGGCAGGCCCAAGGGGGCGGTGCCGAACTACCTGCCCGGCCACAATCCATTTCTCACTGAATACGCCAACATGTACCATCTGCCGCTTCCGTCGGCCTTGGGAGGCGCGGACACCATGTACCCCGAGTACATGAAAGTCATCGAGAACCCTGCTCCGGAGCCGGCGGACCCGCTGGCGAAGGCCGAAGTGACGCCGCGCGCGACCCCGAACGAAGCTCCGAATCCGGTGCCCAACGATGGTGAAGTCCATGTGCTGCACGTGCAAGGCAACGTCTACATGCTGGTCGGCGCGGGCGGCAACATCACGCTGCAGGTCGGAGACATGGGCGTCCTGATGGTAGACACCGGTTTGGCGAACATGGCCGACAAAGTCATCGCTGCCATCGAAAAGTTATCGCCCCATAAGCCGCTGCAGTACATCATCAATACGCACGTGCATCCGGATCACACCGGCGGCAACATCAAGCTGCACGATTTCGGCGTCACCATCACGGGCGCGAACGTCACTGGCGACATCGCCGACGCCTCCAAAGGTGCGGCCATCATCGCGCACCAGAACGTTCTGGACCGCATGAGCGCCCCCACCGGTGAAAAGTCGCCCTTCCCCGCCGACGCCTGGCCCACCGACACGTTCCTGGGCGATCGCAAGGTGATGTTCTTCAATGACGAGCCGATTCAGATCCTGCACTATAAAGCCGCGCACACCGATGGCGACAGCATCGTCTTCTTCCGCCACTCCGATGTGATCAGCACCGGCGACATTTTCGTCACCACCGGCTACCCCTTTATCGATCTGCAGCGCGGCGGCAGCATCCAGGGCGAAATCGATGCGTTGAATCATCTCCTGGATCTCGCCATCCCCAAGCATGACGAGGAAGGTGGAACGTACATCATTCCGGGCCACGGCCGCCTCTGCGACCGCTGGGAGTTGATAGAATATCGCGACATGGTGACCATCATCCGGGACCGCATCCAGGCCATGATCAAGCAGGGCAAAACGCTCGATGAGATCAAAGCCAGCCGCCCAACCATGGACTACGATGCGCGCTACGGCCATGACACCGGCTTCGGCACGACGGATCAATTCGTCGAGGCTGTATATAAGAGTTTGAGCGAGAAACATTAGGCGCACAGGGTCACTGGCGCCGTACTATGATTGAGGTAAACCTGGAAGGAACTTTATGAAACACAAACTGTTGCTTTTGTTGATCGCGGCGGGGACCGCTCTGAGCGTGCCGGCGATTGCTCACCATTCGTTCGCGGCCACCTATTTCGAGGACAAGACCATCACCATTCAGGGCAAGCTGGTTCAGTTCCTCTACAGGAATCCGCACTCTTTCGTACACGTCGAAGCGCCGGATGACAAGGGCGTCATGCAGACCTGGGCGGTGGAATGGGGCGCCGGCGGCCAGCTGAGCCGCGAAGGCGTCACCCGTGAATCGCTGAAGCCCGGCGACGTTGTGGTGATCACCGGCAATCCCGGCCGCAACCCCGACGATCATCGCATCCGGATGCAGAGCATTACCCGGCCGTCCGACGGCTGGAACTGGAAGGGCGTAGTCCGCTAACGCGGTCACGCCGGGCGGCGCCGGCGTGAAGCCCACGGCGCCCGATCTTTCTCTATGGAGCATGACAGTGCGTAACCTTCGCCCCTGTCAGAGCGCGGGATTTTCTCTTCTGCTCGCGGCTCTGCTGGCTGCACCGGTGTTGGCCCAAGTCGACTTCACCGGTGAATGGTCGCCTCTGTATCACGAGGATGGGCCGGAACGGCTTCCCGGCCCCGAGCTGGGCGATTACACCGAACTCCCCATCAACCCAGCCGCCCGCATGGCCGGCGATACCTATGACGCCGACCGCATCTCCGTCGTCACCGAATACCAGTGCCGGCCGCACGGCGCCGATTATTCCATGCGCGGTTTGGGCAACCTGCGCATCTGGCGCGAAATCGATCAGACCTCGCAAAAGCTCATCGCCTTCCACACCCACATGCTCGCCTGGGACAGCGAGCGCACCATCTGGATGGACGGCCGCCCGCACCCGCCGGATTACGCCGAGCACACCTGGCAAGGCTTCTCCACCGGCGAGTGGGACGGCAACATGCTCACCATCACCACGACGCATCTGAAGACTAATTACATGCGCCGCAACGGCATCCCGCGCAGCGACAAGGCCATCTTCACCGAACACTGGATGCGGCATGCCGACTATCTGACCGTGGTGACCGTCATCGACGATCCCGTATATCTCACGGAGCCTTTGGTTCGCAGCGATAACTGGTCTCTCGATCCCGGCCAGAACATCGGCGTGTTCGGCTGCGAGTACGCGCACGAGGTCCCCAAGCCGGAAGGAACCGTCCCGAGTCACCTGCCCGGCAAGAATCCCTTTCTGCACGAATTTGCCGACTGGTACGGCCTGCCCTACGAAGCCACGCGCGGCGGCGCCGAGACCTTGTATCCCGAGTATCAGGAAAAGATCAAGAACGAATACCATCCGCCCGATCACTGCACCCGCTACTGCAAGTGCACTTCCTTGTTCGACTGCATGGTGGATTCCAAGTAACCATGCGCAGCCTTGCTTGTTTGATGCTGTTCGCCGGGGCGATCTGCGGCCAGCAACAAGGTCCGCCGGGTCCGCCTGACCCTGCTGCCGCAAAGCTCCAGATGGCGCACGTCCAGGGCAACGTCTACGTGCTGATCGGCGACGGCGGGAACATTTCGGTGCAAGTGGGCAAGGACGGGATCATGCTGGTCGATACCGGCTTCGCGCAGCTTGCTCCCCTGGCTATGGCCGAGATCCGCAAACTGTCCGACGGACCCATCCGCTGGATCGTCGACACGCACGTTCACACCGACCACGTGGGCGGCAACGCGGCGTTTTCCAAGCTCGGCATGACCCGCACCTCGATCGGCGCTCCCCGGATCGTGGCCCAGTCGAACGTGCTGAACCGCATGACCGGCCCGCAGCCGGACCATCAGCCCAAGATCCCCGAAGCCGAGTGGCCCAACGATGAGTATTTCTCCCCGTTCAAGGATTTCTTCATGAACGGCGAGGCGATCAAGGTCTACCACATCCCCAACGCGCACACCGACGGCGACAGCATCGTCTACTTCCGCCGCTCCGATGTGCTCGCCACCGGCGATATTTTCACACCCGATCACTACCCCATCATCGATCTGGAGCGCGGCGGCAGCGTGCAGGGATTGATCGCCGGGCTGAATCGCATCCTGGAGATCACGGTCCCGACCAAGTATGAAGAAGGGGGCACGCTGGTCATCCCGGGCCATGGACGCCTGTGCGATGAAGCCGACGTGGTGGAATACCGCAACATGGTTACCATCATTCGCGATCGCATTCAGGACGCCATCCATCGCGGCCTGACGCTGGCGCAGGTGCAGGAAGCCGGCCTCACCACCGACTACGACACCCAATACGGCGCCACGACCGGTTTTTGGACCACCAGCCAGTTCGTAGAGGCCGTTTATCAGAGCCTCAGCGAGAAAAAGAAATGAAGGGATACCTAGCGCTGGCTCTGGCCATCCCCGCCTGCGTGCTCGCTCAAGGCGTTCCGCAAGGCCCCGGTCTCGGCGGACCCGGCGGACCCGCGCAACCCCCTAAGGCGGCCGAGCAAGCCGAACCGGTGGACTTCACCGGCTACTGGGTCTCCGTCGTGACGGAGGACTGGCGCTGGCGCATGGTCACGCCCATCCGCGGCGATTTCGCCAGCATCCCGCTGAACAACGAAGGCCGCCGCGTCGGCAACGCCTGGGATCCGGCTAAGGATGAAGCAGCCGGCCTGCAGTGCAAAGCCTATGGCGCGCCCGCGATCATGCGCGTCCCCGGCCGCCTGCACATCACCTGGGCCGACGACAATACTTTGAAGATCGAGACCGACGCGGGCGAGCAAACTCGCTTGTTCCACTTCACCGGCAGCGAGCCCGCCAGCGAAAAGCGCACCTGGCAAGGTTATTCCGCCGCCAATTGGGAGCGGCCCGTGCGCGGCACCGCAACGCCCGGATTCGGGCTGGGAGCCACGCGCGCCGGCACCCACGGCCGTTCGATGGAAGTGCGGACCACCGACCTCCGCGCGGGTTACCTGCGCAAGAATGGCCCGCCCTATAGCGAGAACACGGTTTTGCAGGAGTACTATGATCTTCACAAGGAGCGCAACGGGGACATCTGGTTCACCGTGACCACCGTTGTGAAGGATCCCCAGTATCTCACCGAACCATTCGTCACCAGCACGGACTTCAAGAAGGAACCCGACGGGGCGAAATGGCATCCCACGCCCTGCTCCGCACGATGACGAACCGGTTGAGTATGATAATTGCGTTGCCCGCGTGGCGGGAACGCTGGAGGCAAGGATGACTCGTTTGTTGATGACCCGGCGCGGCGTGCTGCTTGTGGC
>DATJNO010000156.1:0-22843 GCA_035508055.1 Bryobacteraceae bacterium | reverse complement strand
ACCGCGTCACCGACCACCGCATCGGCCTGACGCTGCACCAGCTCGATCTGATCATGGAAGGCCGGTTGGATCCGCTGATCACCGCGCTGACCACCTACTATCAAACCGAAAAGCTGAAAGAGCAAGTCGAAGCGGCCTAGCGCTGTGACGATTCATACCGCGCTGCTCCAGGGCGCGAAGCTCCTGGAAGAAGGAGCAATCGCTGCGCCGCGTCTCACCGCCGAAGTTTTATTGACGCACGCGCTGCATCGCGAGCGAGCTTATCTCTACGCGCATCCAGAAGAAGAATTGACGGAGCTGGCCTGGATCCATTACGGCCGCTACCTCCATGAGCGCCTGAAGGGCAAACCCACCCAATACATCACTGGACGCCAGGAATTTTACGGCCGAGACTTCCGCGTTACACCCAGCGTCCTGATCCCGCGGCCCGAGACCGAGCACCTGGTCTCGGCGTGCCTCACGCGCATCAGGCCGGGCGACCGTGTCGTGGACATCGGAACCGGCTCCGGCGCGATCGCTGTGACACTGGCGCTTGAAACTCAAGCGCGCGTCGTTGCAGCCGATATCTCGATGCCTGCCCTCGGCGTCGCGGTCTACAATGCCCGGCGGTTGCAGGCTGACGTCACGCTTCTAGCCTGCGATCTGGCTTCCGCTTTAGCCGACCGCAGCTTCGACGTGGTCGTTTCCAATCCGCCCTATGTTCCGAGAACCGATGAGGCGGGCCTCCAGCGCGAGGTCCGCGATTACGAGCCGCACGTCGCCCTCTTCGCGGGGCCTACCGGTCTTGAAATTTACGAGAGGCTGATCGCCGAAGCCGTGCGCGTCTTGCGCCCCGGCGGCTGGCTGCTGGTCGAACTCGGCTACAATTCGGTAGACCCGGTGCGGCGAATGCTCGCGACCGGTTGGAGCGAAATCACCGTAGAACAGGATCTGGCCGGCCTCCCACGCGTCCTCGCCGTGCGACTAAACGTATGATCAGAAGCTCGCGCCTCCAGACGCTCGAAGCGCGGCTTCGGCTGCTTGAAAGTGAGTTCCAAGCAGAGCTGGTCCACGCGCTGCATGCGTGTGCCGCCGGAAAATGGGGCATGTTCGCGCAGAACGAGCGCTTGTACGCAGAACTCGGCGAACAGACAAGGACGCTGATGTCTTCAGTCGAGAAGGACCTGCTGGCGCGGGCCACTGAGATCGAGCATTTGCGCGAGCAGCTCGGATACGCAGACCCTTTTCCCTTGGCTCAACGGTATCGCGAATACCGCGAAATGCGGGGCCCGAACGTTCCAGGCGAGCCCAACATGGCTAAGTTGTTTCTTCAGGAACTCGGCCTGACATGAAAACCTTCTTCCACGTCGACATGGAGGCCCTCTCGTTGGGAGTCTCTCAGGAGACGGTGCTGTCCTAAAGGTGCGTTCATGAGACTGGCTACTGTTCTTTGCTGACATTGAGGTAGACGTTGTGTCCGTCATGATCTTTGCAAACCAGATCGGCGGGATGGATCTTGTGCAGAAGATCTCGGTCTGATCCAACTTCGCATTTATACGATCTAAGTACAAGCAACTCACAAGTAGCGCTTGGATCGGTGGCAGCCGCTAGTGTCGCGTCGCAACTCGCGTAGATCTTATGTCCCTCGTGAGACAAAACGTAGTCAATTCCTCGATGGAAGCGCGGTTCAACCGCACTTGGCATAACGTCCTTCGTTGTGGCTTGCAAAACTTCGTAGCTGGTTCTGCCTTCGCATGCTACAAGTACGACAAATGTACAGATGATCGCCACTCTCATTTCTGGTCGCCTGATCGGTACCGGCCTGTAGTGCCGCGATCTTTGTTGATCCAATCCCATGCGGATTGCTTCAGCCAACCGGCACGCTTGTCTCTTTCATCCAATAGGATTTGACACACCAGAAAGGCGTTGTGATCTTCCATGCCTGGAATTGATCGTAGTTTGTCAGACCACCATGTGGCATCCCGCGCCGTGTAGACTAGCCAGCAATTCGGGGCGTAGCGGAACCAGTCTTTTGCCTTATTTAGAACCTCCTCGATTGCAGTTCGCTTGGGAGCTTCGGGGTCATCATCAAAATAAACTCCCACATGAAGGAACGGCATCTTTTTTTCTACTCCCCTCGATTGTCTGCTACCGTCCGCTTCTCCTCGGACGGCTCCGGTTCCGCTTCCAATCCGCCTATTCTCGTCACCCTCGCCAGAAATGCTCGAATCGGGCGGTAGAACAACGGAATCAGCAATAGAAGAAGCCCCTTCCAGTTGTCGGACAATGCCTTCAGTATTCGATTTAGGGTGTCGGATTGTTGACCGCCTCCACGAAATGCCAGCCAGCCACTGTAGAAGATGACAAACGCTACGGCGAGCACAACCGTCCGTTCTACTGCGCTTACAAGCCAATCGAGTGCGACCACAATCCAATTCGGAATCCTTGAGATGATTGCCGACCAAGCCCAGAGTAGAACTCTCTTGATTTGGTCTTTCAGTTTCTGGTTGCGTTCTGTCGAATTCTCGTCCATCGATTGGTTGCATTCGGCGCGCACCTCACGCTAAGATTTGAGTGCGGCCCAAACCAAGATCGAAAAAGCGCCCGGCGGCTACCGGGCCTTTTTCATTCACGGATTCTCTTCAATTCTACGCCAGAAGTTCGGCCAATTCCCAAGGATGATCGGCGATCCCAGCCGCCATCGCAGGCGTGACGCGAAGCGATTGATGCACGCGGCAAAAATTGTAGTAGGTGTACCAAAGGATCGTAGCGGCCCAATGGTTCTCGAATTTCTTGCTGAAGCCGTTTGTCAATCTTGTGAACCTTCGAAGGCCCATGCGGAGCGAAAGGTTGCTGCGCTCGATGATCGAAGTGCAGATACGGTTAGGATCGGGATCACCAAAGACTGGGACCACCTCCACGGATTGGACTTCAGCCGGGCTGTACCGCGCTTCGCCTTCTTGACTGGAGCGGTAAACCTTGATGAGCATCGCGTATCCCGTGATTCGATCATGCAGCGTCGTGGTGATCGCGGAGCGATAGGGAGCGAATCCATCCGTTGTAATTTGAAATTTGCTGTGCTGCGAGGTCGCATGACGGATGCCTTCGACGAACGTATCCGTGGTCTGCTGGTCACGCTTGCCCATAGTTACGTTCAAGATCAGTTTTGAATGGCGTTCGATGCAGGTGAAAACGTAGCAGTCTCCAAAGCTGGGATCGTCTTCCGGGCGAACCCGTTTTTGCTTCTTGGAAATCCACGACCAAACCTCATCACATTCTAGGTCCCGTACCACCAGACCACGGAGTTTATCGGCCATGATCTTTTCGCACTTCTCGCCCGCAAGGACCAAGAGCTTCATGATCGTGTCGCGGTGAACGTCAATAGTGCGCTCCACTGAGCGGATGCTAGCGCCCTCTAGGAGCATGCGGAGCGCAAGAATGGCCTTTTCCATCGGCAGCGTCATTTCGCCTAGCGGCTTTTCGTGCGCTTCCGTGTATGTCTTACCGCACTCTCCGCAACGGAACCGGCGCAGACCGTTTCGATGCTTGCCGAAACTGGCGCAGCGGATATCGCACGCGGGGCAGTTCATCGTGACTTTCGATTTGGCTTCCGTCTTCATGATCTAATTATACACGAAGCGCTTCGTGTTTTCAAGCGTTGATCGTGGCTTTTTCAAAAGGCATAGAATGATGGTGCGGGCGGCGGGATTCGAACCCGCAGTTTGCCCCGCGAAGGACTCGGCTTTAGAGGCCGTTGCGTCTACCGAGTTCCGCCACGCCCGCGACAAATGCCACAAGGGGGAGCGTAAGTCCGCTCCCCGTCGCGTTCGTGGTGGTCCTCTGATCTTCTACAGCATGCCTAATCGTAGCCCGGCACTGACCCGACGTAAAGAAATCTAGTGCTCAACCGAGATCGGTCACAAAATGTGAAATAGAGAGCGTCGTGATGCCTTTACGTTTTCGTGAGATAAGCGCCGTTCCTTCCAGGACACATTCTGTGACATAAGACCACGGGTTCTTATTTCACTTGACGCCAGTCCGCTTCCCTGATAATCTTCGCTACCGCTTGACGAATTCGCTCTTCGCTGTGCCCCTTTGAACCATTGGCTGCTTCTTGTTCTGCAAGTTCGCGGTACGGCATGCGGTAGCAAATGCGCTTGGCGGCCCACTCATATCGAACCCCGAGCGGCGTCGTTTCTCGCGTCTGCCTAATGGGTGTTAGGGTCTTCTGCTCTAGCTCGTATTTGAGTTTTCCCTTGAATCGCTCAAGTTCTCGTTCCACGAATTCGTCAAAAAAACGTTGTGCCTTCGCTTTCCACTCGCCTTCCGATTCGTAGAGCGGAAAGTAACTTGGCAGAGATAGTGGTCCGCTAACAAGGTAGTGATGGTATTGGGGGCGCGGCAATTCGGGAAAAGGAAACTTGGGCCGCAACTTCTGAGGAATGTCCAATCGTTCGCAGGCCTGTAAAATTCGCAGGCGCGCCCACTGCTTTGGTCCCCGCTTCTCTAAAAGATGGGTAGGGAAATAACGAAAGTTTGGGATCTCAAGACTTGCTAAGGACAGGACTTCTTTTGTGCCTTCTACCTCAGCAATATGTTCACAGTACTCGGCTGAAAGCCGGACGACATCTTCGAGTCGGCTATCCGTGCCGCGCTTCCCGTCTTTAGGCTTTAGGGGCGTCCAGCGAGCCGCGAGAATGTTCAGCCAACTCTCCATTTTGTTTGTCTGAGACGGGTTCAGTTTCTGCGTAGCCTTGTCTACCAACTCTGAAAATCGCCTGTGGCAACTGGGGCCTGCTCCCTCGCCAAAAATAGCCGATGCGTCCCTTCGTCCTACGACTGGGGTCGGTCTATGACGCCTCCACTCCATGTTCAACGGTCTATGACATAACGGAAGCAACTCCCTAAAGGAAACTGCAAGCTCTCGCCAAAATTGTGAATCGGCCAATGTCCCTCTTGCGCCGCAGCGCGAGAGGGCTTACGATGGGGGTGCTTAGGTCCTATCGAGAAGCCCCCGGTTCGCGCCGGGGCTTTTCATTTTGTAAGGGACTATTCTACTGGAGGGCTTACTCGGCCTGCTTGCGCGGTCTTCCGCCACGCCGGTTCTTACGCATAGCCCCGATCTTGGCGTAGTACTCAGGACCACGCTGAGCGGTAATGGTGCCGCCTTTAGAGCCGAGGGCGGCGGCATCCGGCTCGCGCTTCGCTAGATGCTTTGAGAGTGCCAAGGCAGCGTTGAGAGATTCGCGGGCGCTAGCGATTGAAGGATGGGGATTCGGAATAGTGGCCAGGACCAAATCGGCCTGATTGACCAGACGGTGGAGCGCTTTCAAATCGCGACGAACTGAAGGGCTTGCCATGCAACCATCGTACAGCGAAAGCAAGCGCTTCGTGTTTGCAAAGAAAAAGCGCTACACGCAGCTATAGGACAGTACCCAGGAGACTTCCCATCTCTGGCTGCGCTGTAGAATTGTCTTATGACCACTGCCCGTTACGTTCGCTGGCAAGATGGCGACATGTGGCTCGGCTATTTCGAGCAGTTCCCTGATTATCTGACGCAAGGCGATTCGCTGAGCGATCTCGAAGAAAACCTTCGTGATTTGTACCATGACTTAACGAGCGGGGAGGTTCCGGGAATCCGCACCATTGCTGAGCTTGCCGTAGAATGAAGCGGACTGACCTGGTCCGCAAGCTGGAAAAAGAAGGTTGCTTGCTGATCCGGCATGGCGGCAGGCACGATTGGTATCAAAACCCCAAAACTGGCGCCTCCCAGCCGGTTCCGCGGCATCGCGAAATTAAGGAATTTCTCGCCAAGCATGTACTCAAGAAGCTGGCGGCCGGCCCAGAGTGAACCTCCTCGTCAAAGCGCAGGGGCGGGGCGCGGTCTCACTCGTTTGCCGCGCGCCTTACCGACGTCTTAAAGAGAAAGAAGACGAAGGCCCCTAGAATTACCACGAGATACCAGTAGTCAGATAGCAAAGTAGCCAAACGATCCGCAACCGCAGCGGGACGCTGATTCGCACCAGGTCTAGCGTTCGCGCTAAGTTTGGCCGCCGCAAACGGAATAGGAGGGTTGAAATCAAAGCAAGCTCCTTGGCCCTCCTTCCGCCGGCTTATCTCGTATCTCCGGTTGCTATAGACGACCCAGACGCGCGTCGAAGTGAATTCACCTTTCACGATTGCCCCATCCGGTAGCTTGGGCTGAAGCAGGGCCATGAGGGTTATGCCGTCTACCTCACTTGAGACGTTAGGCATGCAGACGCTTGACAACACCTTTTTCCCGCAAGAACAAAACGACAAACAAGCAACAACAACAAGAGCTCGGAATCTTAGACTCAGTGTCATTCGCCCTTCAGTATATGTGCGCCAACGGTTGAACTGTCACATGCACACACGGACTACATCGGCCCTACAATGAGGTTCTGGAAGTCAAGCATGAAAACCTTCTTCCACGTCGACATGGACGCCTTCTTCGTCTCCGTCGAAGAACTCTTCGACCCCTCGCTCAAAGGCAAACCTGTCGTCGTCGGTGGCCAGGCCGACCAGCGCGGCGTCGTCTCGGCCGCCTCCTACGCCGCCCGCAAGTTCGGCGTGCACTCCGCCATGCCGCTCCGCACCGCCGCGCGCCTCTGCCCGCACGCCATCTTCGTCGACGGCCACCCCAAGCGCTACCGCGACTATTCGCACAAAGTCTACAAGGTCCTGCAGAGCTTCTCGCCGCAGGTCGAAATGGCCTCCGTCGACGAAGCCTACATGGACATCACCGGCACCGAGCGCCTGCACGGCCCGCCGCTCCAGGCCGCCGACCGCCTCCACAATGCCATGAAGCGCGAAACCGATCTCAACTGCTCCATCGGTATCGCCGCCGCACGCATGGTCGCCAAGGTCGCCTCCGATCAGGCCAAGCCCAACGGCATCCTTTGGGTGCTGCCCGGCCAGGAAGCCCGCTTCCTCGCGCCGCTCGACGTGCGCAAGATCCCCGGCGTCGGCAAAGTCACCGAAAAGAACCTGGCAACCTGGGGCATCCGCAAGGTCGGCGACCTGGCCGCGCTCGAAGAGGGCTTCCTCGACCAGCACTTCGGCAAATGGGGCCTGGCGCTGGCTGGAAAATCGCGCGGAATGGATGCGGGCGGCTGGTTCGATGGCGAAGTCGGCGAGGACACGAACCCGAAATCCATCAGCCACGAAGTCACCTTCAACGAGGACACCGCCGACACGGACACCATTGAATCCACGCTCGCGCACCTGGCCGAGATGGTTGGCCGCCGCCTGCGCGAGCATCAGCTTTACGCGCGCACCATCCAGCTCAAGCTGCGCTACTCGGATTTTTCGACGATCACCCGCGCGCATTCGCTCGATCACGCCACGCAGCTTGACACCGAAATCTTTCAGCAGGCCCGCGCGCTGCTGCGCGAGAACCGCAAGCCCAAAGCGCTCGTCCGTCTGCTCGGCGTGCACGCCGGTGGCCTGGAATCCGGCGAAGGCCAGTTGAATCTCCTCGCCGAAGACAAGACCAACCGTTGGCGCAAAGCGCTCACCGCCGTCGATCACCTGCGCGACAAATTCGGCGACTCGAGCGTCTCGCTCGCCACCGGACTGCGCGGCCGCTTCCGCGAGCGCGTGCACGAAAATCCCGCCGGCCTGCCCGGCAAGACGCCGCGCGACGACGAATCCACCCCAGAGCGCTAAACTACAAACAGGCACACCTGGAAATGAAGCAACTAATTGAAGACATCGCGAAAGCTCTTGTGGATTTGCCCGACCAGGTTAGCGTGAAAGAAGTACAGGGCGAGCAGGTCACCGTGTTGGAGTTGCGAGTTGCACCCACGGACCTGGGAAAGGTTATCGGCAAGCAGGGTCGCACGGCGCGCTCCATCCGCACGCTGCTCGGCGCCGCGGGAATGAAGCTGAACCGTCGCTTCACGCTGGAGATTCTCGAATAGAGAGGCTCGTCACCATTGCCCGTCTGCTCCGTGCGCGCGGCAACAAGGGAGAAGTTGTAGCCCTCGCGCTCACCAACCAGCCCGGCCGCGTGCGCCGTGTGTTCGTCAATCAGGTCCCCATGGACGTCGAGCGCACCTGGATGCACGGCGATCAGCTCATCTTCAAGTTCGCCGGCGTCGATACCATTTCAGACGCCGAGCGCCTGGCCGGTGCCGACGTGGCCATCCCAATTGAAGAGCGCGCCGTACTCCCCGAAGGCGAGTATTTTCAAACCGACTTGATCGGCTGTGAAGTCGTCGACGCCAACGGCCGCGCGCTGGGCACCGTCACCGATTTCGAGGAGACCGGCGGCACGCCACTGCTCCACCTCGGCTCCGATCTCCTGATCCCCTTCGCCCGCGCCATCTGCGTGAACATCGACATCGCCGCGCGCCGCATCGAAGTCCATCTGCCCGAAGGCCTGGAAGACTTAAACTGACAGAGCGAGCGAAATGGTCTTCCACATCCTCACCATCTTCCCCGACTTCTTCCAGGGCCCGTTCCAATACGGCGTCGTCGCCAAAGCGTCCGAAGCCGGCCTCATCCAGATCCGCCTGCACGACCTCCGCGACTGGACGCACGATCGACACCGCACCGTCGACGACCGCCCCTTCGGCGGCGGCGAAGGCATGCTTCTGAAGCCCGAACCCATCTTCGACGCCGTCGCAAGCATCTGGCCCGAGCGCCAACCAAGCCAGCGCCTGATCCTGCTCTCCGCCCAAGGAAAGCGTTTCGACCAGGCCGTCGCCCGCCGCCTGAGTCAGTGCGGCGAGCTGTTCCTCATCTGCGGCCGCTATGAAGGCGTGGACGAGCGCGTCGCCGAACGCCTGGCCGACGAAGAGCTCTCCATCGGCGATTTCGTGCTGAGCGGCGGCGAGCTGGCTGCGGCGATGGTCGTCGACGCCGTCGCCCGGCTGCTCCCCGGCGTCCTCGGACACCCGGATTCTGCCGTCCACGAATCCTTCAGCGACGGGAGCCAGGGGGCGCGCCCGCTCCTGGACTGCCCGCAGTACACCCGTCCCGCCGATTTCCGCGGCTGGAAGGTCCCCGAAGTGCTCCTCAGCGGCAATCACGAGGAGATCCGCCGCTGGCGTCAGAAGGCCGCCCGGGACAAAACTGCACGAAACCGCCCGGATCTACTACAATAGAAATTCAAGGAATTGTCACATGCCCAACCCCTTACTGACCAAAGTTGTCGCCAAACAGCAGCGGCAAGTACCCGAGTTCCGCCCCGGCGACACCATCCGGGTCCACGTCAAAATTAAGGAAGGCGACAAAGAGCGCCTGCAAGCTTTCGAAGGAACCGTCATCGCCCGCAAGAATTCGGGCGTGGGCGAGACCGTCACCGTCCGCAAGGTAAGCTTTGGCCAGGGCGTTGAGCGTATTTTTCCCATCCACGCGCCGGTGGTGGACCATATCGACGTGATCCGCACGGGCCGCGTCCGCCGCGCCAAACTCTACTATTTGCGGGATTTGAAGGGCAAAGCCGCCCGTCTCCGCGAGCGCGAGTAACAGCGCGGTTTTCCAAGTGGACTACCCTCAAGTCCCAAAGTGGCGCGCTGCATTCTTTCTGGAAGAGGTGGCCATTCCCCAGTCATGAGATGCCAGGCCAAATACGAGCGGGAAGCCCGGACGCTGGGTTTCTGCCACGTAGCCGGTGTCGATGAAGTGGGACGCGGAGCGCTCTTTGGCCCGGTCTTCGCCGCCGCCGTGATTCTCTCGCCGGATCGGCCAATCCGTGGCCTGCGCGACAGCAAACAGCTCGACGCCGAGCGCCGCCAGGTGCTCGCCGCGCGCATCCGCGAGCGTGCGGTGGCCTGGGCCGTGGCCGCTGCCGACGCCTTCGAAATCGATCACATCAACATCTATCAGGCTTCGCGGCTGGCCATGCGCCGCGCCGTGGAGCGTCTCAGCCCCGCCCCCGGTTACCTGCTGATCGACGCCGTGACCATCGATCTTCCCATCGCGCAGCGCTCTCTCATTCACGGCGACGCGCTGTCCCAATGCATCGCGGCCGCATCGATCCTCGCCAAGGTGGAGCGCGACGCCTGCATGTGCGCCTGGGACGCGGTCTTCCCCCAATACGGCCTGAAGAATCACAAAGGCTATTCCACCGGCGAACATTGGCGGGCGCTCGAAACCTACGGCCCCACCACGCTGCACCGCTTCAGCTTTTGGCCGGTGCGCGAGCATTGCCCCGACGCTCTCTGGACCGGTTATCCGCGGCAGGGCGAGCTCTTTCCCGAAGAGCGCGCGCCCTCCGGATGGGCTCTTGAAGATCAGGAAGTGGCCGCATGCAACCCGTAGAGCCGCAGGCGCGCATCGAAGAAGTGGAAGCGCCGGCGAGGCATTCCTGGATCCACAAGCTGGGCATTTTGCTCTTCATCATCGTCTGTTTCGAAGTGGGCGCCTTTCTGGTTGTATTTCCCTGGACGCAGCAGTGGGAGACCAACGCGCTCGCGAGCCTGGCCCCCTGGCTGCGCGACCTTTGGACCGGTTCCTATTTCCGCGGCGCGGTTACCGGCCTCGGCCTCCTCAACATCTACATCTCCCTCACCGAGGTGTTCCGGCTCCGCAGGCCGCCGGCCGACAGAGTGCCTGATAGACTGAAGGTATCGACGCTATGAAACCGTTCTCAGAACGCGTGAAAGCCGCCGTAGCAGAACCGTCCGCCGCTTCCGTAGCGGCGAAACCCGAACCGCCGCGCGGAACCATCGCGGAATGGACCATCACCATCCTGCTGCTGCTATTCGGGACCACCACGCTGGTGCAGGCTTTCGTCATCCCCACCGGTTCGATGGAGGACACCTTGCTGATCGGCGATCACCTGCTCGTCGACAAGCTGGCCTATGCGCCGGCTGGGGCCTTCAGCAAGTACATCCTTCCCTACGAGGAGCCGAAGGACGGCGACATTATCGTCTTCCGCTATCCCGTCGACATCAGCCAGACTTTCGTGAAGCGCGTCATCGGACAGCCCGGCGACCATCTCAAAATCATCAATCAGGTGGTCTACCGCAACGGCAAGGCTCTGAAAGAACCGTACGTCATTCACAAAAACCCTTATCCGGATTCCTTCCGCGACAATTTTCCCAGCAGCGAACCGAATGTGACCCTGCTGGACCGCGGGCGCGACATGCTGGCCAACAACGTCGTGAACGGCGAGGTCGTGGTGCCGCCGCATTCCTTCTTCGCCATGGGAGATAATCGCGACAATTCGCTGGACAGCCGCTACTGGGGTTTCGTTCCCCGCGAAAACGTCATTGGCAAGCCGCTGATCATCTATTGGTCCTACGACGCCAATACCGAGAGCCTGGCCAGTTCCTCAGTGGACACTCTGGCCCACCACTTCGTCGACCTGGGAGAGCATTTCTTCACCAAGACGCGCTGGAACCGCACCTTCCGGCTGATCCATGGCTACTACAACTACAACTAAGCCGGAAGTTCCGGCGGCGGAGTCCAAGCCGCGCAACTCCGTGGCCGAGTGGGCGCTCACCATCCTGATTCTGCTGTTCGGCACCTCCACCATCGCCCAGCCGTTCGTGATTCCCACCTCGTCGATGCACAACACGCTGCTCACCGGCGACCACCTGATCGTCGACAAGCTGGCGTATGCGCCGTCTGACGGTTTCAGCAAGTACCTGCTTCCCTACGAAGATGTCAAGCGCGGCGACATCATCGTGTTCCGCCACCCGACGCTCGTGAACGTGGATTACGTGAAGCGCTGCATCGGCATGCCGGGCGATCATCTGAAGCTGGTCAACAAGCAGGTGTTCATCAACGGCAAGCCTTTGAACGAGCCCTACACCATTCACCAGAACGATTCCTCTTACTATCGCGACAACTTCCCGTTGGGCGAACCCGAGTATGTCTCCGATCCGAAGATGGCGGAGCGCGCCTACAAGATGCTGCATGACGACGTGGTCAACGGAGAACTGGTGATTCCGCCCGGCTTCTACTTCGCTATGGGCGATAACCGCGACGACTCGCTCGACAGCCGCTACTGGGGACTGGTGCCGCGGGATAACATCATGGGTAAGCCGCTCCTCGTCTTCTGGTCTTACGACGCCCCCACCAGTGATCTGGAAGATTACAACTTGCACCATATGCTCGATCTGGGCCTGCATTTCTTCACCAAGACGCGCTGGAATCGCACCTTCAAGCTCATTCACGGATATCCTCTCGGTTGATGCCTCGCAAAACCAGCTACTACGGCCTCATCCTGGCCGGCGGCCGTGGTACGCGATTCTGGCCCCGCAGCCGGCGGACGCACGCCAAGCAAGTGCTGCGGTTTCTGGGAGAGCGGTCCCTGATTCAGCAGACCGTCGACCGGCTCAGCCCGGTCATCCCGCCGGATCACCTGTGGATTCTCACCAACGATCATCTGCGCGCCGAAATCGTGAAGCAGCTGCCCGAGGTGCCGAAAGCGCAGATTTTGGCCGAGCCCGCACAACGCAACACCGCGCCGGCCATCGGTTTGGCCGCGCACATCCTGCAATCGATCGACGCCAACGCGGTCATGGGCGTCTTTCCGTCCGATCACGTCATCACCAGGCCCGCGCGCTACCTGCAGTTCGTCCGGCCGGCTTTGCGCGCCGCGGCCCAAGGCCATATCGTCGTGCTCGGAATCCAGGCGCGCTGGCCGGAGACCGGCTACGGCTACATCGAATTTCCAAAAAGGGCCCAGCCCGGTTCGCGGGAGCCGCTGGCAGTGCGGCGCTTCCGCGAAAAGCCGGATTTGAAGACCGCCAAGCGCTACGTCCACGCGGGCAACTTCTTCTGGAACGCCGGCATGTTTTTCTGGAAAACCTCGGTGCTGCTGGATGCGCTGCGCGAATTCCAGCCTAAGACCGCGACGCTGCTGGCCAGCCTGCCCGGATTCGGCGCCCCCAACTTTGCAGGCGCTCTTCAGCGCGTCTTCCCGCATTGCGAGAACATCTCCATCGACTACGCGGTGCTCGAGAAAGCCCGCAACGTGGTCGGCTTCGCCACCGACGATTTCGGCTGGAACGACGTCGGCAGCTGGAACGCCGTCCACGAACTGCTGCCGCAGGACGAAAGCGGCAACGTGTGCCGTGAGGTGGTCCTGGCGCAGGCCAGTTCCGGCAACTACGTCGACGCGCCCAATAAGCTGGTCGCACTACTGGGCGTCAAGGACCTGGTGATTGTCGACACACCGGACGCCTTGCTGGTAGCCGACCGGGCCCGCGCGCAAGAGGTCGGCGACATCGTCAAGCTGCTCGAAGAACGCGAGCGCCACGACTTGCTTTAGCGCCCGGAATCACTGCCCTTCGGCGGGCATGTTGTCCTGGAACCACCGCGTCAGCCGCTGAAAGACATCTCGCGAGTCCCTCGGATCGTGAAAGCCGTGGCCTTCGCCCGGATACAGAACAAACTCCGTCTTCACGTCGAGCGTCTTCAGCGCGTGCCAGAATTCGTAGGATTGCGGCGGCGGGCATTCTGCATCACGGTCTCCAACCACGATCAGCGTCGGCGTCTTGACGTTCTTGATGAAATTGATCGGCGAGCTTTTCGCATACACCGCCGGATCGTCATACACCGACGCGCCAAAATACGGAATCATCCACTGATCGATCCCGTTTTCTCCGTAATAGCTTTGCCAGTTCGCGATCCCCGCGCCCGCGAAAGCCGCGCGGAAGCGGTTGGTCTGGGTCACCGTCCACATGGTCATGTAGCCGCCATAGCTCCAGCCGGCGAGACCGATGCGCTTTTCATCCACCGGATAATTCTTCGCCACCGTGTCGACGCCGGCCAGGATGTCGCGCAAGTCGCCGTAGCCGAAGTCGCGCACGTTGGCCCGCGTGAACGCCTCCCCTTCCCCGTAGCTGCCGCGCGGGTTCGGCTCAAACAGGAAGTAGCCCTGCGCGGAGAGCAGTTGCAGCGGCAGGCCGGGACGCGGCCACGCGGAGCGCACCATCGAGGCCGGGCCGCCATGCACCACCACGATCATCGGATAGTGCTTCGCCGGGTCGTACGGCTCAGGCAGCATGAGCCAGCCCTGGACAGGAAAGCCTTCGTTGGTCCATTCGACGCTCTTGGCCTCCCCCCACTCGGGATGAGCCGCAGCGTTGGCATGCGTGAGTTGCTGCCATTGGCCGGTCGGGCCCGCCCAGACTTCCGGCGCCTGGGTGAAGGAGTTCCGCACCACCGCGCTGGCCGTCGCGTCGCCCGAAAACCGGATCGTCTCCGCGCCCTTCCATAACGTCTCGGTGGTCAGCGTCGCCAGGTCCAGCGTCGAGATCGCCATGTCGCCCGAAACATTCTCCGTCATCAGAATCTGTGACGACGACGGCATCCAGCGGAACCAGTTCGGTGAAGATTTTCGATTCGGCGTCAGATCGCGCAGCGGCCCGCCTTCGGCCGGCACCGCGTAGATGTCGCCGCCCGTGACGCCCTGGTCGCTCATCAGCCCGCCAATGAATGCGATGCTCTTGCCGTCCGGCGACCAGCGCACGTTGGCCACCTGCATGGAAGGCTTCAGGATTTTACGCTCCTCGCCCGTCGCCACATCCACACGGTAGAGCTCGGCGATGAACCAATTGTCGTCGCCCGAGCCCGGTGCGGCCAGATAAACCAATTCCTTGCTGTCGGGCGACCAGTCGAATTCATAGGCGTACATGTTCGCGGGCGAGAGCCAGCGCATCGCGCCATTCGCCGGATTCACAATAGCCAGCCGCTGCTCGGCGAAGGAGGCGGCCACCACGCCGGAATCGGGCGTCGTCGCCTCGGTTGGCCCGGGAACGCGCGTGCTGCTTTCAATCCGCAGGAGCGCCAGGCTGCGGCCGTCCGGCGACCATCGCGGACCTTCCAGAAACCCGGTGACATCGGTCACCTTGCGGGCTTTCCCGTGTCCCGGCTTCTCCGCGATGTACAGTTCCAGCTGGCCCGGACCATCGGCATCCGATAGGAACGCGAGCTTTCCATCCGGCGACCATCTCAAACCCTGAATCCTCGGGGCAGGCTCGGCCACGCGGCGCGGCGCGGCGCCCGGATCGCGGAGATCCTTGACATAGAGCGTGGCGTCCCGGCTGGCGCTCCCGGCATTCCTGACCCCTGTCTCGATCCACGCCACCATGCGTCCGTCTTGGGACATCGCCGCATCGGGAAACTGGCGCACGCTGGAAAGCGCGTCCAGCGATGCGTCGATCTCCGGACCGGACGCAGCCAGCGGGAGGCAGAACAGCAAGCCAATGTAAGCTGAGATTCGCAAGGTAACCGTAGTATAGCTCTGGCGGCCGGCTCCTGGTCCGTCCCCGCGTGCTAAGATTCATGAACCGAATCCGGGAAGTCGCCGTCTTTCTAGAAGGCCCTCTCATGCCCCTGACCATCTCGAATCTCTCCAAAACTTATCCGAACGGCGTTCGCGCGCTCAAGAATCTCTCCTTGACCATCGGCAACAACATGTTTGGCCTGCTCGGCCCGAATGGAGCGGGGAAAAGCTCTCTGATGCGCACCATCGCCACCCTGCAGGACCCCGATTCCGGGACCATCACCCTGGACGGCCTAGACGTTCTCAAACAAAAGGACGAGGTGCGCAAAATCCTGGGCTATCTTCCGCAGGAGTTCGGCGTTTATCCGAAACTTTCGGCCATCGATATGCTCAACCATATCGCCGTGCTCAAAGGCGTGACCGCCTCCGGCGAGCGCAAGGACATGGTGGACGCCCTGTTGCATCAAACCAACCTCTGGGAGGTCCGCAAAAAAGCGCTCGCCACTTACTCGGGAGGCATGAAGCAGCGCTTCGGCATCGCCCAGGCTCTCATCGCCAATCCGCGGCTGCTTATCGTCGACGAACCCACGGCTGGTCTGGATCCCGCCGAGCGCAACCGTTTCCTCAATCTTCTGTCCTCCATCGGCCGCGAAGTCACCGTTATCCTTTCCACGCACATCGTGGACGACGTGCGCGAGCTCTGCTCGCGAATGGCCATCATCGCCGCCGGCGAAGTGCTCCTGGAAGGTTCCCCAACCGGAGCCCTCGCCGAAATGGAGGGGCATATCTGGTCCCGCGTCGTGACGAGCGATGACGAGCTTCGCGGGCTCGAATCCGAGTTCCAGGTTCTGAGCACCCATCTCGCGGGGGGGCAGCATGAAATTCGCGTTTTCTCTCCGGCTTCACCCGCCGCCGGCTTCCACGCCGTTCCGTCGGAGCTGCAGGATGTGTATTTCCTCCAACTGGCCCGCCACGCCAAGAACTAAGTTCGGGGACCCGCTATGTTCTGGGAATTCCTTACCTTCGAGCTTCGCTTCCGGGCCAAGAGCCTTTCCACCTACGTCTATTTCCTGGTTTGGCTCACGTTCTCGTTTCTCACCGTCGCCTCGGAGACCTTCGGACCAGTCGGCGCCTCCAACGGCAAGGTCCTGCTCAACGGCCCCTGGGCCATCTCACTCAACGACTTCTACGCCAGCCTGTTCGGCGTGATCATTATCGCCGCCATTTTCGGCACCTCGATCCTGCGCGATTTCCAGCGCGACACCTATCAGATCCTCTTCACCAAGCCCGTTTCCAAATTCGGGTATCTGGGCGGACGCTGGGCCGGATCGTTCGTCACCAGTCTCTTCGCCTTCTCCGGGATGCCGCTGGGAACCTTCCTGGGCACCTTCGCACCCTGGGCGGATCATACCCGCATCGCCGGGAACCATCTTTCCTGGTATCTCCAGCCGTTTTTCTCGATCGTCGTCATCCAGATCTTTTTCCTGGGATCGCTCTTCTTCCTGGTCGCCGCGCTCACGCGCAAAATTTTCATCGTCTATCTGCAGGGCGTGGCGCTGTTCATGCTTTACGTGATCGGAATCACGGTCTTTTCCGCCACCCGCTCGCTCGAGCATTTCTGGTCCGGCATCCTCGATCCCATCGGCCTGATCCTGCTGGACGACATTTCGCGTTATTGGACGGTCATCGAGCGCAACACGCTTCTGCTGCCCTGGGATTTCAGCGGCAACTCGCCCGGCGTCTTTCTCTACAACCGCCTGCTCTGGACCGCCATCGGTTTCCTCTCTCTCGGAGCCCTGTGGGCATTCTTTCCGATGTCCGTAGAAACGCTGGCCGCGCGCGCGCAGGGAAAACGCGCCGCCAAAGCGCGTCTTCAGGAGGCCGAAGAGAGTTTCTCCATCCGTTCGTTGGTCGCAGCCCGCTTCCCGCGCGTCCGCCAGGCCTTTGGCCCGGGGACCACCATCGCTCAATACTTCTCCCTCACCCGGCTCCGGCTCAGGACCATCCTGCGCGAAGTTCCCTTCTGGGCGATCCTCGGACTGCTGATCGTCCTGGGCGTCAACAACGGCCACTTCGCCGGACGCGTGGGCGGAGAAAACGTATGGCCCGTCACCTATCTCATGCTCCAGGCGGTGGAAGGCAACGCGGTGCTTTTCCTGTATATCATCGCCACACTGTACGCCGCGGAGTTGATCTGGCGCGAGCGGGATAACCACTTCGACGGCATCCAGGACGCGCTGCCCATCAGCGAAACCACCGATTGGTTTTCCAAGTTCACCGCGGTCGCCCTGGTCGAAATCCTGTTGTTGGCCGCGGCCATGCTGGTCGGCATCGTCATGCAGACCGTCGCGGGCTACTATCACTACGAGCTGCTGCAATATTTCAAGGAGCTTTACCTCGTCGTTTTCCCGCAGGTTCTCGGCTTTACGCTCCTCGCCTTTTTTGTCCAGACCATGGTCTCGAACAAGTTCATCGGCCACGGCATCGTAATCGGCATTTTCGTGCTGGTGCCCATCCTGTTCAATTTCGGCTGGGAGAACACGCTCTACCTCCCCGGTGCGACGCCGGCTTTCATCTATTCGGACATGAACGGCTACGGCCACTTCGTGCCCGCACTCGCCTGGTCCATGGTCTACTGGTTCTCCATCTTTGCCGTCCTCGGCGTAGTGTCCATCGCCTACACGCGCCGCGGCGCGGAGGACTCGCTCGTGTTCCGTACCCGCCACGCCATTGGCCGCGCTCCGCGCCTGGCGTCCCCGGCCGCGCTCTTTTTGCTCGCCGCCATCGGCTCCGGTGTCTGGTACTTCTATAACGCGCATGTCCGCAACGAGTTCCTGACCGCCAAGGCACGCCGCGACATCCAGGCCGGCTACGAGCGTGACTTCAAGAAATACGAAATGTTCCCTCAGCCCAAGGTCACGGCCGTGGATGCCACCGTCAATATTTATCCGCACCGCCGCTCCTTCGACGGCACGGGCCGCTACACGCTGCAGAACAAGTCGGACCAGCCGATCCCGGAGATCCATGTCACCGACGAACAACAGTCCGTCTCGCACGTCGAGTTCGACCGGCCCTTCCACCTGGTGAGCCGCGCCCCGCGCGATCTTTACTCCATCTACGCGCTGAATCGCCCGCTCGCGCCCGGCGAGACCCTGACGCTGACGTTTTCCGTCGCGCACATCACCCGCGGCTTCCGCGACGGAAACGAACCGGCCGAGTTCGCCTACAACGGCACCTTCTTCGACGCCGGCTACTTCCCGCTGATCGGTTACGACCTGAATTTCGAACTCGCTGACCCGCGCCGCCGCCGCGAAGAACATTTGCCGCCGCTGGAGGACATGGCTCCGCGCGGGGATCCCGTCCACTCGCGTATCAATCTCTTCACCACCAACTCGGACTGGATCACCTACCACACCGTGGTGAGCACCTCCGGCGACCAGATGGCCATCGCGCCCGGCTATCTCGTGAAGAGCTGGAAACACGCCGGACGCAACTATTACGAGTACAGCATGGGCGGCACGCACATCCTCGACTTTTTCGCGTATATTTCAGCCCGCTACACCACCCGCAAGGAGACATACCAAGGCCCCAACGGCCCGGTGAAGCTGGAGGTTTACTACGACCCGCTGCACGGCTATGACATCGACGACATGCTGGCCGCCTCGCGCGCGGGCTTGAACTACTACCAGGCGCATTACAGCCCCTATCAGTTCACGCAGTACCGCATCATGGAGTTTCCGCGCTATCGCACCTTCGCGCAGTCGTTCCCCAACACCGTGCCGTTTTCCGAAGGCATCGGCTTCATCGAGCGCATGCAGAACAAGGACGATGTCGATCTTTCCTACTTCGTTACCGCGCACGAGCTGGGGCATCAATGGTGGGCCCATCAGCTCGTCGGCGCGCAGGTCCGCGGCTCGAACATGCTGTCGGAAACGTTGGCGCAGTACTCCGCCTACATGGTGATGCAGCAGAAATACGGCAAGGATTACATGCACAAGGTGCTGCGCCACTTCCTGGACCGCTATCTGCGCGGCCGCGCCGGCGAAGTCCGTCACGAGCCGCCGCTCGCTCTGGTCCAGCGCGAGCCGTATGTGTGGTACGAGAAGGGCGGGCAGATTATGTACACCATCGCCGACTACATCGGCGAAAACCGCGTGGACCGCGCGCTCCAGAATTTCCTGATGCAATACCGCTACGCCAACGCCGGCAACCAGGTGGACGCCACCGGCAATTCGCACACCGCCGAGCAGCCTTACCCCGACACCCGCATGCTGGTGGATGCTCTGATGGCCCAGACGCCGCCCGAATACCGCTACCTGGTTGACGACGGCTTCAACCGCATCGTCCTGTACGACAACAAGGCCATCTCCGCCGTTTCCGAAAAGATGCCTGGCGGCAAGTATAAAGTGACTTTGCAGGTGCAGGCGCGCAAGGTCCAGGCCGACGGCAACGGCGTGGAAACCCCCATGCCCCTGGCCGACTACGTCGATATCGGCGTCTTCACCGGCAAGAAGGACGAAGAAAAGCCGTTATACATGCAAAAGGAAAAGATCACCCAAGAGCACGAAACCTTCACCATCGTCGTGGATCGGCAACCCACCCGCGCCGGCATCGATCCCTATAACAAATTGATCGACCGCATCGCCGACGACAACATGATCGACGTCGTCGCGCGGTAATCTCTCACTCGCACCGCAGGGCGGTCATGGGGTCCACTTTCGTCGCGCGGCGGGCGGGCAGATAACTTGCCACCAGCGCCGTCGCCAGCATCAGAAGCCCGCAGGAAACGAAGGTCCCGAGGTCCGTGGGGCTCACCTGAAACAGCAGCGCTTGAAGCGCGCGCGCCATCACCGCGGCGGCTGCGAGCCCAACTACGGTTCCCGCTCCGCCGATCAGCAAGCCGTCCCGCAGAACCATCCCCAGGATGTCCTGGCGGCCGGCGCCCAACGCGATCCGGATCCCGAATTCATTCACCCTCTGCGAGACCGAATACAGAATCACGCCATAGGCTCCCACCAGCGCCATCACCAGCGCGAGCGCGGCAAACAGCCCGATCACTTGCGTCGCGAAGCGTTGCCGCCAGGTGGTGTTGTTCACGATCTCTTGGGCCGGCTGGAGGCCCACCACCGGAAGGTCGCTTCGCACGGCGTGCACCGCCACTCTCACCGCGCTCGCGAGCCGCGCCGGATCGCCTGTGGTCCGAACCACCAGCTGCATTCCGGGATAAGGGAATTGCTCCAGCGGAACATATATCGTCGGCGTCGGAGCGTCGATGATCGAAACGTGTTTCACCGCGCCCACCACTCCCACGATCGTGAGCCAGGGGCCCGGCCGGTTTTCTCCCTCAAAGTAACGGATCCGCTTTCCGATTGGATCTTCGCGCGGCCAATACGCGCGTGCGGCGGATTGATCGATCACCGCTATGTTCTGCGTATTCTCCGCGTCGGACGCCTTCACACCCCGCCCTCGCAGCACGGGAATTCCCATCACATCGAAGTATTCCGGCGTGACGATCGTCTTGTCGCCGATCGGCAGGTCCGCTAGATGCATCCGTGGCTGTCCCTCGATCTCGAAGCTGTCGTATTCGTTGTGCCCCTCCAGCGGGAGCATTGATGCGAAAGCTGCCCGTGCGACGCCGGGCAGCGCGGAAAACCGTTCGATCATCCGGGTGTACATCGGCACGTCACGCCGCCACGCCTGGGGATCGAAAGGTCCGGTGGGAACGATGCCCGCCGTGAGCACGTGCTCCGCGCGAAACCCGGGATCGGCGGAAATCAAATGCACCAGGCTCTTCAGCAATAGTCCCGCGCCAATCAACAAGGTGAGCGAGAGAGCAATTTCACCTGCCGCGAGCGCCCACCGGATGCGCTGCCCGGAGACGCCCGAGGTCGCGCTGCGGCCGCCTTCCTTCAAATTCTCGTTGGCGTCCTGACGCGAAGCCGCTAGCGCCGGTCCGGCTCCGAATAAGATGCTGCAGAGAACGGAGATTCCGAGCACGAAGGCAAGAACGATGCCATCCACGGAGATCGGCGTCGCGCCGAGCTGCGTGCCTTGCGGAATCAAGCGCCGCAACGCCTCGACACCCCAAAGCGCGAGCAGCCACCCACCGGCCCCGGCGGCCAACGACAACACCAGGCTCTCAGTCAGCAGCAGCCGCGCCAGCCGCCAGCGGCTCGCTCCCAGTGCTTCGCGAATCGCGATCTCGCGCCGCCGCCCGCTGACGCGCGCCAGCAGAAGATTGGCAGCGTTGGCGCAGGCGATCAGCAGGACCAAACCCACCGCGCCCAGCAGAATCAGCAGCGCCGGCCGGATGCCTTGCACCGCTTGCTCCACCACCGGCCAAAGAGTCACTCCCACGCCCGCGTTCACCGCCGGATATTCCGCCGCCAGCCGGCTCGCGATCGCGCTCATTTGATCCTGTGCCTCGGCGAAGGTCACGCCGCGCTTCAGCCGCGCGATCACCCGGAAATTGTGCGAACCGCGTTCCTGCATGCTGGGATCCTCGGTGAAGGTGAGCGGCCGCCACAGCTCCACGGGGCCAAAAGTCGCGTCCGGCGGCATCACGCCGATGATCGTGTGCGCCGCCCCGTCCACCGTGATCGACTTGCCGAGGACGTCGCGGCTCCTGCCAAAGCGGCGATTCCACAGCTCGTCGCTGATCACGGTCACGTTGCCTCCCCGCCTGTCTTCCGCCGCCGTGAATCCCCGCCCCATTACCGGATTCAGGCCTAGCGTCCGGAACCAGTCGCTCGTCACCCGCGCCGCAAGAACGCGGTCCGGTTCACCCTGCGAGGTCAAATTCACCGCCAGCATGCGCATCGCCGCCATGGAGCGGAAGACGGTGTTGCGGGAGCGCCAGTCCTTGAAATCCGGGCCGGAAGCCGGAAAGTCGCGCACATCCACCTTGGGCTCCTTGGTGTAAAGCAGGACCAGACGGCTGGGATCGGGGTACGGAACCGGATGCAGCAGCGTCGCGTTGATAACGCTAAAGATCGCAGTATTCGCGCCGATTCCCAGCGCCAAGGAGATCAGCGCCAGCACTGTAAACGCCCGGTTCTTCAGCAGCGCCCGGACAGCGTAGACCAAGTCCCTTCGCATGCCGTGGCCTCACCGCAAACGCATCTCCAATCGTTTTCTCCCACCGGGCGAGCAAGATAGCGCACGGAACAGACCCCCTGGTCTGTCCACTTTTGGGATTGATCTGTATCGGAGACTATCCCCTTGACACAGATATGAAATATGCCTTACGGTAACAGAGGCGTGACAGGTCGGGTCGGTGGCGGTACGGTTTGGAAGCAACACAAACTTATATAAGATTATATATAATTTGTGCTACCATGTTGGACAGGGAAGCAGCAAAGCCGGTCGGCCACAGCTCTTTGCGGAATCGCGGGCGTAAGCCCCCTATAGCCAGTTGTGAGGGGACTGGTTCTCAAACGGAAGGCCGCCAGAAATTTCGTGGTTCAGAGATTTATGGCGTATGCACATCGATCCACAAACATTTTGACTTTCGGACGGAGGACGGCGGACTCGAACCGCGATCCGGGGGGATCTCTCGCTTATAAGGCGAGTCCAGGCACCTGCCTGTCGTCCTCCGACGAACACACCACTAGGGCGGAAACCTCAGAGTGGGATAGCCCAATGGTACCATGG
>DATJNO010000155.1:0-12750 GCA_035508055.1 Bryobacteraceae bacterium | reverse complement strand
ATTCTCTTGGGCTAAGATTGGACTTGACCAATCGATCCCGACAAGCGTAAGCAGGAGCGAGGGCTGCGCGACGCCCCATTCCTCCCTCCGAAGCGGAGAACATTAAGTCAAATCTGGGCCCGATGTCGCACGGGCTTTTTTGGGGTGTGGGGAAGACAGAACGTTAAACAGTTGAAATCGCTGCGCGAGAAACGCGGGGACACCATCGAGACTTGGGCGCTCCCGTCCCTTGCCGCCCTCTCTCGAACCTGTTATCGTAAACTGGCTCAATGGTCGGATAGTAATTTGCATGGATGGTCAACGTTTCGGGGCGCGTCACGTCATTCGTGCGGCAGGTATGGATCGCGGCGCAGATATTGAACCTGATGCGGGCTGCTTGGATGCCCGGCGACGGGCTGGCCACGATTCTCGGATGCAAAACCGAGACTGAAATCTTGCAGGAGAATGTAGCGTAGTATGACAGTCCGTAGTCAGTTTCTCAGCTGTTGCATGGAATCAGCTCGGCCTTAGACAATTTCTCGATCACGGAGGTTTAACGATGCGAAAACATTATCCCTTGTTCCTTTCATTGCTGGTTCCAGCCTTTTTCGTCCTCGGCGGATATGCGGTAGTTAGGGCTCAACAAGGAACTTCTTCGCAGGCCAGCGGGAAGCGCTGGTCTGATGCAGCCACCTGGCCTGACAAGAAAGTGCCAGGCAAAGACGCCGTGGTCACCATCGAGAAGGGCATGGACGTTGTCCTCGATGTCAGTCCGCCGCCGCTGCACGGTTTAACGATCAACGGCAAGCTGAGCTTCTCAGATAAAAAAGATCTTGAACTGACCACCGAGTGGATCCTGGTGCACGGGGAGTTGGAGATTGGTACTGAAGCCAAGCCCCACACGCGCCACGCGACAATTACCCTGACCAATAACGTCCCGGGTGAAGACATCGAAACAATGGGTGACCGCGGGATCATGATGATGGGCGGAACCCTGAACCTGCACGGTACCGAGAAAAACTCCTGGACCAAGCTGACAAAAACAGCCGCCGCGGGTAGCAACACGATCGAAGTCCTGAATGCCGGTGACTGGAAAAAAGGCGACGTGATAGTAGTCGCGTCAACGGATTTCGATCCCCACCAGGCAGAGAGACGAACCATCTCCAGCGTCTCTGGAAACGTGATTAGGCTGAACCAAAAACTTCAATACATGCACTACGGTCAAGTCACCTACGGCGTCGATGAGCGTGGTGAAGTCGGCATGCTCACACGCAATATCCTGATCCAGGCTTCACCTGACGCAGAAAAATCATTCAGTGGCGGCCATGTGATGGCGATGGTTGGGTCAACAATGAAAGTCTCCGGTGTCGAGTTCTTTCGAATGGGTCAGCACGAGAACCTTGCGAGGTATCCGATCCACTGGCATCTGGTTGGCGATGCGCCGGGGCAATACATTGAGAACTCTGCGATTCACGACACCTACAGCCGCTGTGTGACGGTACATGGTACGAACGATGTGCGGGTTGAGAACAATGTGGCCTACAACAACATCGGTCACTGCTACTTCCTCGAAGATGGCGTGGAACACGGGAACCAGTACATTGGGAACCTGGGGATCCTGACCCGGTGCAATCCCACCAGACCGTGTAATCCGACCAACGCCCTGAACGGCTCAGGGGCCGGTCAAAATGCCACCGATCAGTTGATTCCTTCCGACAACACGGTGTCCACCTTCTGGATCACGAACCCCGACAATACTTACCGCGGGAATGTGTCCGCAGGTTCTGAGGAAACAGGCTTCTGGATCGCTTTGCCAGAACACCCAACGGGCAAGTTTGAAGGCACGGAGATCAGTGCGAAGACCTGGCCGCGCCGCACGCAACTGAAGGAGTTTTCCGGCAATGTCGCCCACTCCGACGTCGACGGGCTGATGTTTGATCGCGGACCCAATGCGCAGGGTAAATTCAACCTGGGCGGGAACACGCATCTGCCCTATACGGATCCCAGTAACATCGACAGCCCAAGGCTGGTAACGGTGATCCAAGACTTTACCAGCTACAAGAACGCTGGCGCTGCCATCTGGGCCCGTGGCGAGAATCACGTGTTCAAGGGCTTGAAACTGGCCGACAGCGGTATCGGCTACACCCATGCCTACCCTGGTGTGGCCCCGTACCACGGCGACTTTACATCGAGAGTCGAGGACTCGCTATTCGTGGGCGAAACCGACAATAAAGGCACCCCCAAAACTGAAGCGGAAATCGCGTATGGTCGAAGCATGCCTCGCAAGGACGCGGATTACCCGATCCGTGGCTTCGAATACTACGACTTCACGCACCATCTAGTGAATGACACGTTCGTCAATTTTGAGGACAATGCCACTCGCAAAACCGGAGCCATCTCGTACCTGCTGTATACCAGCTTTCCCATCAGCACCAACAACGATGTCGAAGGCCTGAAATTCGAAAATGCCAAGCCGGTGTATTTCCCACCGACGGAGGATCGCCGATGGTCCTTCTCCGGTGAATTCGGAAGGTTTGGAGGCTGGAATGGCGCGGTGTTCCACGATATCGACGGGTCGGTCGGCGGCGTCCCCGATTCCTACATTGTGATTGACAACGGGATCGCGGACGATCCTCAACACTGTCAAATCAAGCCGGACTGGAACGCTGCCGTGTGTAAGGGCGACATGGGGCGCCTGGGGTTTAACGCCGGCGGTGGCGCGAGAGGCGGAGGCTTCGGTGCCGGCTTTGGCGGAGGCCGTGGTGGACCTGGCGCTGCCGGAAGTCCTGTCGCGTTTGCGGGTCGTGGCGGACCTGGCGCGCCTGCCGCTCCTGCCCCTCCTGGCGGGCCTGGCGGCCCTGGCGCACCTGGATTCGCTGCAGCGCGAGGCGGATTTGGCGGAAGAGGAGGTTTCTTTGGAGGCTTTCCACAGGTCGTTCTCAGCCGCAATGGCCGGAAAGTTTCCGTCAGCGGCGACACCACGGTTCTCGCCGGTACCGAGATCCGGGCGGAAAGCGAATCGCCGTCCCTGAACATTAGCGTAAGGGAGCTGGACAAGGGCTCATGGGTGATCGTCGAATTACCGGGATACACCAAGGCAGCCACGGGCACGGCACAAACCAGCCTGGGTGCGCTGCGCGGCGCCAGCGACACCTCGTACTACAAGGGCGATGGTTCACTCTGGGTCAAGCTCGTCTCTGACGGGGGCGGCGCTCGCCCCGGTCGTGGCGGCGGAACTGGAGCCAGTATCCAAGTCAGCAGGTAAGCTGATCCTCACTGTATAACGAAGAGGCCCCGGCCCAGCCAGGGCTCTCCTCATTGCGTTCGAATTTGTTGGATTTGCAGCGCGTCGGCTATGGCGTCGAGCCGTAGGCGCCCTCTGGGTATGTGTTTTGGACGCAGGTAAGACGGAGGCCGCCGGCGGATGTCCTTCTGCTACCGCGAATCGGAGAACAAGGCGAACGTCCAGACGGACCCGCCAGCCGGTACCTTGCGGGCGGCGTAGCGCGTCGCAAGTTGGCCTCCGAGTCCCGATACTACGGTCACATACTGCCGTCCGTTGTGCGTGTAAGTGATGGCCGTCGAGTTGACGCTCGATCCGGTCTTGAACTGCCAGAGGGTTTGTCCCGTGTCCTCATCGAGCGCCAGGAACTCGCCTGTCAACTTGCCGGTAAACACCAGCCCCCCGCCGGTTGCCAGCATGCCCGCCGAACTGGGCAGGTCCGTTAAAGGGATCTCCCATTTCTTCTCTCCAGTCAGCGGATCGATCGCCACGAAATGGCCCACCACGTCTCCCGGCTTCGCTACCGGGATTCTGGCGGCGACGCCGGTGGAATCTTTGCCGTGCTCCGACGGCTTGGGTGCCGCGAGCCGCTGGATCCGGGGAATGTTCCACGTGCTGGCGTAAATCAGTCCTGTATTCGGATCGAATGCAATGGGTACCGCGTTGGTGCCGCGCGATGGCCAGATTTCCACTTCTTCCCCGGCCACGAATCGTTTGTAAACATCCGTTAACACCGGCCTGCCGGTGGCGAGATCGATCTCGGTGGCCCAGTTCACCTTGACGTACGGATGCGCGGCGATCAGCTTGCAATTGGTGCGGTCCAGCACATACAGAAAGCCATTCTTATTGGCTTGAATCATGACCTTCCGAAGCTGCCCGTCAACGCGCATATCGGCAAGGACGTTTTCGTCGGTCGCGTCCACGTCGTAGACATCGTTGGGCGTGTACTGGTAATAACAAACGACCTCACCAGTTTTCGGCCGGATCGCAAGGACGCTATTGGTGAACAGGCTATCCAGGCCTTCGCGCGGCCGGGGATCGTAGGGCTCGGCATTGCCCGTGCCCCAATAGACCAGGTCGAGTTGCGGGTCGTAGGAGCCGGAGCGCCAGGTCGGGCCTCCGCCTTGCGACCACGCAGAGGTGTTCTTCGGCCAGGTCTCGGAACCAGGCTCGCCGGGCGCCGGGATGGTATAGCGGCGCCACAGCTTTTTCCCGGTGTCGGGGTCCCATCCATCCAGGAATCCGCGCGTCGTGGATTCGCCGCCGCTCACGCCGGAAATCAGCACTCCATTGGCGACGATTGGCCCGCCGGTGGCGTAGTAGCCGTCGTGAAGATCCGCGAATTTTTGGTTCCATAGCTCCTTGCCCGTCTTCATATCGAGCGCCAGGATATGATTGTCGATCGTCACGCGGAAGAGCTTGCCGTGATAGATGGTTGCCGCGCCACGATTGAAATTCATGTGCGTAACTCCCGATTCGAGCTCTACCGGCGTGCGCCAGACCGGCGCGCCCGTCTCGACGTCGATGGCAAAACTCCATTTGCCGTTCACCACGTACAGGACGCCGTTGTAGACGGTTGGCGCAGCCAGTTCACCCTGGTCGTTTGCGAGGCTCGTGCTCCAGAGGGGCACCAGGCGCTTCACGTTGGATTTATTGATCTGGTTGAGGGGACTATAGCTGTTGCGGCTGTAGCCCATGCTCTCGGTGGTGACGTTCTGCGAGTCCTTGCCGTCGTTGACGAGTTCCTCGGTCGTCTGCGTCAATCCGGCGGCGGTCCAGAGACCTAGCAGTATCGTGTACAGCCAAACTCTCCTCATGCTTCACCTCTCATCGATCTGAACCCTAAGAGTTCCAGACCTCTTGAGCACGATACCATTAGTCACTGCAATTCACAGGAGCGAGCAAATGCCAAAGACCATCGAGCACGTGCATTGGACGGATGCCCCCGATCTCTGGATGCCTTATGCGCCGGCGATCAAGGTGAAGGGCGGTACGACTGTTTATCTCGCGGGCGTGACGGCCGCACCCGTCTATCATCATCATCCACATCGCGCGGAAGAGTTCGATCCCATGCCGCTGGACATGGAGGGGCAAGCGCGGGCGGCTCTCGACAACTTGAAGCGAAGTTTGAGCGCCGCCGGTGCGAACTTCGCCGACATCGTCGCGGCGGATCGCTTCGTGACCGATCTATCCGATCAGGACGCGCTCAACCGGGTGTGGGCGGAGTATTTCGGCACTGCCAAACCCGCGACGACGACGGTGCAGGTTGTCCGGCTGGCGACCGATCCGCGCTGCCTGATCGAGATCAATGCCATCGCGGTCATCGATTAATAGCGACAATCAACGGGGGCCTAGCGCGCTACTCGCGCCGTCGTTGTTATCGTGCCCCCGGCCGGCTCCATGTGCCAGGTCTTCTCAGTGACCGACTCCACCTTCGGCCGCGAATAGAAGATAGGGAAATACTTCCCTCGCGCCCATAGCGGGTACAGGTCGCGATAGTGCGGATCGTTGACGTCGCCGGACTGCCCGGGATTGTTCAACCCGACGGCGCTGTCCCAGTCCTCTGTGTCGACGATAATCTTGAACGATCCGCCGGCCACCTGGTTGTCGCCCCCACCGGTCGCGGTGACCGTGTAGCTGTCTCCGTCGCGCGGCAGATCGCCCACATCGAACTTCGCGCGCAGTTCGGGCTGGAGAGCGCCACTCAATGGATGCAGAATCAGGGCGTGGTGATAGGCGCCCAACTTCCAGTTATCCATGTCAGCGCCGAAACGTTTGGTGAGTTCCGCTACGGCTTCGTCCAGGCTCTTCGCCAGTAGCGCGTCGCGTCCCGAGATCGGGTCGGCGCCGAAACGGCCGTCGGGCGCGTCCAGCCAGTGGATGATCTTGGTCAGTTCGGGAACGCCGATGAAGTCCCGCGCCTGCGGCGGCACTACCGTCTCGCGCACATTTGCCAACAGCCGGCGCTGCCACATTTCGTAGATTCCGGCCGGCACGGAGTCCTTGTCGAGGACGAAGTTCCAGTGCAGTAACCGGTCGCGGGCCTTCGCGGAGATTGCACCTTGCAAAGGTATATCGCGCAGCAGCGGCACCAGGCTCCGGGCGGGAATCGAGAGGTCGTCGTTCTGCAACTGAATCATGTCTGAAATGGTGAACATCCGGCCCGAGTTGAGAAACTCCGCCACGCTGGCGGCGCGAAACGAGTCCGCCCAGGTGTAATGCAGCGCGTCTTTGTAGGGCCAGTCGGGCGGAATCAGATAATTGTTGGAAGTGTTGAAATAGCCCTTCTTCGGATTGAGGACGTGGGGCAGCGCCTTGATCGGCAAGTAGCCATCCCATTCGTAGCGGCCATCACCCGGAACCGGGACCAGTCCGCTCCAGTTGGGCCGCTGGGGCGCGATGCCAACGGCCTGATAGCCGATGTTGCGGTCGACGTCCGCCCAAACCATGTTCTCGGCCGGAATCCGGCTGTAGCTGCAAGCATCCTGAAACTCCTGCCAGCTATGCGCCTGATCCATGCGCAGGCTTGCCAGGTACGGTGCAGAGCCCACTTCCCGCCAAGCCGCGCGCACCGCATAGGCCTTGTGATGAACCTTATCTTCATAGATCACCGGCCCGTGACGTGTATACTTCAGCTCCACAGTAACGGGGGCTGCCCCCTTCACCGGAATCGTTTCTTGGATGGAACTCATCGCCTCCCATCCGCCGTTGTAGCGGTATTGCGACGGATTCGCCGGATTGGTGTCGTAGACATAAAGATCTTCGCTGTCGGTTCCAAAGATGGTCAGACCCCAGGCGCCGAAATCGTTGTGTCCGATGGAGACCCCGGGTAAAGCCGGCTCGCCTCCGCCGATCACATTCCAACCTGGCGCTACCAGATGCACCCAATAACGAAGAGAAGGGGTCTCCTGCACCCGGTGCGGGTCGTTGGCCATCAGCGGAAAGCCGCTCTCCGTGAGAGCGCCTGCGACGACCCAGTTGTTACTGCCAATGTCCTGCAGCCGCTGGCTCAAGTCGACCGCCGATGGCGCCTGGACGTCCTGATTTAACCGCGCCACAACTTTCGCGTCGCCTCGGTAAGCGGTGGCCAGTTCGTCGGCTGTGAACCGGATAGGTTCCCGGTAGGCGTGGTACAGCTCCAGAATGTCTTTCGAGAGCAGCGCGGCATCGATCGCCGGGTCCATCTCCAGCTTCGGGTTGGCAGGCTGAAAGTAGCTCAGATCCTTGACCTTCTCGACGCCTATGGCGCGAATGGCCAAAGCGAGGTTGAGCTCCTCGTCCAGGTTGCCCAGCAGGCCGTTGAAGCGCGAGATCACCACCGCCGGCGTCCATTTGCCCGGCTGAATGCCCAGAATCTTGAACTCCGGGGACAGCAAGGCGGGATTCCGCTGGGTCTCCGCGATGTACGCATTGATGCCGTTTACGAACGATTGGACGATCGCCGCGCCGTGCGGGTGGTACCAGTTCAGCTCTTCGGTCAGATCGCCGCGGAACATGAACAGGCGGTTGCCGATGTCACGCTTCAGCTCCTTGGGCCCCAGGATCTCGGCGACGGTGCCGGTGGCTTGCCGCCGCCACAACTCGAGTTGGAAGAGCCGGTCGCGCGCGACGTTGTAGCCCTGAGCGAAAAACAGGTCGGACTCGTTCTCGGCATAGATATGCGAGATCCCCCACTTGTCCTTGAGAATCTCGACGGGCTGGCTAATTCCATTGATGGTGAGCGTCTCAGCCCGGCCGGCCGCGAGCGACAAGGCGGGGAGAAACTCGAGCCCGAGACCGAGCACCAGGAAACGGCATACGGCTTTAGGGATCTTCATGCACGCACCTTTCTATTACACCGACCGTTCTTTCTAACATATTTGACCACAGGACAGCGTTGGCTCATCTGATAGACTGTTCCTGCTCAAAGAGGCTGGAGGTTCTCATTCATGCGTCGAAGACTGATTGTTGTTTCCGCCGCCGTTTTGATCTTCGTTGCGGGCGCGGCCGTAGGGACGCTCCTGGAGACGGTTCACGGAAAAAGCCAGCCCGGTACGGGTTTTGCCGCGGTTCCCGGAAGCAAGGGCGGGTGGGATCTGACCGGTCCGTATGAAGTGGTTCCGGATTGGCCCAAACCCATGTCGCAATTGCCCGGCCACGAAAACTGGGGTTGGGGGGCCGTGGAGGGAGTTTTCGCGGAAAGCCCGAATCGCGTGATTATTGTCCAGCGGGGAGAATTGCCGGTGGTGAAGCGTCCTCCCCAGACGCCCGTTCCGCAGTTCGGACCAAGCCTCTCGTTTCCCACCGCCGAGGTGCCATTCCGCAACGCCTCGCAAGGTCCGGTAGCAGCGCTTCCGGGAGGAGGCGCACCGGGGCAGCTGGCCGAAGACGCGGACAAGAACTGGAAAGGCAGAATGGGCGTGGACGCGCGCTGGGAAGACAACATCGTCGTTGTGGACGCGCAAGGGAATATTACGGAACGGTGGACGCAGTGGGATTCGATGATCAAACGTGGGCACGCCGTTTACATCAATCCCTACGATCCGGAAAAATGCGTGTGGGTGGTGGATGATTTCAACCACGCGATCTACAGGTTCTCCAACGATGGCAAGAAACTGTTGCAGACGCTGGGCACGCCGGGGAAATTCGGCGCTGACGCCACGCATTTCAACCGGCCGACATTTCTGACCTGGCTGCCCGACAGCACTTTATTCGTGGCCGACGGCTACAACGGGACGCGCGTCGCGAAGTTCGATAAGAACGGCAAGTTCCTGCTCGATTGGGGGATCAAAGGCACGCCGCCCGATACACGGCCCGGCTATTTCAACGTGGTGCATGGGATCGCCGCAGACCCGGTGACTCGCCGCGTGTACGTCTGCGATCGCGGAAACAAGCGCATGCAGGTGTTCGATGAGAACGGCAAATTCCTCGATCAATGGCCGTTCGAACAGCCGTCCTCGGTGAACTTCCTGTATATTTCAGCCAGCCGCCAGTTGTGGGCCTTCGACGACAGGACGTCGAAGATCGTGCGCTACGATATGCAGGGCCATCTGCTGTACGCGTGGGGCGCGCTGGGCGATTTCCCCGGCGGCCTGTTCAACATTCACGGCGCCAGTGTCGATCAGGAAGGCAATTTGTATATCGCCGAGGTAGCCAACGGGCGCGTCCAGAAGTTCCGGCCGCGGCCGGGCGCCAACCCCGAGTTTCTGATCGGTAAGCCCGTGTATGCGGCTTGGAAGTAGGCGCGCCACGAGAATCGACCGGGACATTGTTGGCGGCTGATCTTGTTAACATAAGCCAATTAACGCATGAACCCCAAGGTCAACTGGTTCTTCGACAAGGACACACCCTGGAAAGACGCGTACGAGAAGTTGCGCAGTATCGTGCTCGACTGTGGGCTTACCGAGGAGCTGAAGTGGGGCTGCCCGTGCTACACGACTAACCAGAAGAACGTGGTGCTGATCCACGGCTTCAAGGAGTATTGCGCGCTATTGTTCCACAAGGGCGCCCTGCTCAAAGATGAGAAGGGCATCCTGGTGCAACAGACAGAGAACGTGCAGGCGGCGCGGCAGGTCCGTTTCCGGAATGTGCACGAGATCGTCAAGCTGGAACGAGCGCTGAAAGCCTACATCCGTGAGGCCGCGGAGGTGGAAAAGTCCGGCCTGAAAGTGACCAAGAAGAGAACGTCGGAATACAAGGTGCCGCAGGAATTCGCGGTGAAGTTGAAGGCGTCACCAGCGTTGAAGAAGGCCTTCCAGGCGCTTACACCCGGGCGGCAACGCGGATATCTCCTCTACTTCTCTGCAGCCAAGCAGAGCAAGACGCGCGAGGCAAGGATCGAGAAAAACGTGGAACGGATCATGGCAGGTGAAGGCTTAGATTAACTGCAGCGCTTTCGACGGCGCGGCGATTTCGGCCGTGGATCGCCGGAACAGCGCGCCAATTCGAACAGTGATGTACCGGCGGCGGGCGGTATTCACTGAGTCGCGGATAATTTGACCACCTTTGCAAATCCGACGCTGGATCCATTCCTGGCTGGATAGAAGGTGATGCTCACGTGATCACCACGCCGGTACGTGTCGATTTTCCAGCCATTCAACATTTGCTGGTTCGGGCTCGCCATGTACAGCTCCCAAGTCACGGTCTTGCTCTTGTCTTTAACTTCCAGATAGAGCCGCACATGGGGATTGCTCCAGTCGATCTTGGTCACCTCACCGGTCAGGGTGATCGTGCGGCTGAGATCAAACTGCGTCTGCAACGCGTGATGCGCCAGCATCACGGTCTGAACGGCGAGCAAACTCACCAACACCCGGGGAACAGTTCGTACCAATCTCATCGCGAAACCTCCTACAGCCGCGCGACGTAGCAGCCTGCTTAGCACACTTTACCCGGCTGATTCAATCAGGTCAAGGGCCTTGTTTCGCCGGATATCCGCCCAGCGCACGGGACCCGGGCTGCCCGGAGAGGCTCAGGAGCATTTCGACGCCGCGAGCCGATCGCGCCATGGGGCTGTACAAGAGGAGCCACGCACTGACGAATCAATCCATCGCGGCTACATGCGCTCGATGATCGCGTTCAGCGTAACGCTGGGCCGCATCGCCGCGGAGCACAGCGCGTCATCCGGGGAATAATAGCCCCCGATGTCCACTCGCTTGCCCTGCGCCGCCAGCAGTTCCTGGGTAATCTTACCCTCGTTTTCCGCCAGCGCCGCGGCGACCGGAGTGAAGCGTTGCTTCAACGCGGGGTCTTCGTCCTGGGCGGCGAGTGCCTTTGCCCACGCCAACGCGAGATAGAATGTCGAGCCGCGGTTGTCGATTTCGTTCACCTTGCGCGAAGGCTCGCGGGCGTCTTCCAGGTATTGGCCGATGGCCTGGTCGAGCGTTTTCGAAAGCAGCGCCGCGCGCCGGTTGCCGGTCTGCGTTGCAATCAGCTCCAGCGAGGGCACCAGCGCGCAATATTCACCGAGGGAGTCCCACCGCAGATGCCCTTCTTTCACGAATTGCTGCACGTGCTTAGGCGCCGAACCGCCCGCGCCGGTCTCGAACATTGCGCCACCTTCGAGCAACGGGACGATCGAGAGCATGCGGGCGCTGGTCCCCAATTCCAGAATCGGGAACAGGTCGGTGAGATAGTCGCGCAGCACGTTCCCGGTGACGGAGATAGTGTCTTCGCCGCGGCGAATCCGGTCCAGGGAGAATTTCATGGCGTCGACCGGCTTCATGATCTTGATTTCCAGTCCGGAAAGATCGTGCTCAGGCAGGTAGGCTTTCACCTTTTGAATGATCTGTGCGTCGTGGCCACGCTCCGGGTCCAGCCAGAAGACCGCGGGTGCGCCGGTTGCCCGCGCGCGTGTCACCCCCAGCTTCACCCAGTCGCGGATGGCCTCGTCTTTCGTCTGGCAGGCGCGGAAGATATCGCCGCTCTCGACGCTCTGTTCCAGCAGTGTTTTGCCGCCCGCATCCACGATGCGAATGGTGCCGTTGCCGGGCGCGGTAAAGGTCTTGTCGTGTGAACCGTACTCTTCGGCCTTCTGCGCCATCAGCCCGACGTTGGACACACTGCCCATGCTCGCCGGATCGAACTGTCCGTGCTTCTGGCAATCCTCGATCACGGCCTGATAGATGGTGGCGTAGCAGCGGTCCGGGATCATGGCGACCGTGTCTTCGAGGGCGTCCTCTTTGTTCCACATCTTGCCGCCGTCCCGAATCACCACCGGCATCGAGGCGTCGATGATTACGTCGCTGGGAACGTGCAGGTTGGTCTTGCCCGCCCGCGAATCGACCATTGCCAAACCAGGGCCTTTGTCGTAACAGCCTGCGATATCGGCCTCGATCTCCGCCTTTTGCGCGGGTGGAAGCTGGCCGAGCTTGCCGAGGACGTCCCCCAGACCGTTATTGACGTTTGCTCCGATTTCCTGGATCGCTGCGGCATGCTTCTCCAGGGCGGCGGCGAAATATACAGACACGCAGTGCCCGAACATGATCGGATCGGAGATCTTCATCATGGTGCACTTCAAGTGCAGCGATAGCAGGGCATTGTCGGCTTTGGCTGCGGCGATTTGCTCGGCATAGAAATTCCGCAGCGCCACCACGTTCATCGACGCGCAGTCGAGGACTTCGCCCGCGAGCAACGGGATGTTCTGCTTCAGGACCTTCACCGCTCCGGCCGAATCCACGAATTCGATGCGCGCGCTGGTTGCGGCCTGCATGGTCACGGATTTCTCGCTACCGTAAAAATCCTGGTCGTTCATGTGGGCGACGTGCGTGAGGGAACCGGGCACGGAACCGGCCGCGGGCCAGGCTTTCATCATCCGGTGCGGATGCTTGCGCGCGTACGCTTTTACCGACTTCGAAGCGCGGCGGTCCGAATT
The DNA here is from genome assembly GCA_035508055.1 of Bryobacteraceae bacterium. Taxonomy (GTDB): domain Bacteria; phylum Acidobacteriota; class Terriglobia; order Bryobacterales; family Bryobacteraceae; genus Palsa-89. The sequence goes on along the minus strand of DATJNO010000155.1, from coordinate 139 downwards.
TCCTTCGCGCAGCACGGGATTCACCGCCGAACCCAGCACGACGGCATAACGCGCCTGCACGGCACGCTCCTCGTCGTTCGACGGCTCATCCGGATAATCGGGGACGTTGTAGCCCTTGGCGCGGAGTTCGGCAATCGCG
>DATJNO010000154.1:0-42619 GCA_035508055.1 Bryobacteraceae bacterium | reverse complement strand
ATTCTTCCGAGCTCGTCTTCCCCACGCTCGAATGCTTCCACATCGTCGGGTTCGCGCTCTCCATCGGCACCATCGCGATCGTCGACTTCTCGCTCCTCGGCCTGGGAATGACGCGCCAAACCCCTGCCCAGCTCCACCGCGACACCTGGCTCTGGACCCTCGGCGGCCTGGTCCTGATGTTCTTCTCGGGCCTGCTCCTGTTTTCCTCGGACCCCGACATGTATTACCTCAACTGGGCCTTCCTGATCAAAATGGTCTTCTTCATCTCGGCCGTGGTGTTCCACTACACCATTCATCGCAAGGCCGTCTCCGCCGATGGGGCGCCCTCCAACGGAAAAGCCATCGCCTGCGTCTCGCTCGCACTTTGGGCCGGTGTGGTCTTCGGCGGCATCTTCATCGGGTTCATATATCCGGGCCTGAGCTTCGGTAAGGGTTGATCGCGCCATGCTGCTCTCCTTTGCCCAGTGGATCCAGGCCACGCAGTTCTTTACCTGGCTGCGCGGCTCCGCCAACACCTATCCCATCGTCATGGCGCTCCACATGGTGGGGATCGCCTTTTTTGGCGGCATGATCCTGATGACGGATTTGCGCCTGCTCGGCCTCGCCATGCGCAAGCGCTCCATCGCCGACGTGATCGATCAGTTCCGCGTCCCCAAGCGCTGGGGTTTGCTGCTCACCGTCACCTGCGGCATCCTGATGGCCGGCTCCAAGGCTGAAGAGTATTACTACAACGCGTTCTTTCGCGCCAAGCTCATCCTGCTCGCCACTGTCATAATATTTGAGCTGGTGTTTTACCGTAGCGTGTACGCTAATCCCGCCGCTCTCGACCAGGCGTCCACCACTCCTGGCTCCGCCAAGACTGCCGCAGCCCTCTCTCTCGTCCTGTGGATCTCCATCGCTTGCTGCGGCCGCGGCATCGGCTATATCGAGCCGCCGCTCGACAAGATCCACGCCCAAATCCAGGTCATTCAGGAAACCGCACTGGCCGCCTTCCACGCGCCGGCCGCGCTCCTAGAGAGAGGTCATTGAGATGCTATTGCTTCAAATCAATTCGATCGCCGACGCACTCAACAGCTCCGAGTGGGTTTTCCCGATCGCCGAATGCTTCCACATCGCGGCGTTCGCCTGGTCGATCGGTCTGATCGCCGCGGTCGACTACCGCATGCTGGGCTTCGGAATCCAGAATTCCAAGCCCTCCGAGGTTTTGCACGACACCGCTCCCTGGACCATCCTGGGGCTGGCGGTCGTACTGCTCTCCGGGCCCGTCTTGTTTCTGTCCGACGTGCGCATGTACCTGCATAATTCGTCGTTCATCTTCAAAATGTGCGCCCTCGCGGTCGCGCTCGTCTTCAATTTCACGGTGCATTGGAAGGTAGCCAAGTCGGACACCGTCAGCCCGCCCGTTCGCGTTGTCACCGCCATTGTTTCCTTGGCGCTGTGGATCAGCGTGGTTTTCGGCGGTCTGTTCATCGCGTTTGTCTGACCACGGAGAAAAACCATGTTCGAACTATTTCAATGGCTTCAAAACTTGAGCTTCATGACCTTCATCCGGGAATCCGGTTGGGAATATCCGATCGTCATGAGCACGCACCTGACGTGCATCGCCATCTTCGGCGGACTCATCGTGATCACCGACCTGCGGCTGCTCGGCTGGGCGTTCACGGAAAAGTCCATCGCCGATGTCGTGAACGGCTTGCGCTGGTGGAAGAGAATTGGCTTCCTCATCATGTTCGCGATGGGCTTCACCCTGTTCGGCTCCAAAGCATCGGAATATTATCCCAACCCGTATTTTTGGGCCAAGATGTCGTTCCTGACCCTGGTTCTCATCCACGCCATCATCTTCCGCCCCATGGTTTACAACCATCCGGAACAACTGGACGCTTCTCCCGTGATTCCCACGCGCGCCAAGGCTGCCGGGGCGCTTTCGCTCCTGCTCTGGACCGGCGTGCTGTGCTGTGGCCGGCTGATCGGCTATTGGGAGCCGCCGCAGCGGCAGAACCCCGTTGCGATGAACCACTTCCAGGAGCACGTGCTGCCGCGCTAGCTGACATATCAATCTGTGGGATGCGTGGTATCACCGAGGTTTATCGACCGGAAGCGCCGATTAGCGATACTCTATTAGTCGGTAAGAGCCGCGAACGCTGTCGCGTGAAACCAGGAGAGGGCCTATGAAGAAGAACTGTCTGTCCGTTGCCGGGATTTGTGCATTCTTGGCGGTGATCTCTCTGCCCGCTTCTGGCCAAAGCACGGAGGCAGCTAAGGCCCCCAACCCGCCGGACTTCAGCCCCTCGTTATCCGGCCCGCTGAAGGACCGGCCCGCGCCAACCGGATGGCCCCCCAAAGGTCCGGCGCCCATGACGGACGGCCATCCCGATCTTTCCGGCGCCTGGGCGCCCAACGCCATCCGTGAAAATGTCGACCTGCGCGCGACACTCAAGAAGCAGGGCGTCCAAATCCCCTTCCAGCCCTGGGCCGAGAAGCTGTACCTTGAGCGCAAGGCCAATTTCTCCGCCGATGACCCCGAAGGGCACTGCCTGCCGCCCGGCGTCCCGCGCATGACCACCACTCCCTATCCGTTCCGGATCATGCAAACGCCCAAATTGACCCTCATCGTCTACGAAGGCGGCGCGCATATCTGGCGGCAGATCTTCACCGACGGCCGCAAGCATCCGGAAGATCCCAACCCCTCCTGGCTGGGCGATTCCATCGGCCACTGGGAAGGAGACACGTTCGTGATCGACACGGTCGGCCTGAATGGTCTGACCTGGCTGGATGAATCCGGCCTGCCCACCACCGAATCGCTGCACGTGATCGAAAAGATCCGCCGGCCCGATCTCGGCCACCTGGAAATCGAAAACATCATCGACGATCCCAAGGCCTATGCGCACACCTGGAGCTTCACCACACACCCGTATATGTTGAAGGGCGACCTGATGGAGTACATCTGCCAGGAAAACAACAAGGACGTCCAGCACCTGGTCGGCAACGAGCACCGCGACGGCAAATAGCCGCGTCCTGGTACCGTAAGTACGAAAGTTAAGCTTGCCCGGAGCGCCGCCAGGCGTCTCAATGGGTTATGTCCATCCTGGCTCCGTTGGTGCTCGTGCTGTCAGGGACGACTCACGTTGCGCCGGCGCTATCGGAACCCTCTCCCTTTCCTTTGAAAACGCCAACCGCCTGCACGGTCGTCACCAAGGCCGATGTCGAGCAGGCACTGGGACGACCGGTCTCGGGAGGCGTGGAGCACAAGACGGCCCCCGCCCAATCCACCTGCGACTATACGTCGGGTGACGGCGAGATCACCATCGCGCTGGTGCATTCCGGCGACAAACTGGACGCCGACGAGGAGATGCGGGAGCTGGAAAAGATCCTGCCCAAAGGCGCGGTCCGCGAAGCCACCGGAATCGGCCTGCGGGCGTTCTTCCTGGACATCCCCCGCGCCGGCGCGCAGCTGCACGTTCTGCGCGGCGAGCACGATTACCTCATGATCTCCGTGCTCGGACTTGGCGGACCCTCCGAGGTCTCCAGCGCCGCCGTGCAGATCGCCCGCAAGGCGCTCGACCGGCTGTAGCCTCAAGCATCAGCACGCCAGGGACCATTCAGCTAAGTGATCCTTAGTCCGGGAACTAGTGTTTCGCCGGAGTCTCTCGCAGGTGTTTTCGAACGATACACAAACAGATACCTATGTCCGCTCCCCTGGCCGGCAAATTTCAAGATCACTACGCCATCCTCGGCGTCGAGCCCAAGGCGGACTCCGAAACCATTCAGCAGGCCTACTCGAAGCTCGCACAGAAGTATCACCCCAAGAGCCCCACCGGCGACCCCGAGAAATTCGAAGCCGTCAACCAGGCGTACGAAGTGCTCGTGGACCCGTCGCTGCGGGCGGCCTTCGACCAGGTGAAGGGTATCACCCGCGAGGAGAACATCCCGAAATTCAGCGGCCTGGCTTTCTTCGAGGCGCTCGGTCGCGAAGCGTCGCTGCGCGTCGCGATTTTGTGCGTGCTCCATGACCGCCGGCGCACGAATCCCTCCCGCCCCAGCCTCTCCATGCGGCACCTGGAGAACATCCTGGAGGTCACGGTGGACGAACTCACCGCGTCGCTATGGTATCTGAAGCAGCGCGGATTGGCCGTCAGCGATGACAAGAGCAGCTTGCAGATCACGGTGGCCGGCATGGATTTTCTGGAAGAGCGAAAACCCTCGCTGGCGGACGTAATGCCGTTCATCAAAGGGTCGAATGCGCCGGCCGCCGAGGCTTCCCCCGCCGCCAAAACCGGCCAGCCCGAGTCGGTGCTGAGCGTGCTGAATCGCGCGCTGACGCGAGCGTAACGGCGGGTTGCGGGCAACGCTCGCAAGTGATAAAAATAAACTGAAGTTTCAGGAGGGTCTCACGTGAACTCCAGGCTTGTTTTTTTCGCCTTTGTCGCGGCCCTTTTCTCGTTCCTTCCCCTGGCGCAGGGCACCGATTACCCCCTCATCCTTCGTGGTAAGGTCACCATGCAGGATGGTTCGCCGCCTCCCAAACCGGTGGGACTGGAGCGCATCTGTTCGGACGCTTATGGCTCGGAGCCCGGACCCCTGACCAACAAGAAAGGCGAATACTTGTGGAGCATGCCGGTCGATCCGATGCGCAGCCGCACCTGCTCCTTGGACGCCCATCTGGAAGGCTACGTGTCCAGTCAGATCGACATTTCCGCGCTCAACGCGTACACCAAGACCGAAACGGTCCTGCCTCCCATTATCCTCAGCCCCAAGGTCCCGGACCCTTACACCATCAATGATTCCGAGTCCGACGTGCCCGGCCACTCCCGCTCGGCCTGGAAAGCTGCAATGAAGGCGTTCGATGCCGGCAGCATGGGGGAAGTCGAGAGCGATTTGCAGGAAGTGGTCCAGGCTTCTCCGAAATTCGGACGCGGATGGCACACCCTCGGCCTGATATTCGACAACGACGGGAAGTACCCCGCGGCGCGCGACGCCTACCAGCACGCCATCCAAGTCGAACCCAAGCTGCTCTTTCCCTACGTGGCGCTCGCCCGCGTGTGCGACCGGCTGAAGGACTGGGAGTGCGCCGAAAAGACTTTCGATTCGCTCGAAAAGGTCGACACCAAGCACGTCTATCCGGAGATCTACTTGTATGAGTCGATCGCTCAGTACCAGTTGAAGGACCTGGACGGCGCCAAAACCAGCGCCGAAACAGCGCTGGAGAAAGCCACGCGGCCGAACGAGAAGAAGCGGGTGGCGCGCGCGGAGTTCGTGCTCGCCAAAATCGACGCCGCCAAGGGTGACTTCCCCGCCACCCGCGACCACCTCACCAAGTTTCTCGCCGCCGATCCCGATCCGCCCGACGTCGAGCAGATCAAGGCCTATCTAAAACTGGTCGGCACGGCGGAAGGCGCCGGGGTGGACCCGGTCCTATTCCCGTAGCTCTCTGGGCCGCTAAACCAGCCAGCGCCCATCAGCCAGCAATGGACTTCCAGGCCTGAGCGAGATGCTCGGCGGTGCGCCAGGATAGCGCCTGCACGGTGAGCGTGGGATTGCGCGCGCCGCTGGTACCCATCACCGACGCGCCTAGAATGCCCAGATTCGGTGCTTCGTGCGCGAAGCCCCAGCGGTCCACGACGTTGCGCCCGGCGTCGTCGCCCATGCGTGTTCCCCCGTAAGCGTGCGTGCTGACGGCCGGGACCGCGGGCGGCGGCTTCAAAACTTCGACGGCGCCCGCCGTGCGGTACCATTCCTCCAGTTTGTTCTGCGCGAAAGCGAGTGCGCGCATTTCGTTTTCGCGCGGCGCGGTCGTGATCCGGCAAACCGGATCGCCCAGCGGATCGCGCACCGCGTCATCCAGATCGAGGAACGTTTCTTCGTACGGAAAACTGGACGCCTGCACATACGCGGCGTTCCACCTTCCGGCATTCCGGCGAACCAACGCCTTCCAGACCGATCCCCACGCGCGCTGCTGTCCAAAAGGGGCCATGTCGGCGGATTCGATGGGATGCAGTTCCGTGTGCACATGCAACGTCGCGCCGCCGATGAAACCCAGCCCCGAATGATCGAAGCTGTCGTCGGCCCAGTTGTCGATGGTTGTGCCTTGCGCGGGCGTCCCGTACCAGTTGTTGATGTCGAAAGGAAAGAGCGCGATCGCGCTGCCGGCCGACGTCGCGGACCAGTGCCCGAAATAGTGCCGGCCCACCTGCCCGTGATTGTTCGCCAGTCCCCTGGGATACGCTTTCGACTTCGAAAGCAGCAGCAGGCGCGAGTTCTCGTAGGTGTAGGAAGCGAGCAGAACCGCGCGCGCCGGCTGGAAATACTCCTTGCTGTCACGCAAATAAAGAACGCCGGTCACACGGCCCTCGGCGCCCGCCACCAGACGCGTCACCTGCGCCTTGTCGAAGATGGCGAGATTCCCGGTCTTCAGCGCTTCCGGGATTGTGGTCACGGCGGTGGAGTTCTTCGCGCTGACGTGGCATCCGCCGGTCGCGCAAAATCCGTGATAGACGCACGACGGCCGGCCCCGGTACGGCTCGGAGTTGATGGCCGCGGGGGGCCTGAAGGGATGCCAGCCGAGTTTACGCGCCGCCTCCGCCATGCGTTCGCTGAAGCCCGAGCCGCGCAAGGGCGGCATGGGATACTCGCGCTGGCGCGGCGCTTCAAAGATATTGCCGGCCGGATCGATGCGCCCCTGCAGATTCCCCGCTTTGCCCGACACGCCGATTTCGTGTTCGACGACGTCGTAGTACGGCTCCAGCTCGTCGTAGGCGAGCGGCCAGTCTTCCAAAGTGGAACCGGCCGGAATCGCGCTCGCGCCGTAGCGGCGCGTGACTTCGCTGCGCGTCCGGAAATCCCACGGTTTCAGGCGCCAGCTTTGCGCCCAATAGTGGATGGTCGTACCGCCGATGGCGTTCATCATGGGATGCAACGGGGCGCGGCGCGCGGGCTCGCCACGGTGAGCGCGGATGGTCGGCACCTCGCGCTTGGTCTTGGGAACCGAGGTCACCAGGCCGCGCACGTTGTTGTGAATCTCGTCGGGCCGGAACTGGCGCGGGTCCATCCAGGTGCCCGCTTCGATGCCCGCGATCTTCAATCCTGCCCGTGCCAGCGGCAGCACGGCCACGCCCCCGGCGGCCCCGAGGCCGATCACGGCGACATCCACCGGCTTCAGGTTGATGGCCATCGGCTATGCATCGTACCACGCGTCGAGCTAAGACTCGCGATGCGGTGGCCGATACGCTCCTTTGGAGGCCAAGAACTGAGATTTGCCATGAAGAAGATGACGATTGGAACCAAGTTGATGGGGTCCGCCGCGGTGATGCTGGCGCTGACGCTGCTCTTGAGCTATTCAGGACTGACCACGCTGAGCACGTTCAAGCGCCAGTTCGACCACGCAGCGGACTCTACCGTGCACAAGATCCAGCTGGCCAACGCGGTAGTGACAGCGAATTCGGAAATGGTCTCCGTGCAGCGCGGAGAGATTCTCGCGGTGTTTGCCAAGGACGCGGCGGAACTGGAAAAATACGAGGCGACTTACCAAAAGGACGCCTCTGCCACTTCTTCCGCGCTGGCCGAAATCCGGCCTCTCTTAGTCACTCAGGAAGGCAAGGCTCTCACCGAAGAAATCGATCAGAAGTTCTTGGAATGGAAGCCGCTCCACGAGGAGCTTTTGCGGGACTGCCGGTCCGGCGACATTGCCGAGGCGAACCATATCCGCAAAGACTTGATGGCGCCCATCTTCAACAAGATTGACCAGGAAGCCCGGAGGTTATCGGCCGTCCAAGCGGAACTATTAGAGACGGACAAAGCCCAGCTCGCGCAGAGCTACTCCTGGAGCCACTGGATCGCGTTTGCCCTGCTCGCGCTTTCGATCGTCGCGGTCGCGGGTGTCGTCCTGCTGGTCCGCAACATCAACCGCAACTTGCGTCAGGCCGTCACCGAGCTTTCCGAGGGCGCCCATCAGGTGGCCAGTGCGGCTTCGCAGGTCTCCGCCTCCAGCCAGTCGCTCGCCCAGGGCGCGTCGGAACAGGCCGCGTCTCTCGAAGAAACGTCGGCGTCGAGTGAAGAGATCAACTCCATGGCCCGTAAGAACACCGAGAACTCGCATGCCGCCGCCGAACTGGTCACCCAATCCCGGCAAAAGTTCACCGAAACCAATCAGTCGCTCGAACAGATGGTCGCGGCGATGACCGAGATCAAGAACTCCAGCGACAAAATTTCCAAGATCATCAAGACCATCGACGAGATCGCGTTCCAGACCAACATCCTGGCGTTGAACGCGGCGGTCGAAGCAGCCCGCGCCGGAGAAGCCGGCATGGGCTTCGCGGTGGTGGCCGACGAAGTTCGTAGCCTGGCCCAGCGCTGCGCGCAGGCTGCGCAGGACACCGCTTCGCTCATCGAGGAATCCATCGCCAAGTCGAACGACGGCAAGACCAAGGTGGATCAGGTGGCGGTGGCCATCCGCGCCATCACCGAGCAGGCGGTCCAGATCAAGACCCTGGTGGACGAAGTGAACGTGGGCAGCCAGGAACAGGCAAAGGGCATCGAACAAGTGGCCAAGGCCGTCGCCCAGATGGAGCAGGTCACGCAGAAATCAGCTGCCAGCGCCGAAGAGGGCGCTTCGGCGGGCGAAGAACTGACTGCCCAATCGGACACGCTGAAGGAGATCGTCGGACGGCTGAGTGCGATGGTCGGCGAAGATCAAGCCGCGACCGAAAAACCAGTCGCGGCCTACCCACCCGCTGCTTCACGCCATCACGACGAACCGGCTTTCGACCTGGCCTCGCTTCGCTCCGCGGCGTCTCACAAGCAGGTACCCGCTGCTGTCGCGTCCAAGTCAGCCCTGCCGCTCGATGACGACGAGTTCAAGGCGTTCTGACACCGCTAGCGCCGGTAGTAGCCGCGTCCCCAAGAGCCGGGATAATAGCGATGCCCGGAGTAGCGCGGGCCAACCCAATAACCGCCGGCATACGGCGGACGAGCCCAGTAACCCGGTCGCCATGCATAGCGGCCGCCATACGGATACCAATAACCGGCCACCCACGAGTAGCCTACTCCCGGAGCAGGCGGCGCGTAGGCAACTACGGGCGGAGGAGGCGGCGCATAGGGAACTCCCACACCGACTCCGACCGCAAACCGGGGCCCCGCGAAAAGAGCGCTCCCCGCTAAAAACATCAACGCAAGCAGTTTCGATTTCATCTCGGCTCATCCTCCTGCGCGATTCGAAATGCAAGATGGATGCCAGAGAGTAAGTGGTTGAAGCGCCGTGCCTAAAGCGTTGGCGGTCTGGCTGGGGACCACCGCCCATGGTGGATCCCGGCCAGCGGCGGCCTAAATGGTCTTCTTGAAGAAGTGGGCGATTTTATGGCCCCCTTCCTCCGTGTAGTAGACCGTCACCTTCGCCGACTTCTTCGAACCAGAACCGATGTCTTTGCCGGCGTCCATCGCGGCGCGGTCGGTCAGCTGGTAAGTCTCCTTCGAGCCGTCAGCGGTTTTGACCGCCATCGTCTTCGCTCCGCGGTCGATATGAGTTACGGTCACGTCGCTGGTCTTCAAGCCGTCCTTGCCGACGTTATCGACTTCCTCGGCGGTCTCCCGGCTTCCCTTGGCCGTGTAGTGAACCGCCACCTGGCTGCCGTCTTTCAGACCGTGGAATGCGTCCTGGCCGCCGGATTCCGTAGCCTGGACGCCGTGCACCGCGGTGCGTCCCATGAAATGTAGAGTGTGTTCGGTTCCATCGCCCAGCTTGATGACGGCGGTCTTCGTGCCTTGGTCCAGTTTGACTACCTCGCCGACCAGCACGCCGTGCCGCTCCTGGACCGCTTGAGCGGTCCAGGATAGGGACACGACCAGAATCATGTTTAGCGAAAAGCGTTTCAGCATTTGTCTTTAACAGCTTCCTCTCTAACGCCGATCCCGTTCGCGTTCGTTGTGCTCTTCCCTGGGCCTTTGACCCCGGCGCTCGGCCTCGCGCTCGCGGGGGCTGCGTTGAATCAGCTCGTGGTGTTCGGCGACCCGCGGGCCGGGTGCATAGCGCGGCAACGCATAGGGGTGCACATACGCCCGCTGCGTCGCCCAGGTCCGCCGCCATGGTGCATTGTTGATGATCACCATGCGATGACCCCAGTCAAAACGATTGTAACCCCATCCCCAGGGCCGGAAGAAGGCTCCGATAGTTATGCCCCAACCAAAGCGGATCGCGCCGCCGACGAAAAAGCCGGGCCGGGGCGCGAAGAATACGACGGCGGGATTGTAATAGGGCACTGGAATATACCCCGGATTGACGGGAACGACCGTAATGTACGGCCCGTCCGTCACCACGATCTGGGGATTGCTGCGCAGATAGCCGTAATTCCAGGCTTTGTGGCGTTCCCGCTGTACCGCGTCCATCACGTCGGCCTGCTGGGTCAGGAAAGCGTCGCCCAGCTGACGTGTCCAGTTCATATCCGAAGCCATCATGCCCAGCACGGAGGGAAACGGCAGCAGGGCCTGGACGCTGGGATCCCAGGGCAGCTGGTCTGCCTGAATCGCGTTGGCCAGCGCTTGCCCGCTGAGGTAATGATGCTGGTCGGCCCAGCCTGCGGCGGCGGGAATCTGGTCCGAATAAGTCGAGGCCGCCAGAATCTGGGAAAGCAGCGGGTCGGGATACAGCGCGATTCGATCCACCAACTGGTCCAATTGGCCAGGGGGCATGGGCGGCGGAGGCGGTGGCGGTGGGGCTTGGGAAAAAATGGGCAGGGCCGTGGCGGCCATCAAGACACAAAGAACTACTCGGGATACAGTTTTCATGGTCAACGTCATCCTCTCAGGCCGTGAGACGGTGACAGCCGGTTACATGTTTCGTATCTCAATAAATCTTCATGGAGTTGGCTGCGAGCATTCCCGGAATGTTGCGCGCCACGGCGCCGGCGATGTGCGCGGCGGCGAGGTTGTAGAGCTTGCCCACGTGGCTCACCGGGTTCTTACCGGCCACGATGGCCGGATGCGCGCGCTTGGTCTCCGGGCCACGCTGATGTGTTCGGCCAGCGCGTCGCAGATGGTGTCCGGATGCCCCAGGCCCTTGCGCTCCACGATCTCGACAGCTTGCGAACCGGCCGGCGGCCCGGCGAGTGCGTCTAGGATTAACTCCAGGTTTCATTTTGAGAGTATTTCGAGCGCCTTGGGTGGTATGGTGAACAAGAGATCAGCCACCCGCCACTTCACCGTGACGATGAAAAACGCCAGGCGCAAATCGCGGAAACCGGGCACCAAACGGAAAGCGGCGGCGCCAGTTGTCCAACCGAAGCCGGTAGCCATCGTGGGCATCGGCGCCTCGGCCGGCGGCCTGGAGGCCTTCACGCAAATGCTGCGTGTGTTGCCGCCAACCACTGGCATGGCCTTCGTCTTCGTGCAACACCTGGAAGCCAAGCATGAAAGCATGCTCACGAAGATTCTCGCCACGGCCACGGAAATGCCCACCAGCGAGGTTGCGCAAGGAGCCGTGGCGGAGCCGAATCATGTGTACGTGATTCCTCCCAACGCGGACATCCGCGTGGCAGGCGGAGTGTTGCAGCTAGCCGGGCGCGCCCCCATGGGCAGGCATCTGCCGGTGGACGTGCTCTTCAGGTCTCTGGCGGAAGATCAAGGCTCCAGAGCTATTGGCGTGATCCTGTCCGGCACGGCTTCCGACGGCACACTGGGTCTCAAAGCCATCAAGGCGGAAGGCGGCATCACGTTCGCGCAGGACCCGGAGACCGCCAAGTTCGATGGCATGCCCACCAGCGCGATCTCCGCCGGCTGCGTGGATTTCGTTCTTCCCCCGGATCGCATCGCCACCGAACTGGCGCAGATCAGCCGCCACCCCTATGTCGGCCTGGCGCGTGTGGGCGAAGTGGTTCCGGCGGCGCCGGTGCCGGACGAGGAATGGCGGCACGTTTTCCGGCTGCTCAAGATCACTTCGGGCGTCGACTTCACGTTTTATAAGAAATCCACCATCCAACGCCGGATCGCGCGGCGCATGGCGCTCCACAAGATCGAGCAATTAAGCAAGTACGCCCAGTACCTGGAATCCAATCCCGAAGAATTGAACGCGCTTTACCAGGACATCCTGATTCATGTCACCAGCTTTTTCCGCGAACCGGAGGTCTTTCGCGCCTTTCAAACCAAAATTCTTCCCCGCGTGCTGGCTGCCAAGCCGGCCGGCGAGCAGATTCGCATATGGAGCGCCGGCTGCTCCACCGGCGAAGAGACCTACTCGCTGGCCATCTGCCTTCTCGAATTCCTGGGCAAGCGCGCCGCGAGCACGCCGATCCAAATTTTCGGCACCGATATCAGCGAGCAGGCCACCGAAAAGGCCCGCGCCGGAATTTACCCGGCCGACGCCATGACGCAGGTCTCCGCCGACCGTTTGCGCAAGTTCTTCACCAAAGCGGACGGACGCTACCAGATCCGTTCCTCGGTGCGCGATCTGTGCGTCTTCGCGCGCCACGACCTGACCAAAGATCCGCCGTTTTCCCGCCTGGACATCATCAGTTGCCGCAACGTTCTCATTTACCTGGAGCCGGTGCTGCAAAAAAAGGTCCTGGCTTCGTTCCACTATGCCCTGAAGGACACGGGAGCGCTGCTTCTGGGCAAGTCGGAGACGCTGGGAAGCTTCCCGGACCTTTTCGCCATCGCCGACCGCAAGCACAAGTTTTTTTCCAAGGAAGGCCCCTCGAGGGTTACGTACGAAATTGGTCCCGCGGCCTTTGAGAGGCTGGCGCCTCAGGAAAAACGCGCTCCCGAGCAGCCGCCCGGCTTCGATCTCGAAAGAGAGGCCGATCGCGCCGTCTGGGACCGCTACGCCCACGCCGGTCTGGTGGTGTCGACCGACCTTCAGATTCTGCACTTCCGCGGAGACACCAGCCCGTATGTGCGGCCCGCGTCGGGCAAAGCGACGTTCCAACTGCTGCGCATGTTGCGGGATGAACTGGTCTTCGATGTAAGAGCCGCGATTCACAGAGCGCGCCGGACCGGCGACATCGTGCGGAGAGAGGGGATCCGGATCCAGCACAACGGCAGTTCTCGCGAAGTCAACGTCGAAGTGCGGCCCCTCGCCGGGCCCAGCGCCCAGGAGAAGTACTTCCTGATCCTGTTTGAAGAAACCGGCCGCACCGAGGAGCCGCCGGTAAAGACACACAAGCGCACCAAAGGGCAGGACCGGGAACTGCTCAAGCTTAGGACCGAGCTCGCGCGAACCAAGGAATACCTGCAGTCGGTCATCCAGGAACAGGAGTCCACCAACGAAGAGCTAAAAACCTCGAATGAAGAGGCCCTCTCCAGCATGGAGGAGCTGCAGAGCGCCAACGAAGAGCTGGAGACGGCCAAGGAAGAACTGCAATCCAGCAACGAAGAGCTGGTCACGCTCAATGAGCAGTTGCAGAACCGGAACACCGAGCTGATTCAGGTCGGAGACGACTTGAACAACGTCCTGAGCGGCGTCAACATTCCCATCCTGATGCTGGACGGCGACCGCCGCATCCGGAGCTTTACGCCCACCGCCGAAAAGCTGCTGCATCTGCTCCCCGGCGACATCGGCCGGCCGCTCGGCGATATTCGCATGGGCCTGACCATTCCGGGTTTGGATGATCTGATCTCCGGAGTGATGAACAACGGGAAGGACCAGCAACAGGAAGTGCAGGCGGAGAGCGGCCGTTGGTTTTCTATTCGACTCTGTCCCTACCGGACCAAAGACCGGGTGATCAACGGCGTGCTGATGGCGTTCGTGGACATCCACGACCTGAAACACATTCAGGAGGTGGCCGACAAGGAAGAGCATCTGGTGAGCGCCATCCTCGACGCGGCGGCCGGCGATCTGCTGGTCCTGGTCATGGATCCCGAAGGACGGATCCTGCGTTTCAACCGCGCCTGCCAGGAGCTGACCGGCTACGCACCAGAGGAGGTAGCCGGGAAACGGGTCTGGGACTTCCTGCTGGCGCCGGGGGAAGCCGTTGGAGCCAAGCGCACTTTCGAGGGAATCCGAGGCGGCTTGGCGAACCGGCGGCAGGACTACTGGATTACCAAGGATGGCCGGCGGCGGCTGATCTCCTGGTCCAGCACCAGCGTCAGTCGGAAAGACATCCCGGAGTACGTGGTGGCGACCGGCATCGACCTCACCGAGCGCCAGGAGGCGAAGGACGAGGCGCGCGAGAAAGGAGCTACCGTGGAGGCGCTGCTGGAGTCGACGCCGCAGGCCATTCTGGCCCACGACCGGACGGGCCGCATAAAGCTGGTGAACGCCGCGGCCGAGGCGATGTTCGGATATGGCCGGCAGGAATTGCTGGAGTTGACGGTGGAGACTCTGCTTCCCGGCAGTCTCCGTGAGCACCACGCCCATCAGCGCTCGGAATGGTTCGCCGCTCCGCAGAACCGGCCCATGGGCGCCGGGCTGGAACTCAGCGGGCGCCGGAAAGACGGCTCGGAATTTCCCGCAGAAATCGCCCTGAGCCACATTCGGACCAAAGACGCCCTGATGGGCGTCAGCATCGTTTCCGACGTAACCGAACGCAAGAAATCCCAGACAGCCATGCTGAAGTACCAGCAGGAGCTGCGCGACCTGGCGGCCCGGCTGCTCGCGATCCAGGAAACCGAGACGAAGTCGATTGCGCGCGACCTGCATGACGATCTCAGCCAGAAGCTGGCGGTGCTGGGCATGGAAGCCTCTTCTCTCGCCAAGTCCGCGGAACCGCCCGAGGCGCTGAGCGAGCGCACCCGCGAACTGGGGCAAAGGATCAGCAGCCTGTCCGAGGAAGTGCACAGCATGGCCCGGCGGCTCCATCCGGCCATCCTGGAGGATCTGGGTTTGGAGGCCGCGCTCCGGGAGGAATGCCTGGGCTTCTCGCAACGCCGCGGCGTTCCGGTGCAATTTCAGGTGAACGATGTACCGGCTCGTTCGCTGCCGCCCGAAATCGCTCTGTGTCTCTTTCGGGTGGCGCAGGAGGCTCTCCGCAATATCGAAAAGCATTCCAACGCCAGGGAGGTTCAAATGGTGCTGGCGCGCCACGGGCAAGAAGTCGCGCTTTTGATCGAAGACATGGGAGACGGCTTCCAGGTGGAGGAAGCCAGAGGCCGGGGCGGGCTGGGCCTGGTGAGCATGGAGGAACGCGTGCGGCTGGTGAACGGCGAATTTTCGATCCGTTCCCAGCCGGGAAAGGGCACCGAGATCGAGGTTCACGTACCGCTGAATTCGGAGCACAAATGAAGCGCTGGAAGCTATTGCTCGCCGACGATCACGACATCGTCATCGCCGGGCTGCGCCAGGTGCTGGATCAGCCCAATCTCGAGATTGTGGGCGCGGTCAAGGATGGGCGCGCACTGGTGGAGTGCGCCCGCGAGCTGAAACCCGACGTCGTCGTCACCGACGTCACCATGCCGTTGCTGAATGGCCTGGATGCGGCCAAGCAGATCCGCATGCTCGACCCGAAGGTAAAGATCGTTTTCCTCACCATGCACTCCGAAGTGGGCTACGCGGTGGAAGCGCTGTCGCTGGGCAACTGCGGCTACGTCCTGAAGAGTTCGGTGGCTGACGAGCTCGTTCCCGCCATTCACGAGGTACTGAAGGGCGGCACTTACGTCGCCCAAGCGATCGCAGAGCCCGTCCGGAAGGCGATCGAGGGCCGTTCCCAGCAGAGAGCGCCAGGGGTCCAGGGGCTGACCTCGCGCCAGCGGGAGGTCTTACAGCTGTTGGCCGAGGGCCGCCCAGTGAAGGAAATCGCTTTCCGGCTAGGCGTCTCGCCGCGGACCATCGAGTTTCACAAGTACCGGATTATGGAGGAGTTGGGTGTGCGGTCGGTGGCGGAGCTGGTGCGCTCGGCGATGTCGCTGGGAATCCTGAAGTAACTAGAAATTCTACTAGTAGCCCGGACAACAGTCTTGGCCGCAAACTGGGGTTTTGCAGGAATTGCTGGGAGCGAAGCCGGCACGAAACTCTCGGTGACACGGCGTTTGCGTGGGGTCGCGACTATCCTCCCAGCCTCTGGATTGTAGCGCAAACATGCGCGGCTGTTTGGTGTGTGAGTATCTTCGAGCCAGTTGCCTGGAGTCTTCGGCGCGGCTGGCGGCGGCCCGTGAGCAGTTGGCTCAGTACCGTATCCCGGAAGTCAGCGCCGGGTTTCGGGACCTTTCCTCCGAATGCCGGGAAGCATTGCAGGCCTCCCGGTTTTTGCGAGAAAAGCTGTGCGACCACCTGAGGCAGCACCGGTCAGGCGGGGATACGATCGCAGCCGTGCAATAGTACCCGCTGCGAGCATCCTTCCGCGTGCGGCTCTCATCGGGCGCGACGGCTAGCGGCCCGCTCCTAATCCAGCAAATGCCCGAGCTTCTGCTTCTTGGTCTTCAGATATCCGGCCGCGGATTCATGCGGGGTGACGATGCAGGGGATGCGCTCGGCCACGGTGATGCCGGCGCGTTCGAGCGCGGTGATTTTGTCGGGGTTGTTGGATAACAGCCGCACGCTGCGGATCTTGAAGTAGCGCAGAATATCGGCCGGCATCTGGTAATCGCGCAGGTCGGCTTCAAAGCCCAGGCGCTCGTTGGCTTCCACGGTATCGGCGCCGTCGTCCTGCAGCTCGTAGGCGCGCAGCTTGTTGAGCAAGCCGATGCCGCGGCCCTCCTGGTGCTCGTAAATGAGCAGCCCGCGGCCCTCTTCGGAGATCAGGTTCAGCGACAGCTCCAGTTGCGAGCGGCAATCGCAGCGCAGGCTGTGAAAAACGTCGCCGGTCAGACACTGGGAGTGGATGCGCACCAGCGGCGGCTCGCCGGGTGAGGACACGTCGCCCAGGCGCAGCACCACGCATTCCTCGACTTCTTCGTCATACGTGCCCTCGAACCCATAAATGCGGAAATGGCCGAACCGGCTGGGGAAATTGGCTTCCGCGACTTTCGTGAGCATGGGGGAGCGTGTCGCTTTCATTATAATGACGGCAGGCGCGTCATGGAGTCCCAACACCTGCTGACCTTGCTGCTGCGCGTAGCCGTAGCCGCGTCCCTGGCCAGCCTGCTGTCGCGCTTCAGCGCCTTCCAACGCATGTTGATGCGCGAGGAGCGCACTTTGTTGCAGCGCGTCCAACTGGCGTTGAGCTGCGGGGCGCTGTATGGCGCGGCCGTTTTCTTCCGGGTGCTGAATCCGGTGAAGTACGACGCGGTGGACATGGGTCTGGAGGGCAGTCTGCTGGCGGGCCTGGTGGGCGGGTACGTTACCGGTCTGTTGTCGGGAATTTTGATTTCTCTGCCGGCGGTCTTTCATCGCGAGCTCATGTCCATGTTGCTGTTCGCCTTTGTAGGCGTTTTGGGCGGATTGCTGCGCGATCTCGCGCCGGAAAAAGAAGACGTCTGGCGCTTTTCTCCGATTTTCAGCTTGAATCCGCGGCGGCTGCGCCAGCGGCCCTACCAGATGCGCCTGCTGTTTCAGCTGGGCTGTTTGTTCACCATCATTTTCACCAACCTGCTGCGCGTTTCCGTGTCGCGCATCCCGTTCCGGGAAGGAGTGTTTCTGGCGCCCATCTGGAGCGACAACCACGTCTGGACGGTCATCGCCACCTATGCCAGCTCGGTGTTCGCGGTGATGCTCCCGCTGAAAATCTGGAACAACGCGCGCACCGAAAAGAAGCTGGAAGCGCAACAGCTGCGGCTGAACGAAGCGCGCCTGGCCGCCCTCACCAGCCAGATCAATCCGCATTTCCTGTTCAACACCCTCAATTCCGTCTCGTCGCTGATTCGCACCAACCCGGAGCAGGCGCGCAGCGTCGTGTACCGGTTGTCGAGCATCCTGCGGCGTCTGTTGCGCAAGACCGACAACCTCACCCCGCTGCGCGAAGAGCTGGCGTTCATCGACAATTACATGACCATCGAGATGGTGCGCTTCGGCGAAAAGCTGCAATTCGTCAAGGAAATCGAGCCGGAAACGCTGGACCGGCTGGTGCCCAGCATGCTGCTGCAGCCGATTATCGAGAACAGCATCCGGCACGGCCTGGCCAGTAAAGTGGACGGCGGCACCATCCGGGTGCGCAGCTCGTTGGCCGATGGCAAACTGCACATCGTGGTGGAGGATGACGGCGTCGGGATCCCGGAAGCCCGGCTCGCCCGTCTGTTCGAACAAGGCATTGGGGTCAGCAATGTGAACGAGCGGCTGAAGGTGCTCTTCGGCCAGGACTACCGCATGTGGATCGACAGCAAGCCCGGCGAAGGAACGCGCACGGGAATCGAGATTCCGGAGCTGCAGGTGATGAGCGAGGCAGGCGTGGAAGTGCAGGCCGCGGGCTGAAAACGCTGCTTCGGCGGAACGGCAATTCCGCGGAACCGGCTGTCCCTGGGAAGCGTCCCCTAAAACAGCCGGCTGTCGGATCCGCTGTTTTTGCCTCTTGTTTACAAGCCCCCGGTCCAGCTTGAGCAATAATAGGCACGTGGCGAACGCCATATGATCCGGTGCTTATCCTTCACGATTCTGATCGGGCTCGGGACGCTGACACCGCCCAGTAGCGGCTCGCCCAACGTGCAGCCGCTCATTGATCGCGGTTACCGCGAGATGTACGATCTGCAGTTCGCCTCGGCGCACCAGACGTTCCGGGAGTGGGAAAAGGAACACCCCCGTGATCCGATCGGGCCGGCTTCCAATGCCGCTGCTTACCTGTTTTCCGAGTTTGACCGCCTGCACATCCTGCAGGCGGAGTTCTTCGTGCAAGATGGTCTGTTCCGGCGTCTGCCGAAACTGCACCCGGACCCGGCCATCCGCGCGGCCTTCGATGAGGAGCTCCAGAAAGCGGACCAGCTCTCGGACGCGATCCTGCAGCGCATGCCGGAGGATGCCGACGCGTTGTTCGCGCGCATCCTGGCGCTCGGCCTGCGCGCCGACTATCAATCGCTCATTGAACGGCGCGACCTGGACGCGCTGAAAGTGATTAAGACCAGCCGCGCGACGGCCGAGAAGCTGCTCTCCATCGAGCCGGATTATTACGACGCCTATCTGGCCGTGGGCGTGGAAAATTATCTGTTCAGCTTGAAGCCGGCGCCGGTGCGCTGGTTTCTCGAAATCGGCGGCGGGGAGGTAGACCGCGAACGCGGCATCGAGGACCTGCGCCTGACTGCCGAAAAAGGGCATTATCTTTCGCCCTACGCCCGCCTTTTGTTGGGCGTCGCGGCTTTGCGGGAGAAGGATCGCGGCCAAGCCCGCGATATTTTAAAGAGTCTCGCGCAAGAATTCCCACACAACCGGCTGTATACGGAGGAGCTGGAACGGCTCCATTAGCTGAGGGGTCAAACCCATATGAACATCGCCGGAGTCGCCAGCGCATTCCCGCGCCATCAGTATGACCAGCGTGTGCTGCTTTCCGCCCTGCAACGGCACTGGGGGCCGAAAGTGGACAACCCCGTGTTCCTGGAACGCCTGCAGGCGCGCGTGGGCGTGGAAACGCGCCACCTGGCTTTACCGATTGAAGAATACTACGGCCTGACCAGTTGGGGCCGCGCCAATAATCACTGGATCGAAGTGGCGCAGGAGATCGGGCAGAATGCGCTGTGCTGCGCTTTGTCGCGCGCGGGTTTGGCGCCATCGGATTTGGGTGCGCTGTTCTTTGTGTCCGTCACCGGCATCTCCAGTCCGTCGATCGACGCGCGGCTGGTGAACCGCATGCGGCTGCCGGTGAACATCAAACGCATTCCGATCTTCGGCCTGGGATGCGTGGCGGGCGCGGCGGGTATCGCGCGCGCGGCCGATTATGTGCGCGCCTATCCCGGCCAGGTGGCCGCGGTGCTTTCGGTGGAGCTTTGTTCGCTCACGCTGCAGCAGGACGACACCTCGATCGCCAACATTATTTCCTCCGGCCTGTTCGGCGATGGCGCGGCGGCCGTGCTGGTGGCCGGATCCGATCGCCAGTCCGACGGCCCCGCGATTCTCGCCACGCGGTCCGTGTTCTATCCCGATTCCGAGCACGTGATGGGCTGGGACATTTCCGAACGCGGTTTCCGCATCGTGCTATCGCGTGAAGTGCCGGAGGTGATCCACGACCATCTCGCCGAGGACGTGGACGCGTTCCTGGAAGAGCATGGCCTGGCGCGTTCCGACATCGGCGCCTGGGTTCTTCACACCGGCGGTCCGCGCGTGCTGGAGGCGACGGCTGCCGCCCTGGAACTGCCCGATGGCGCGCTGGACGCTTCGTGGGATTGCCTGCGCAGGACCGGCAATCTGTCTTCGGCCTCCGTGCTGGTGGTGCTGGAAGAGTTCATGACCAAGCGGCGCCCGGCGCCCGGCACCTACAGCATTCTGGCCGCGATGGGCCCGGGCTTCTGCTCGGAGCTGGTGTTGTTGAGGTGGTAGTTTGACGGCGCCGGTTTCAACCGACGTTTTTGTCGTGGGCGGCGGGCCTGCGGGGCTGGCGGCCGCCATCGCAGCGCGGCTGCGGGGATTCCACGTAACCGTCGCCGACGCGGCGCAACCTCCCATCGACAAAGCTTGCGGCGAGGGGCTGATGCCCGATTCGTTGGACGCGTTGCGCCGGCTGGGCGTCACCCTCGATCCCGAGCACTCGTTCGCTTTTCGTGGGATTCGTTTCATCGGCGAGGGCGGCCGCGTGGCGGCTGATTTTCGCCGCAACGACGGCATCGCGGTGCGCCGCGTCCGGCTGCATCAGGCGATGATCGATCGCGCCGCAGAACTGGGCGTGAAACTTCTTTGGCGTACGCGCATACCTGGAATCGACAGCATCGCCGCCCGCTGGATCATCGGAGCGGATGGCGCGAACTCGCTTGTCAGGCGCTGGAGCGGTCTGCATGCCGCACAGTCCGAGTCCGTTCGTTATGGCTTCCGGCGGCACTATCGCGTGCGGCCTTGGACCCGTTTCATGGAAATCTACTGGGGCCCGGCCGCGCAAATGTATGTAACCCCTGTTGGCGGCGGCGAGACCTTAGTCGCTCTACTCACTTCCGATCCCCACGTTCGGTTGGAAACGGCCATTGCTTCGTTCCCGGAGTTGGCGCGGCAGCTCGAAGGAGCGCCGGCCAGCGATGAAGAGCGTGGAGCCATCACTGTGACGCGCTGCTTGAAGCGTATCTACCGCGGGAATACCGTGCTCATTGGCGACGCCTCCGGCTCCGTGGACGCAATCACCGGCGAAGGCCTTAGCCTGGCCTTTCGGCAGGCGCTGGCGCTCGCGGACGCGCTGGTCGCCGGCGACTTGGGCCAGTATCAAACCGCGCATCGCCGCATCCGCCGCCGCCCCGCGATCATGGCGCAACTTTTACTCCTCCTCGACCGGTTTCCCAGGCTTCGCCCCCACGTGCTGCGAACATTCGCCGCCGAGCCGGCGATATTCGAGCGCTTGTTGGCAGTGCACTCCGGCGCATGAGTCCAGGCACTTGATGAGGCCGCCATCGGATGAATCCTTCATGCAAGCCGCGCTGGGCTTGGCGCGGCAGGCCGAAGCCGCGGGCGAAGTACCCGTGGGCGCGGTTGTGGTGCTGGACGGCGCGATCATCGGGCGCGGCTACAACTCGCCGATCGCGAAATCCGACCCCACCGCGCACGCCGAAATGCTCGCACTGCGCGAAGCCGCCGCAAACGTCCGCAATTATCGCCTGGAAAACGCCACCGTGTACGCCACGCTTGAGCCCTGCGTCATGTGCGCCGGCGCTCTCGTAACCGCTCGTGTCGGCCGCCTGGTATTCGGCGCTCGCGACCTGCGCTTCGGCGGCGTCCGCAGCAAGTTCCAACTGGCCGATTCCGACCTGCTGAATCATCGCGTGGAGATTGTCGAAGGCGTGCTCGCAGCCGAGTGCCTGGCGCTGGTCAAGCGATTCTTTGAGGATCGCCGCTAGTTCGGTACGATTGGTCAGTACATGGAAATAAACGGCAAAGTAGCTCTGGTAACCGGTGGCGCGTCCGGATTGGGCGCGGCCACGGTGCGGATGATCGTCGCAGCCGGCGGACGGGTCGTGATCGCGGATCTGAATGACAAGGCCGGCCGCGCCATCGCCGGCGAGTTCGGCGACGCCGTGCGATTCCAGCGCACCGACGTCAGCGACGCTCCCGAGGCCGACCAGGCCGTCAAGACCGCGGTCAACGCCTTCGGCGCGCTGAATATCTGCGTGAATTGCGCCGGCATCGCCGACGCCCAGCGCGTCGTCGGCAAGGAAGGCCCGGCCGACCTGGCGCGTTACTCGGGCGTGATTCGCGTCAATCTGATCGGCACGTTCAACACGTCGCGCCTGGCAGCCTGGGCCATGTCGCGCAACACGCCCAACGACGAGGGCGAGCGCGGCGTCATCATCAACACCGCCTCGGTGGCGGCTTTCGACGGACAGATCGGTCAAGCAGCTTATGCGGCATCCAAAGGCGGCATCGCCGCCATGACGCTGCCGCTGGCGCGCGACCTCTCGGGCCTGGGAATTCGCGTGATGGCCATCGCCCCCGGCATCTTCGATACGCCCATGCTGTCCGCCATGCCCGAGGAAGTCCGCAACGCCCTCGGCGCCATGGTTCCTTTCCCCAAGCGGCTGGGCCGCCCCGCCGAGTACGCGCAGCTGGCGCGCCAGATCATCGAGAACCCGATGCTGAACGGCGAAGTGATCCGGCTGGACGGAGCCATCCGCATGGCTCCGAAATAGGCGCGCGCCGGCGCTACTTGATCCAAACCGTCTTGATGTTGACGAATTCGCGGATGCCGAACGAGCCCAGCTCGCGGCCGTAGCCGGACCGTTTCACGCCGCCGAACGGCAGCCGCGGATCCGAGGCCACCATACCGTTGATGAAGACCTGGCCGGCTTCGATCTCGCTGATGAACTTCGCGCGCTCCGCTTCGTCGTTGGTCCACACGCTGGAGCCCAGGCCGAAGTCGGAATCGTTGGCCACCTCGATGGCTTCGTCGGCGTCGCGCACCGGAAAGAGCATCGCCACGGGGCCGAAAATTTCCTCGTAGTAGATCGGGCAGCTCTTGGGGATGCTCGCGAGCACCGTCGGCTCATAGAAGTTGCCCGGACCGTCGATCCGCTTGCCGCCCGTCAGCACGCGCGCGCCTCCGGCCACGGCTGCCTTCACCTGATTCTCGATGTCGCTCAAAGCCGAAGTCGTCGACAAAGGCCCAACGTCGGTGGCGAGGTCCATTGGGTCGCCCACCTTGAGCGACTTCATGGTCTCGACATAGCGCCGCTCGAACTGCGGATAAATCGACTCCTGCACAATGAACCGCTTGGCCGAAATGCACGATTGACCGTTATTGATGCAGCGCGCCTTCACCGCCGTCGT
Organism: Bryobacteraceae bacterium; assembly: GCA_035508055.1. GTDB lineage: Bacteria > Acidobacteriota > Terriglobia > Bryobacterales > Bryobacteraceae > Palsa-89. Next base: position 19,386 of record DATJNO010000154.1, on the reverse strand, counting down.
CACGGCTTCTTCCAGATTGGCGCTCGGCATCACGATGAACGGATCGCTGCCGCCCAACTCCAGCACCGTCTTCTTGATCTGTTTGCCGGATTGGGACGCCACCTGCATGCCCGCCGGCTCGCTGCCGGTGAGCGTGGTCGCCACCACGCGCTTGTCGTCGATCACGTGCGCCACCTGCCGGGACTCGATCAGCAGCGTCTGGAACTCGCCTTTGTCGAATCCGGCGCGGCAGAAAATCTCCTCGATCGCCAGCGCCGACTGCGGCACGTTGGAGGCGTGCTTCAACAACCCGGCGTTGCCCGCCATCAGCGCGGGAGCCGCGAACCGGAACACCTGCCAGAACGGAAAATTCCAGGGCATCACGGCCAGCACCACGCCCAGCGGCTGGCACTTCACGTAGCTCTTGCCGGCGCTGGACGCGATCACTTCGTCGGCCAGGTGCTGCTCGGCGTGGTCCGCGTAATAGCGGCACACCCAGGCGCACTTCAGCGCCTCGTCGCCGGCCGACTTCAGCGTCTTGCCCATCTCGGTGGTCATGATCCGCGCGTAGCGGTCTTTATCAGCTTCAATAACTTCAGCGGCGCGGCGCATTTTCGCGGCGCGCTCGGCGAACGTGGCTTGGCGGTTGGATCGAAAAGCGTCGTGTGCGATTTTGATCTTGGCGTCGATCTGCTCGGTGGTGAGCGGCTCGAACGTCCGGAGCGTTTCACCCGTCGTGGGGTTAATAGTTGCGATGGCCATACCTATTGAGTTTTGACACCATCGGCCGGAAAAATCAACACTGGGGTATGCGGCTTCTTGCAATCCTGCTCGCGGCGGCGCTTTCGGCCGGCGCCCAAACTGACATCTCAGGCGAACGCATCCGCGCGCACGTGAAGTTTCTTTCGAGCGACCTGCTGGAGGGCCGCGGCGTTGGAACGCGCGGCGGACGTCTGGCGTCGGACTACATCGCGACGCAATTTGCGCTGATCGGAGCCAAGCCGGCCGGCGAAAACGGCACGTATTTTCAGACCGTGCCGATGGTCGGAGTCGAGACCGAGCCGGGCGCCACGCTTTCCGCCGGCGCCGCCGGCAAGAACGTCTCCTTCAGCTGGCTGGACGATTTCGTCGGCGTCACCGAAGAGCAGCAGAGCCAGCAGTTCGACGCCGAAGCGATCTTTGTCGGCCACGGCATCGTCGCGCCGGAATTCCATTGGGACGATTTCAAGGGCGTGGACGTAAAAGGCAAGGTGCTGGTGCTGTTCACCAACGAGCCGCCGTCGGACGATCCCAAGTTTTTCGGCGGCAAGGCGCTCACCTACTACGGCCGCTGGACCTACAAATACGAGGAAGCCGCGCGCCTTGGTGCGAAGGCCGTGATCATCATCCACACCACGCCCACGGCCGGCTACAGTTACGACGTCGTCCGCAGTTCCTGGGGCAAGGAAGATCCGCAGTTGAAGCTGGAGCCAGGCCGGCCCGCGCTGGCGTTCGCGGGCTGGGTCACCAAGGACGCCGGTGAAAAGTTGCTCGCGCTCGCCGGCAAGAACGTCGACGAAATGCTGAAAGCCGCCAATTCGCGCGACTTCCGGCCCATTCCGCTCGGCATCCGCATTCACGCTGACATTCCGACCAAGATCCGCCAGATCCAATCGCGCAACGTAATCGCGATGGTTCCCGGCAGCGATCCGGAGCTGAAGTCGCAAGCCGTGGTCTTCACCGCGCACTGGGATCATCTGGGCATCGGCCCCGCCGTCAACGGCGACCATATCTACAACGGCGCGGTGGACAATGCTACCGGCTGCGGCATCCTGATCGAGATGGCGCGCGCCTGGGCCGCGCTGGAGCACAAACCGCGGCGGTCAGCGCTATTCATGGCGGTCACCGCCGAAGAAGCCGGATTACGCGGCAGCGAGTATTACGCCGGCCATCCCGTGTTCCCGCTCGCAAAAACCGCGCTCGATCTCAACTTCGACGCATTCTACCCGTTCGGCCGCACCAAGGATGTTTTTGTGACCGGTGCTGAGCGGACAACCGCCTGGCCAGTCGTCGAAGAGGCCGCGCATCGCATGGAGCTGGCCATCAAGCCCGAAGCGCATCCCGAGCAGGGTGGCTACTACCGTTCCGATCATTTCTCGCTCGCCCACGCCGGCGTTCCGGCGTTTTCCATCGACCTGGGCACCGAGTATTACGGCAAGCCCGCCGAATACGGCGAGAAGATTTTCGACGAGTACAACGACAAGCACTACCATCAGCCGTCGGACGAATATCACGACGACTGGGACTTCGCGGGTATGGAAGAAGCCGCGAAGTTCGGCTTCCTGATCGGGATCGACGTGGCGAATCAGCCGAAGCTGCCGACCTGGCACGCCGGCGATGAGTTCCTCCCCGCGCGCTTGGCCGAACCGAACTAGCATTTCACTGCTCGATCCTGGCACTCTCGATGTAATCCAGCTTCGGGAACTGGCTCTGCAAATACGCGTTGCCCTGCGTCTGGATCTGATTTTGATCCGGCATCTGGCCGTAGCCTGAATATAACTTCTCCACCACGCTCAGACCGCTGATCACCTGCCCGAACGGCGAAAATCCCTGCCCGTCGAGCTGCGCGTTATCCGCGAGATTGATGAAGAGCTGCGTGGTGCGCGTGTTTAGGCCGCTGGTGGCGAAGGTGACGGTGCCCAGCCGGTTACTCTCCTTCACCGGATCGTCTTGGATCATTTTGTCGCGCCATTTGCCCTGCACCGCCGGGTCGCCGTTGATTCCCCACTGCACTACAAACCCAGGCACCAGGCGGAAGAATCGATTGCCGTCGTAGAATCCGGCCTTCACCAGCTCGTAGAAATGATCGGCGCCCAGCGGCGCCCAGTCGCGATGCACTTCCACCGTGAACGGCCCTTGGTTCGTGGTGAACACCACGCGATACATTGCCGGCGCTTCGGCCGCTCGAGGCACGTGCGAACACGATGCAAGCCACCCGAGCAGTAGGAGCGCTGGAAGCGCCCTCATTTTGCGTCCCTCCAGTTCTCGCCGATCCCGACGTCGACAATCAGCGGCACATCCAGCTTGTAAACATTCTCCATTTCGTGTTTCACCATTTTGGAAATTTGCCCCGCCTCGGCTGGCGGCGCTTCGAACACCAGCTCATCGTGCACCTGCAGCAGCATCTTGGTTTCCAGCTTTTCGCGCCGCAGGACCTCATCGATGCGGATCATAGCGAGCTTGATCAGATCCGCGGCCGTCCCTTGCAGCGGCGTGTTCACGGCGGTCCGCTCGGCAAACGATCGCGCATTGGGATTCCGGCTATGCATATCCGGAATCGGCCGCTTGCGCCCAAACAGCGTCACCGCGACGCCGCTCTCCCGCACCTCGGCGATGGTCTTCTGAATGAACTTCTTCACGCCCGCGTGCAGCTCGAAGTACGTGCGGATGTATTCCTCGGCCTCCTTGCGATCGATCCCCAGCGACGTCGCCAGGCCAAACGGCGTCTGCCCGTACACGATCCCGAAATTCACCGCCTTCGCGCTACGCCGCATCTCCGGCGTCACCATTAGCGGCCCCACATGAAACACCTCGGCCGCGGTGCGCGTGTGAATGTCTTCGCCGCGCCGGAACGCGTCCAGCAATACCGGATCCTGCGACATGTGCGCCAGCAGCCGCAGCTCGATCTGCGAATAATCGGCCACCACCAGCTTCCAGCCTTCGCGCGGAACGAACGCGGCGCGGATTTCGCGGCCCAGCTCGGTGCGGATCGGAATATTCTGCAGGTTCGGATTCGACGACGACAGCCGCCCCGTCGCCGCGCCCGCCGGATTGAACGTCGTGTGCAGCCGGCCTGTGGCCGGGTCGATCAGCTCGGGCAGCGCGTCGATGTACGTGCCCTTCAGCTTGGTGAGCTGCCGGTAATCCAGCACCTTGCGCGCGATCTCGTGCTCGTCCGCCAGCCCCTCCAGCACATCCGCCGCCGTCGAGATCGTTTTGCCCTTGCCGTATTTCACCGGCGCCGGCAGATTCATCTCTTCAAACAAAATCTTGCCGAGTTGCACCGGCGAATTGATGTTGAACGGTTTTCCTGCCAGCGCGTAGATCTCGCCCGCCAGCCGCTGGATGTCAGTGTCGAGCTGCGCCGACAGCGCGCGCAGCTGCGCGGGATCGATGCGAATGCCGGTCCGCTCCATGCGCGCCAGCACCGCCGCGAGCGGAAGATCGATGGTCTCGTAAAGCTGGCGAAAGCCCTGGCTGTCGATCTCCGGCGCCAGCCGCTCGGTAAGCGTGATCGCCAGATCGGCGTGCTGCTCCGCCGCAGCGTTCAGCTTACGGTCGAGATAGCGCTCCGCCAGCACCTCCGCCGAACACCCCGACGGATCGGCGCACAACAAAAACGCGTAAAGCAGAACATCGTGCCGGAATCCTTGCGCCTCCACGCCCTGCTTCGCCAACGCCACCGTCAACGCTTTCACGTCGTGCGCCGCCTTCACGCGCACCGGATCTTCCAGCACCGGCTTCAGCACATCCAGGTAATCCAACGAAAGCGCTCGGGCAACCCCCGGCTCATACGAAACCCCGATCATCGTCAGCGGCAGCCCGCCATCCACCGTCGCGAGCATCGAGAACGCAATTGTCCGCGCCGGTTCCAGCTGCGCCAGCGTATGCCCGTACGCCTCGGCTTCCTCGCGGCTCGCGATGGTCGCGTAATCCCGCGTGTGCGAATCCTCCGTCGGCCCGGCTTCCTTCAGCAGGCTGTAGAATTCCAGCTCCTTGTAGATCTTCTTCAGCTCGGCGATGTCCGGCTCCTGCGTCGCCAACTCGTCCATGTGAAGCTCAATGGGCACTGTCGTATCGATCGTCGCCAGCCGCTTGCTCAGCAGGATCTGCTCGCGATTGTTCTGCAGGCTCTCGCGATACATCTTGCGCTCCACTTCGCCCGCGTGCTCCAGCGCCGCCTCCACCGACCCAAACCGCTGGATCAGATCGCGAGCGCCTTTATCGCCAATGCCTGGCGCGCCCGGAATGTTATCGATGGAATCGCCCTTCAGCGCCAGCAGATCGGCTACCTGGCTGGGCTTCACGCCCATGAATTCCTCGGCCGCCGCCGGATCGTACCAGACGTCTTCCTTCACCGGGTTGTACATGCTGACGCGCCCGTCGACTAGTTGCAGCATGTCCTTGTCGCTCGAAACGATCACGACATCGAAGTCCTGGCTGGCCCGCCGCGCAATGGCGCCGATCACGTCGTCGGCTTCGTAGCCTGCATACTGCAGGATCGGAATGCGCATCGCTTCCAACGTCCGCCGGATGTAAGGGATCTGTTCGCCCAGATCTGGCGGCATCGCGGTCCGATTGGCTTTGTACTGGGCGTACTGTTCCTCGCGAAATGTCTTGCCGGCCTCAAAGACCGCCGCCATGTACTCGGGCTGGTAAGTCGCCCGCAGCTTCCGCACCATGTTGTGGAAAATGTAGATCGCCTCGGTGGAAATGCCGGTGGTGGTGCGCATCGGCGGCGCTCCGCTGCGCGCCCGTGCATGATAAGCGCGAAAGATGTACCCGTAGCTGTCAATGAGAAAGAGCCTCGGGCGATGTTCTTTACCTTTCTTTACACTGGTCACCGTTGGCATCCTCAAATCAGCATAACGCGGCGTACATCGATTGATGCTTTTTTGGATTGATGCTTTTTTGCGAATTAAATCTCTATCCGGCTTTCGAACCGTGCGAGAATCGACTCAGAAACGGATTGACAGTCGGGCTGTGAAATCAAACACTCCCGTGATTAGCGTCATCATTACTGCGTACAACGTCGCGCCTTTCCTGCGGGAGGCCGTCGATTCGGCGCTGGCGCAGACGTATCGCGATATCGAAATCATCGTCGTGGACGACGGCTCCACGGACGGCTCGGCGGAGACACTGAGCGATCTGGACGACCCACGTCTCCGCCTGGTTCGTCAGGAGCATAGCGGCTCGGCGGCCGCACGCAACGCCGGGCTGCGCTTGGCTTCCCGCCACCTGGTGGCCTTCCTGGACGCCGATGACCGCTGGGCGCCGCAAAACCTCGAGCGTCAGGTGGCTTTCCTGGAGAGCCATCCAGAAGTCGACTTGACCTTCAGCCACTCATTAGTCATTGACGAGGAGGGCCGTGCGCTCGGCAAGATCTGTTCGCGCTCCGGGACCGTCAGCCTTCGCGAGCTGTTTCGTTCCAACGTAATCGGCAACGGTTCCTGCGTCGTCGTGCGGCGCGGGGCCTTGGACCAGGCGGGCTGGTTCAATCCCACCCTTTTGGCTTGCGTGGACATCGACGCTTGGATGCGCGTCGCCGCCCTGCGTTCCGGCAATATCGTGGCCCTGCCGGAGCTACTCACTTTCTACCGGCGCCGGCGCGGGCAGATCTCCAGCGATTGGCGCCGTATGGAATCCGGCTTCCTGGTGCTTCTGGAAAACGTGCGCAAATTGGCTCCCCGGGAAGTCGCCTGCGAGGAGAAGCGCAGCCGCGCGGGACGATATCGTTACTACGCCCTGCTGGCGCGCGAAGCGAACGATCCAGCGACCGCGGCGCGGCTGTTGGCGACCGCTTTTCGTTGGGCGCCGCTGTGGCTGCTGGCCGACTCTCGAACCTGGCTCAACGGTCTGCTCATCCTCGCTCAGCTCATTCTGCCGCGCCCCGTGTATCGGTGGACCGTCCGATGGAAACAACGGCTGTCGGGTCCCTTGTTTTCCGGATGAGCTGCCGCATCGATTTCTACTGTGGGCGTTCCCAGGAGACCTGGTCGCCGTTGTCGGTCAACACCGGAATCGGCGGCAGCCAGGAATCGCTCATGGCCCTGGCGGCGGCGTTGCAGCAGCTAGGCAATACCGTCCGCATTTACAATACCTGCGGCTCCGCGGCGGGAGAATATTCCGGCGTCGTCTTCGAGGATTACCGGGCGTTTGGCCGCCGGACTCCCGGCGATGTCGTGGTGGTTTGGCGCTTCCCCTGGAACGCCGAGGCCGTCCCGCCGGATACGCTCACCTACCTGTGGATGAAGGACATGATTCGCCCTCAGGCCGTCATGCAGGCCGCACACCGCTATTCGAAGATCTTCATCCAAAGCCGCTTTCACCGCCGGTACTATCCGGATCTCCAGGAAGACAAGTTCGTCTACACGCGCAACGGCATTGTTCTTCAGCATTTCGATCAGCGAGTCGAGCGCGATCCCTATAAAGTCGTCTATGGATCGAGCTACGACCGTGGGTTGCTTCAGCTCTTAGAGTCCTGGCCGCGAATCCAGGCGAAGGTGCCGCAAGCTCACCTCACCGTCTTCTATGGATTTGACTCCTCGCGCGCACACGCCTTTCAGCTAATCCGCCCGTCCCTGGAGAGTTATCGCCGCCAGAATCCGATTAAGTTCTGGGGCTACCGGCGCTTCATCCTCGCGGCGCTGCGCCAGGCCAACGCGGAGCATCTGGGACGAATCGGCCATTGGGAAGTCGCCCGCCAGTTTCTTTCCGCCGGAATCTGGGCCTATCCCACCGCCTTCTCAGAAACCAGTTGCATTACCGCCATGAAAGCTCAGGCAGCCGGCGCTATCCCCGTCGTGATCCCCTCCGGCGCTGTAGACGAAACCGTGCAATTCGGCGCCAAGACATCCACCAGCGCAAACGACTACCCTGACCGCCGCGTCCCGCCGCAAGTGTACGAGGAGTGGGAAGCCTTGCTGATCTCCCACCTTCAGAATCCGGCCAAGCTGGAGCAGCTGCGCGCCGAAATGGCTCCCGCGGCCCGCGAGCGCTTTGCATGGGAAACCGTGGCGCGCCAATGGAGCGCGGAATTTCAGCGCGCACTGGGCCGCCGATGAGCTGGATCATTCCAGCCTGGCGCCTCTTCGGCCAGGAACTACCGGTTTCCCGCTTTATTCTTCTGCGCCTGTTTCTCGTCTTGTCAGGGACCCTGCTCGCCGTTGCCGTCCTCGAACGGCGCTATAGCGTGCTGACACGCTTCCGGAACGAGAAGTCCACCGCGCTGAATCTGGCCATCGCCCGCATCGCTGTGGCGGCCACCTTGCTCTGGCAGATCCACCTTCACGAGATACTGCTCGCTACCTCGCTGGATCCCGTGCTGCGAGTCCCGTTCCGGATTTGGGGAAGCCTCGCCTCCCGCCTGATCGCTCCTCCCGCCATCACCACGTCTGTCTACGCGATCTTTCTCGTAAGCACGTTATGCATGCTCCTTGGCCTTTTTGGCCGGTTCGCGGCGGCTGTTACGGCGACGAGCGCCGTCTACTTGATCTCTCCGCTCTTCCTATATGGCAAGGTCGACCACTTGTACCATCACCTGATCTTTTTCTCCGTCATCTGCGCCGTGTTTCCTTCGACCGACGCCTTGTCGGCTGATGTCTGGATTCGATCGCGCACCTCCGGCGCTCTCTACAAAATGGGCCGCCAAGCCGGGCTCAGCTACGGCTTCGCGATGCGCTCTCTGTGGCTTTATGTAGCCCTCAGCTACTATTTCCCCGGGCTTTGGAAGTTCAGCCGCGGCTGGCTTACCTGGCTCTCCGGAAACGCGCTCGAGGACCACATCGCTTTCGGCGGTTACGGGGTTTCCTGGAATCCGCTGGAGCTTTGGTTCCTCCAGCATCGGCTGGCCATGTCCGTCAGCAGCAGCCTGGTGGTTTGTTTCGAACTCGGATTTGTCTTCCTGATTCTTTTCCCCCGTTTGCGGCCGCTCGCGGGCCTCGCGGGCCTCGCATTTCATGCGGCCGTCTATCTTGTTCTTGGAATCACCTTCGTTGCGCTCGCGACGTGCTATGTCATTTTCTTTGACTGGACCGCGATCTTCCGGCTGCAAACCGCGCCTGCCACGGGGATTACATCGCCCGCCAACGCCTCGTGGTCCGCGCGGGCCGTCTCACTCGCCGGCCTCGGCCTGATGGCGCTCCTCGGCCTGTTCCATGTCACCGACACATGGCCGATCAGCTGTTTTCCCACCTTCGACGCCCCCAACTCCCCTATCAAAGCCGAATTGTCCATCCAGGAACTCGACGCCGGCGAACCCCGCGATTGGCCCCTCACCGCCGATCCCCGGCTGCGGGCCGTCTATCGGCGCTGGTACTGGCTGGCCCGCCAGGGCATCGTCTCTCGGTCCGCCACCCGGCCCAAGGTGGCTGCTTTGGTGCAACTCTGGTTGCAAGCCCATCCCGAGATACACGTCCATCAAATCGCTGTTTCCGTGGATCGCTACCGTCTGCTGCCTCTCGAACAAAGCCGGGTCCGTTTGTCGCGTCATCCCAAATGGCGGTTCGCATTCTAGTCCTGACCTCTTTGCACCACAATTACGGCCGGGAACTGTGTCTATCCTGCAACACCGTAAACTTTACAAACCTTTTCGAATCAAAAACCTAGCAACGTGGGTTCCTCGCTGTTAGAATGGAAAATTTGATCGGACCATCTGCTTGTCCAACGCTGCGAAACGAATCCAAGGAAATTGCATTGCGTTTTGAAACTACCGTTCAACGCCCGGCGGAAGCTCGAGGTGTAGGGCTTCACAGCGGCGTTCCCGTTTCCATTCGAATCCTTCCTGCACCACCGTCCACCGGCATCGTTTTCCTTCGCACCGATCTCGACAATTTCGCCGTGCCCGCCAGTTGGCGCTATGTCGCGCGCGTCAGCTACGCCACCAGCCTGATGCGCCAGGGCGTGCTGATCTCCACCACCGAACACCTGCTCAGCGTGTTCTACAGCATGGGTGTGGACAACGCCTACGTCGAGATCGACAACCTGGAAGTGCCCATCCTGGACGGCAGCGGCTCGCCTTACGTCGACCTGCTCAACGCGGCGGGCCTGCGATCCTACCGCCGGCGCAAGCGGTTCCTGCGCATCCGCCGCCCGGTTACGGTGGAAGCCGCGGGCAAGCGCATCACCATCCTGCCCTCCGACCGGTTCCTTCTCACCTGCGACGTCTTCTACGATCATCCGCTCATCGGCCGCCAGTCGCTGGATCTGGAAGTCACCCCGGAACGCTACGCCCAGGAGATCGCCCCGGCGCGCACCTTCGGCTTCTTGCATGAGTTGGATCAGATGCGCAATATGGGTCTGATTCGCGGCGCGGCGCTCGAAAACGCGGTGTGCTTCGATCGCGCGGGCGTCCAGAATCCCGAAGGGCTGCGATTCTCCGACGAATGCTGCCGCCACAAAGCGCTGGATCTGATCGGCGACCTGGCCCTCATCGGAAAGCCGCTGCTCGGGCACGTCATCGCCGAACGCGCCGGACACGCCATGCATACTGCGCTGGTGGCTCGCATCATGTCGGACCCGTCGCTGTACGAAATCCTCAGCTTCGACCAGTTGGCCACCCGAGTCGCCCACGCGCTGGTGTCCTAATCGTCTTGTTCAACCTGCCGAACCTGTTCACGCTGGCGCGGCTGGTGTTGGCACCCTTCGTGGCATTTGATATTTTGCACGGCCACTACGCACTCGCCCTGGTCCTTTTCTTCCTCGCCGGTGTTTCGGACGCCATCGACGGCTTTCTCGCGCGCCGGCTGGATCAATCTTCGCGTGTAGGCGCCTATTTCGACCCGCTGGCCGACAAAATCCTGCTCACCGTAATCTACATCTCGCTTGGCATCGCGGGCGCCGTCCCCTGGTGGATGGTGGCCGTGGTGTTCAGCCGCGATGTCCTGATTCTCGCCATGGCCGGCTACGGTCTGTTGTTTACCTCCGTTCGCGCCTTCCCGCCTTCCATCTGGGGCAAAATCAGCACGTTCCTGCAAATTGCCGCCGCACTGGTGGTGATGGGTGCGCGGGCCGGAATCCCCGCCCCGGTCGGGTTCGCGCTCTGGCTCATGGTGGCCGGAACCACCGTGAGCGGCCTGCTCTATGTCTGGACCGGCATTTCGCAGTTGCGCGCCTTGCCGCAGCACTGATATATTGCCTCGCTGTGCTAGGATGAAATTGCCCCGCTAGAGAGGTTTTCCCGTGAACAAACTTACCCGCAAAGAGATGAAAAGCGACAAGTTCGCGCTGGAGGTCCAACACAGCGTCGCGTTTGTCAGTGAGCACCGGCAGCAGATGATTCGTTGGGGCATAACGGCCGCCGTCGTGGTCGTTCTGGGCTTCAGCTTTTATTTCTATTGGAACCACATGCGGGATGTACGCGAGGAAGCTCTCCGGTCCGCATTGCAAATCCAAAACGCCAACGTCGGCCCCGCGGCGAGTTCGCAAGCCTTGACTTTCCCCACCGCCGATGCCCGAACCAAGGCCGTGATCAAGGCTTGGACCGACCTGGTCAGCAAGTATCCGGGAACCCAGGAAGCCTACATGGGCCACTACTATCTGGGCACCACCGCGGCTGACGGCGGTAACATGGCGGAAGCCGAAAAGCAGTTCCGCATTGTCGCCGACGGAGCCAGCGCGCCGTACGCGTCCGTGGCCAAGGTGGCGCTCGCCCAGGTATTGGGCTCCGAAGGCAAACTGGCCGAGGGCGAGAAGATCCTGCAATCGGTGATCGATCACCCGACGGTGCTGGTGTCCAAGGACTCCGCGACCCTGGCTCTGGTGGATCTCATTAAGAACACGGATCCCGCCCGCGCCAGGAAGCTGCTGGAGCCACTCCGCACCAGCACCCGCAGCGCGGTCAGCAAAGCCGCTATTAACGAGTACGGCGAACTGACGCAGAAGTGACCGGCCTGGGCCGTTTGCGTTTCCCGGTTGCGCGCAGCCGCGGCCGGCGCTTTCCAGAGCTTCCGCACCCTTACCGCAGCGAGTTTCAACGGGACCGCGACCGCATCATTCATTGCCGCGCTTTCCGCCGCCTGGAAAACAAAACTCAGGTGTTTCCGGCGGGCATTTCGGATCACTTCCGCACCCGCCTGACCCACACCATCGAAGTTTCGCAGGTCGCCCGCACAGTGGCTTTGACGCTTGCGCTCGATGAGGACCTGACCGAGGCCTTGGCGCTCGGCCACGACATCGGCCATCCGCCTTTCGCGCACGCCGGCGAAGACGAACTGAACCGCCAGATGCGCCGCTTCGGAGAGCGCTTCGATCACAACCAGCACGCCCTGCGCATCGTCGAATCCTTCGAACACCGCTACGCGCGCTTCCCCGGCCTGAACCTCACCTTCGAAGTGCGCGAGGGCATCGTGAAGCATTCGCGCGATTTCGAGAAGGGCGAAGATCCGCTGCTGGACGAGTATCTGCCCGGCTTGCGGCCGCCCCTCGAAGCCCAGTTGATCGACGTGGCCGACGAGATCGCCTACAACACGGCCGATCTGGATGACGGCTTTGCCGCCGGCTTATTCAGCATCCAACAGGTCAGCGATTGTGTGCCCGAGTTCGCCCGGCGCTACGAAGAAGCGGAAGGGCAGTTCCCCGCGGCTTCCGATCGCGAACGGTTTCAGGAAGTGGTGCGCGGCCTGGTGGACTGGCTGGTGTCTGGATTGATTCAAGGCACTATCGAAGCCGCCGAGGCAGCCGGCGTTGCGGATCCCGATCAGGTGCGCGCGCATCCCCGGCGCCTGGCTGGCTTCACCGCGGCTTCGTCGGCCACCAACCGCTCGCTCAAGCAGTTTCTGCATGACACTGTCTACTATTCCGAGCCGATGGCGACCGAGCGCCGCCAGTCCGCCGCCATGATCGCCGAGCTGTTCGAGTTCTGGCTGGCGCATCCGGAGAAACTGCCCGAGAACTACCAGGAGTCGCTCAATGATACGCCCGTGCACCGCGTGGTTTGCGACTACATCGCCGGCATGACAGACGGCTATTTCCTGCGCACGTACCAGCAGTTCTTAGGGTAGCGGCAAAAGCGGCGCGGGAAAGCGGGGACAGACGGGGGGAAAGCGGGGACAGACGGAACGTTCCCTTCATCCCCCTTCATCCCAACGTTAACGCGATCTGCCCCGGTGCCTGGTCGCGGTTCCGCCGCCGCCCTCCCTTCTGTGGCGCCAACGACCGTTGCAGCGTCTCCTCCAGCGCCTTCACGAAATCCGGAGCACCGAGTGGACGCCCCGTGTGGGTCTTCTTCCGCAGAGGTTCGATTTCTTGCTCCGCCTCAGCTTGCCCAACGAAGTCGCGCCAGCTTGCCTCATTCCAGGATGCTCGCCACAGTTCCACGTCGACCCGGAGCGGAACTTGGGCTTGCACCCGGCCGTAGTGCAGAGCTGCGCTGGACCAGCGGTACGCATCCGGCTCTGCCACCATGCCGGCCCGCACCGGGTTTCGCTCGGTATAGCGCAGCGCCACCCACAAGTGCCGGTTGTCCAGAGGGCACGAATAATACCGGCCCTGCCAGACGTGGCCGGTATCGCCACGCCGCGCATTGAGATAGGAAGCGAACCGTCCGTGGGCGTGCCGCAGTGCCAAGCCCATGGAGTCGGCCCGCTCCGGGACCAGGATCAAGTGCACGTGGTTCGACATGAGACAGAATCCGAGCACGGAGAGAGCGTGTAGCTCACAGTTGGACTGGAGAAGATTCAGATAAACCAGGCGATCGGTATCGGATTCGAAGATGGTTCGGCGGGCATTGCCGCGCTGGGTGACATGATGAGGAAAGCCAGTGGCGACGACGCGCGCCAAGCGAGCCATAAACAAAGTGGTGTGGCCGGGGGATGAAAATTCTCGGAAACGTTCCGTCTGTCCCCGCCTTCCCTCCCCGTCTGTCCCCGTCTGTCCCTGCCTTCTCCCTACTTCGCCATGTGCTGAAGGTCCCGCTCGCCTTCGTTGCAGATGAATTCCATCAACTCGTAGTTCGTGGCGAGCGACGAAATCTTCTTCATGGTCCACGGCCGGGCGTACGCGCCGGGATCGTCGACGGTGATCTCGGTGGCCAGTTGGCCCAGGTCGGGCCGCGTATAGCGCTCGGTGATGTGCAGCTTGTCGGTCGACGGCTGGCCGCCGAAGCCTACCCACGGCTTGCCGTTGAAGCCCACCGTATCCACCACCAGCGCGTCGCCCTCCCAATGCGCGATGGAGTGGCCTAGCCACGAGGGATTCGGATCATCCGGGTGCCCGCGCCCGTCCATATAAATCTGCCGGGAGGGTTCGCCTTCGTACAGGATCACCAGCTCTTTGGAAGTCTGCACGAATTGGTACGGGAACAGGAATGTCGACATGATCACCCCCAGCGGCAGGCAGTGGCTGGAGGGGATGTCCGCGTTTTGATTTGCGTTGCGCTTCTCGATCAACGCCGCGGCCCAGGGCAGCGGATCGGGCTTTCCCGGGTCGGTGGGAAACGACGGAAGCCAGACACCGGAAAGATCGGGTTTGCCGTCGGGCATGCGCGGCGCCGGACCGGTCGGCGGGGCTTTCTTAGAGACGAGGTTGTTGAAAAGGTCCCCGGGATTGTCGCCCAAAGTGTTCGCCTGGACGTCGAAGTGAAGCAGGATGTCCGTCTGCAATGCTTCGCCTGCCGGAACCGTCACCTTCTTCTGAAATGGTTCCAGCGAAGGACCGCTGGCGGAGAGTTCATAGATGCCGGCGGGTAATGCGGCGAGCTTGTAATTGCCGCCGGCATCAGTGTCGGCGGTGAAGACCGCTCCGGTGGCCGTGTTCCTGGCTTGGACCTTGGCCTTCGCGACTCCCACTTTGTCGTCGTTAGTTACCCGGCCGGTGATGGCGCCGCTTTGCGCGAACGCAGTGGACGCCAGCACGAAAAGTGCAATTCCCCGCACGGCGTCAGTATACTACCGCGCCGGCGGGGCTACGCAAAAAATCGAGAATCACCGCGGCCTGGCCGGGAATGAAGTGGCCGGTCTCGGGAAGGTAACGGACTTCGGCCCCTTGGACATTCGCTTCCAGCCGCCGCTTGGTTTCGGCCGAATCCAGCAGCACGTCCTTGCCACCCATGATCGCCAGCAGAGGCATGTCGAGCCGCTGCAAAGCTTCATCGCTAAACACGGGCAACTTCACATTCCGCGAGCGCGTGCTCTGGTGAACCAGCGATACGAAGTGGACAAACGCCTGAACCGCTGGAGGCTGGCTCGCCAGATTCGCCGGCGCGCCACCCAGAATCATTTTGCTCAACCTGCGAGTCCCCCAGCGGCCCATCCGCAGCAACGGAATCGCCTTGAGCCGGAAGCCAAGCTTTTGCCGCCCCACGCCGCCTGGGCAGAGCACGGCGAGGCTTTCCACGCGCTCCGGTCGCCGTGTCGCATAATCCAACGCCAGCCAGCCGCCCAGCGAAACGCCCAGGATCGACGCACGCTCCAGGGCGAGGCCGCGCAGCACGTCGTCCAGCCACAGCGCATGAGCGTCGGAGGCGAGCTTCGGGCGCGACGGCGGACTGAAACCGGGTTCACCGATCATATCCACGGCGTAGACGCGGAAGTGCGCCGCCCAGACTGCAACATCGAACATCGATGACGCTGAGTTGGACACCGATCCATGAAACACCAACAGCGGTGGCGCCGTTTCCGCGCCGCTTGCGATCACAAACGTTTCCCCCTCGCGCGTCGGCACGCGCAGGTGCCGGCAGGGAACCGGCCACTGCTTCAGGATCTCCGCATAACGCTCGCGTACCGCTCGTTCGGCTTCCCTCGACTTATAGATCGACTTCATTTCTGCGCCTCCAAAAAGAAATTGATTCCCTGCAGCAGCGCCGTGGTGGTGGCGAGGCTGCCCGTCAAGATGATCTTCAGCCGCGCCCGCTCCTGGTTATAGATGGCTTCCACGCGCAGCGGCATATCGCCTTCCGGCCGCGACTTCGCCGCCATGATCAGGTTGCTCAGCCGCGACACCGTTTCCGGACTGATGGCGTCGATCTCCACGATGCTGGAGACCTCGACATGCCGCTCTCGCGGAACGCTGGCACGATCGGGCGTCGCCACCGGCCGGCCGGTCATCGCCTCCAGGTCCTCCCGCGCGATCCGGTATTGCTTGCCAATCCGGACCGCCTTCAGCTTGCCTTCGCGCACGTAATTTCGCACAGTTCGCACGTGAAGGTTCAGGAGATCGGCGACCTGCTCGATCGAAAAGAGATCCCTGTCCATGCTCTAAAATACTCTATCATACCTCATTTGTTTTTGTAAATAGGTAACGATAGGGAATAGGCAAAGATTCCGATTAACTTTGGCGTCCGGATTGCTTATTCTGGTGTTGGAACTCTTATGATCGAAGATCTGTTACAGCCTCGGCATCTGCTGGTGATTCTGGTGGTTGCGCTCTTTTTGTTCGGGCCCTCGAAGCTTCCGGAACTGGGTAAGAGCCTGGCCCAGGGCATCCGCGGATTCAAGGACGCGATCAAGCCCAGCACTAGCGATTCCGGCAATTCCGGGAATCCGGCGTAATCGCGGGATCGCGCCGCCGGGTCGTCTCGCGCCCCGATGCTACGATGGGAAGTAGCCGACGCTTCCCCCATGAAATGCAAAATCTGTGACACGCGCAAGCCGCGCCGGTTTTGTCCCGGTGTCGGCGGCGACATCTGCTCCATCTGCTGCGGCAACCAGCGCGAAGTCACGGTGGATTGCCCGCTGGACTGCCCGCACCTGATGGAAGCGCGGCTGCACGAAAAGACGGCGCCGCTCGATCCGGACAACGTTCCCAACCAGGACGTCGAGGTGACCGAGCAGTTTCTGCGCGAGCATGAGCCGCTGCTGATCTTTCTGGGAGCGCGCTTGCTCGAAGCAGCGCTGGCCACGTCCGGCGCGGTGGATTCCGACGTTCGGGAAGCGCTCGGTTCGCTGATCCGCACGTATCGGACGCTCCAAAGCGGCCTGATCTACGAGACGCGGCCCAGCAATCTGGTGGCGGACGCGATCCATCGCAAGATACAGGAAGCCGTCGAAGCGCTGCGCAGGGAACTGGCCGAGAAGAATGCCACGCCGATCCGCGATGCCGAGATCCTGGGCACGCTGGTCTTCTTGGAGCGCGTGGAGCTGCACCAGAACAACGGGCGTCCGCGCGGGCGCGCCTTCGTGGATTATCTGCGCGGCCACTTCCCGCAAAGCCAGACCGCGCCGGTGAGCGCGCCGCCGCTGATTCAGGTGTGAAATGACCGGCTTTATCGTCTTCGCGCACGGGTCGCGCGTCGAAAGCGCCAATCAGGCCGTGCGCGACGTAGCCGCGCAGATGGCGGATTCCGGCCAACACATCGTCGAAGCCGCGTTTTTGGAGCTGGGCCAGCCGGATCTGGCGGGCGCGGCCGGGCTGCTGGTGGGGCGCGGAGCGAGGCGCATCGTCGTCATCCCTTACTTCCTGACGCTCGGCACGCACATGCAGCGCGATCTGCCGCGGCTGGTTCGCGCGGCCGCCGACGCTCACGGCGGCATCGAGATGGAAATTACCTCGCCGCTGGACGGCCATCCGGCGCTGCTCCAGGCCTTGCTCGATCGGGCTTCGGAAGCCTTGAACCGCCCATGAAAGCGCGCCTGCTCGAGTCCCACGAAATTGCACCGGAAGTGCGGCACTTTGTCTTCGAGGTGCCGGAGATCCAGCAGCTCCATTTCAAACCGGGCCAATTCGTGTCGCTCAGCGAAGCGTTGGGCGGCAAGAAAATCACGCGGGCGTATTCCATCGTCTCGATGCCGAACGGCAACCGCTTCGAGCTATGCCTGAACCTGGTACACGAAGGCGCCTTCAGCCCGCACCTGTTCGCGATGCATCCGGGCGACACGGTGGAGATGGCGCAGCCGCTCGGTTTTTTCAACGTCCGCAATCCCGCGCGCGACGCAGTGTTCGTGGCTACCGGCACGGGGATCGCGCCGTTCCGGCCGATGGTGCGCGACTACCTGACGCATCCGGAAGCGAAACAGCTGACGCTGCTGTTTGGGGTGCGCTACGAAAGCAGCGTTTACTACGCCGCCGATTTCGACGCGCTGGCGCGCGAGTATCCCAACTTCCACTTCTGGCCGACGCTCTCGCGGCCCGGCGAGTCCTGGCCGGGGCGCACCGGCCACGTGCAGACGCATCTCGCGGAGGCCCTGGGCGACCGGCGCGACCTGGACGTCTACATCTGCGGCCTCAAAGCCATGGTGGACGACGTCCGCGCTATCCTCAAGGGGTTGGGCTTCGACCGCAAGCAGATCATTTTCGAAAAGTACGATTGAATGAATCGCACCGTTGCTCTGGCGCTGGGATTGATCGTGGTGTTCGCCCTGACCGTCGGCGTTCTGCTGGTGGTCATGCCGGGCCCGCACAAGTCCACCGACTACCTGGTGATTGGCGCGATCGCGACGCTGCTCTGCCTGCTGCTGCTGTTCCTGGCCCTGATCAAGACCGCCAAGCGGCCGGTGGGCAAACCTGACTCTGAATAGCCATTTTCCGTCCCGGTACCGTCCGATATATTGAGGAAACGGAGGCAAGATGAAGCTCGTATCCATGGCGCTCACCACGGGCCCGCTCGTTCTGGCCGCACTCGGCGCCACGTTGGCGCAGGGGCAGACCAGGGCGCAATCCAAGCTGCCGGCCGATCAGGTTTTCAAGAACGTCAAAGTGCTGAAGGGCCTGCCGGTGGACGAGTTCATGGCCACGATGGGATTCATCTCCGCTTCGCTGGGCGAAACGTGCAGCGATTGCCATTCGGCGGAAAGCGGCGGCAGCTGGGAAAGATATGCCGACGACACGCCGCGCAAGGTGGTGGCGCGCGGGATGATCGCCATGATGAACGGCATTAACAAGACCTACTTCGGCGGGCGGCGCGAGGTGACGTGCTATTCGTGCCACCGCGGCGTGGAGCGGCCCAGGATCACACCCAGCCTGGCCGAGCTGTACGGTCCTCCGGCGCCGGTGCAGGAGCCGGACCGCATGCTTCAGGCGGCGGGCGGGAAATCCATGACAGCCGATCAGATTCTGGACAGGTATATTCAGGCGGCCGGGGGCGCGGAGGCATTAGGCAGGCTGGCGAGTTTCAGCGCGAAGGGAACGCAGCAATCGTTCGGCGAGGCGGAGAAGAGCCCGTTCGAGATGTGGGCCAAGGCGCCGGACGAACGCACGACCGTCATTCATTCGGCATTGGGCGACAGCAGCACCGTGTATGACGGCCGCACGGCCTGGATCGCCGCGCCTGCCACCGAACGCCCGGTGCAGGTATTCGAGCTGACCGATGGCGATCTGGATGGCGCGAAGCTGGACGCGGCGGTCACGTTTCCGATGCATTTGAAAAGCGCGCTGACCGAGTGGCGGGTCGTGCCCAAGACCACCCTCGACGGCCAAGAGGTGGAAGTGCTGCAGGGAACCGCCAACGGCAAGTTTCCGGTGAACCTGTATTTCGACAGCAAGACCGGCTTGCTGGTGCGCATGGTGCGCTACACCGAATCGCCGCTCGGTCTGAATCCGACGCAGGTGGATTATGCGGATTATCGCGACGTCGCGGGCGTCAAGATACCGTATCACTGGACCGTGACGTGGCTGGACGGCAAATCCGCGATCGAGTTGAGCGAAGTGCAGGCCAACGTTGCGGTGGAGGCGGCGAAGTTTGCCAAGCCGTCCGCGCCCGCGGCTCCGCCGCAGTAG
>DATJNO010000153.1:0-21235 GCA_035508055.1 Bryobacteraceae bacterium | reverse complement strand
GTCAATCCGCTGCGCGGCCAAAACAACGTGCAAGGCTCCTGCGACATGGGCTCCTTCCCGCACGAGTTCCCCGGTTACCGGCATGTGTCCGACGACGCCGTGCGCAAGTCCTTTGAGACAGCCTGGCAGGTGCCGCTCGAGTCCGATCCCGGCCTGCGCATCTCCAACATGCTGGACGCCGCTTGCGACGGCTCATTCAAGGGCATCTACATTCAGGGCGAAGACATCGTTCAGTCCGACCCCAACACGCAGCACGTCTCAGCCGGCCTGGCCGCGATGGAATGCGTCGTCATCCAGGATCTGTTCCTGAACGAGACCGCCAGTTACGCCCACGTCTTCTTTCCGGGATCGTCGTTCCTCGAAAAAGACGGCACCTTCACCAACGCCGAGCGCCGCATCAGCCGCGTCCGCAAGATCGTTCCGCCGATGGCCGGAATGGCGGACTGGGAAATCACCGTCGCGCTGTCGAACGCGCTGGGCTACCCGATGCATTACACGCATCCCTCGGAAATCATGGCCGAGATCGCGCGCCTCACGCCCACCTTCGCCGGCGTGACCTATGAGAAGATCGACGAGTTGGGCAGCCTGCAGTGGCCGTGCAACGACAAAGCGCCCGAAGGCACGCCCGTCATGCACGTCGGCGGCTTCGTCCGCGGTAAGGGCCGCTTCCTGATCACCGAGTTCGTGCCCACCGACGAGCGCACCACCAGCCGCTTCCCGCTGATCCTCACCACGGGCCGCATCCTGACGCAATACAACGTCGGCGCGCAGACCGCCCGCACCGAGAACAACGTCTGGCATCCCGAGGACCTGCTGGAAATCCATCCCTGGGACGCCGAGAATCGCGGCATCCACGAAGGCGACCGCGTGTCGCTCACCAGCCGCGCGGGCGAGACCACGCTGCACGCCCACATTTCCGAACGCATGCAGCCGGGCGTGGTTTACACGACGTTTCATCACGGCTTCACCGGCGCCAACGTGGTGACGACGGAGTTTGAAGACTGGGCCACGGGCTGCCCCGAGTACAAGGTAACCGCCGTCGAAGTGACGCTCGCCAAACGCATGTCCGAATGGCAGGAGCATTATCTGGAAACGCGGCGCCAGACCACGCAGATTCTCACGGGGGCGGCGGGCGATTAAGACATGGAAGCTGACCGCATGGTTCACAGGGCGAATCAGATCGCCCTGTTCTTCGCCTCCTACCCGCATGACGAAGCGGTGGCCGGAGTGACCGATCATTTGAACAAATTCTGGGAGCGCCGCATGCGCCAGCAGATTGTCGCATATGTCGCTAAAGGTGGCAGCGGCCTGCACCAACTGGCGCTCGAAGCGGTAAAGCGTCTCAATAACTAGGCCCCCGTGCGGACACTTCTCCTCTTGCTCGCACTGAGCGCGATCGGCTTTGCGCAGACTGACGCCGAGCGCCGCGCCGCCTGGAACCAGCCGGTTGAACCGTTCCGCGTCATCGGAAACATCTATTACGTCGGCGCCCATGTATCTTCATTCCTCATCCGCACGCCGGCCGGCGACATCCTGCTCGATGGCGGGCTACCCGAGACCGCACCGCTCATCGAAAAGAACATCGCGGCGCTCGGCTTTTCCATCAAGGACGTCAAAATCTTGCTCAACACCCACGCGCACTACGATCATTGCGGCGGCCTGGCCGAGCTGAAAAAACAATCCGGCGCGAAAATGATCGCAAGCGCTGCCGACGCGCACGTGCTCAACACCGGCGCCGGCCAGTTCGAGCACTTCCCGGCCGTTCACGTCGATCGGATCATCGCCGACAAAGGCGCCGTCCGGCTGGGCGGCGTCACCCTGACCGCGCACCTTACGCCCGGCCACACCCCAGGCTGCACCACCTGGACCATGCCGGTTTCCGATCGCGGCAAGACTTACCAGGTCGTCTTCTACTGCAGCACCAGCGTCGTCGACAAGCTGGTCCACAACGCCGCCTATCCCAACATCGTCTCCGATTACGAACACAGCTTCGCCGAGCTGAAAAGGATGCCCTGCGACGTCTTCCTCGGGCCTCACGCCGAATTCTTCCACCTGGATGAAAAACGCAAGCAGCTCGAAGCCGGCAAGCTGGATGCCTTCGTCGATCCCGTGGAAATGCAGAGGTTCGTGGAGGACTCCGAGCGGGCTTTCCGCAAGCAGCTCGCCGCGGAAAGTCATTAGCGGGGTGTATCATACAGCCATGGGGAAGTATTGGGTCCTCATCCTGGCCGCCTGCGCCTCCGCTCAAGCCCACGACATCATCACCACCCCCATCACCTGGGACCGCGAAATCTCACGCATCGTGTACGAACGCTGCGCCTCCTGCCACCACACCGGCGGCAGCGCGTTCTCGCTGATGACCTACGCCGACGCCCGTCCCTGGGCCGTGGATATCAAAGAAGAGGTGCTGAGTCACCTGATGCCGCCCTGGGGCGGGGTGAAGGGATTCGCCGACTACCGTAACGATCAGGCACTCACGCCCGAACAGATTGAGCTGATCACCAAATGGACCGACGGTGGAGTGCCGGAAGGCGACGCCAAGGATCTACCCAAGGAACCGAAGCTGGACGAAGTCGCGTCGCCGCTGCCTACCTCCGGCGCGGTCGCGGTCAGCGGCGAATTCACCGTGCATCCGGCGTTCCTGCTGGACGGCCTGCTGCCGAAAACCGTGCCCGCGGGCGCGAATTTCCAAGTCACCGCCGAACTGCCGGACGGCAGCATCCAACCGCTGGTGTGGTTTGAGGACTACAAGCCGAAGTTCAACCACCCCTTCTTGCTGCGCAATCCGCTGGAGCTTCCGGCCGGCACGAAAATCCACGGTGTGCCCGCCGGTTCCACGCTCCTTCTTCTCCCCGCCGCGCCAGCCACCACGAAGGTCTCGGCTACTCCAGCTCCTTGACCGGCACGTCAAACCGCGCGGTGTTCACCACACCTTTGCGCTGGAACTGCACCCAGATGCGGTAAGTCCGCGGGCGCGGAAACGTCACCGTGAACTCCATGTTGGGCCCGCCGTCGGCGATGAACGGATGCGTGTGGATCAGGTCGATCAGATCGTCGCTCGCCACCAGCATGTGCCCCCACGCGCCGATGTACTTCTCGATGCCGTCGGCCGGCGACAGCTTGAAATGCAGTTGCGTCGTTTGTGCGGCGATCGGCTGCGGCGGGTCGGTGGTGAACTCCACCTGCAGGTTGGCGGTCTGCTTGGCGGAGTAATCCTTGGAGAGATGGGCAGGCGCCGGCGGAGCGCCCTGCACGAACACCGTCTTGGTGATGAGCTGCGGCGTCGCGCCATCGGGATAGAAGTCGCCCACAATTCTGTACATCCCGCCTTCGGGGAACGCATAGTTATAGGTGAAATCGCCGTCGGTCTGGAACACCGGATGATCGTGCACGAAGTATTTCAGGTCCTGGCTGACGATGAACATGTGGAACAGCTTTTCGTGAACGATCTGGAAATGCGTCACCTCGCGGTCCTTCCAGGGATCGTGCACGGCGAACTTCAGTTGCACATTTTGGTCGGGCTTGAAAGCGCGGGGCGTGACGGAAAGATCCAGATGAAACTCCACGGGATCGGGAACCCCCTCCCGCAGCTTCATTCCACAACGCGAGCAGACGCCGGGCTGGTTGGAGCGCACATCCGGGTCCATCGGACAGACGTACACCTTGTCCTGGGCCCAGACTAAGCCGGCGAAAAGCAGCAGGACAAAACACACGGCTTTCCGCATGTCCACGATCATATCCCACCCGCAAGGTGTCTGGGGGTCATTGCGCTACCGGAGGCCGTTTGTGGTAGCCGGGCCGGTACTCCTGATGGCAGTCGACGCACACCTGCGTGAGCCGGTCGTTGAGTGCGCGAATGCCGTCCAGGTCCTTGGCCCGCGCGGCCTTGTAGGCTGCTGCGCCGGCATCCACCAGAGCACGCGATTCCTTGATCCAATCGCCCTGATCGCGCGCCCGGGTGTCCATCATGAGCAGGTTTCCGGATTCGGCCAGCGTCAACGCCGAGGCCCGCAACTCGTCCCACTCCTTCTGGTTCTTCGGCGGATCGCGGTCCACATAGAAGATCGCGTCCGAAGTGGGATAAATGATGTCAATCATCAGCGCGCTCATGCTGCCGACCGGCTGGAACGTCGAAGGAGCCTGCGCCAGAGCGGCGCCGGCCAGCGCGTAAGCGAGCAAAGCTACAATTAGGTTTCGCATGCAGGTCTCCTGAGCTTCACGGGCATTCTACCACCAGCCGCCGTCTGTTACGCTGTTACTTCGTGGTGGTTCCAGTTTCCATCGAGCGGATCGCGCCCTTTCCGCAGATCGCCGCTCAGCTTCTCGAACGAATTCCTTCGATACCCGTCGAAGATCCCCACCTCTATGAGCTGTTGGAACCGGAGCCGCAATTGCTGGCCGATTGCGCGCAGACCGCCGTTCTCTCCGGGCTGGCCGTAGCCGCGGAAGACGACGACCCGAGGACGATTCTCGCCAGGATCAAGCCGGTCGACTTCGCGCGGATCGCCATTACATTCCTGGTCCGCGGTTATATGGAGCGGGCCTTCACGGTCTCCGAGGATCGCCGCTACTGGCGCTATACGCTGGCGTGCGCGTTCTGCTGCGCCGAACTGGCTTCGCTCAGCCGCGAAAACAGCTTGACGGCTCATGCGGCCGGGCTCCTGCACGACATCGGACGACTGGCCCTGATCGTGGCGTATCCCCAGAAGTACGCCAACCTGATCGCGCTCACCGACCGCATGTTCAAAAGCGATCAGCCGTTCAACATCTCCGAAAAGGAGCGCCTGCTGTTCGGCATCGACCGGTTCGACACCGGCGCCTGGCTCGCGACCAATTGGAACCTGCCCGCTTGGCTGCATCCGGTGGTAGGGAAATTCGACAACCGCGCGTCGGCTCAACAGAAGATGCTGGTGACCATCGTGCGCGCCGGGACGCGCCTGGCCCATTCGCTGGGCTTCGGCTTTCTGGAGGCGGCACCGCGAAGCACCATTCGCGCCATCTTGAAGGAATTGCCGCCCCGCGTCCTGGATCAATGGCGCGCTCTGGACCACTGGAAGTACGCCGAAGTGTATCTGGGCACCAAGATCGAATCGCAGCTGCAGTGGTACGCCGCCGGCCCGATCCTGGAAGAGGAATAGACGCCGGCCGCGGTCGAACATGATACATTGAGACGGAATTACGCGCAGATCAGAAGGAGATCTTCATGGAAGCAGCGATTTCGAATCTGGTAAGCCGTTTTGAAAAAGGCGCGTTGTCGCGCCGCCAACTGGTGCAAGCCCTCACGATGCTGACCGCGGCGGGCGCCGCATCCCAGCTGCAAGCCCAGGAGGGCGGACTGCAAGGCGTCAAGATCGACCATATCAGCATTCAAGTCACCGACCTGCCGCGCGCGGTCGCCTTCTACGAAAAGATATTCGGGCTGAAGATATTGAGCGAGGACAAGCCCAACGAAATCGTTCGCTTGGGCGCGACCAAGATCATCGTCTCGCTGCACCACAAGAGCCCGACCGGGATCGTGGACCACTTCGCCATCGGCGTCGAAAATTTCAACCGGAAAGCGGTGACCGAGAAACTCAAAGCGCTGGGAGTTGAGCCCAGCGAGAACCTCGACGCCGGGTTCCATATTGTGGACCCCGAAGGCATGAACGTCCAGATCATGCCGGCGTAGGCCGCGAGGCGCCGTTCTATCGCACCGGCAAAAACCGCTGCACGCGCTCGCCCTGGAACACTTCTCCGGTGTAGATGATGCCCTTGGAATCCACAGCGATCATGTGCAGACCGAAGAATTGGCCGCCGTTTTCACCCATGCTCCCCATCTGACCCACAATCTTGCCGGTTTCGCGCTCGATGAAATAGATGTGATTGTTGGTGAGATCGGAAATGTAGAGGAACTTCTGGGCCTTGTCCGGCGAGAACATCACGCCGCCGGTGGAGCCGCCCACGCCGGTCATCTTCTTGATGACGAATTCCTTCAGGTATTTCCCATCCTTGGTGAACACCTGAATGCGATTGGCCATGCGGTCGGCCGCATACACCAGGCCGTCGTGCGAAACATTCAATGTGAGATGTCCGCGAAACTCCTTGGGCTCCGGCCCGCCCGGCGTGTAGGCGCGATCTTTATCGTCGGTCGTCATCTCCGACAGCTTGTGCCCGTATGCGCCCCAGCCGCGCTTGAACTGCAGCGTGTCCAGATCGAACACCATCACGCGCCCGCCCAGGTAATTGTCGGCGACATACATTTCGTGATCCGGCTCCACCAGGCGGATCTCTTCGATCCCGCCGACGATCATCGGCGTGGTGGGCGGATACTTTTCGCGAAATGCCTTGGTGGCGGCTTCGCGGGCTTCAGCCGCGGCGGGATCGGGCCGGCGCCCGCCAGGAGGCGTCAGGAATCCGGCGACCGGACCGCGGCTGCCGTGGCCTGGAACATGCGCTGAAGTCGGAGGCGCACCGCCGCCACCGCCGGGTACCTTGTCGGGCGTGCGAGGCACTTCGCCCACCAGCTGGCCGGTCTTCTCATCGTATTTGCGCACCGTGTCCTGCCCCAGATACGCGAAGCCTTTGCTGTCCACAGCCATGCCGTGCCCCTGCGGCGCGTCGAAGGAACCGATCACGTTGCCGGTTTTGTCGATGTGGATCATGGAAGGCGGACGCACGCAGCAATCGGCCAGCGGCGGATTCAGTTCGGCTTCCAGCTCGATGTCGGTTAAATCGTCCGGCCGATCGTAGACCCAAACCGTGTCGTCCTTGGCGACGGCCAGTCCCGTGACGCCGCCCATCTTCCATTTGTTGGGCAGCGGCTTGGGCCAGTCCGGATCGAACTTGAACTTGGGCGCGGCCGGCTCCTGCGCGATCAGCAAGACGCACACGCCCAGCGCAACAAGTCCGGCGACCACTGCGATGACACCCTTCCAAACGCCTCGATTGCGATGCATGAATGCTCTCCTCATTTGGTTGTGGCAAATCCTGGAGAATTATACGCCACCGCGAACCGCGCGGCATTGGCCCTAAAGAGGCATGGCCGAGGGGTGGACTAAGCCAGAACGCCGCGGGCCAGCAATTCGGCTCGCAACTCCACGCGGCGGGCGTCGTTCAGCCCCAACGCGAATACGGTGGCCCGGCCGACCGGCGAAGTGCCTTCGATCCGCGCGCCGTGCAGCACAAAATGATTGGACCAGTGGTCCCAGCGCGGATGATACAACGGCACCGGGTCGCCGCGCTCCGGATCGACGCCGGTCAGGTTCGGCCCCTTGCGCAGCGTGCAACGGTGACAGGCCAGCGCCAGATTGTCGGGATGATCCGACCCCTGCTGCTTCTGCGAAACGACGAACTGGACCTGGTGCGCGAGATCCGAATATTTCTGATCGAGGCCGCAGTATTCGCACCGGTTAGCCGCCCGTTCGCGGACGATATCGTGCGCGGCCGGCTGCATCGCTAACGTACGCCCGCCTCCAGTTGGCGCTGCGCCTTGAGCTTGAGAATCGCGATGAAATCGGCGGCGTTGATGAGGGCCTCGTATTCGCTGCGCTCGTCGTCGCTCAGCAGCCCGTCGTTGGCGCGCTCCGCCAACTGGTCCACGCGGGTCTGAACCGCGGTTGCAATACGGAATTCGGCGACGCGCCGGGCAGACTCAGGGTCCAGACATTGCGCGAGCGGACCGAGGATGCCTTCCAGTAAAGACGTTACAGTCTCGCTCATGCCAACACGATACCACGGACGTTGGGAAAAATCCGCCTTATTCGCTCGAAGCCGCGTTCGCGCTGAGCGGCTCCAGCACCGGGACTTCGATGCGGAACTGCTTGCGCGAATATGTTTTGGTGTGGGCTTTGCGCGCGCGGAAGTACGGTTCCAGGCGCTCCAGGGCGCGCTGCATGCTGGTGATGACGTGGTCGCGCATCGCCGCAGCGGAGGCGTCCTTGTCGCTGCCGATCAGCACACCCATCAGGTCCTGATGACGGCGCGAAGGATGTCCGTTGTTGATGGTCCTGCCGACGCACAGCCAGGTGGAAGACAGGGCCCGCGTCTTCTCGATGGCGTCGCACAGTGCCGGGCAGCGCGTGCATTCGGCGATGCGGCGATGCAGCTTTTCGTGGAGATTCAGGTAATAGAAGCGGCTGCCCTCCTCTTGGGAGCGCAACGCATCCACGCGAACGGCCAGCTTCAACAGCTCCGCCCGCTCGTCGGCGGTGGCGATTTCCGTGAACAGACGGGCGGCCTCGACTTCCAGCGCCTCGCGGACCAGGTATTGGCCGCGCACGTCTTCGCGGGTGGGGATGCGCACACGGGTACCGGCACGAGGGCGGCTTTCGAGCAGTCCCTCAAACTCCAGGCGCAGAAAGGCCTCGGAAACGGGCAGAAAACTCATGCCCAGCTCGGCGGCCACCTTGCGGCGCGAGATCACCTGCCCAATCGCCACTTCGCCGCGGAGAATTCTCTCGCGAATGATGACGTAGGCCTCACCCGCCAAATCAGAGGCTCCAGAGGAGCGATCCTTCATAAATCCCCAGTACTTCTAATTACCGTTAGCCGGTAAATCCTTTTTATGGTAACACCTTCCGCCATTCGGCGGGGCCGTGTTATGATCGGGCTTCCCGCCGATTTTTTGGGCGGGAACCTCGACGGAGGCTGCTAAATGGCGACAACCCAGACTCCCCGGCGGACGGCCCATGCGCCGGCCAGCGTGGAGCAACATCTGGCGTTCGAACTGGCGCGGGTGGTGGAAGAAGCGGCGGTCGCGGCCGCTCGCACCATGGGACAGGGCGACCGTCCCGGGTCCGACCAGGCGGCGGTGCAGGCGATGCGCCGCGCCTTTGAAGATGTCCCGATCGCCGGCAACATCGTCATCGGCGAGGGCGAGCGCGACGAAGCGCCCATGCTGTATATCGGCGAGCGAGTCGGCGCGCAACCGCCCGCGGGGATCGAATATCCGGCTATCGACATCGCGGTGGATCCTCTGGAAGGAACCAATCTGTGCGCCACGGGGGCGAACAACTCCATCGCGGTCTTGGCGGCATCGGAGGCGGGAGGGCTGCTGCACGCGCCCGACTGCTACATGGAGAAGATCATCGCCGGCCCGGGTTGCCAGGGCGCTTTGGATCTGGACGCACCGGTGGGCGACAATCTGAAAGCCATCGCGCGGAGGCTGGACCGCTACGTGGAAGACCTGGTGGTGATGGTGCTGGACCGGCCGCGGCATGAGAAATTGATCGCGGACATCCGCAAAGCCGGGGCGCGCATCCGCCTGATCGGCGACGGCGACCTTTCGGCCGGAATCGCGGCGGCGGTGCGCGGGGCGGGCGTACACGCGGTGATGGGCATCGGCGGCGCGCCGGAAGGCGTGATCACGGCCGCGGCGATGCGCTGTCTGCACGGCGAGATGGTGGGAAGGCTGGTGGTGGACGGGCGCGAGATGGAAGCGCGGATGGAACGCATGGGCATCAGCGATCCGCACAAGATCTACAACGCGGAGGACCTGGCGCCGGGCCAGCGCATCATTTTCGCGGCTTGCGGCGTCACGCCGGGCAATCTGCTGCAAGGCGTCCGCTTCTTTGGCGACGGCCACCGCACGCATTCGCTGGTGATGACGATGAAGCCGAACCAGGTGAGCTTCCGCGACACCGTTCATCTGGTCCGCAAGCCGGACCGGCGCGGCGTGCGGTTGTATTAACGCTCGCTCACGGTCCCAGCTCGGTAAAGAGCCGCGCTGCCTCAGCCAGCGGTTGCGACATCGCTAATTCAGCCGGCCCAGCCAGCGATGGATCGCTTCCATCTGCTGCGTGACTTGCTCGCGGTCCTCGGCTTCGGGCGCGTGGTGCAGGTACATCTCGAAATCGCTGCGCGCGCCGCGGTATTGCTTCAGCTTCAGGCGGGCTACGCCGCGAGCCTTGTAGTAATCGGCGTTGGAGGGGAACGCTTCCAGGAGCAGGTCCATCACCTGAGCCATCTTGGCGTACTGCTTGTTGCGGAAATACGCAGCGCGCAGGTTGTTCAACATGCGCACCAGGATGTAGCGCGGGCCGACGGGCGCGAGCGCGGAGGGCTCTACTTCGGAGCGCGTGATCCGGCGGGCGAGCTGGCGGCAATCCTCGACGGTGAGCAGTTTGCCGGCGTGAAACGGGTCGAGGTAAGTGGAGTAACGGCCGTCGTCGTATTCGACGATAAAGTGTCCCGGCAGTCCGATGCCGGCCACGGGACGATCCAGGCGGCGCGCTACTTCGATGTAGACGACGGATAGGGCAATGGGGATGCCGGTTCGAAGATCGAGCACGTAGTTCAGGCAGCTGTTGCGCGGGTTGTGGTAGTCGCGTTCGTTGCCGTGGAAGCCGAGTTCTTCGAACAGATATCGATTCGCTGCGTGGACAAAGCCGGCGCCATCGGCGGATGCGGGCAGCCGCGCGCCCAGTTCGGAAGCCAGCCGGTCCAGAATTTCGAGGGACGGCGCGGGATCGAGGCCCGGCGATTCGATGCATGCCATTTCCAGCGCCGCAGCATCCAAGGGCACGCCGCGCTGATCCTGGAGTGCTGCCCGCAACAACTGCATTCCTATCTGTCGCGCCCCTTTCGAATGGACAGCCCGCGGGTGGCTACGCGGACCGGAAGCAGTTCGGCGCCGGCATCCGCGATGGCGCGCGAGGCGTGTTCCGCGCCACCGCGCTCCACTAGAAAGAAGACGCATCCGCCGCCGCCCGCGCCACAAACTTTTCCGCCGAGCGCTCCGGCGCGGCGCGCGATCTTCACCAGGTCGTCGATGGCGGGCGTGCTGATGTGGGGCGTGTTCTTGCGGCGGTGCGACCATTCCTCGCGAATCAGGCGGCCGACTTCAGGCCAGTGGGCTTGTTCGAGGGCGGCGCGCATGGCGCGGGCGATGGCGGTAATCTGCTCGAAATTGCGTTGGACCTTGCGGCTGCCGTCGACGTGAGCTTTGGTGACTTCCCAGTTGTTGATGCCGGAGTCCCGCGGCGCGCCGGTGTAACACAGCACGATGCGCTGGTTGAAGTCGTCGACATCCACCGGAATGGCGACGCGGCGGATGCATCCAGGCTCCAGTTCGATGGCGCTG
The DNA here is from genome assembly GCA_035508055.1 of Bryobacteraceae bacterium. Lineage (GTDB taxonomy): Bacteria > Acidobacteriota > Terriglobia > Bryobacterales > Bryobacteraceae > Palsa-89. The sequence goes on along the minus strand of DATJNO010000153.1, from coordinate 10,176 downwards.
ACGCCGCCGTATAGCGCCGGATAGTAGTCCTGCACGCCCGTTGGAACGCGGATGATTTGCGCTTCCACGTCCTGCGCGATCCTGCGAAGCTCTTCCAGATTATGACTGGCGCCCGTGAGGCAGCTGAGCGCGCCGGAGACGGCGATCATCAGCGCAGAAGACCCGGCGATGCCGGCGCCGGCCGGGGCTTCGGAATCCGTGCGGAGGCGCAGGCCGGTTTGAGGGCGGAAGAAGCGCAGCAGGTGAGCGGGCAAGGGCAGGCGGGTGCGGCCAGCGGCGTCGAGTTCGGCCAGAGAGGCGAAGCTCTGCGCGGCGTTGAGATCGGTGGAATGCGCGTGGATTTCCGGCGAGTCCAGCGTTTGGATGGTGCAGCGGGTCCAGCGGTTGATCGCGAAATTGAGTGTGACCGCTCCGGGGTGGAAGAGATAAAGCGGCCAGATGTCGAGGGTTCCGCCGGCCAGATCCACACGGCAAGGCGCCTCGGAGGTGATTTTCATCGGAAAGTTCTACTATACCGCTGGAGGTATTGAGAATCGCGGTTGCCTGCCGATAGAGAAGGTAGGAACGATTGGGATGAAGTACGCTTGTTTGCTAGCGGTTTGGGTGGCGGCTGGGTGGGGACAAGCGCCGCCGACGACGCCGGCAAAGGGTGTGACGGCAGCCCCGGCTGCCAAGGCTGGGAACCCGGCCGCTCCTGCGACGGCTACCCCGCCTACCGCACCACAGGCAACCGCGGCAGCGCCTCCCAGCACTGCGGCGCCGGCCCCGCCACCGGTACAGAAGCCTACGGAAGTGCAGTCGGCGATGACGCAAGCGCTGATGCAGCAGCGCGCCTCCGTCATGAAGCAAGTGGCCGCAGTCATGGGCAAAGCGCCGACGCCAGCGGCTTCGTTCTTTACAGTTCCGTGGGTGGAGTCTCCGGTGCCTTTCTCGCTTCCACCCTGCGATCCGATGCCGGCGGCGCAACTGGACACTCTGGTCTTGGAAAGCGCCCAGCAGAACGGTCTAAAGCCGGACCTGGTTCGGGCTGTGATCGACCAGGAATCGGGAGCGCGGCCGTGCGCGGTTTCGTGGAAAGGGGCGCAAGGCTTGATGCAGCTCATGCCGGCCACGTCGGAGTCGTTTGGGGTGAGGGACCCGTTCGATCCGCGGCAAAACATCGAAGCCGGGACCAAGCTGCTGAAACAATTGCTGAGCAAGTACAACAACGATGTGAGTCTGGCGCTGGCGGCTTATAACGCCGGGGAGGGGCGGGTGGACAAAGATGGCGGGGTGCCGCAGATCCCGGAAACGGTCAATTACGTCAACAGTATCCAGTCGAAGCTGCCGGCCAAGCAAGGCCCTTAAGCTTTTGGCGGGTTTGGACGATAAATCATAGGCAGGCTTCATCTTAGCCTCGCCGGAACCGACTAGTGAGCACGCCGTCCATCAATTCGGACTACTTGATTGCCCCGGTCCCGCCGGCGCCGCTGTTTGAATCGGGCGATAGCGCGGCGGCAGCGGCCAGGGTGCTGATCGTGGATGCCGAAGACCTGAACCGGCGGCTACTGAAGGCCATCTTCAAGACAACCCCTTATACCATTCTGGAAGCGCGCCGGGCGTCGGAAGCGATGGCGCTGATGCAGGCCGAGAAGATCGACCTGGTGATCGTGGACCTGGTGCTGCCGGAGATGAGCGGGCCGGAGCTATGCCGCTGGATGAAGGCGCGGCGGCCGACGCAGCTGATTCCGGTGCTGATGCTGACCAGTGTGCAGGGGGTGGAGAACGAGATTGTCGGCATTTCTTCGGGCGCGGACGAATTTCTGATCAAGCCGTTGCATCCGAGTGTGGTGCGAACGCGGGTGCGGGCGATGCTGCGTAACAAGACGTTGATCGACTCGCTGGATGAGGCCGAGACCATTCTTCTGGCGCTGGCGCAGGCGGTGGAGCATCGCGACAAGTACACGGGGCTGCATTGCCAGCGGCTGGCCGTAGCTTCGGTGATGTTGGGCGAGGCGCTGGGGTTGCCCGGTCCGGATCTGACGGCGCTATACCGCGGCGGATATCTGCACGACATCGGCAAGATCGGCATTCCGGACGCCATCCTGCTGAAGAACGGGCCGCTGACGGCGGAGGAGTGGGAGATCATGCGCAGCCACCCGGTCCGCGGGGAGGACATCTGCCGGCCGATGAAGAGCCTGGCGCCGGTTCTGCCGATCATTCGCAGCCATCATGAGAAGTGGGACGGCACGGGCTATCCGGACGGTTTGGCGGGGGAGGACATCCCGCTGCTGGCGCGCATCCTGCAGGTGGCCGACATTTATGATGCACTCACGACGGAGCGCTCTTATAAGCCGGCGCTGACTCCACAAGCCGCTCTGGCGGTGATGGAGGAAGAAGCGGCGCGCGGTTGGCGCGATGTGGAGCTGGTCTCCCTGTTCGCCAGTGTCATCGAGAGCAAGCCGAACGCCGATTTGACGTCGCTCGAAGCATCGCTCGAAAGCATGCGCAGCGCGGTTTCCAGGTAAGATCAAGCTTTGGCTTGAAGACCCTCGACATTCTCAACCGGGAGATCATCGCGTGCGCGAAGTGTCCGCGGCTGACGGAGTATCGCGCTGAAGTGGGTCGCGTGAAACGACGCGCTTATCGCGATTGGGACTACTGGGCGAAACCCGTGCCGGGGTTCGGGGATCCGCGGGCAAGGCTGCTGCTGATCGGTCTTGCGCCGGGCGCACACGGGGCGAATCGAACGGGGCGGATGTTTACCGGCGACAGTTCCGGGGATTTTCTGTACCCAGCGCTGCACGCGGCCGGATTTGCGTCGCAAGCCACCAGTGTTTCGCGCGACGACGGCCTGACGTTGACGGACGCCTACATCGGCGCAGCGGTGCGCTGCGCGCCTCCGGACAACCAGCCATCGACCGAAGAGATCCGCACCTGCCGGCCGTACCTGGAGCGCGAACTGGAGCTGCTTGAAAACGTTCAGGTGGTTTTGGCGCTGGGGCGCGTGGCGTTCGATGTGTACCTGAGCATTCTGCGCGATCAGGGAAAGATCGAACGGAGATCGGCTTTCGTGTTCGGGCACGATCGGGAATACCGCACCGGCGCGGGTCAGCCGTGGCTCATCGCGTCGTACCATCCCAGCCGGCAGAACACATCCACGGGGAAGCTGACCGAAGCGATGTTCCTGGCGGTGTTGCGGCGGGCTAAGCGCCGGGCTTCGGATTGAACGCGGCGGACCGCAGCAGGACGCCCAGCTTGCGCTTATCGAGCGGCGCGATGTAGGGATTGATCACATGGATCTTGACCAGCGTGAGCGAATCTGTCTTGAGCCAGTTTTGGGGAACATCGTGCTCGTAGAAGAGCTCGCCGGCGTGGGTGTAGCGGGCGCGGTCGAGAAACTTCCCGTTGATGTAGAAGTCAACGATCAAAGGGCCGGTCTGCTTCATGGTTTCTTCAGGGAGGAAAAAGTGGGCCGTGAAGATGTGGTGGGCGGGTGAAGCGAGCTGGAACTTCAGCTCGGGTTCATCCAGAGTCCAGTAGCCGTCGGCTTTTGGATCGCCCACCAGAACGCCCTTGACGAAGTACTGGCCTGCGCCCGGGTGGCCGACGGTCAAGGCCTCGCCGAAGGCCGCGTCGCCGGCCGTGCTCTTCAGCACATGGAATTGGATGCTGCGAAACGTGTCGGAGTTATCCAGCTCGACGAGGTGGTTATTTTCGAAATTGAAGATGTGATCGTAATGGCCCAGGCGGTTGAGCGGGATGCGCTGCTCCTTGGGCCCGTTCAGCTGGGTGATGAAGATATGGCCGTCGCGGTAGAGCAGGCGCAGGAGGAAGACCATGTCGTAGTTGTCGTCGAAGGGCGAGTGAACGAACAGGATGCGGGCGCCACGCTCCATGTGGGGATAAAGTTTGAGGAACTGATCGTGAGTGATGCGATAGGGGGATTCCTGGCCGTCAGGGGCGATGGGCCAGTGCTTCACGTTGATGGTGCCTGCGACGGCGGCGGTGGCGAGGAAGAGCGCGATGGCGGCGTATCGCGGGGATGACGCGCGCCACTGGGGCACGGCGACGATCACTTTGTCCTTGAGTCCAGCCAGGAACGCGGCCACGTAGAGCGCGAGGCCGGCCAAGGGGAGATAGAGGACATAGCCCAGGCGCGTGGGAGTGAATGAAACAGGCAGCAGCGCGATGGGGAAGAACAGCAGGCCGAACCACATCGGACGCGAACGCATCCACAGCGCAGCGGCGATGAGCACGGCATAAAAGGCTGCGACGCCGAGCGCGGGCAGCGGCCGGTCGCGATAGAGCACGTATCCCAGATAGGTTCCCGTGTTTTCGATGAAGCGGCTCCAGGTGTACACGGGAATGTACGCCTCATCGCCGGCCAGGCCGGAGGAGCTGAGCTTGGCGGGGAGATAGGCGAGAACGACCAGGCCGCCGAGCAGAGCCGTGCGCCCTTCACGCAGCAACCACCGGGCGAGGCCGGACAGGCGGTCGAATGGCGGGGGGTGGAAGATGAGCTCGTACAGGAGCACGATGACGGGAAGCGACGGCGCCATTTCCTTGGAGTTGAGCGAGCAAACGAGGCAGGCGAGAAACGCGGCCGTTGCGCCGATACCGGGGAAGGCGCCACGCCGGCGGATGCGCACGTAGAGGAACAGCGCGAGAAAGTAAAACAGGAAGCAGAAGGCCTCGTAGAGCGAGCCGCCGTTGTAATAAAGATAATCCAGCTTGCCGTGAAAGGAAAACAGGAGCGCGCCGAGCGCGCCGATTTCAGCCGACTCCGCGATGCGGCTCATCGCCAGGTAAGCGAGCCATAGATTGACCAGCATGGCGGCGAAGAAGACGACGTAGAGCGGGTAGGGATTGAAGCCGAAGAGGCCGAACATCGCGCGGTAGATGACGCCGCCGAAAGGCCGGTAGGACGGCGTCCAGAACAGCAGGTTCGCTCTCACCAGATCGGAGACGGGCTTGCTCCAATAGCCGTAGAGGTTCATCATGTCGTCGCCGGTGAAGTAGACCAGCAGGCCGCGCCAGGTGAAGGCGAGGAAGTAGGAGGCGATGAAAGCGCCGGCGATCCAGGCCAACCAGAGGTTCCGTTTGCCGGGTGGAGAAGTCACGGTGGCGAGGACGGCGGGTGGTTACTCCGGTTCCTTGCGCCAGGCTTGTTGGAGTTTCTCAGCGAAGACCGAGGTGGATGGATGGAAGCGGTTCGGCTCGGAGGATTGCGGGAGCCGCAATTGTTCGGGCGCGGGCGCGGATGCCGGGGGGGCGGGTTGGGCCGCAGGCTCCGGCGTTTCGTCGAGATATTTCGCTTTCTTCAACACGGACCGGTCGAGCGACGCGCTGAAACCGGTCCAATGGCCGTCCACGTGGCGGTCGTTGGCGGCGAGAGCGCGCATGCACTCCATTTTGGAATCGAGGTTGTCCAGGTGATGCAGCAGCATGGCCTCCGGGAAGAGCGGGACCTTGGGCGAACCGAACTCGAGCTCGCCATGATGGCTGACGATGAGGTGCTCCACCAGGACGCGCAGCTTGGGAGGAAACTCGGGGAAGCGCTGGAGCTTTTCGTGGAGCAGGCGCAGGCCGATGACGATGTGGCCGAGCAACTGGCCTTCGGTGCTGTAGCCGAAGCTGCGGTCGTAAGTCAGCTCGGCGACTTTGCCGACGTCGTGAAGGATGGCGCCGGTGAGCAGCAGGTCGAGGTCGACGTAGTTGTAGTGGGCGGCGGCGAGCCGGCAGAGGCGGCAGACGGAAAGCACGTGTTCCAGCAAACCGCCCAGATAGGCGTGGTGGACGTGCTTGGCCGCGGGCGCGGTGCGGTACTTGCGCGCGAGCGGTTCGTCGTCCAGAAAGGCTTCAAGCAAGCCGCGCAGATGAGGATTGCCGATGCCGGCCACCAGGGCGCGCAGTTCGGCGAACATTTCCAGGGGATCGCGCTGGGAGGCGGGGAAGTAGTCGGCAAAATCGACGTCCGAATCCAGAACCTTGGACATTTTGTGGATGGTGAGCTGGGGGCGGTTCTGGAAGATTTGCAGCAGGCCCTTGACTTTGACGAAGTCGTCGCGCTCGAAGGTGTCGACGACGTCCGAGACGTTGTCCCACATTTTGGCGTCCATTTCGCCGGTGCGGTCGCCCAGCAGCAAGGACAAGTAAGGCTCGCCCGACTTCTTCTGGCGGACATCCTTGACGTGCACCAGCAGCGTGGTGTTGAAGATCTGGTTGGGCTTGAGTTCGCTAAGGTAAGGCGACTTCATGAATATGGGGCAAGGCTTATTGCGACGAGCTGGTGTTGGTGGTAACGGTTCCGGGAACGGGGAAGGTCCACAGCAGCTTCTTGTGCTTGGGCTTGCTGATGACTTCCTTCTTGCTCACGGTCTCCGGTTTGAGCTGGGCCGGATCCACCCAAGCCGTGTCCTGACCGGGAGCGGCGCCGGTGTCGATGTAATTGGCTTTGATTTCGAGGAAGGCTTCGCGGCGGAGCTTGGTGAGGTACTCGCGCACGGCCGTGTCCATGCGGGGAGCCAGGATCTTCTGGGTGACTTCATCCTCGACGTCGGCGAGTTCGGCTTGTCCGGCCTTCTGGTGGTCCTCGACACGCAGGATGAGGAAACCGTTGTTCGTTTTAATCGGATCGGTGATATAGCCCTTGGGCTGGTTCCAGACCAGGTCCTCCAGGTTTTTGCTCAATTCACCCTTTTTGAACGGCGGCAGGGCGCCCATCTCCTTGGCGGTGACGGCGTCGGAGTTATCCCGAGCCATTTCGGCGAAACGCTCGCCCTTGCGGGCGCGGGCGACCAGGTCCTTGGCTTTCTTCTCGGCCGCGGCCACGCCGGCGGCGTCCTTGCCTTCAGTAGAGATCAGGATTTCGCGGAGATAGAGCTGCTCCTGGCGGACGAACTCGCTTTTGTGCGAGTTGTAATACTTTTCCAGCTCTTCGTGCTTGACGTTCATGTGGTCGGTGACTTCCTGGCGGATGGTGCGCTGGGTGAGGAGGCGGTTCTTCATCTCCTGGCGGAAGTCCTCATAGGACATGCCGCTCTGTTCCTTGATGTACTCCTGGAATTTTTCGGGATCGGCGATCTTGGATTCCGACTGGATCTGGGCTATTTGCTTGGCAACGTCGCTGTCGACGCTGATGCTGAGGTCCTTGGCTTTCTGGACCAGGAGCAACTGATCGATTTTGTCGCGCAGGATGTTTTTCTCGCGTTGGGCCAACTGCTCCTCGAGCGTGGAGCCGGAGACGCCCGCCTGTCGAAGCCCCTCAATCAATTCGCGGCGGGCGCGGTCCAGGTCGCCGCGGGTGACGATGTCGCCGTTACACTTGGCGACGATTTCCTCGACCAGGGAGAGATCGGCGGCGGCGGCGCAGCCGGCTCCCAGCAGCAGGAGAATGCCAAACAACTTCATACGTACTATTATGTACGATCGTGCAATCGGCCAGATGGGCGACAGTGGGGCAGTTTCGGCACAGGCTGCCGAATGGTCCGCTAAATGCTTCGCTAAATGCATTGATAAACTAGAAGCGGAAAAGACCGAGGATTGATGGCTACACCCACCAGCTTGGAAGCGACGGTCAGCCTGGCGCCCGCGCGGGAGGACCTGATACGAGCCTATCGGGCCATGTACATGGCGCGGCGGCTGGACGACCGGGAGATTCTGCTGAAGCGGCAGAACCGGATCTTTTTTCAAATCAGCGGAGCGGGGCACGAGGCGGTGCAGGCCGCGGCGGGCCTGGTGTTCCGGCCGGGGCACGACTGGTTCTATCTTTATTACCGGGACCGGACGCTGGCGCTGATGCTGGGCCTGACGGCCGAGCAGATGCTGCTGGGCGCCGTGGGCGCGGCCGAAGACCCGTCGTCGGGCGGGCGGCAGATGCCGTCGCACTGGGGCCACGCCGGGTTGAACATCGTGGCACGGTCGTCCGCCACGGGGACGCAATACCTGCAGGCCACGGGCTGCGCGCAGGCGCACCGGTTTCTGGACCCGGAATCGGACGAAGTGACGCTGGTATCGAGCGGCGACGGCGCGACCAGCGAAGGCGAGTTTTGGGAAGCGGTGAACGCGGCCAGCCTGGAGAGTCTTCCGCTCGTGTTCCTGATTGAGGACAACGGGTACGCCATTTCGGTTCCGGTGGAGAAGCAGACGGCGGGCGGCAACGTGTCGCGGCTGGTGTCGGGCTTTCCGAACCTGAAGCGCGTGGAGGTGGATGGGACCGACGTGCTGGCGTCGTATCGCGGGCTGATGGAGGCTGCGGCGTATGCGCGCGCGGGCAAAGGTCCGGCGCTGGTGCATGCGACGGTGACGCGGCCCTATTCGCACTCGCTTTCCGACGACGAGCGGGCCTACAAGACGACGGCCGAGCGCGAAGCCGAGGAGGCGCGGGATCCGGTGCTGCGGTTCCCCGAGTGGCTGGTTTCGGAGGGGATACTCGACCGGCACGGGCTGCAGGTGGTGGTATACGAGGTGGACCAGGAGATCCAGGAGGCCACGGATCGCGTGCTGCGGGCCGATCCGCCGCCCAAAGGGTCGGCGCTGGTGCACCTGTACTCCGACAAGGTGGATCCGACGTCGGCGGAATTCGAATCGCAGCCGCAGTTCGACGGCGATCCGCGCACGATGGTGGATGAAATCAATCTCACGCTGCACGAGGAGATGCGGCGCAATGAGCGGATTATCGTGTTCGGCGAAGACGTGGCCGATTGCAGCCGCGAGGCGAACCTGGCGGAGGTGAAGGGCAAGGGCGGAGTCTTCAAGGCCACGGCGGGGCTGCAGATCGAGTTCGGGGCCCAGCGCGTGTTTAACAGTCCGCTGGCGGAGGCGGGGATCATCGGACGGGCGATCGGAATGGCCGAGCGCGGGATGAAGCCGGTGGTGGAGATCCAGTTCTTCGATTACATCTGGCCGGCGATGATGCAGTTGCGGGATGAGCTGGCGACGCTGCGCTGGCGGTCGAACAACGCGTTCAGCGCGCCGGTGGTGGTGCGGGTGGCGATTGGCGGGTATCTGAACGGCGGCGCGATTTATCACAGCCAGTGCGGCGAGGTGCTGTTCACGCACATTCCGGGGCTGCGGGTGGTGATGCCGTCGAACGCGCTGGATGCCAGTGGGCTGCTACGGACGGCGATGCGGGCGGACGATCCGGTGATGTTTCTGGAGCACAAGCGGCTATATCGCGAGCCGTACAACCGGTCGCAGCATCCGGGGCCGGACTACACGATTCCGTTCGGCAAGGCGAGCGTGGTGAAGGTGGGACAGAACCTGACCGTGGTGACTTACGGCGCGGTGGTGCAGAAGATGCTGCAGGCCGCGGCGCAGGTGGAGCAGCGCTATCCGGACAAGACCATCGAAGTGATCGATCTGCGGACGCTTTCGCCGTACGACTGGGAGGCGATCCGCGCGTCGGTGGAGAAGACCAACCGCGTGATGGTGGCGCACGAGGACTGTCTGTCGTGGGGCTACGGGGCGGAGATCGCGGCGCGCATCGCGAACGAGCTGTTCGACCGGCTGGATGCGCCGGTGGGGCGGGTGGGCGCGCTGGACACGTGGGTCGGGTACAATCCGCAGCTCGAGAATGAAATTCTGCCGCAAGTGGAGAATTTGTCTACGGAAGCCGAGCGGTTGATTACGTATTAATCCGGACATTTCTGAATAATTCGTGCGGCGTTTTGGGGTAGTTGTTGCGGAGAGCGAATCGCGGGCGGGTGTGCGTTAAAGAGTTGGTTGGGAAGCTGATTTGGTGACTGGTGGCTAAGTCGCAGTGGCGGCGGGGCCACCCAGCACGTCGATGACGTGGGGGACGTCGTTGCTCTCCGGCTCCCGGATGAGGTCCACGACAGCGTCGATGGGCGGGGGCGGGTGCGCGATTGCCTTTGCCAGCAATGATACGTCGCCGTCCAACCGGGCAGTGGCCTGCGGCACCTGGCCCGCGGGGAGCACGGCGAATTTCTGGGCGGTGGCCCAGGCCTGGGCACGCGCTTTATCCAGGCTGAAGTTGATGAGAGTCGTCTCCGTGCGCAATCCGCGCTCTTCCAACAGATGAATCGCGGGAGAGACTTCGCCGATTTCGTTCTCGACCGTACCGACCAGGGTTGCGAGAACGTCGTTGATGCGATCGAAGTCGGGTTTGATTCCGGGGAGCTGGTCGCCGGGCGCGACGACCGCGGTGGCAATGCCGAGGTCGAGGTTGATGTG
>DATJNO010000152.1:0-25569 GCA_035508055.1 Bryobacteraceae bacterium | reverse complement strand
GGTTGCAGTTTCCAAAGCTGTTTTCCCGTGTCACCATCGAGCGCGTAAACGTAGCCCGCCGAATCGCCGAAGAAGACCGCCGGCTTTCCAGCCACCTCCGCCACCGTGATGCCGGAGCGCACTTCCGCCTGCACGGCAGTTGTCCAATGCACACATCCGGTGGCCGCGTCGAGGGAGTAAACGCTGCCGTCCTGCGCGCCGACAAACACCCTGCCGCGATATACGGCCGGCTGGGATCGCAGGACAGTCGTATCGGGAAACGCGAACGCCCATCGCGGGGTCAGCTTGGGCACATCCTCGGCAGTGAGGCCGGCCTCTTTGGTTTCCTGGAGCCGCGTGTTGGCGAGACCCGGTCCCCAACTCGTCCAGCCGGGGCCGTCTTTCCACCCCGCGCCTGCCGGGCAAGGATTCGCAATCTCGCCGCGTTTCCGCTCGCTGGTCACAGCAGTGCCGAGAAAGTTTGCGACGGCCTCCCGTTCATTGGCAGATAGCGGCGCGGCCTGTGCCTTCATCACGCCAGAAGTCAACATTTTGAGGATCGCGCCCGGCGTCATTGTCTTAAGCGTAGCCAGCGGAGGAATGCGCGCCGCGGCTGCGTTGGCGGACTCATGGCAGGACGCACAATGATCTTTGAAAAGGGCCGCCGCGTAGGGATCGTCCGCGGCCGTGGCTACGAGTGCAGTGAGGAGGAAAAGGCAGAGTCTCATGGCGGTGTTTAGCGCTCGGTTTGTCCAAAAGTTGCGGGATTCACGGTCACGGTGACGTCGCCGGTGGCGAACAGTTGGCCATCGAAGGCGATCGCTCGCAACACATACGTACCGGGCGCGCTGAAACTGGCTTTCGAGGTCATATGGATCGCTTGCCCATGCACCACCGCGCTCGCCGGCGGGTCGAAGGTGACTTTACCGGGGCCGCGGTACTGGATCCATTTGATGTCGACTCCCATGGGGCGGCGCGACTCGGCGCTGCGGGCCACATTGGAATTGTTCCGCCGGTAAGGTTTGGGGAGCCCGTCATCGGTGGCGGAAGCAATCAACGTGGCGGCATCGGGCAGTGTGACGGTTTGAGCGGGCCCGAGGGTGACGGCCGGCGGCTGGTTATTCGGGTCCCGTACACCGCCTCCCATGTTCTCGACGATGACATCCGGGCTAAGCTCCCATTCGGGCTGTAGCCATCCTTTGGCTTGGTCGGTGTGGCCATGGGAAGTCAAGGTCCAGACGACTCTTTCATCTTTGGGCCAGTTGGCCGGCACCACCACACGGAAAAGGAAGCGCTGGCGCCTCGGGTAGAAATGCGTGGGCTGCCCTTTGTCCCCGAATGTCTCGCCTTTTAGAGTGAACGAGTTCTCCGGGCCGACCGGAATATCGACTTCCTCCTCATAATTGCGATTGAGATACCCGAAGACCAGGCTGAAGCTCCCGTCGGCATTGTGCTCCCAGCCTTCAAAGATCGGAGCGACGTCCTGTCCACGTGCATACCGCACCTGGGCGTTTGCGCCGCCGGCAGCGAGTAGGAATGCAAGAGCGGCAAATCGCATTACCGGGTACCGGCGACCGTCTGCTGCTTCGCTTTTCTTTCCGCGAGTTGTTGTTGAAACTCCTGGTCGGACAGATAGTAGTAGCTCACCCACGCGCCGCCCATCTCGTCGATGGTCCGCTGTCCATACGTGATCGTATTGTCCGGATCGGGATTGAATCTGTTATTGGCCGAGTTGTTGTACCACGAAGTGATGTGCAGGATGGTTCCCGGGGGCAACAATGGCTGCTCATCTTCCCGGTAAAGATACACCAGGTGCCAGTTGAACTGGTACTTACTCACGCAGCTCAGGGTTTCCACCTTGTGGCCACCCGGATAAATCGCCTCCATACATGATGCTTTGCCGCGGTTGTGCATGTGAGGTTGGAAGGACAGAAGGCGCGCGGGCTTCGTTAAGGTTTGGTATGCATCGAAGCGGATGTTATCGGTGTTGGGCGGAAGGTCGAGATCCTTGGGGTCGCCTATTTTTTCCGTGGTTTCGATGTAATGCGGCACGTACCCTTGGGGATAAAGTTCGAGCGCCAGGGCGATGTTGACCGGCGTGTCCTGGCCAGTGGCATGCAGATGAAGATTGAAATTGAATTTAGTCCCGGCCTTGATTAAACGGCCCGCGCCGTCCGGGAATACATCGGCGTTCTTGCCGAGCGCGTATTCATTGAGGAAGACGCCCTGGACGTTATCGCCCGAATCGGGGTCGTCATCGTGCTTCATGGAAGTTGTGGCGTGGTGCACCGCCCGGAAGCCCTTGAGCGGTTTGATTTCGATGCCCTGGATGTAGCGGTCTTCCTTCAAACCGGAATCGACCAGGATGTCCACCCAGCGGTCGGCCGATTGAGCCGGCACGATCTCGTCCTTCGGCAGCTGAACGATTAGGTCCGGACGGATGTGCCAACGGTCGGAATCCTCAAATTTTCGAGGAGCCGGCATGTCCTTTGGATCACCCTTTGGAGCACCCGCGTTGACCCAGGCGACGATGGTGGCGATTTCCTGGTCCGTCAGCGAGGTATCGTTCTTAAAATCGCGGATGCCGACGTTCTTGTCGATGTACCAGGGCGGCATTTCCCGCTCGAGCACCTTCTGCCTGATCGACCTCGCCCACGGCCGCGCTTCCTCATACGTCAGCAGCGGCATCGGAGCGAAGGTGTCGGGCCGGTGGCACACCTGGCAGTGGTTCTGGAAGATGGGCGCCACGTCCTTGGTGAACGTGACTTGTGCCTGGGCCCCCGTTGCGGCCAAGGCAACCGCTAAGGAAAAGATGGCCTTCACGTGCCACCTCCTGGGCCTTGATGCTAATCCCGCGAAACCGCGGCGTCAAGCCGGGCCATCCGACTCACGGGTTTTTCGATAGAATCCGTTGCATGCCTCTGTCTCCGGGCAAGCGCCTTGGACCCGGTCGGATTTTGGGCCTGTCGCGCCGGGCTTTTCTCGCGACAACCGCCGCATACGCGCACGCAGCGATCGTTCAAACCGATTTCTCGAAGCTCCCAGCTTATGGGAACGGCACCCTCCCCTATGGCATTCGTTCCCGGCACATCGCCGGCGTTAATGGCATGAGCGTGCACATCCTGGAGTCGGGTTACGAGACGCCGAACCGGCCGGCGGTTCTGCTGCTGCACGGCTTTCCGGAACTCGCGTACAGCTGGCGCAAGGTCATGCGCCCTCTTGCGGCGGCGGGCTATCACGTGATCGCCCCCGATCAGCGCGGCTACGGCCGCACTACCGGCTGGGACGATTCCTACGACGCCGACCCGGACCCGTTCCGCATTCTCAACATGACGCGCGACGCCATGTCGCTGGTCTACGCGCTTGGCTACCGGTCAGTGGCGATGATCGCGGGACATGACGCCGGTGCGCCCGTGGCTGCGTGGTCCGCCCTGATCCGCCCCGATATTTTCCGCTCGATCACGATCATGAGCTCGCCATTCGAAGGCCCGCCGGCCTTGCCTTTCAACACGGCAAACGGAGCAGCTCTGCCCCGCGCCGCAATCACAGACGACGAGCTGGACGCTGAATTGGCCAAGCTCCATCCGCCGCGCAAGTATTACCAAAACTACCAGCGCACGCGCGGCGCTGGCGACGACATGCTGCACGCGCCGCAAGGCCTTCCCGCTTTCTTCCGCGCCTATTACTACGCGAAGAGCGCCGACTTCCCCGGCAACAAACCACATCCCCTGAAGGCGCGCACCGCGGCCGAGATGGCGCAAATCCCGCATTACTACGTTATGGAGAAGGATCAGGGCATGGCGTCGACCGCGGCCTCCTTCATGCCCACGGCCGATTACATTGCGAACTGCAAATGGCTGACCGAAGCCGAAGTCGAAGTATACGCGGCCGAGTATGCCAGGACCGGATTCACCGGCGCTTTGCAAGGCTACCGCGTCCGCCGCGGGTCCGATCCCAAAGGCATCGCCGAGATGCGCACATTTGCCAACCGCGCGATTGACGTCCCCTCGCAGTTCATCGCCGGAAAAAGCGACTGGGGCGTCTATCAAACGCCGGGAGCGGTCGACCGAATGCGCGGCAGCGCTTGCACCCGGATGCTGGGTTTCCACCTGGTGGAAGGCGCAGGGCACTGGGTACAACAGGAGCAATCAGAGCAAGTCACCGATCTCCTGCTCCGGTTCCTGCGCGACTATTCCGGGTCCTGAGCTCCAGCGCGCCCGGGATTCGCCGGCGATCACCATCCGGACGAATCACGCGTATTGCGTGGACTCTGGTTCAACCGCGGAGTCTGACGCTCCGTCCAGGACGAGCCAGAATGCCACTAAGGCGAGAACAAGATCAACCAGAAAGGCGCCGCTGCGCGCCAGGGGCGGGTTCGGCGCAAAGCCCGTGACCATGGGAAAGAAGAAGCCCATTGCTCCCAACGTGCCGGCGTAGGAAAGCCGCGGGCTGGAGGTCGCAACCCAGGCGACCAGGGCGGCAATCGCGACGAATTGCAGGATAAAGCCGGTTATGGAGTCCACGAACGGAAGCAGCAGGCCCTGTGAACCGAACCCCAAAACAATTCCTCCCATAATGATCGCCGTAACGCTGACGAACAACCTTTCGCTGCGCGTTCCCGCGCCCGCTGGTAACGGCCGCGCAGCAACAATGCAGGTCTCCGCACAAGCGCCCATAATCACGGGCCAAGCCACGCCGGAATCCAAGATATAGCAAAGCAATCCGGCTACGCACCCCTTGAAAGCGTATGCGCTGTACTCGCGATTTGAAAATGCGTCCGGAACGAACAGCGGCGGACGGGAGCAGTCGGCGGGCGCGCCCGGCGCAGCTTTCAGCTGCAGCGCGACCCAAGCAACCGCCATGGCCACAAGCGTGCCCAACGCCACGACAAAACTGAGGGAAAGCGTGGAATCCAAATGCGCCTCGGTAGGATTGGGCTGGTCCCAGATCAGTGTGAGAGCCACGGTGGCAGTCACACCAAATCCGAACGTCACGCCGTCATTCGTGAGTGCGCGCCTCAGATAGAAGACCAGGTACAAGGTGAACGCCAGGAATGCAAAATGCAACACTTCGTAGTCGTAAAACAGTTGGACACCCGCTGCGACATAGACCACCGCCGCCGCGCTGGCGGTCACGGCAGCGAATCCATTCCGGACCAGCCACTCCGGTCTTTCGCGCGAGATCACGAACGCATAAAACACACCCAAAAACGCATCAGGAAGCCGGAATACCAGGACGAGGAGGGTCGTAATGGTGCAAGCCGCGACCATTCGGGCAACGGTTTCGGTCCGGCCGGGATACGGACGCGATTCATCGGACAGAATTCGCCAGATTCCGCCGAAATCGGTCCGCGCGCCGCCGTTGCCGGCAACATTTGACATCAGAGACGCCCGCGCTGATTGCCTCGCACCACCACCATCGCGGAAGCGCCGATTCGGAAGTAGTCCGAAGCTGGTTGGTCTACGCGAATGCGAACCGGAAAACGCGCGGCTAAGTGCACCCAATCCAGAGAGCGCTGCACATCCGGGAGGTCGCGCGACGATTTGCCGATCAGGCTTTCATCCGGCGTAACGCCGAAGCCGATGCTTTCCACCAGGCCTTGAAATTTGCGGTCCGGCCGGGACATCAGATAAACATCCACGGGCGCGCCGGCTTGAATGTTGCGCAAGTCCGTCTCGCGGAAGTTCGCGATCACCCACCACGCGCGAGCATCGATCAGCGTGAAAGCCTGCTGCCCGACATGGGCGTAGGCGCCTTCAGAAATGCTTAAGTTCGTGACGCGGGCGTCGAAGGGCGCATAGACGTTTGAGCGCTGCAGGTTGTATTCGGCGTCTTGGACCGCTGCGGCCCGGGCCTCTCTCTGGCCGATCAGCGGGTCCAGGATACTCACGCTCTTGATCGACTGATCCACCTGCGCCTCGCTTTGCTGATAGGCAGCCAGAGCTTCCTTCTGTTGCGCGACCGCCGCAGCCCATTGGGCCTGGGCCAACGCCAGCCCTGAGCGCGCTTGACGAACCCCCTCACTCTTCACGGACCGCGAAGTCCGGGCTTGATCGACCATGTCGACCGTGACAAATTGCTTCACTAATAGCGGTTCAAGCCGAAGCACGTTGTGATCGGCATAAGCGTAATCGGCCTGCTCGCGGGCCAGCTCGGCTTGGGCAGCGTCCACGCTTGCCCGAGCTGCTTCGACGGCGGCGTCCGCGCTAGCGATCTTGGCTTGAGCGCTGTTGGAATTCGCTCGCGCGGCCTGAATGGCGCTGGTCTGCGCGCCGATCCTCCGCTGCAGGTCCCGGATTTGGCCTTCCAGCGCCGCTTGCTCGGACCGTGCGGTTTCCAGCGCGTATCGGTAGGGAACCGGATCGATCTGAAACAACAGTTCCCCCTTGCGCACGAACTGGTTGTCTTTCACATTGATTTTGACAATGCGGCCCTCCACTTCCGGCGCGATGCCGATGAGGTTAGCGAAGACCTCCGCGTCGTCCGTCTGCGGGTCGGTGTGGAAGCGGCGCACCACGAATAACACGGACACTACCGCCGCCGCGACGATCACCATGCCGAAAAGTCTGCCAAATGTAGCGCGTGTCATAAGACCTCAATATCGAAAAAACACCAGCCAGATCGTGCACGCAAAGAGCGTGATCATGCTGGGATAAACAATCAGTCGCGGCCCCAATTGGTCCTCGAGGCCAACCCGAATGAGCACGGATCGAGCGGCCAGGGTCAGAACCGCGGCAGCTGCGATGCATATGATCCAGATCGGGAAAAACGATCCGAATACATTCACGGATGGAGCGTATTCAAACATAGTTCCGTCTTCAATGCTGGGCGGCGCGAATCGGATCGGCCGCGCGAAATGCCAGATCGGCCAGAGCGGTCAGCACCTGGACGCGCGCGCTGGCCTCCGCGGTCCGGGCACGAGCCAGATCCCGCTGTGCCGTGGTGACGTCAATAAAGGTCCGCACCCCGGCATGAAAGGACTGGGTTGCGGCCGAATAGGATTGCTCCGCGGCTTGAAGGAGCGCATCCGCTGCCTCCCGCTGGCCCTGCGCCGTTTTCAAGTTGGAGTAAGCCGTCCAGATTTCGTTTTCAATCTGGTCCCGGGAAACCGCGACTTGCGCCTGAGCCTCGCGGCGCTGCTCTTCGGCGCGAGCCAGCTCATTGCGCCGGGCGCCGCCATCGAAAAGGGTCCAACTCAGGTTCAGTTGCGCCGAATACGGATAAATGTGAGACGCCACCGCCGGGTTGAAGTTCTGGCTTCCGTAAGAGTCCCTGTGGCCCCAGTCACCGGCAAAGCTGAGCGCCGGATAGTAAGCCGCATGGGCGCCACGAATCATGGCATAGGTGGAGCGGAGCCGGGCGACCTCGGCCAACAGATCCGGCCTTTGGCTGAGTGCTCGTGCGATGATTGTTTGTACAGGCTCTTCGACCGTTGACGGCAGCGGAGCTTTGGAAACATCTTCGACGCGGAACGGAGCCGCCGGTGCGATGCCTAGCACGTTCGCCAACACCCCATGCGCGATGTCCTCCAGCCCGCGGATGGACACCAGCTCGTAGCGCGCTTGGGCTGTCGCGGCGCGCGCTTCCAGAACATCCGGCAGAGTGGCGAGGCCATTGGCGAGCCTGGCTTCTATCGCCTGTTGCACGGTTTGCGCATCGGTCAGCGTCGCCTGAGCCGCTTCTTCCTGCGAGGTTGCGTCCAACAAGCGGTAGTAAGCTTCCGCCACCTGAAATATGACTCTTCGGTGTGTGTCGTTAAACGTGAAATCGGCTGCCAGCAGATTGGCTCTGGCCTGATCGATGTTGGCGTCCCGTGCGCCGAAGTCAAAGACCGTGTAGTTAACGCTCAGCGTTGCGGGAAATGTGGCTAGATCCTGGTGATAGAACCTGGTCACTAATAAGGAGTACTGGCTATAAGAGGCGGAAGCCAACGCCGCCACGGTTGGAAACAAAGCGCTCCGGGCGACGCCTGCGTCGGCCGCTCTTTGCTTCGCCTGTTCCCAGATTGCGCGCGTGTCAGGGTTGTTTCTTTCCGCGATGTCAACCAGCTCGGGCAGCGTGTAGACGTGGTTCGGATCGAGCGTGGGCCTGGCAATTCCGGACGCCCCCGCGGCGTCCGCCTGAAACCGCGAATCCTGGGCAACCGGCCAAGCTCTTTCCGGCGACGGCGGGGCTTGCTGTGCGCACAACGGAACAATCAAAGTGCACACCAGAGTAGCGTTGCGCAGCCTCATCCTCAGTTGGTCCACTATCTCTATTCGCTCGAACCGGCTGGCAAGTTACGGCCTCGAAGCATTTGAATCCGCTGCAGATATTTTTCCCGGCGCCGTAACTCTTTCGGTTCGGCCGGCGAACTAGCAGGCGTAAGCCAAGCTTCGGCTTGGCCACCCGATAAAGGAGATCGTAATCATGCACTTGGGATACTGGCTCCAGTTTTGGTGGATGTTTCCGGTAGCGCTCGCCATCTGCATCACCGTTTGAACGATGGGAGTATCGGGGACCGTGCTATTCGTCCCCTTGTATACGATGGTTTTCCCGCTTTTGGGATACCATCTGGAACCCGTTCAGGCGGTCGAGGTCAGCCTGATCATAGAGATCTTTGGATTCACGAGCTCAGTGTCTGCTTTTTGGCGGGCGGGGTTCATTGACTTCCAGATCTCCTGGTTTGCCGTGATGCTGGCAGCCCCGTTGGCCATCGCCGGGGGACTCGTGTCTCATCTCCTGCCTGCTAATATTCTCCTGGCAGTGATTGGCTTTGCCCTCGTTGGCTTCGGCTATCTTATGGTTGGTGAATCTGCGGAACATCATCTGGTGGAAACCGGCGGAGCCGGCGAACCCGTGGGTCCCAAGATCAAGGAGCATCGTGACCGTCACGGACGCGTCTATCGGTATCGCCTGCTGAACGACCGCTGGCGCGCGGCGGCGGCCGGTGTCGGCGGCGTTCTTCAGGGCCTGGTCGGATTTTCAGCCGGAGAACTCAGCACCGTCGAGCAGGTGCTGCGCGGTATGCCGGTGCGGATCGCGGCGGGCAATTCTCATATGATCATTTTCGCTGCCGCGATTTCCGCCGCGTTCACGCATCTGGGCGTGAGCGCTGCGCAGGGGACGACGGTTCCCTGGAACATCATCGCCGCGTCTGCTCCAGCGGTGCTGATTGGCGGGCAATTCGCGGGGATGTTGGCCGGCAGGATACCTCAGGAGATCCTCCGCATGATCCTCGCCGGCTTCCTGACCTTCATCGGCCTGATCAGCGCATATCGCGCCTCCATGGGGTCGGGGCTGCATATCCCGGTTTGGGTGTTGGTGATCAGTATCGTTGCCTGCCTCACTGCGATCATTCTGGTAATCTCGCGGCAGAACCGGAAGCGGGCAGGCCATCCGGCTTGTGCAGCTGCGGCCGGATCGTGTTGTTCCTGTGTTCCACAGCGGACAGAATCGACTCCAGGCAACAGCCCGGATTAAACCATGTCAGGATTTCAAAAGATACTGATTGCGGTCGATGGCGAAGCGGTTTCGGCGCACGCCGCTCAAATCGGCCTGCAGCTTGCCTGCTGCGTGACCGGCGAAGTGGCGTTGGTTCACGTTGTGGAACTCGCGCTCACGCACGCACCGGGTATCGCCGCCGAAGACCTGGTTGCCGAGGCCAAGAAGGACGGCAAACGAATCTTGACCGAGGTTCAAGACCGCATATCGCCCCTATTTTCCGCGCGCGAATTCATTCGTGTGGGCAAACCGGCGCAGGAGATACTCGCGGTCGCCAAGGAGTGGCCGGCGGATGTGATCGTGGTGGGGAGCCATGGCCGTCATGGAATTTCGCGTGTCTTGCTGGGAAGCGTGGCCGAGGCTGTGATGCGGCAGGCCGGCTGCCCGGTGCTGGTGATCCGGGGAAAACAGAGTGATCAAGTGCATTGAGATTCGCCTCGGATGGCGAGTCTTCGCATAGATTGGAGACCATTCGGAAGACAACATGGGTGGATGGCGGCAGTGGCTGGAGCAGCCCCAGAAAACGCGGCTGTACAACGCCTTATTCCAGGTCCACTTCTTCGTCGGCGCAACGGCCAGCGCATACCTGGCGCTCATGAGCGTTACGGGTAGCATCAGCGTTTATCGCGACGAACTTTCCCGGTGGACGTCTGCCGGATGGATTGTCAAACTTCACACGAATCTTCTGGCCGGCGCGACCGGCCGTGTCGTGAACGGGGTCGGCGGAGTCTCTCTGACTTTGTTGTGTTTGACAGGCGCTACGATCTGGTGGCCCGGCGTGAAGCACTGGCGCCGCAGTCTGACGGTGGGCTGGGAAGCGCACTTCGCGCGCATCAACTGGGACCTGCACAGCGCGCTCGGTTTTTGGTGCTTTCTGTTTGTTCTTTTATGGGGCGTTTCGGGGATCTATTTCGCCTTTCCGCGCTGGTTTGATGTCTTTCTCTTGCTGGATCCTGCCGATCGGGTTACGGATCAGGCCTTGTATTGGCTTTCGGCATTGCATTTTGGAAGGTTTGACTCGTTCACCAAAGCCGTTTGGGCTGTCCTGGGCTTAGTGCCCGCTGTTTTGGCGTTCACCGGCACGTTCGTCTGCTGCCGCCGCATGATCTACAAGAAGCCGTCGAATCCCCACCTCTGAGATCCGTGTCCGCCACCCGGCACCCCAAGGTAGGCCATGATTGAATAGGCAGCGTAACTAAAACTGCCGGGCGTTCGAATTAAATGGGTGAGATATCGATCGACGACCGTGAGCTAAGGGACCTGATGACGCGCTACCAAAATGCCGATGCCGCTGCGCTCGAGGACTTGGTCGCCCGAGTTTCGCCTCCGCTTCTCCGCTTCTTCGGCCGTTCCGGGATCGGACGGAGCGATGCGGAGGACCTGCTCCAAGACTGCTGGATCAGAATTCATCGCTCCCGCCATACCTACCGTCCTTCCGAACCCGTGATGCCATGGATCTATGCGATCGCGCGGCACACTCGTCTCGACGCTTATCGCAAGCGTCGCCGCCTGGAATCGCGAGAGGTGCTGGTTGCGAGCATCCCCGAGCGTCTGCATCAGGTGGTTCCAGAAACCCCGTCCGAGGAGGACCATTTCACACGGCTGGTCGCCAACCTGCCAGATTCTCAGCGTGAGGTGATCGTAATGCTCAAGGTGTCGGGCATGAGCCTCGAAGAGGTGGCGAGGGCGACCTCGTCGACTCCCGGAGCGGTGAAGCAAAAAGCTCACCGCGCCTATGCGGCCTTGCGCCGGGCTCTAGGAAAGGATCGGGAAAGTGCCAGATAATCCCCATGACAACAGCCTCGAGCGCAGGTTGGAGAAGTGGGCCTCCGCGCCGCCTGACTCGCAGCTGAGCCCGGAAGTTCGAAGGAAAGTTCAGGCGATGCTCACGTCGTCCCTTACGCCGGTGAAACCGATTCCGTCTCAGAGCAGGCTCGCTTTCGTGTTCCTCGCAGTCTTCATCGTTTGCGCCGCCGGGTTGATCGCGATCTTGAACAAGGCCGGCTTCCACCTCATGACAGGAGTGCAAATGGCGTTCATGACGGCGATTCTGGCGGGGGGAGGAATTCTGTTCTCGTTCACTCTGGCGTGGCGAATGATTCCAGGTAGCCGATGGGGCGTTCCGTTCTCCCTGGTGCTCGCGCTTTCCGTTCTGCTTCCGATCGCCGGAATTGCATTGCTTTTTCCGTGGACCACATCCAGCGCTTTCGTTTCGGAAGGTTGGCCGTGCGCGTCTTTGGAACTCATCATCGCCGTTCCGGCAGCCGTCGTTTACTGGCTGCTCGCGCGGCGCGGCGCCCTGTTCGCATCGTCTGGACTGGGGGCGACGTTGACCGGTTTGGCCGTGTTCCTGGCGCTGCTGCCCCTTCAGTTCCAGTGTATGTTCCAGCACGCGCCGCATCTCCTGGTCTGGCACGGAGGAACGGCCGTGCTTCTCGTCGGGTTAGGTGCGCTGATCGGAGAGCTGGCCCGCCGGGCTCGGTTGCGTAAGCAGGAACTGAAGGATGGCTGAAAGAGTTGCGTCGCAGCGGTCCCGATGCGGCGCATGTTTGCAGTTTTCCAGAACGATCGTGGAGCTCGCGGGAATTCGCCGCTGGATGGCCTCAATCTGCCTGCTGGTGCCGTATTCGTCCTGAGCGCCCTGAAGAACCAGGACCGGGCAACGAATCGAATCCAGGAACGATTCGATGTTCCAGTCACGAAAACGCGGCTCGAGCCAGATGTTGTTCCAGCCCCAGAACAGCGAATCGACGTGGTCGTGATACCGGCTCAAGCGTTGGGGCAAGTCTGTCTCCTGGTAGATCGCCTTGGCTTGGGTGATGCTCGAAACCGTTAGCTCTTCGACGAACACATGAGGCGCCTCCAGAATCAGTGCGGCCGGTGAATCGGGAAACGTACCGCCATAGATCATGGCGATGGACGCGCCGTCGCTGTGTCCAAGCAGCACCGGCCTTTCAATGCCAGCCTGCTGTAGAATCTCCGGGAGCACAACCTGTGCTTCATGATGCATATAGGAAACAGGTCTGGGTTCTTGCAGTGCATCGGAGCCGCCGTGTCCATAGCGCGAATACAGAAATACTCCGGCGCCTGTTTCCTCGGCGAGGCGAAGCGGGAAATCCTTCCAGTGCGCCACTGAGCCGAGTCCTTCGTGAAGCATGACAATCGTCGGGTGCTCAGAGCCGCGCCCTTCCATCCTGGCTGTTTCCAGCCAGTGGCCGTCGATCCGGCAGCGATCCCTGACCAACGCCCCGCTCAACCGAAGACGACCGCCGGCGCCAGCGAGTTTCGAACCGGAGAGTCCCTCAAAGCCTGAATCAGCCGCTCGAGGCTGTCTTCGAAGGTCCGGCCCGCCGTGTTGACCTGGATGTCGGCCTTGCTGTAAAAGATCTCCCTCTCGGCAAGAATTCGCTTCAGGTCCGACATCGCGTCGCGATTGCTGGACATCGGCCGCATGTCACCCTGGGAGATCACTCGTTGCATGTGCTCTTCAGCAGAAGCACGGATCCAGACGGTGAAGCAACTCGACAACAATCGCTCAAAAGTGCCTGGTTCGGATACCAGGCTGCCTCCCGTCGCGAGCACAAAGCAGGGATAACGCCGAAGCACATCTTCCAGACACTGCCGCTCCAGCTCCCGGAATCCGGCCTGCCCGCGAAAGTCAAAGATCAGGTTTAACGTTTGCCCGCTTTCTTGTTCGATCAAATGGTCAAGCTCCAGGAACGGCATCTCCAGACGCTCCGCTAGAGCGGTCCCCAGAGTGGACTTCCCCGCCCCGCGCAGTCCGATGAGCGCGATCCGCCGGTGACGAGCAGCCGGGTCGCCGCCGCCAAACTGATAGAGCAATAGCTGGCGCGCGAGTGCCAGGTCGTCGGGCGAAAGGCGGCGCAGGAACTCAACGGCGTGCACAAATTCCAACGGAGGTTCCAGGCCTTCGAACAGCAGAACATCGGCCGAAATATTCAGCGCCTTGGCCAGGCGCCGCAAAACGAGGACAGAAATGTTCCCGTGGCCCGATTCAATCTGCGCCAGGTAACGCTCGGAGACGCCGGAGTCGCGCGCCAGCTGCCTTCGCGTCATGCCCCGGCGCGCCCGCGCCTGCCGGACGCGATCCCCCAGCAACTTCAGGGGATTCGGCGCCGTAGTTTTCTTCGCGATGCGCTGGGTGCGTGCGTTCTTCATGGTCCGGAGTAATTGGCATTATAGTGCATACCTGCCATTGACTCCAAGCGCGAAGATGCATTATCTTGTAGCAGTGCCTGAGCCAGCGCCAGTTGTCGCCGACACCGGCTTCGTTGATTTCCACGTAGCGCCTTCCGGCTACAGGCACTGGAAGTTGTCCCTTGACGGCCGTGTCGCGACGCTCACACTCGACGTCCAGGAAGACGCGGGGATCCGCCCGGGCTACAAGCTTAAATTGAATTCGTACGATCTCGGCGTCGACATCGAGCTGCACAACGCCCTGCAGCGGATCCGGTTTGAGCATCCCGAGGTTGCGAGCGTGGTCATCGCGAGCGCCAAGCCGCGGGTCTTTTGCTCCGGCGCCAACATTTATATGTTGGGACTTTCCAGCCATGCATGGAAGGTGAACTTTTGCAAGTTCACGAATGAGACACGAAATGGCATCGAGGATTCCAGCGCCCATTCCGGACTGAAATTTATCGCCGCTTGCAACGGGTCCACGGCCGGCGGCGGCTATGAACTGGCGTTGGCCTGCGACGAAATCGTACTGGTCGACGATCGGTCATCGGCGGTAAGTCTTCCGGAGGTTCCCCTGCTCGGAGTTCTGCCGGGTACAGGCGGACTTACGCGCCTCACCGACAAGCGTCATGTGCGCAGGGATTTGGCGGACGTATTCTGCACTACACCCGAAGGCGTGCAGGGCTCGCGTGCGAAGCAGTGGGGGCTGGTCGACGCGGTAGTCAAGCCGCAAGAGTTTGATGCGTACATCAAGAGTCGCGCGCTTGCCCTTGCCGAGCTCAGCGGGCGGCCCAAGGATGCGGCGGGAGTCCAACTCACACCGCTCGATCGCACAATCGATGAGCGCGGGTATCACTATCGCTACGTCGATGTGGAGCTGGATTCCCGGCGTCGCACGGCAACGCTCACCGTTCGGGCGCCCGAATCCGAGCCGGCGTCTTTGGAAGAGATTGTGGCGGCCGGAGCGAAATGGTGGCCGCTGCAGATGTCGCGAGAGCTGGATGACGCGATTCTTTCCCTGCGTATCAATCAACTCGACCTCGGCCTGTGGCTCTTCAGGACCGAGGGCGACCCGAAGATCGTGCTCGCCGCCGATACGGCCTTGTTCTCCCATCGCGATCACTGGTTTGTGCGTGAAGTGATCGGAATGATGCGCCGGACCTTCGCGCGCGTGGATGTTACCTCGAGATCGATTTATGCGCTCGTTGAACCTGGATCCTGTTTTGCCGGTAGTCTGCTGGAGCTGGCGCTGGCCGCGGATCGTGTCTACATGCTCGACGACCCGGACGCGGCGTTGGCGCTGTCGGAAATGAATTTCTGCGCGCTGGAGGCTGCGAACGGCCGTACGCGCCTGGAGGCCAGATTCCACGGCGACGAATCTTGCGTCTCCAAGTTGCGCGAGCACATCCGGACTGCGCTGGGACCGAAGGACGCCGCGGAATTGGGGCTCGTCACGTTCACGCCGGACGAACTCGACTGGAACGACGAGATCCGGCTGGCCGTCGAAAGCCGCCTCGCGCTTTCGCCCGACGCGACGACTGGCTTGGAAGCGAACCTGCGGTTTGGCGAGCACGAGAATATGGAATCGCGCATCTTCGGACGGCTTTCCGCATGGCAAAACTGGATTTTCGTTCGCCCCAACGCAGTGGGACCGATGGGGGCTCTGAAGGTGTATGGCACGGGCAATCGCGCCAAGTTCGATTGGGAGCGGATATAAACAACATGGCGGACCTCGGAGGACCAACTCAACAGGCGATCGATTACTCCCAGCGGATTCCCAACAACGTCGATCTGGCGACCGATCGGGCCTTGCAACGCGCGCTAGAACGCTGGCAGCCCGCCTTCTTGAACTGGTGGAATGAGACCGGTCCGGCGAACACCGCCCATCTGCAGGTTTATCTGCGGACGGCCATCAGCGTGGACCGGGATGGCTGGGCGAACTTCGGATATGTGCGGATGCCCGAATACCGCTGGGGCATCTTTCTGACGCCGCGCGACGAGAACCGGAAGGTTCACTTCGGAGATCACAAGAGCGAGCCGGCGTGGCAGGAAGTTCCGGGAGAATACCGGTCGCCGCTGCGGCGCATCATCGTTACGCAAGGAGACACAGAGCCCGCTTCGGTGGAGCAGCAAAGGCTGCTGGGCGCCACGTGCCCCTCCATGTACGATTTGCGCAATCTGTTTCAGGTGAACGTAGAGGAAGGGCGGCATCTGTGGGCCATGGTGTATCTGCTGCATCGCTACTTTGGCCGCGACGGGCGCGAAGAAGCCGAAGCTCTGCTCGAGAGACGTTCCGGCGACGCCAACAATCCGCGCATTCTGACCGCATTCAACGAAAAGACCGGCCATTGGCTCGCATTCTTCCTGTTCACTTTCTTCACGGACCGCGACGGCAAGTTCCAACTGGCGGCTTTGGCCGAGTCCGCTTTCGACCCGCTGGCGCGCACGACGAGGTTCATGCTGACCGAAGAAGCGCATCATATGTTCGTCGGCGAATCCGGCGTGGCCAGGATCGTGCAGCGCACCTGCGAAGTGATGCGCGAACGCAACTTGACCGACCCCGCGCAGGTTCGCTCCCACGGCGTGATCGATCTGGAAACCTTGCAGCGGTTCGTGAATTTTCACTACAGCGTCACGCTCGATCTGTTTGGCTCCGAGATCTCCTCCAACGCAGCCGGCTATTACACTGGCGGTCTCAAGGGCCGCTACAGCGAGTCCCATATCGGCGACGACCACTCGCTCTCGGGTGACAGCTACACCGTCGCCGAGGTCGCGGAGGGAAAGCTCGTGGACCGTCAGGCGGCCGCGCTCACCGCGCTCAACGCCCGGCTGCGCGACGATTACACGCGCGAGATTCAGGCCGGAGTGGACCGCTGGAACCGGATTCCCGAAAAATTCGGGCTTCCCTTCCGGATCAAGCTTCCTCACGTGGCATTTCACCGCAAGATCGGCGCCTTTGCCGGCCACTACGTGAGTCCGGACGGCCAGCTTCTTTCCCAAGACGATTGGGAACGGCAGGCGGCCGTTTGGCTCCCCTCCCGCCAGGACCACGAGTTCGTGGCTTCGCTGATGGGCCGCGTGGTCGAACCCGGAAAGTTCGCAAACTGGATCGCTCCACCGGCGCGCGGAATCAACAACCTGCCCATCGAATTCGAGTACGTCCGGTTCGATTAGAATCTCAATTGTGGAGCGTCCCGTCTCGTTCGTCTCTGACCGCCTCCAGGCTGTCTCCGCGCCTGCACGGAAGCTATTCGACCTGATCGTTCGCGAAGCTTCTCACGGCCCACTCCGCTCGAAGCCCCAGGGGACAGCCACGCCGCCGGAGATTCTGGAAGCCTGCGGCCTGGATGTGGGAGAGTTCTACGTTTTGCTGGAAAAATTAACGGAAGCAGGTCTCATTGTAGTGTCAAATTCTTACCCCTTCGAGGAAATCCGGCTCACTCCCCAAGCCGAGGAGGCCTTGCGTGACGCTTCATAGCTTCGTGGTGCCGCCCCACGAACGCTATTTCGAAGACTACGCGCCGGACGGCGTGTACGATCTCGGAACCATCACCGTCACGGAGGCCGACATCATCGACTTCGCCCGCAAATACGACCCGCAGTATTTTCACGTCGACCCGGAGAAGGCCGTGCAGAGCCGGTTTGGCGGAATCATCGCTTCGGGTTGGCACACGGCGGCTCTCATCATGCGGGTGTACGTCGACCGTTATCTTTCGCACGTCGCGAGCCTGGCATCGCCCGGCGTCGACGAACTCAGGTGGCCGAATCCCGTGCGGCCGGGAGACACCTTGCGCGTCCGCGTTGCGGTGCTGGAAGCACGTCCTTCGCGCTCCAAGCCCGATCGCGGCGTGATTCGCGGGAAAATCGAAGCGTTCAATCAGAACGATGAGCTGGTGATCAGCATGGTCGGCATCAGCATCATCGGCCGGCGTCCGCAATCACAAGTTTGAAGCTTGCGACGCCGCAGCGGCGCGGCTCATCTCGCGCAGCTTGTAACGCAATAGCTTTCCGGCGGCCGTCTTCGGCAACTCCGGCAGGAACTCGATGCGGCGGGGGTATTTGTACGGCGTGATCCGCTGCTTGACGAAATCCTGAAGCTCCTGCACCAGCTCCGCGCTCCCGGCATAGCCCTCCCGCAGAACCACGAAGGCTTGCGGCGTGTGGAGCCCCGACTCCTCTTCAAAAGCGATCACGGCCGATTCCAGCACGCAGGAGTGCTCAATCAGCGCGGCCTCCACTTCAATCGGCGAGACCCACTGACCGGACACCCGGAACATGTCGTCCGATCTGCCGGCGTACCAATAGTAACCTTCTTCGTCGATGAGGTACTTATCCCCGGTGAAGAACCACCGCCCGCGCATGCGATCCTGCGTCAATGCCCGGCGATTCCAATAGCCCTGTGCGGTGCTGGGCGCGGCGACCAACAAGTCGCCGATCGTGCCTGGAGAAACTGGCCGGCCGTCATGGTCCATCAAAGCGAGTTCATAGCCGGATACCGCCTGGCCGGTGCTGCCCGGCCGAACCCGTCCGGCCCGCGCAGAAAGATAAATGTGCAAGACTTCGGTCGATCCAATACCGTCCAGAATCTCGACGCCAAAACGGTCCTTCCAGCGGCGGAAGATTTCAGCGGGCAGCGGCTCGGCGGCGGACGCGGCTAAACGAACCGACCGCAGGTCATAAGCCGTGCGCTCTGCCTCTTGCAACATCGACGCATAGAGTGTCGGCACGGAAAAGAAGAGCGTCGGACGGCTCGCCTGCGCGGTCTCCAGAATCGCCTTGGGCTGCGGCTTGCCCGCGTATAAAATCGTTGTCGCGCCCACGTGAAACGGGAACAGCAGGCTGTTTCCGAGACCGTAAGCGTGAAAGAGTTTCGATGAGGAAAACGTGATGTCCTCCGGCCCGATGTCCAGGACGCCTCGCGCATATTGCTCGCAGCAGTGGAACCAGTCCTGGTGAACATGTACGGCGGCTTTCGGCCGGCCCGTGCTGCCGGAGGTCCACAGCCAGAAAGCGACGTCGTCCTTACGGGTGGGCGCTGAGTCCAACTCCGCCGAGGCGTCTTTCAGGAATTCATCCCAGCCGAGGTAGCCATCCCCAGGCTCTCCGCATACAATGACGTGCTTGCAATAGCGCGCACGCGAGAGAGCAGAGCCGAATTCGCCGAGCAGCGTTGAGTGGACGATCACGGCTCTCGCCCGGCTCTCTTCCAGGAAATAGGCATAGTCGCTGGCACGCAAGCCCGTGCTGGTCGGCACCGCCACGGCGCCGATCTTCACGGTCCCAAAGTAGGCTGCTGCGAATTCCGGAACATCCGGGAGCACCAGCAACACTCTTTGCTCGTCTTGTAGTCCAAGTTGGCGCAATCCGTTCCCCACGCGATTGATCTGCTGGGCAACGTCACGATAGGTTAGCCGCTGATCCCCGCTAACGATTGCGATCTTTCCGCCGCGGCCCTCCCGGATATGGCGGTCGACGAAATGGTCTGCTAGATTGTATTGGCCGGGAAGTTCGAGCCTCGCGAAAGCGCGCATGCGTTAGACATGCATTATATTGCTTATCGAAGATGCTTGCGCGTTAGGGCACTACCCGGTAAAGCACCTTGGCCGGCTTGAGCCTCCTTGCGCCTTCAATCACCAACAGCGGAGGTCCGGTCACGCCTGCAATTCCCAGCGCGAGAGGCGCGGTCAGGGGGAGGTAGGGAAGCGTGTCTTTCGGAATGTTGTGATGGAAGGCGCCGTGCAGCAAGACCAGCAGCGGAAGTACTCCTAACACCAATGGATCACAGCACTCGCTGCGCCACTCCCGGATTACGACCTCCTTCACCTCCGCCCTCGGAACGCTGATTGCGGTCCCCAGCAGCGTTACTTCGGAGGCGGAAAACAAGGCCGTACCCGTGTGCTTCCATTTTCGTCCATTCACTGTGGTGACGGTGATGATTCCGCCGTAACGCCCTTTCATCGTGTCCCAGGGTGTAGCGTCCGCTGCCCGCAGGGCGGGAGAGGTCAAAGTCAACCCTAAGACAACATTGCCAATCATTCGCGTGTTGAATCCCGTGTTGAATCCCATGACAGGCTCAGAATAGGGCCAATCGCCGGCGCGAACGCGGCCGACTGTGTCAGTTTGCCGCAGTGACACATTCGCTGCACCCGCGCCCGCCGCTGCAACTAAAGCATCCAGATTATTAAGGTGTATACTGAACCTGCAAGAGGGAAATCGGGAGGTAGGCATGAATCGAGTTTCCGCTATTTTCGGCTTGATCGCGCTCGTCGGGGTCCCGGCCTGGGCCCACCATTCGTTTGCCGCCGAGTACGATATGAAACAACCGATCACGGTTCACGGCACGGTGGTTCAGGTGCGGCTGGAAAACCCCCATTCTTGGTTCGTCGTGGATGTGAAAGATCCGGCAACAGGGAAAGTGTCGCGGATGTCTTTCGAAGCCGGAACGCCCAGCGGCATGATTCGCAACGGCTACCGGCCGGGAATCATCAAAACGGGCGAGGAAGTCACGATCAAAGGCTTTCGTTCCAAGGACAACGATGACCGGGGAATGCTGCGCGAGTTGACTACCGCCGATGGACATGTGTATGGTCTGTTTGGGCCCCGGCAAAACGCGCAATAGCTGGATCTGGAAATTTCGAACGAGGCTTGAAGCTATGAAACACTCCATGATGACGGCAGCCTTCGCCGGCACGCTGATCTGGTCAGCGGCGGCCACATCTCATCTCGCGGCTCAGGCGGAAGCTCCGGCCTCTACCTCCGAATCGGCGAACTCCGCACCGGCGCCACGCATGGCGGACGGCCATCCCGATCTGTCGGGCGTGTGGTGGCGCGGTGGCGACATCGGCGGGCGTGGTCTTTCCCTGGGACCTCGCGGAGGTCAGCGGCCCACCTCTTTCGCCGACCTCTATCAACCTTGGGCCGCCGCCCATGCCAAGACGCTCGCCGATAAAGACGACCCCACAGTGCATTGCCTTCCCACCGCGTTCGGCACTCTGAACGTCAGCCTCTTTGACGTCGGCGCGGTCGGACAAATCGTCCAGTCGCCGAAGTTCGTGGTGATGCTCACGGAAACGTTCCACGGATTTCAAATCATCCCCACCGACGGCAGACCGCACCGCGATACGGTGCCTCCTTCCTATCGCGGAGATGCAGTGGGCCATTGGGATGGCGACACGCTCGTAGTGGACAAGACGAACTTCACCCCGAATACCTGGATTTCGGCCGAGGGCCGCGTGTCCTTCCATTCCGACGCCTTGCATATCGTAGAGCGCTATCACCGCGTAGATGCCAAGACGCTGGAAATCGAAGCCACCCTCGAAGACCCGAAGGTGCTGACCAAACCATGGGTTGTTCCCAAACAGACCCTGACGCTAGCCCCGTTCGATCAAATCATGGATCTGTTGTGCTCCGACGACGACATCCAGAAAGTGCCGGACGCACCCCAACCGCCCGCGACTTCCGCTCAAAAGTAATCGTTATTCCTGGCGCAACGCCCGGGCGGGATCGAAGGCCGCGGCTCGGCGCGCCGGCAGCCAGGCGGAAAAGAAAATCAATAGCAGCAGGAAAATGACCGCGCCGGCCATAGAGATGGGATCCACCGGCGAAAGCTCATACACAAAGCTCTTCATAACCCGGCCGAAGGCAAGCGCAAGAAGCAGGCCCGCAGCCAAACCCGGTAGCGCCAGCAGGCCGGCCTCGCGCAGGATCATGGCGACCAACTCCCGAGGAGAAGCGCCAATGGCCGCCCGAACGCCAAACTCCCGCACCCGCGCGTTCACAGATTGAGTCAGCAATCCGTAGATGCCACCGGCCGTGAGGAATGCCGCCAGGCCGGCGAACACCGAAAGCAGCAGGAGCGCGAAGCGGCGCCGGGCAAGCGAGGCGGATACGTTTTCCTGCAGCGGATAAATTCGCGTCACCGGAATCTCGGGATCAACCCGGTGAATTGCATCGCGGAGAGCGGTCGCGGTCTGTTGTGAGTCGTCCGCGGCCTTCACCAGCAGCGTCATCACCGGGCCGGCCGCGATTCCGTAGAACGTAGGTTCCACTGCCTGGTCTAATCCTAAGTCGCGCACGTCTCCCACTACGCCCACGACCTCATCGAGATCCTGCTTCGCATCCAGGACGCCAAGCACGAACCGCTTTCCAATCGCGTCCTGATCGGGGAAGAAACGCCGGGCCATCGCCTCATTGATCAAGATTCGCGGCTTGCCACGATCGGACTCTTTGAGCCAGCGTCCCCGCTTGAGCGGAATCCCCAGCACCTGAAAGTACTCCGGCGTGATCCACCGGGTTTGCGCGACTGGATAACTGCCGGGGTCAAACGTCCGGCCCTCGAGGCCGAAGCGGGTCGCGAACCGGCTATGCTCGGTACGGCCCAAGCTCATCGGCGCGGAGTTGGCCGCGGCGACTTGGGTGACGCCCGGCACATTGCGCAGCGCCGGAGCCAGATTCGCCGTCAGAAACGACGCCGATTCATCCCAGCCTTCGCGCAACGGCAGGTCGCGAATCGTCCAGACGTGTTTCGCTTGAAAGCCTGGGTCCTCGCTGAGGAGTGCGGCGAAGTTCCGGATCAACAAGGCTGTTCCCGAAAGTACCAGGAGCGTCATCGCCACCTCGCCCGCCAGTAAGGCCGCGCTCAGGCGGGGATGAGCGCGCGTAACGGATCGCCCGGTTTCTAACAGCCTTCGCCGCCGATTCATGAGTTGCCAGCAAGCCGGCAGCCCGAAGAGCACGCCGGCGATCAGCGAGATGGCCACCGCGAATAGCCCCACCGGCCCTTCGAACGCAAGCCCTCGAAGCCGCGGAATCTGGTCCGCCGCAACGCCGTGAAGTAGCTCGTCGGCCCACGCCGCCAAGACCACGCCGGCCACCCCTCCGATCGCGACCACCAGTCCGGTTTCCGACAGAAGCTGCTTCACCAGGTGCCAGGCACTGGCGCCCAGCGCCTGCCGGATGGCCAATTCCTCGCGCCGTTCGATGATCCTGGCGAGGAACAAATGCGCGAGGTTCGCGCAGGCAATCAGCAGCACGAGTCCAACCGCCGCCCACGCCAGCAGCAGCGAGGGCCGCACAGCCTGCGTCATCTCGCTTGCCAACGGGATGACATAGGCGCCGACCGTCGCGTTGGTGTCAGGGTGCGCGCTGGCCAGCCTGCGAGCGAGGGTCTCGATTTCGGCTTGCGCCTGTTCCACGTTTACACCCGGCCTCAGGCGGCCGATCACTTCCAGCGGATGATATTTCCTCCTGGTTTGCAGCTCGGGCTCCATCAACGAAAGCGGAATCCAGAGATCGGCCCACTCGGGGAACGCCTGTTGCTTTGGCACCACGCCCAGGACCCGGAAGGTCTCTTTATCGAGCCGGATTTGCCGACCCACCACCGACGGATCGGCTCCAAATTTCCGCCGCCAAAGGCTTTCGCTCAGCAGCGCCACGCGCTGAGTGGCTGATTCTTCCGTCGCGCTGAAAGCGCGTCCCGCCAGGGGCTCGATCCCCATCAGTGGAAACAGGTTGCTGCTCGCCATGGTGGCGTGGACCATGGCGGGTTCGCCTTGACCCAACAGCGTAACGGTGTTCATCGCCGATAGCGTGTAGGCCGCCAGCTGCTCGAAGCTGTGCGACTGATCGCGCCAATCCCGAAAATCGGGCGCCGTCACCTGCAACTGCGGCAAAGCGGGATGCGTTTCCCAGAGCTGTACCAGCCTGTCGGGGTCGCGAAACGGCAGCGGACGGATGAGAACCGAATAAACCACGCCGAAGAGTGCGGTATTGGAGCCGATTCCCAGCGCGACCGTCAGAATCGCGGCGATGGAAAAAGCCGGCCTCCGCAAGAGAGAACGCGCCAGGAAACGCATCCCTCCAGCATACGCCGCGGCGCGCGACGCTGGTCAATGTTCCAGCTCGGTCTTCTCCTGCTCGCGCCGCCACGCGAAGTAGCCGTCGAGAGCCTTGATCTGCGCCATGTTTGGAACGTCCTGAGCGCCGGAGTGTGCACCCAAGTACATCACCTGCTCGTGAGCGGCGGAGAACGCCGGCCATTCCGGCAGACCAGAACCGTTAGGATCGCCGTTCTTCGCGAAATTCGTCCAATAGCTGCTCATCAGGTCCGACATCGCCACGTCGTCGGGGCGCGGCGTGCCGGCAACACTGGAGGGACCGCCGCCCGGGCCGCCCAGATTTCGGAATACATAGCCGATCTCGGCGCCGTGCGTTGCTCCGTTCGGTGATTGCGGCGTGCGATGGTCAAAGTAATACACATACGCTTTGCCGCGCCCCTTCTCGGACTGCAGCAGCGCCCACGCCCAGGTGTGCCAAGCGAAAGTTGCATCGCGGAAGATGTCTTTCCCGCTCTTGGCCGCCTCCGCGCCGGTGGCATGCGGATAAGCCGCGAGAACCGCGTCGGCCTCCTTTCCGTAGCCGGCGCGAATCTCCGCTTCGAATGCCGCGGGAGTCACTCCTCCCCGGACAAACAGCGCGCCTTCGTCGGAATTTGTGCCGACCAGTACCGGCGTGTCATTGAAACGCCGCGCCTGGTAAAGCTCGTACGCGTCGCGCGGCAGAATGTAGCCGTCGTAGACCGGCCAGAATCCGCCCTGCAGGCCGGGACCGAGAGCCGTCTGAATTTTCTCGGCGCTCAAGGCGCGGGCTGCTTGGATGTCGTTGGCGCCGAGTTTCCCCAGAAACTTCTGCCCCGAGGCCTCCGCCACTTTGAGCGGCGGTACAGTCTCACCGCCTTCATTACCGAAGCGGGCCGGGCCGAGGCTGCCGCCGCTCTCGGAGATCGCGCGCTGGAACAGGCCTTTCGCGGCCGGCGACACCGTCAACATACTCACCGACATGCCGCCGGCGGACTCTCCGAAGATGGTGACGCGCGAGGGATCGCCGCCGAACCTGGCAATATTGGCTTTCACCCACTTCAAACCGGCGATTTGATCCTCCAGCCCGTAGTTGCCGGAAACGCCCTTGCTGCTTTCACGGCTCAGCTCGGGATCTGCCAAGAACCCGAAGACGCCCAGCCGGTACGCGACGCTGACCAGCACCACGCCTTTTTCAGCCAGCCGCGTGCCGTCGTAGGCCGGAATGCTGGTCATGCCGCCCACGAAACCGCCGCCGTAGATCCAGACCATCACCGGCAGCTTATCGCCCGGAGTCTTCGCCGGAGTCCAAATGTTGAGGTACAGGCAATCTTCGCTGATGGCCGGCGGCGCGCCGAAAATCTTCACAAAGTTGGGATCCTGCATACAGCTCGGTCCGTAGGCGTTTGCCTGTTTCACGCCGGTCCACGGCTGAACCGGTTGCGGCGGTTTCCAGCGCAGTTCGCCCACCGGAGGCGCGGCGAAGGGAATGCCTTTGAACGAAACGATGCCGTTGACGGCCACGCCCGTGACCCGTCCGCCGGTCACGTTTACTTCACGAATTTCCGCATCCGCCAGCGGCACCAGAACAGCCGCCACCAGTAGCGCCAAGATGATCCGCATCAAGCACCTCCCCGGCCGTATCCGGCCGTCCTCTATCATATTTCGCCGGAGAGTGCTTCTCAACTGACCGGATCACCACCAAATGGAGTTAGAACGATACAATCGTTGACAAGTGGGCATGGACGAGCGGGAGGGTAGAATGAAGAACCGGTTTTGGGTGTGCGCAGTGATGGCGGCAACGGGAATCGCTGCGTTTGGCGCGCAAACAGGCTCCGCCACGGACTCCGAAGCGAAGCCGATTCCGCGGACCGCCGGCGGCAAACCCGATTTCACCGGATTTTTCATGATCCAGTACACGCCCAACATGGCCTTCGGCAAGGAAGATACCATCCCCTACACCCCCGCCGGAAAGGCCGCGTACCTCAACCACGACGCCAAAGACGATCCCACCGCGAACTGCTGGTACCCGGGCGTTCCGCGCATTATGCAGTCG
>DATJNO010000151.1:0-5643 GCA_035508055.1 Bryobacteraceae bacterium | reverse complement strand
AGCAGATAATCGAAGCCGCGGGCGTTATAGGCCAGCGCGAAGTCCGGCTTGAGCTGGATGGCCTGTGTCAGCTCGGCGATTGCTTCGGTGTACTTGCCGGCTTGTGTGAGCGCGCGCCCGCGCCGGTTGTGCTCTTCGGCGGAGATTCCGGGTTGAGGCTTGGGCGCCGGAGCGGCCTGCGGAGGAGGCGCTGCTTTGACCGGTGGAGGCGCAGGCGCAGTAACCAGGGCGGGTGAAGCCGAAGGCGCGACTTCCGCTACGATTGGCGGAGCGGGCGGTGGAGCAAGCTTGACCTCAGCGGGCTTGACCTCAGCGGGCTTGACCTTCGCCGCCGCTGCCTGAGCCTCCTCCGTCTTGGCCTCGGCTTTCTTCAACGCTTCGAGCGCATCTTTGTAATCCGGCCGCAATTTGACTGCCTGCTCGAGATCGTCGCGAGCCTTCGCGTACTGGCCCAGCAGATAGTAAGCGCTGCCACGCGCATACCAGGCCTCGGGCATTTTGGGATCCAGCTCGATCGCCTTGGTGCGGTCCGCCAGCCCCTTCTCGTGCATGCCCAGCTCGTGATACGAGCCGCCGCGCGCCAGATAGGCCTCGGCCAGGTTCGGCGCCAGCTTCACGGCCTGCTCGCGATCGGCCAGAGCCTCATTCTTGCGACCCAGCCGGACCAGTCCCATCGCACGCGCCAGGTAGAGATACGGATCCTCGGGTGTAATCTTGATTGCCTCGGTGAAGTCGGCGATGGCCTTTGCGCCTTCGCCCAGCTTCAGGTAGGCCGCTCCGCGCAGCGTGTAAGCCCGCTCGTCGCCGGGCCGCAGCTCCAGCGACTGATCGAAGTCCTCGACGGCGTGCTGGAATTCGCCCTGCTGCCCATAGGCGAAGCCGCGATCCAGCAACGCGTCCACGTAATCGGCCTTCAGGCTGATGGCCTGGTCGTAATCATCGATCGCGTCGCTGTAGCGGCCCATGGCGGCGTACACGTTGCCGCGTTCCTTGATGGGAACGGGATTGTCGAGCCGCAGCTTGATGCCGTGCGTGTAATCGGCGATGGCTTGGTCGTTCTCTCCCAGGGCGGCATGGGCGGCGGCCCGGCTGTTGTAGAGCGCGGCGGTGTCCGCGCCCAACTGGACCGCGCGATCGTAGTCGGCGATCGCCTTTTCCGGCTCCCGGAGCTTCCGCTCAATGTCGCCGTGTAATTGGTGCGCCTCGGCGTTGTCCGGAACCAGCTTCAGGGCCGCGTCGGCGTCTTCCAGAGCAGGCTGGTAGCTGCGTTCCGAGTATCGGGCGCGGGCGCGATGCAGGTAGGCCTCCGCGTCGTCGGGATCGTTCTGCAGGGCTTCGGTGTACGCCGCCTCAGCATCTTTCCACTGGCCGGCCTCTTCGTACCGCAGGCCTTCCTTGTAAGCCTTCTCCGCCTTAGGATTGGAGGCAACCAACAGCGCACTCAACGCCACGAGCGGCAGAAGGCGAGCAGCCCAACGACACATTTAGCGCCAACTTGAGTTCAAGTTACCACAGCGGGAAAGGGATCAGGCGGCTATTGCACTTGCGCCATGGCCGGTGCGGGGAAGGCCAGCAGCGAGAAATGCGATGCGATGCGGCCCAGGAAGCTGTCGCGCTCCGATACGCTGACCCACTTCAGCAGCGCCGATTCGCCGTCTTCGGAGAAGAAGCCCACGCCGCCCCGGCTGATCCGGTCGTCCGTCCAGGAACTGATCAGCTGGCCGTTCACCGAGGTCAGGAAGCGGTCCCCGCGCACGCTGACACGCACCCGGTAGTCCACGCCGCGCTCGAGCGTCAGCGGAAGAGGCAGTTCCACGCGCTCGCGCTCGCGGCCATCCAGCACGATGAACCGCACCAGGCCCGCGTTCGGCAAGGGACCGGGCTTGGTGATCACCAGCTTGGTGGCGTAGTAGTTGTGCAGGTCCGCGGCGCGGAAGGCCCAATCCATGCTCTTGCGATCGATCTGTCCCATGAACTCCAATTCGTAGTTGGAGAGCGACGTGGAGGGTTTCCATAGCCGCAACGACGTGGGACGAACCTCGCTGCCCTCCGTCGACCAGGCCGCCGCCGCCGACCCCAGGCCTTCCCAATTGCCGAAGCCCGAATGGAAATCGTCCCGCAGCGTGCCGGAGCCTTTGTTTTGAATCAAGTTGCTGATGATCTGTCCTAGCCCGCCGCTCCCCCCCTGAGGGCTGGTGTCGGGTAGCGGTGACACCGCCGCCTTCGGGGCCGGCGCGTTCATGGGGAGCTGGGACAGCGCAATCACAAGAAGGACAACCGCCAGGCCAACAAAGATGGTGGTGCCGAGGCCGGCCTTCCGGTCCGACTTGTCCTCCGGCTTGGACCGCGTAACCACCCGCCAAGTCGGCAGCTGCGCTTCCTCGAATCCGTACAGATCTTCGGCTTCCCGCAGCGCGCGGGCAGACTTCGACGTCAGCTTCCTGCGATGCTCGTCGCAGCAAAAATGCTGGTCTTTGAGCCTTCGCAGGGGACCGATCTGCTTGTGGCAATATAAACAGCCCATGCTTAGCTGACTTTCACGCTGCCCCAGTGTAACAAGTGGCTACTCACAAAGAAATGTACTAAGGTAATAATCCGGTTTAGCTGGGAGCATGCTCATATCACGAGTAAGAATAGAACCTGAGTCACTAAATTTCGCTGGAACAAGAGCCTGGGGATCTTGCGTATACCACACTAAGGTAAACCATTTATGTTGATCTGGCGGCCAAGCCGGCTGGCGGTTGCGTGCGCAAGCTTCCTCCTGTTTACGGGATGCGAACGCGATTGGCGTTCGCGCGGCATCAGCCGCACGGAAATCCATTCCATACCACTGGATCAATCGGAATTTGTGCGCGCCGACTTGAGGATGGGCGCCGGCGAGCTTTGGCTCCGGGGAGGGTCCTCCAAACTGGTGGATGCCGAATTCAGCTACCGGCGCCTGCGGATGCGGCCGGAACTGCGCTATGATTCCGGGCACTTGACTGTGGAGGAGCCCGCCGGCTTTGGCGCCTCCGAGGGCAGATACCGTTGGGATCTGACGTTTAACAACGATAAGCCTTTGGATCTGAACATCGATTTCGGGGCGGGCGAAGGACATCTGGATCTCGGGAGTCTTTCGCTGCGGCAGGTGAACGTCCACATGGGAGTGGGCGAACTGCACATTGACCTCCGCGGCGAGCCGAAGAGCAATTACCGGCTTGCGGTCCATGGAGGTGTTGGCGAGCTTACAGTTTATCTGCCGGAGAAAGCAGGAATTGTCGCAGATGTCCAGGGCGGGATTGGGGATATCGACGCGCGCGGGCTGGAGAAACGCGACGGCCGCTATGTGAACGCGGCGTACGAGCACGCCAAGACGACCGTCGAATTAGAGATCCACGGCGGAATTGGCGCCATTCACCTCATTGGGGAATAACCGCTCACAACACCCCTAGTACTGTTTGTTAACGTACTACATCTAAAGGATTTACTACCCAAGGCCGATACCCTTTTGACAGCCGCATTCCCTCCTCGTTTGAGGGTCCGGCTAAAGGGCTCAGATGGGTTTCCTGATATTCTCGGTCTGCTTCGTGGGCTTGATCCTGGTGATCAAGTACGTGCGCGGATCCGCGCGCACCCGCCGGGAGGAAGGCGCGATTTGGGAGGCCTTCGACGGCGACGTCGCGGGGGACTTGTTTGACACCGCGCCGGTGGGCTATCTGGATGTGGATCGCGAGGGTATCGTCAAGCGCTTGAACCGCCGCCAATGCAAGTTGCTGGGACTGCGCGCTTCCGAAGCGATCGGAAAGGACTGCGCCGATTTTGTACCGGAGAAGGAACGCGGCCGGTACCGCGAGCAGATCCGGCGCAAGATAGAGGGACACGCCGCGCTGGTTCCCTATCAGCGCCAGCACATCCGTCCGGACGGAAGCAAGGTCAGCATGGAAGTCCACGAGCAGTTGCTGCGGACCGCCCGGAGTGAGGTGGTGGGCTTGCGCATGGCTTCCGTGGACGTGACGGAGCGCAAAAAGAGCGAAGACGCCGCCTATCAGACCGCGGCCGAGCTTCGCGCGCTGTTCCAGGCCTTTCCGGATCTTTTTCTCCGCCTGCGCCGGGACGGCCAGGTATTGGATGCCAAGGGCGGGCAGCGATCCGATCCGCTGCTGGTTCCGGAGCGCTTCGCCGATCACAACCTCAAGGAAATTTTGCCCGAAGCGGTTGTGGCGCAGATCCAGCAGGCGCAGGAGAAGGCCCGGAAAAGCAACGCGCTGGAGATTGTCGAGTTCACGGCCACCGAGCGGGCCGGGCTGCAGGGGTATGAAATGCGGCTGCTGCCCATGGACTGGGACCAGTGGATCGCCATCGTGCGGAACATCACCGCGCGCAAGGCGGGAGAGCAAAAGCTGCAGCAATACGCGCAGGAACTGGAGCGCAAGAACGAAGAACTGGAAGCGGCGGTGATCACCACGCGCGAGGCCACGCGGATGAAGAGCCGGTTCCTGGCGAACATGAGTCACGAGATCCGCACGCCCATGAACGGAGTGCTGGGGATGACGGACTTCTTGCTGGGCACCGAACTGGGCGCCGAGCAGCGCGAATATGCCGAGTCGATCAAGCGTTCGGCCGACTCGCTGCTGGGCTTGATCAACGATATTCTGGATCTGTCGCGGATTGAAGCGGGCAAGCTGCCGCTGGAGAACGTCGCGTTCCCGCTGCGCGCCAGCGTGGAAGAAACGGCGGCGTTTTTCGCCAAGCAGGCGCGCGCCAAAGGCCTGGAGTTCCAGACCGCCATCTCGTCCAGCCTGCCGCGCGAGGCGGTGGGCGATGCGGGGCGGATCCGCCAGGTGCTGACCAACCTGCTGGGCAATGCCATCAAGTTCACCGAGCGGGGGCGCGTGAATCTAACCGTGGAGCCGGTGAGCCAGACCAAAGACACGTTCAAGGTGAAGTTCGTGGTGCAGGACACCGGCATCGGGATTTCGCAGAGCCAGCATGACCGGCTGTTTGAGTCCTTCACGCAGGCCGACGATTCCAGCACGCGCAAGTACGGCGGAACGGGGCTGGGCCTCGCCATTTCCAAGCAACTGGTGGAATTGCTGGGCGGGGCAATCGGAGTGGAGAGCGAGCCCGGTCACGGCAGCCGTTTCTGGT
Source organism: Bryobacteraceae bacterium (assembly GCA_035508055.1). GTDB lineage: Bacteria > Acidobacteriota > Terriglobia > Bryobacterales > Bryobacteraceae > Palsa-89. Next base: position 516 of record DATJNO010000151.1, on the reverse strand, counting down.
TCACGTTGAGTTTGGGCAAAGCGGCCGTTGCGGAGAAGCCTGTGCCGCAGTCGGTGGTTCGAGCTGCTCCGCCACGGCCTCTGGAAGCTCCTGGGGTACAGGCGCCGGTTCCCGCAGTCGCTTCCACGGCGACCGCCCGGCCGCAACCCGCCGAAAAAACGGCCGCCGAAAAAACGGCCGCCGAAAAAACGGTGGGCGCTTCGAACCGGCGCATCCTGGTGGCGGAAGACAACGAGATCAACCAGAAGATCGCGCTGCGGCTGCTGCAGAAGCTGGGTATGGACGCCGACGCCGTCGTGAATGGGAAGGAAGCCGTGGAAGCGGTGGAGAAGCGGAAATACGATCTGGTCCTGATGGACTGCCAGATGCCCGGCATGGATGGCTTCGAGGCGACGGCGATGATCCGCAGCCGCGAAGGACAGAATCGCCACCTGCCGATTTGCGCTCTCACCGCCAACGCGATGGAAGGCGACCGCGAGCGGTGTCTCGCGGCCGGAATGGACGATTATCTCAGCA
>DATJNO010000150.1:0-70731 GCA_035508055.1 Bryobacteraceae bacterium | reverse complement strand
GATTTGGGTTCCGCTCGTTCGGCCCACCAAATGCGTCTTGAGACCCGAATCAGGCGGGCCGCAACCCACCCGACTGACGGAATGACCTCTGCAAGGCTGGTCGAATTCGGCTTGAGCCCAACTTGTGCTATCCTGTAGAGGACAAAAAAGAGATTAAGGTTAGACGAGGAGTATCGATTCGAGCATGGCCCTGGCGACCGATTCCAAGAAGCAAGTGATTTCCAATTACCGCGTCCATAAAACCGACACCGGCTCGCCAGAGGTTCAGGTAGCCATCCTCAGCCAACGCATTAAACAGCTCGAGGATCATTTCAAGACTCACGCCAAGGATCATCATTCCCGCCGTGGGTTGCTGTCCATGGTGGCCCGTAGGCGCCGCCTGTTGAAATACCTGAAAAGCCGTAACCCGGAAAGGTACAAAACCCTGATTCAAAGCCTGGGCATCCGCCGTTAGGTTGCTCACAGTCAGGGACCCGCCCTGGTGGGCGGCATTCCCACAGTTCATTCACTCCAAAGTCTCCTCTTAGTCCTTTGGCAAGGCGCGGCCAAGAGCTTCGCCTGCATTAAAGGAATTCGAATGCTACATACCGTTGAAATTGACCTGGATGGTCAAAAGATCACCCTGGAGACCGGCAAGGTTGCCAAGCAAGCTAATGGCGCCGTGATCGTCCGCTCCGGGGATACCGTGGTGCTGGTCAGCGCCTGCTCCAACGAACACCCCAAACCGGGAGCCGCGTTTTTTCCGCTCACCGTTGACTACCGTGAATACACCTACGCCGCCGGCAAGTTTCCGGGCGGCTTTATCAAACGCGAAGGACGTCCCTCCGAAAAAGAAATTCTCACCAGCCGCCTCATTGACCGGCCCATCCGCCCGCTGTTCCCTGAAGGCTACATGAACGAGACGCAGGTGATCGCCATGGTGCTCTCGGCCGATCCGCAGCGCGATCCCAACACGCTCGCCATTGTGGGCGCAGGCGCGGCCCTGGCCATCTCCGACATCCCCTTCCAGCATGTGCTGGGCGGTGTTCGCGTCGGCTCCGTAAAGGGCAAGCTGACCGCGAATCCCTCTTACGATGAAACTCGCGAATCCACCATCAATATCATCGTGGCCGGCACGGAAGCAGGCATCGTCATGGTGGAAGCGGGCGCGCAGCATGCCACCGAAGAAGAGGTGCTCGAAGCCATCGAGTATGGCCACGCATGCTGCAAAAAGATCGCCGCCGGCATTTGCGCCCTGGTGGCCAAGACTGGCAAGAAGAAATGGGAATACACGCCGCCGGAAATTAACCAGGCGCTGTACGGCAAGATTGAAAAGCAGATCCGCACGGAGCTGACCGACGCGCTCGACACCAAGAAGTATCCCAAGCTGGAAAGCTACCAGCGCGTCGACCAGGCCAAAGCCAAGGTCCTGGAGGGGATGGCCGAGGAGCAGCAGGAAGAAGCCGGCGACCTGTTTGATCGCCTGAAGGAACGCATCTTCCGCGACGAAATGCTCAAGGCCCGCCGGCGGCCCGACGGCCGCGCCTTCGACGAAATCCGCAATATCGATATCGAAGTCGGCGTGCTGCCCCGGACCCACGGCTCGGCGCTGTTCACCCGCGGCGAAACCCAGGCGCTGGTCACCGTCACGCTTGGCACCAAGGAAGACGAGCAGCGCATCGAGATGTTCGATGCCAGCGAGACTTCCAAACGCTTCATGCTGCATTACAACTTCCCGCCGTTCAGCGTCGGCGAAGTGGGCTTCATGCGCGGTCCGGGCCGCCGCGAAATCGGCCACGGCGCGCTCGCCGAACGGTCTCTGTCGGCCGTCATTCCGGATGACAAGAAATTCCCCTATACGCTCCGCGTGGTCAGCGACATCCTGGAATCCAACGGTTCCAGTTCCATGGCTACGGTCTGTGGCGCAACCCTGTCTCTGATGGACGCCGGCGTACCGGTCGCCGAGCCGGTGGCCGGCATCGCCATGGGACTGGTGCTGGAAGGCTCGGATTACGCCATCCTCACCGACATCGCCGGCGCCGAGGACCACTACGGCGACATGGACTTCAAAGTCGCCGGCTCCAAACGCGGCATCACCGGCCTGCAGATGGATATCAAGGTTCCTAACGTCACCACTAGGATCATGAAGGAAGCCCTGGCGCAGGCCAAGGGCGCGCGCCTGTTTATCCTCGACAAGATGGTGGCCGTCATCGCCGAACCGCGCAAGGAAATGTCGCAGTACGCCCCGCGCATCTACACGCTGACCATCCCCACCGACAAGATCCGCGATCTCATCGGGCCGGGCGGCAAGATGATCCGCAGCATCGTCGACGAAACCGGTGTCAAGATCGACGTCGAGGACGACGGCACGGTGAACATCTTCGCGTCCGACGGCGAATCGGCGGCCAAGGCCATTCAGCGGGTCACCGACATCGCCGCGGTCGCCGAGGTCGGCAAAACCTACCTCGGCAAAGTGGTGCGGCTGGCGGAATTCGGCGCTTTCGTCGAAATCTTCCCCGGCACCGACGGCCTGCTGCACATTAGCGAAATCTCGGAAAACCGCATCAAAAATGTGCGCGACGAGCTGAAGGAAGGCGACCAGATTCTGGTCAAAGTCCTGGCGCTCGACGGCAACAAAATCAAGCTCAGCCGCAAGGCTGTGCTTCGCGAGCAGCGGGACAAACTGAAGAAGTAAGGGAATGCATACGGGATGCGGACTTCCGCATCCCTGCTTTCGTTGGCGCTATTTTGCCGCAGCGGCGGCGGGAGCGGCGGCTTTCTTGCGGGACGCGCGCCGTTTTTCGACCGGCGGTTGCCGGTCGCTCTTCTTCAATGCGGGCAGCGCAATCGCGAGTACGAACTTCTTTTCCCCGTGATCGTCAAACTTAATCACAATGTGCTCATCGTTGCAGGAAAGGACGGACCCCAAGCCGTACTTGGAATGTTCGATCTGCGCACCCGGCGCAAATGCTGGTTTGTTAGCCATATAGGGGGGTTGTAAAGCCTCAAGTCCATTGTAACATTTCAGAAGCAGAATGTGGGAACCAGCGGTGCCGTGCAAATCCGGCACGCCGCCGCCCTCCAGCCCTTGCCCGGCGCTCGTATAATAAGAACTGTCTTACCGGAATGCAAGACCTGAAGAAGAAGTTAGAAGAAGAAATCGCGGCCCTGGACATTGAGCTGCGCATCGACCTGCCGCGTGAAATCGCCAAAGCCCGCGCCCACGGCGACTTAAGCGAAAACGCCGAGTATCACGCCGCCAAAGAACGCCAGGGCATGGTGAACGCCCGGCTGGGCCAGCTCCGCGCCCGCCTGCGCGAACTGTCCATGATCGACATGTCGCGCATCCCCCGCGACCGTGTCGGCCTGGGCTCCTCGGTCACCGTCCTTGACCTTTCTAAAGACGAGGAGATCACTTATCGTCTGGTCACCAGCGAGGAAGCCAATGTGAACGAAGGCCGCATCTCCACCACTTCCCCGATCGGCCGGGGCTTGCTGGGCAAACAGGTCGGCGATACGGTGAAGGTGCAGATTCCCGGAGGCGTTCGCGAGATGGAAATCATCCAATTGGTCACCATCCACGATGCGGGCGCATGAAGAACTTTCGAGCTAGAATCAGTAGGGGCTGTTGCCAATGACTTACACCCGCGCGATTGGGGTTACTTGCAATAAGGTCATTCGCCTCATCGTGCACGGCCTGGCACTGTCGAAAATCCATCCCAACGTTCTGACGTTCCTCGGCCTGGTCATCAACATTGGCGCGGCCGTGTTGCTGGCTGCCGGACAGTTCCGCTGGGCCGGCGTAGTGATCATTGGCGCCGGGCTGTTCGACATGGTGGACGGGCGCGTGGCGCGCGAAACCAATCAAGTGACCCGCTTCGGCGGCTTCTTCGATTCGGTCCTGGACCGCTACTCCGATCTCGCGCTGCTGATGGGCCTGCTGGTGTATTACGGCATCATCAACCGGCCGTTCTACGTCGTGCTCACCGCCATCGTCATGACCGGATCGGTGATGGTCAGCTATACTCGCGCCCGCGCCGAAAACACGATCCCCCGCTGCAAGGTCGGATTCATGGAGCGACCCGAGCGCGTGGTGCTACTGATCATCGGCGCGCTGTTCGACCGCATGGCGCCGGTGCTGTGGGTGATCGCGGTGCTTTCCAACATCACCGTGATTCACCGCATGATCTTCACCTATCAGGAAGCCAAGCGCCTGGAAGAGGCGCAGCTCCGGCCCGCCGGCGTGCGCGAAGGCTCTTCACTTTAGCGTTTCGCCGGTGAGGCGGTAGATCGTCCACTCATCTTTAGGCTGCGCGCCCAGGCTTCGGTAGAAGTCGATTGCGGGCTGGTTCCAGTCCAGCACCGCCCATTCCACCCGCCCGTAGCCGCGCTCCCGTGCGATCTCAATCAGCCGGCTGAGCAGCGCTTTGCCGATGCCCTTCCCGCGCAGCGCCGGTTCCACGAACAGGTCTTCGAGATAGATCCCGGGTTTGCCGAGAAACGTGGAAAAGTTGCGGAAGTACAGCGCGAAGCCCGCCGGCTCATCACTCCAGTAGGCCAGCAGGACCTCGGCCACCGGATTGGGCCCAAACAGCGCTGCCCGCACATCGGCCTCGGTAGCCACGACTTCGTGCGAGAGCTTCTCGTACTCGGCCAGCGCGCGGATGAACTTGAGGACCAGCGGAACGTCGCCTTCAGTGGCCTCCGTGATGCGCAGGCTCATTGCAGCGCTTCCACGTGAGCCCGCACGCCGGCTCGCAAACCGGTCAGACTGTAGCCGCCTTCGAGCACCGAAACCAGGCGCCCACCGGCGTACTTGTCTGCAATCTCGCGCATCACGCGCGTCAGGTCGGCGAAGTCGGCGTCCGTCAGCAGGAACTGGCCCAGCGGGTCGCCCGCGCGCGAATCGAATCCGGCCGAGATCAGCACCAGCTCCGGCCTCACCTGTTCAGCCGCGGGCATCAACTTCTCCTGGAACGCACCGAGAATCTCCGCGCGGCCGGACCCGGCCGGGAACGGGCAGTTCATCGTCATGCCAGCGCCCGCTCCTTCGCCGGTTTCGTCAGGCTTTCCGGTGCCCGGATACCAGGGACTCTGATGCGTGCTGAAGAAGAACACGGAGCCATCGCAATAGAAGATGTCCTGCGTGCCGTTGCCGTGATGCACGTCCCAATCCGCGATCAGCACCCGGCCGGCTCCGTGCTTCTTTTGCGCGTAACGCGCCGCGATGGCGATGTTGTTGAACAGGCAGAAGCCCATGCCCGCCAGCGCGTTGGCGTGATGGCCGGGCGGCCGCACGATGCAAAACGCGTTCAGGACCTCGCCCGCCGCCACCGCGTCCACCGCGTTCAGAACGCTGCCGGCGGCGCGCAGTGCGGCGTCCCAGGAGCGCGGCGAAATGTCCGTATCGCCGGTGCTCAGCTCGTGAAAACCGTTCATGACCTCGCGCTCCACCAGCCGGATGTACTCGTGGCGGTGGCACAGCGCGATCTCATCGGTATTGGCGAGCCGCGAAGGCAGCCGGACGAGCGGCAAGTCATCCAGCCCGCCTAGCGCGGCATCGAAACGGTTGGGATGTTCGGGATGATGCGGGCCGGTGAAGTGTTCCTTGCACGCCGCGTCCGCAACCAGCCCGGTCATTACCTCCCGTATTCTAGCAGTTGAAAGCTGTCCGGCTTTACTTTGCGGCGCGGCCGCTTCTCGCCGGCCGCCGGCGGCAGGAACTCGACATCCGCCACCGCCAAATACACGTTGTGAGTCTTGGGATCGATCGCCATGGTTCGCGCGCCTTTCTGGGTCTGAACGGTTTCGACCACGGTGTACTTGTCGGGCGAGTCCTCATGGATGATCGTGAGCACGCCGTCCTGGCCGCAGGAATCGAAGACGAGTTTCGTCCCCGGATCGAACCAGGTAGCATCCACGCCGTCGCCGATGGGCGGCGTCGCGACCACCTTGCCCGTGTCGGCGTTCATGACGGCCATTATTTTGTTGTCGCAGCCGGAGAAGATGCGGCGCGTCTTCATATCGAACGCCATCCCGGAGGGCTCTTCGCAGGGCGCCAGCGGCCACGTGTGCGTCACTTTTAAGGCCTTGGCGTCGATCTCCATCACTTCGCTCTTATCCTCGATGTTGACGTACACATGACCTTTGCCATCCGGCTGCGGGAATTCGGGCTTGCCTTCCAGCATCACGGTGCCGGCCAGAGTTCCGGTTGCGGCGTCGACCGCGGTCGCGCTGGCGCTGCGGCCATTGAACGCAAAGGCGCGCTTGCTGGCCGGGTCATAGATGATTCCATCGGGATTCTTGCCCGCCGCGACCGAGCCGGTCTTGGCCAGCGTCTTCAGGTCGAAGACCACCACTTCGTTGGCCCCGCCGTCGCTGATGAAGCCTTTGTTGAACTCGGGCGCGAGCGCGATGCCATGGACCAGCTTCAAGCCGGTGATGGTACCCACCACTTCGCCCTTCTTGCCGTCCACAACGGCCACTTCGGTTCCGTGCGAGACAAAGACGCGGCCGGTAGCGCCGTCGGTAGTGAGATAGTCCCAAAAGCCGTTGCCGGGAATCGGAATTTTCTTGATGAAGTGATAGCCGCTCTGCGCGAACGCTGCGCTGAGCACGAACAGAGCCAAGACCGTACGACGCATGGTAAGCCTCCCTGTCCTATTTTGATGGATGGACCTCAGGATTTTATCGGGGCAGCCTGAAGATTTGCTGAAATGCTACCGGCGCCCGACAGCCATGAGGCGCGGGCCGGCTTTCTGCCCGGAGGTGTTCACGGAGAAGTTGATCGGCCCCGGCCCTCCCTGGCGGCCCTCAACGGAGATCCGCCAAAGACCGGGCTCCGGCTTCGGCACTCGAAATTCCTGGGGATTGGTGTCCTGGCCTGAATATCCGGTCACGTCGGCATACCAGGCGTAGTGCCGGCCGCTGGGACTCATTAGGTGGAAGTCCAGGCGGCTGGCAGCGTCGGTCCAGGAAAGTGTTGCCTCAAATACTTTCGTGCCTCGGGGCACAGCCACGATTTCGCTCCACCATTGCGCGACCGACACCTGCCCGGAGAACTGAGCTTCGGAGGGATTGGACGCCAACTGAGCGCCGGCGTGGCGCGCGCTGCAATCGCAAAGCGGGGAAGTGTTTTCCGAGACGACGGTGCGATTCAGATCGGCACGGGACCAGGCGCCAAGATCGTCGAATTGGAAAGGGATGCTCGGCGCGGTGATGGGCATCGCGCGCGTGACGCTGACGTGGACGTGATAGCCGCCGCCCTCGCCCAGCGTGTAGCCGGAGTTGCCGGCGATCGCCAGCGCCTGGCCTTGCTCGACGTGCTGACCGTTCTTCACGACGAATGTGCCGGTAGCCAGGTGCGCGTAGTGGCTGTATTCGCCGTTTCCGTGGTCGATGGTGATGTAGTTTCCGAACGAGCGATGACGGTGATCCTGATGCAGCCCGAGGTCGTGCGTGTAGGCGATACCCGCTTTCATGGCGACCACGCAACGTCCGGCGCGCGGTGCGATGTCGTAGGCGTGCAGCGCATTGCCCCAGTGCGAAAAAGTGCCGTAAGGCCCTTGCGTGATGACCCACGGCATGCCCGCGGCCATGGGCAGCTTGTAGCCGCCGGTGGCGATGACGAACGGCATGGGGCTGCTCATGCGCTGGTCGGGATTCTCCACGATCACCAGATATTCGTTAGCGGGCAGCCCGGCGTAGTGGACCGAAAGTTCGTGGGGAGCATTCGTGGTGGGCTGCAGGCTGGCGAGATACGTCCAGCCGCCGGCCGGGCGGTAGCGGGCGATGAAGACCAGGGCACTGGGTTGAAAATTCTTGCCGTGCACGGTGAAATCGATTTCCTGCGCCTTTACGCCGGACCAGGTGACGCTGGTGACGACCGGGCCGCCGTTGTCGGCCTCGGCGGCGATGTGGAACGTGCGCGAGAAGGCGGTGCTGCCGTTGACCATTGCCCGAGCGGTCCAAAGACCGGGCTGCGAGGCAGGCGCGAAACCGGCGATCGGAAGCTGCGAAGTGAAGCACAGCTCGGCGGCATCAGGCAGCTCGCCGTAGTCGGCCGCGGTGGAGACCGCGCCGGACGGATCGACCCATTCTACGCGCAGCTGGTCGCCGGCGCGGACGTGACGCGCTACAAACCATAGAAAAGCCTGGCGATCCGTGGCTTGAAAGGCAGTAACCGGGCGGGGGACGGTGCAGGACTGTTGGCTAACGGACGCTGCGGTGTGGCTGTCGGTAATGGTGAGGGCGCAAGCGGAGCCGGCGAAGGCGGCCAACCAGAGCAGGGGAAAATTGCGAAACGAACCCAAATTGTCTAATCGGCATTTAGACTCAAAGACTTGAGCCCTAGGATTGCGGGAAGCGCACCCGGAAGGCCGAGCCCTGCCCGACCACGCTTTCGGCTTCCAGGCTGGCGTGGTGTACTTCGGCGATCCATTTGGCGATGGAGAGGCCCAGGCCGGCGCCGCCAGCGTCGCGGTTGCGCGATTCGTCGACGCGGTAGAAGCGCTCGAAGACGTGCGGCAAGGCGGCGTCCGGGATGCCGATGCCGGTGTCGCGGACGGTGACGGTGGCTGCACCGGATTCGCGGCCCACGGAGACGGTGATGTGCCCGCCGGCGGGCGTGTACTTCACGGCGTTGTCCACCAGCAGCAGAAGCAGCCTCCGCAGCGCGGGGTCGTTGGCCGCTACGTAAATCGGCTCGTCTGGGATTTCGGCGCGGATATCCAGCTGGCGGGATTGCGCCAGGACTTGCCCTTGCTCGCAGACGTCGCGCACCAGCGGCGTGAGTTCCAAGCGGTCGAGCGGAAGCGCGGGCAGGCCGGCGTCGGCGCGGGCGAGCACCAGCAGGTCGTCGATGAGGTGCGTCATGCGGTCGGATTCCGCCATGATCTGGCGCAGCGATTCACGATAGGTCTCGGGCGGCCGCTCGCGGCGCAGCGTCAGTTCGGCGGTGGCGCGGATCAAGGCGACGGGCGTCCGCAACTCGTGCGACGCGTCGGCGGTGAATTCGGAAAGGCGCTTGACGGCGCCTTCCAGGCGCGCCAGCATGCCGTTCCAGGTTTCCGACAGCCGCTGCAGTTCGTCGGCGGCCTTGGGTACGGTTAACCGTTGGGAAAGATTCCGGATGCCGATGGATTGCGCCGCCCGCGTGATCTCGTCCACGGGCGCCAGCGCGCGCCGGCTGATCCAATAGCCGCCGAGAGCGGCGATCAAAAGAACCGCGGGAGTCACCCACAACAGCAGCTCGCGAGTGCGGCGCAGCGTGGCCTGCGTGCTTTCCAGCGGCGCGGCAACGAAGACGTGATAAGGCTCGCCGCGAACGGTGACGATGGCCGTATAGGTGCGGTAGCGCCCGGAGGACGCTTCCTGCACGCCGAAGCCATCGCCGGACGGTTTGCTGCGCGCAGCGGATACAACCTTGCTTGTCGCGAGCGGATTGCTGCGCGAATCCCACACTTCCATGAGATTGCCTTCGGGCGTGGCGTCGGCGTATTCGCCCACTTCCTCCTTGAGATGCTCGGGCTTGGCGGGATTGAACTCCGTTTGGAGCACGGTGGTTATGCCCTTGGCCTGCTCGATCAGGCTTTCGTCGAGCGAAGCGCGCAAGCTGTGCGAGACCACCAGCCACACTCCCACGCTGAACAGCGTTAGCCCGGCCAGCAGCACCAGCGAATACCAGAGCGTCAGGCGCGAACCGATGGACCAGTGCGTCACGCGGCCTCCTCGGAGCGCAGGCAATAGCCCACGCCGCGCACGGTGTGGATCAGCTTGATTTCCTCGGGTGAGTCGACTTTCTCGCGGAGCAGCCGGATGAACGCATCCAGGGTGTTGTTGCGGACGTCGGTCTCGAAGCCCCAGACGGCCTCGATCAGGTTTTCGCGAGCCACCACCCGGCCGGCGCGCTTCATGAGCAATTCGAGCAGGCTATATTCGGTGCGGGTGAGGGCGATGCGGCGGCCGCCGCGCGTGACTTCGCGGGCGGCGGGGTTGAGCGTCAGGTCGGCCACCTGGAGCGTCACCGGTTGCGCGATCGGCCCGCGGCGCGACACGGCGCGCAGCCGCGCCAGCAGCACGTCGAAGGAGAAAGGCTTCACCAGATAATCGTCGGCGCCGAGATTCAGGCCTTCCACCATGTCGTGGGTGGCATCTCGCGCGGTTAGCATGAGGATGGGCGTCTGGTTCCGGGCGGCGCGCAACTTTCGAGCGACGGAAAAACCATCCAGGCCGGGCAGCATCACGTCCAGCACAATGGCGTCGAACGAATAGGACTCCGCCATGGCGAGCGCGTCGCGGCCATTGCCGGCGGAGACCACCGAATGGCCTTCTTCCTCCAGACCCTGGCGCAACAGCTCGGCCATGCGTTGCTCGTCTTCGACCACCAGCACTTGCATGTTTCTCTCCTCATCCTACCGTTTCAGTCTGAAGTTTTGCTTAAAACAAAAGGCCTGTGGTATTCAGATTATTTTCAGCTTAGGAGGGGTATGCTAGGCGAGATGCGGCGAATACGTTTGTTATTAGGGATCGTGGCGTCGAGTGCGGCGCTGATCGGGCAGCAGGCGCAGACTGGTGGCGCGTCGAAAGCATTCGCATTCGCAACGGAGTCCGGCAGGAAGGCAAACACGGAGTTCCTCGAAACCAGCACGGACAATGGCGGGCCGGATTCCAAGTTCCTGCAGACCGGGGGCGAAGCGCAAGCGGCTCCCAGCGCCGCGGCGGCAGCGCCAGTTACCTTGACGCTGAAGGATGCCCTGCAGTTGGCGCAGAAGAACGATCCGGCGTACCTGTCCGCGCTGAACGACACGGCGGTGGCGGCCGAGGACGTGCGCCAGGCGCGCGCTTCGCGCTATCCGACCCTCAACGGTCTGAGCCAATATCTGGGGACGCAAGGCGACGGAAAGACACCGGACGGAAGATTCGTGACCAACGACGGCGTGCACGTTTACAATGAGTGGGCCGTTTTGCATCAGGATCTCAACGCAGCCCTGTTCGCGGGTACGGGGATAGACCGGGCGGCGGCGGCGCAGGCGGCCGCGCGCGCCAGGGCCGAAGTCGCGCGCCGGGGATTGGCCCCCACGGTCACCAAAGCGTACTACGGCTTGCTGATCGCCCAGCGCAAGTACGCGACGGCCGAACAGGCGGTGGATCAAGCGCAACGCGCGCTCGCCATCAGCCAGGATTTAGAGCGATCCGGTGAAGTGGCGCACAGCGACGTCGTCCGCTCTCAGCTGCAGTTGAACACCCAGCGGCAGGCGCTGCGGGAGGCGATGCTCACGATGCAAACCGCGCGTTTGGACCTGGCGGTCCTGCTGTATCGCGACTTCAGCGTGAACTTCTCGGTGGTGGACGACTTGGACCTGTCGCCCGCTCTGCCACCGCTGGCGGAGGTGCAGAGGCAGGCCGAACGCGAGAATCCTACCATTCGCTTAGCCATGGAGACTTTGCGAGGCGCGAAGCTGGACGTTTCGATTGCGCGCCAGGCCTACCTGCCAACATTTTCGGCGGAATTCGTGGAGGGCATCCAGGCGAACGCTTTTGCCTTAGATAGCAGACAAGCCGCCTATCCCGAGGATGGACCTTTGCCGAACTTGGGGTATTTTGTCACGCTCAGCCTGAACGTACCGGTCTGGGATTGGGGCCAGCGGAGGAGCAAGGTTCGCCAGGCGGAACTCCGGCGGGAGCAGGCCGGCGTCGAGTTAAGCGCCGCGCAGCGGCTGGCGGTGAGAAATCTCCAGGCGTTCTATGGCGAAGCCCAGACCGCGCGCGATCAGATGGATTTACTGCGAAGCGCGGTCGATTTGGCCTCCGAGAACTTGCGTTTGACCGTCTTGCGCTATCAAGCTGGCGAGTCGACCATCCTTGAACTGGTGGATGCTCAGACCGCCCTGACGCAAGCCCGCAACGCCTACGATGATGGAATTCTGCGCTACCGCGTCTCTCTATCCAATCTTCAGACCCTCACGGGAGCGTTTTAGAGGTGCAGACAGAGGGGTGGCCAGTCTGCGGATTCTGACGGGGAAATTTGATTCATGCGGAAAATCGTCTTATTGATCGCCTTGGCCGGCCTGGCCGGTTGCAAGAAAGAGACCCAAGCGGAGAAGGAACCGGTGGTTCCCGTGCAGGTGGCCGAAGTGGCGCGCGGGCCGATCCAGCAGTTGGTCACCGGTGACGGCATCGTTTACCCGGTGGACCAGGCCAGCGTGGTGCCGAAGATCAGCGCGCCCATCCGGTCGTTCACGGTGAAGCGTGGCGATCATGTGGCTAAAGGCCAGCTGCTGGCGACGCTGGAGAATCGGGATTTGGAAGCCGCGGTGGCAGAAGCGAGACAGAATTATGAGCAGGCGCAGGCCGTGCAGCGCACCACAACGGCCGCGCAGATTCCCGAAGACGCCAACAAGGCGCAGCAGGATGTTACGTCCAGTAAAGAGGCCCTCGACTCGGCGCAGAAGGTATACGAGAGCCGCAAGCAGCTGTTCGAACAAGGCGCGCTGGCGCGGCGACTGGTGGACGAGGCCCAGGTGGCTTATGTGCAGGCGCGCAGCCAGTACGATATCGCGTCCGAGCACTTGAAGACGCTGGAAGGCGTGAGCCGGCCGGAGCTGATGAAGAGCTCCGAGGCGCAAACACGCGCGGCCAAGGCGCGCTACGATGCCGCCGAAGCGCAGCTATCCTACTCCGAGGTCCATAGCCCGATCGCGGGAATCATATCGGACCGGCCGCTGTACCCGGGCGAAATGGCGGCTGCCGGAAGCCCGCTGCTGACGGTGATGGAGATCTCGCGCGTGATCGTGCGGACCAGCATTCCGGTAAGCCAGGCAGCGGCGCTCAAGGTGGGCAATCCGGTGACGATCACGGCCGAGCCCGGCATCCAGCTGCAAGGGAAAGTGACGGTCGTCAGCCCGGCGGTGGATCCAAACAGCACCACGCTGGAGATCTGGACGGAAGCCGATAATCCGGGCGAAAAACTGAAGCCGGGGTCCACGGCGCACGTGGCGATGCTGGCGGCGACCATTCCCGACGCGGTGGTAATTCCCGCGGCTGCGCTGCTTCCTTCCGATGAAGGCGGAGTGCAGGTGATGATCGTCGGCGGCGACGGAGCGGCTCATGAGAAGAAAGTCGAGGTAGGAGTACGCGAGCCGGATAAGGTGCAGGTGTTGAAAGGGGTGGCGCCGGGAGAGCAAGTGATCACGGTTGGCGGAGTCGGACTCGACGACGGCGCCAAGGTGAAGATCGGGACGGCCGCGGACGAGAAGTCCGATGCGGACAAAGACGAAGACGACGATAAGAAATGATTGAGCATCCTAAAGTCGAGCCGGCGCGCGCGACTCCGCCCGAAGCCGAACACTGGAGCGCGCGGTTCAGCAAGAGCATTATTTTCGTCATCCTGACGCTGGTGGCGGCGGGAGTTTATCTGGCCTTCACCATTCCCATCGCCGTTTTTCCGGAAACCAATTTTCCGCGCATCGTGGTGGGCGTGGACAACGGCGTCGCGCCGATTGACCAGATGCTGGTTACCGTGACGCGGCCGATTGAGCTGGCGCTGAACAGCGTACCGGGGCTGGATCACGTGCAGTCCATTACCAGCCGCGGCTCGGTGGAAATCGACCTGTTCTTTTCCTGGAAAGTAAACATGTTCCAGACGCTGGAGCTGGTCAACGCGGCGCTCGCACGGGTGCAATCGTCGCTGCCGGCGACCGCGACGGTCACTTCGAACCGCCTCACCTTCGCGGCATTCCCGATCCTGGGCTACAGCCTCACTTCCGGCACGGTCACGCAAACCCGGCTGTGGGAGATGGCGGAGTACGAGATGAAACCGCGTCTGAACCGGCTGAGCGGGGTGTCGACGGTGGTGGTGCAAGGCGGCCAGGAGCCGGAGTTCGAGATCCAGCCCGATCCGGCCAAACTGCTGCAGGCCGGCGTAACGGTGCCGGGTTTGCTCGAAGCGGTGCGGCGCAGCAACATGATCGATTCGCCGGGCTTGATTGAAGCGAATCATCAGCTGGTTCTGAGCCTGGTGAGCGGCCAGGTGCACAATGCCAACGAGATCGGCAACATCGTGGTCAAGACAACGCCGGCCGGCATCCCGGTGCGTATCGGCGATTTGGGCACGGTGCAGTCGTCGGTGAAGCCGGTGTACACGATTGTGCGCGCGAACGGAAAGCCGGCCGTGCTGCTGAACATCAACCGCCAGCCGGACGGCAACACGGTGCAAGTGGCCGACGCGGTGCACGCCGAGATCGACAACATCCGCAAAACGCTTCCCAAGGGCGTCAGCCTGGTGCCGTTTTACGATCAATCCGAACTGGTGCGGGACGCCATCGGCAGCGTGCGGGATGCGATTCTGATCGGGCTGGTTCTGGCGGCGATCATTCTGGTGCTCTTTCTGCACGATTGGGGCAGTTCCATCGTCGCCGGGCTGGTGATTCCGGTGACCGTGGCGATCACGCTGATCGCGCTGCGGCTGCTGAACCAGAGCTTTAACCTGATGACGCTGGGAGGCCTGGCGGCTGCAGTGGGCCTGGTGATCGATGACGCGATCGTGGTGGTGGAGAACATCGTGATGCACCGCGACGCGGGTCAGAGCCGCGGCGAAGCGATCCGGCTCGCGATGCGCGAAATCCGCACGCCGCTGATCGGCTCCACGCTGACGCCCATTGTGGTGTTTCTGCCGTTGATTTCCATTACGGGCGTGACCGGGACGTTCTTCAGCGCGCTGGCGATCACGGTGGGCACGGCGCTGCTCACGTCGCTGCTGCTGGCGCTCACCTGGACGCCGACTCTCAGTCATTATTTGTTGCGCAAGCCGCGCGAACGCGCCGCGGGCCAGACCGCCGCACCGGAGGAGCAGCATGGGATTCTCCGGCATGTCATCAAAATCTACGGCGGCGTGCTGCGCGTTGCCCTGGAACGGCCGTGGGCCACGGCCATCTTCTGCGTGGTTCTGATCGGGGCTTCTTACGTGTGCTACAACGCGCTGGGGTCGGATTTGCTGCCGGAAATGGACGAAGGCGGGTTCATTCTGGACTACATCGCACCGGCCGGCGCCTCGCTGGCTGAGACCAACCGTCTCCTGGAACAGGTGCAGGGCATTCTGCAAAAGACACCGGAAGTGGCGAACACCTCGCGCCGCACCGGGCTGCAATTGGGCCTGGCTACTGTCACGGAAGCGAATACGGGCGACTTTACGGTGAAGCTGAAGAGCAACCGGGAGCGCAGCATCGACGAGGTGATCGCGGATGTTCGCGAGAAAGTGAACAAGCAGGTGCCGACACTGGATGTAGAGTTCGTCCAGCTGCTGCAGGACATGATCGGCGACCTGACCAGTGCGCCGGAACCCATCGTCATCAAAATGTTCTCGGAGAATCCGGATCTGCTGCGCACGTGGGGGCCGAAGATGGGCGATGCACTCAAGAAGATTCACGGCGTGGTGGACATCCAGAACGGCATCGAGAACACGATCAGCGGACCGGCGTTGCAATTTCAGGTGGATCCGACGGTCGCGGCGCGGGCCGGTTTCACGCCGGAAGAAGTAGAGTTGGATGCCAGCGCGATCCTGCAGGGCGAGCCAGCGCCGACGCCGGTCGTGCTGAACGACCGGGCATACACGATCCGGGTGCGCTTTCCGGGAGCGACGCGTTCGTCGCTGGAGTCGATCCGCAATACGCTACTGGTGAGCCAGAGCGGCAGCCGGGCGACGCTGGGGTCGCTGGCGACGATTCAGGAGATGCCCGGCCAGGTGGAGATCCTCCGCGAAAACCTGCAGCGCATGATTGCCGTGACCGCGCGGCTGGAGGGCGTGGACCTGGGCACGGGAATCGCGGCAGTAAAGAAAACGATCGCGGATTTGAATCTGCCGCCGGCCATTCGCTTGGTTTATGGCGGCGGCTACGAAGAACAGCAAAAGTCGTTTGGCGATTTGATTGTCGTGCTGATCCTCGCCGTGGTGCTGGTGTTTATCGTGCTGCTGTTCGAGTTTGAAGAATTCGGCGCGCCCATCGCGATTCTTTCGTCGGCGCTGCTGTCGACATCCGGCGTGTTTCTGGCGCTGCTGGTGACCAAGACGACTTTCAATATTTCTTCGTTCATGGGCCTGATCATGGTGGTGGGCATCGTGGCCAAGAACGGCATTTTGCTATTGGACGCCGACAAGAAATTCCGCGCGGAAGGCGCCGGCGCCGAGGAAGCCATGCTGCTGGCGGGCGAACGCCGCTTGCGGCCGATTCTCATGACCGCTCTGGCGACGGTGGCCGGCATGATTCCGCTGGCGCTGGCCATCGGCGCCGGTTCGCAGATGCTGCAGCCGCTGGCGATCGCGGTGATCGGCGGGATCCTGGCGTCGATGATCTTATCGCTCATCGTGACGCCGGCGGTGCATTATTACATGGAGAAGAAGGACTAGAGCGACAGGCGGTGCGCCGGGCCGCACATCAGGACGAGTAACGCCAGAAGAACGATCAGGCCGATATATTGCATCAGAGCGCCGTTGTCTTCCTGAGCGGCGTAGTCGCGAGTGAACAGCCGGTAGACGGCGCCCGCGGCGATGAACAGCAGCATGCCTTCCTGAGTGAGGGCCCACATCGCGACGACGGCGCCCAGCGCCATGCCGCGTTGAGTCCGGGTGAGCGCACGGAAGCCGCGGCCGCCGTCCAGTTGCCAGACCGGGATCAGGTTGAAGAGATTGATCCAGGCGCCGGTGTAGGCGATGGCGTACCAGATGGGCTGGCCGGTGGCGATGGCCGCGAGCCAAGCGGCCACGGCCGCACCCAAGCCATAGATGGGACCGGCGAGGCCCACGCGCGCGTCCTGGCTCGAGTTGGAAGGATATTGCTTCAAGCGCACGAACGCGCCCAGGAACGGTACGAACATGGGCGCGCTGGCGGCGATGTTGTACTTACGCAGCGCGATGACGTGGCCCATTTCGTGAATATAGATCGATAGCACGAAGCCGAGGGCGAATTTCCACCCATACAGCGACCAATAGACCGCGAAAAACGCCAGCATGCTGGCAAACGTGCTGAGTTTGGTCAGGCCGAGGATCAGCAGTTTGCCTTTGGTGAGAACCAGCAGCGCGATGGTCTTAAACTTCCACAGCAGCACGCCCACCGGACCGAGCTTTGCAGCGCGCTTGGCCCACACGCTTTTCTCGTTCAGCTGCAAGTCGAGATTGTCAATGCGGGCCTTTGCGGTGCGATATTCCGCCGAATCCGGCGGCAACAACTCCAGAGCTTTCGCCCACGCCTGGCGGGCGCTCTGCCAATCGTGCGCTTGACCGGCCAGCTTGGCGTGCTGCACCAAGGCTTCATACTCGGTCGCGTGCGTCAGCCGGCCGCAAGCGGGACAACTCCGCGCGCCAGGAGCGATGGTGGCGGCGCAATTCGGGCAGAGAGTGGAAGAAACAGAGAGCACTATCGGATCACCAGCGGCATAATTTCATTTTAGCTCCACCACTGTCGCGCCCGTTCCGCCTTCACTGGGTGATGCGGCATAAAACTTTTCGACGTGAGGATTGGTGGCGAGCAGCTCGGCAATCACTTTTCGCAGAATGCCCATGCCGTGGCCGTGCACGATGCGCACGCGGTCGACCGAGGCCATTGCGGCGCTGTCCAGGAACTTGTCGACTTCCTCGCGGGCCTGTTCGGCGCGTTTTCCGATGACGTTGATCTCGCGGTACGAGACATCCCAGCGAGGCCCGGCTTCGTAGGAAACGTTCTTCGGCAGACGCGCGGGTTCGGGGGTGGACGGCAGAACTTCTTCGACGTCGCCGGTGGAAACCTGCAGCTTCATCAGCCCGGCTTCTACTTCGAGCAAGCCGCCGGAGAGCTTGCGGCGAACGCGCGCCGGTTCGCGGATGTTTTTCAGGCGGACGCGGCAGCCCTCTTCGATCACGGGAAGTGTTTTCGCGGGCGGAGTCTGGCCGAACACAGCCGTGCGCGCTTTCTCTTCGAACTCACGGCGGGCTTTAGCCACGCGGCGCTCGGCCTGCTCGGCGGCTTTACGCTGCTCGGCGCCCGCGAGAACTTTCTCCAGCGTTTCGCGGCCCTGCGCTTCGAAATCCTGGAGGGCGGACTGCAATCGCTGCTCCAGCTCTTTGAACTTGGCCGTTTCTTTCTGCTCCCATTCCGTGGCAAGCGACTGTTCGCGCGCCGCCAGCGATCTCCGTTGTTCCTGGAAGCCTCGTTCCGCCTCGGCCAGCCGATCGACACGCTGGTGCAATTCGTCGAGGAAGCCGGCGATGTCGCGCTCCTGGGTGGACATGCGCCGGCGCGCGTCCTGGATCAGATTCTCCGGCAATCCGAGGCGCCCCGCGATCTGCAGGCCCGCGGATTTGCCGGGCGCGCCCAGCCGCAGCACATAAGTAGGCTGCAGCGTCTGCTCGTCGAAGCCCATGGACGCGTTGACGACGCCCGTGGTGGTCGACCCATAGATCTTCAACGCGAGCAGGTGCGTGGACGCGAGGGTAAAAGCTCCGTGCGAGCGAAACGCCTCCAGAACCGATACCCCCAGCGCGCCGCCTTCTTCCGGATCGGTGGCGCGGCCCAGTTCGTCCAGCAGCACCAACGATTGCGGCGTGACGGTTTCCAGCATGTCGCGCACGTGCGCGATGTGGGCCGAGAAGCTGCTGAGGCTTTCCTGGATGGATTGCTGATCGCCCATGTCCGCCAGGACCTGCCCGAAGATGGGAAACTCGGCTTCGGAGGCAGGCACGGGCAAGCCCGTTTGCGCCATGAGTGCGAGCAGACCTGCGGTCTTCATCGAGACAGTCTTGCCGCCGGTGTTTGGACCACTGATCAGCAACGTCCGGCGGGCCTCGTCCAGTTGCATCGAGATCGGGACTACGCGCTTCTTCTGACGGCGCAGCACGTCTTCGAGCAGCGGGTGACGCGCTTCCTTCAAAACCAAGCGCCGGTCGCTCTCCGGGCTGAAACGCGGGATGACGCAGTCGAAGTCGGACGCAAATGCGGCTTTGGCGAACAGCAGGTCCAGCCGTCCGATGGCCTCGACACCGGCTTGAATTTCCGCGTTGTGCGTGCGCAACAGTCCGGTCAGCTCTTTCAGAATGCACAGAATCTCGCGCTGCTCTTCTTCGCGCAGGCGCACGAGTTCGTTGTTCAGGTCGATGGTTTCGAGCGGCTCGACGAACAAGGTATGGCCGCTGCCGCTGGCGCCGTGAATGACGCCGTAGACCTTGCGCTGCTGGCCGGCGACCACGGGCACGACGAAGCGGTCGTTGCGCAGCGTGATGAATTCTTCCTGCAGCGTTCCGTCGTCGCGGTGCGCGCGCAGGAAGCGATCCAGCGAAGTCTGGATCTGCCTTTGCTGGCGCTCGATGTCGCGCCGCAGGCGATGCAGCGCCACACTGGCGTCGTCGGCCAGAGTCGCATCGGGGAGGATCTTGCCACGGAGTTCGCGCAGCATCGGCCGCGGGTCGGCGATGGCCTCTACGTAGGCCGCCAGGCGCGGATATCTCTCCGCAGCCAGGTGCAGCGCGGAACGAATCTCACCGGCTTCCTCCAGCAACCGCGTCAGTTGCAGGATCTGCCCGGACTCCAATACCGCACCTTCGATGCGCAGCACGGGGAGCGCGGCGGACACATCCGGAACCGAATCGAACCGCAGCCGGATGGCGGCGCCGCGTGCGGCCGCCTGGGGCTGACGGGTCGCGCTTAAATAGGCGATGGCTTCCGCGGCAGCGGCCAGTGCGCTCTCCAGATTTGCGCGGTCGGAATGCGGCTCGAGCTTTTCCAGTTCCTCTTTGCCGGCCGGGCTGTGGACAAAGCGCCCCAACAACTGGCGCAGCGGTTCGAATTCGAGCAGGTCAGCGCTGAAGTTTTGCAAAGGCTCGCTCAATGACGCCCAACGTACCCTCGGTCAGGCGGTATTCGCGCAGATCCGGCTCGGAAACCCAGGCCACGCGGCTGGCATCGCTGGCGGGCGCGGCTTCGCCGCCCAAGCGCCGGCACAAATAGTCGATCAAAACGTAATGATATTCGGGTTTGCCCTCCGCGTCGGGAATGATCCGTTCGAAGATTTCGAAGATAGACAGTGGTTCAACGTCCAGTCCGGTCTCTTCCAAAACCTCGCGCCGGATGCCTTCGGCCAGCTTTTCGCCGGTCTCCACGATCCCGCCGGGAATCGACCAATAGCCTTTCAGCGGCTCCTGGCCGCGTTCCACCAGAAGAATGCGGCCGTCTTCAAAAATCAGGGCGCCGACTCCGAGGAAGGGGCGCGTCGGATACCGGCGGCTCTGGTCGCTAATGCTGCACGCTCCCCTTCCCGTTCATGCGAACGCGATACACGGACGTCCGCGCGGTAATGTACAAGGTTTGCGAATCCGGATCGCCGAACGTGCAGTTCGACGGCGTTTCCGGCGTCTCGATGGAGCCCAGCGCCTTGCCTTCGGGCGAGAAGACATCGACTTTATTAGCGGCGACAAAAAGATCACCCTTCTCGTCCACGCAGATGCCATCGGGCACGCCGTCGATTCCGGAGATCAGAACGCGCTCGGTGGATGCCTGACCGCCGCGATCGAGATCATACGCGCGAACGTTGCGCTCGTCGGAATTTCCCACGTACAAGATGCGGCCGTTGGGCGACAGCGCGATCCCATTCGGCCGGCCTTTGGGCTTGGCCACCACCGACAGCTCGCCTTTGTGAGAGATATGGAAGACGCCGTAAAAGTCGAGTTCGCGCGTGTCCTCCTGGTTGCCGAAGGCCGGGTCCGTAAAATAGATTTGCCCGTCTTTGCGAATCACGAGATCGTTAGGCGCGTTCAGTTGCTTGCCCTGCCAGCGCTCGGCGACAACTTCCAGCTTGCCTTTCTTGTCGGTGCGGGTGACGCGGCGCGAGTGGCTCTCACAGGTGTAGAGCCGGCCTTCGGCGTCGAACTTATTGCCGTTCGCTCCTTTGGAATCCTCGCGAAAGATTTCAGCGGGCATTCCGGGCGTCCATTGAAAGAGCTTGTTGTTGGGAATGTCGCTGAAGATCAGGAAGCCCATCGGCGACCACGCCGGACCTTCCGTGAACGTGTAACCAGACGCGACTTTCTCGACGTTCAAGTCCGCGAAATTCTGCGCGCCGGCGCTCAGGCTCAAGCAGAGGATCGGAAATACCAGCCTCACTCACCGATCAGGTTACCACCAGTACTTTTCCACCGGCATAGTACTTGCCGCCGAGGCTCAGTCTTGATATAACAGTCACCCTATGGCACGCAGTTTTGCCCAGGTCGCGTGCCTCGCTGTGGTCCTTTCGCTGTGCCCCGTATTGCCAGCTTTTCAGGCGCCCGGCGGGGACTCGCTGGTTTCCATTGAGCCGCGCTTGCGGCCCCGCATTGTCCCGGTTGCGAATGCGCTTCCCAATCCGGATATCCGGGTGGACTCTTCGCTGGTTCTGGTTCCGGCGCATGTCACCACAGCGTTTGGCGCTTCCATCACCGATCTCGGCAAGAAGAACTTTGAGATCTTCGAAGATGGCGTGTCGCAAACCATCCGTTATTTTTCAAAAGAAGAAGCGCCACTTTCCGTAGGCTTGCTTTTTGACGTGAGCGGCAGCATGCGGGACAAGATTCATAAGGCGGCCGAAGCGGCCGCGGCGTTCTTCCGAACCTCCAACCCGCAGGATGAATTTTTCCTGGTGGAGTTTAGCGAGAAGCCCAAGCTCAAGGTTCCGTTCACCACCGACACGGACCAGGTCTACAACCGGATTTCGCACGCCCGCCCCTTCGGCCGCACGGCTTTACTGGACGCGATCCATATGGCCATGGAGCAACTGAAGAGCGCGCGCAATCCGCGCAAGGCCATCGTGATCGTTTCCGACGGCGGAGACAATCGCAGCCGCCACACGGCGCGCGAAATCAGAGATGAACTGCTGGAGACCGACGCGCAGGTTTACGCGATGGGCATCTTCGAGGAAGATACCCATAAGCTGCCCGCGGAGGAGCGGAACGGCCCGCGCCTGCTCGAAGAACTGGCCGAAGACAGCGGCGGGCGCGAATACCCGGTCGAGAATCTCGACGATCTGCCGGCGATCAGCGAGCACATCAGCAACGAGCTTCGCGACCAGTACCTGATCGGTTACGCGCCCAGCAATGACGCGCGCGATGGAAAGTTCCGCACGATCAAGCTGGTCATCGAGGGCGCGGCGAACTCCGCGCAGTTACGGACTTACTATCGCCACGGCTATTACGCGCCCATCCGCTAGATGCGGCTAGAAACGGAATCCGAAGGATACCGGCACATAATCGATGTGGTGCTGGACACCCTCCAGAAAGATGCGGTCGTAGCGCGCTTCGGCAAAGATCTTCCAGCGCCCCTTGAGTGCCAATTCGACACCCGCGCCCCCATTCACTCCACCGTGGGTGGCTGAATAAGAATTGGCAAGGAACCCGCCGAAGAAAGGACTGAATGCCGTGAGTGCCGCGCCGGACGGAGCCGTGAACGACTGGGTGTAATGATACACGCCGTAGCCTCCGATGAAATACGGGTCGATTCTGCCGCGCGGATGTAAGCGGACGATGGGGTCGACAGTGGCGGAGAACACGTTGAAGTTGCCGTTCTGAAGGCCAAGATTGCTCAGCGTCGCCGAGTTGACCCCGAACGAGTTGTACCCCAGATCCAGCTTTACGCCGAGAAACGGCATGAGGTTGTAGGTAGGACCGCCCTCGACATTCCAACCCTGATCGAGATTTTTGCCGGTGGTCCCCACGGTCTGAGTGAAGCCGGCGCCGAAATCATAGGTGAGCCGCGGTATCTCTTGTGCGTTCAGGGAGAACGCCACGGCCAGACTGAAACAAGGAATCAAAGCAAGACTTTTCATGCGAAATTAACCTCTGAAACATTAGACTTCCCCGGTTTTTGGCAGGGTTCACCCTAACCGTTAATTAATTTGTTCCCATCTGGCCCAGGGCCTGTCCGGAACGCCTTTCCCCGAGAGCCTTGCCGCCGTTGTTCCACTACCTCTTCGAGCATGGCTCTGTTCCGAACACGTAGTGCGGCTGTCTTTGGAATCGAAGCGCATTTGATCGATGTCGAAGTAGACATGTATCCCGGCGGCAACGCACGCGACTTTGTCACGGTCGGCATGCCCGACACCGCGGTGCGCGAGAGCCGGGAGCGGATCAAATCGGCCTTGCTCAATTCGGGCTTCGGCTATCCCAATAAATCGGTCACCATCAATCTGGCGCCCGCCAACATTCGCAAGGAAGGAGCGGGCTTCGACCTCCCGATGGCGCTCGGGATCCTGGGCGCGATGGGAACCGTGGGACGGACGGACGAGCATCTGCTGGTGGGCGAGCTGTCGTTGGACGGCACCCTGCGTCCGGTGCGCGGCGTGTTATCCATCGCGGTGTGCGCGCGCCGGCGCGGGATTCCCAACCTGCTGGTTCCCGCCGATAACGCGGCCGAAGCCGCCGTAACCGAAGGCGTGCGCGTATTCGGGATGCGCCACCTGGCCGAGGTCGTGCAGTATCTCAATCAGCCGGATCTGTTCCAGCCGGCGTGCTCGAATGTCGACGGCGCTTTTTCCGTAGATCGGGCCATTCCGGACTTCCGCGAGGTTCGTGGCCAGACTACAGCCAGGCGTGCGCTGGAAGTCGCCGCGGCGGGAGGACACAACGTTTTGATGATTGGCCCGCCCGGCTCCGGCAAGACCATGCTCGCGAAACGCTTCGCGGGCATCCTGCCGCCGCTCACCTTTCAGGAAGCAATCCAGACCACGCAGGTTCATAGCGTGGCCGGCCTGCTGCCGCACGGCGTGGGCCTGCTTTCCCAGCGGCCGTTCCGCGCGCCGCATCACACGGTATCCGACGCCGGATTGATCGGCGGAGGTTCGGGTACGCCGCGGCCCGGCGAGGTCAGCCTGGCGCACAATGGGGTGCTGTTTCTGGACGAGTTGCCCGAGTTCCCGCGCAACGTGCTCGAGATGCTGCGCCAGCCGCTGGAGGAATCGTCCGTGACGCTGGCGCGGACGAACATGACGTTGTCGTTCCCGGCCGACTTTATCCTGATTGCCGCGATGAACCCTTGCCCGTGCGGTTACTTTTCCGACCCAACGCGCGAGTGCCGCTGCACCGGCGCCATCATCCAGCGCTATCTGAGCAAAGTGAGCGGCCCGCTGCTGGACCGCATCGACATGCACATTGAGGTTCCGGCGGTCGCCTACAAGGAGTTGCGCGGGAAGGACAGCGGAGCCGGGTCGGCCGAGATGAGGGAGCGGGTGCTGGGGGCGCGGTCCATTCAACAGCAACGCGGATTCTATAATGCGCGGATTCCCTCAGGTCACCTGCGGAGACTGTGCGGCTTGGACGATGCCGGCGAGCGCACGCTGGAGATGGCGGTCCGGCGTATGGGCTTGAGCGCCCGCGCGCACGACCGCAT
Organism: Bryobacteraceae bacterium; assembly: GCA_035508055.1. Classification (GTDB taxonomy): domain Bacteria; phylum Acidobacteriota; class Terriglobia; order Bryobacterales; family Bryobacteraceae; genus Palsa-89. The sequence goes on along the minus strand of DATJNO010000150.1, from coordinate 46,378 downwards.
CCTGAAAGTCGCCCGCACCATTGCCGATCTGAGCGCATCCGATTCCATCGCCGCGCGCCACTTGGCCGAAGCCGTCCAATACCGGAGCCTGGATCGCAGCTATTGGAGTTGAGCAGCCTTGTTCCCGCCATTCGGCGCAGAGCGGCGCAACCGGGAGGCGATCTTCTCACCACTCGCTCCGGCCCCGCAGTTTGACACTGTTTCTCCCGCCCCCTATACTGAAGGTGACGAGTCTTCAACGTTTCGGGTCGCTTGCCCGGGCCGAGGAAACTGATGCCAAAACGTACATTTCAGCCAAATAATCGCAAACGGGCAAAAACACACGGGTTCCGGGTACGGATGTCAACCAAGGACGGTCGCGCGGTGCTGGCGCGGCGGCGCGCCAAGGGCCGTCACAAGCTCACCGTGAGCGACGAGCGAGCCGTCCGATACGCCGACTAACCTCGGTTTGCCGAGCAGCGCTCGGATCTTGAGGGCTGCTGATTTCCGCAAGGTCTACAACGAAGGGACTCGATTCGCGGGCCGGTATTTTGCGGCATTCTGCCTCCAGGTCCCGCGTGGCGAGGGGCAGAGCGCGAGATTGGGGTTCACGGTTCCACGGGCGTTCGGAAAGGCGGTGGCCCGAAACCGCGCGAAAAGAAGGTTACGGGAGGCGTTCCGGGTTCGTTGGAGCGAAGTGGAGCCGCGGTGGGATATCGTGATCAACCCCAGGCGACCGGCCTTGACGGCGCCGGCAGAGGAGTTGCGGCGGGAAGTGGATCGGCTGGTAACCCAATGCGGAAAGTAGTTGTCGCCGGCTTGCGCGCTTATAAGCGGTTCCTTTCGCCCTGGCTGCCTTCGGCCTGCCGCTTTTACCCCACCTGCTCGGAATACATGTGTGAGGCCGTTGAAAAGCACGGCGCGCTGCGCGGCGTCGGAATGGGCATCCTGCGTCTGCTGCGCTGCCACCCGCTGCACGCCGGCGGGTTCGATCCGGTTCGATAAGCCGCCCTCAACCCATGGCAGATAATCCCATCCAACCCGGCAAACCAGGGAAGCGCGAGCTGACCATGGAGCAGCGGCTCCTGCTGGCGTTCTTGCTGATGGGATTGGTGCTGTTCGTTACTCCCTATATCTATAAGGCGCCCCCTCCGGCGAAGACAACCAAACCGGCGCTGCCGGCCGCAACCAGCCAGACGACGGCTAATGCAGCAACAGCAACCGCCAGCCAGCCGGCGGCCGCCACACCGGCGGCTCCCGCGGCGGAAAACGTGCCCGGCCGGATCGCCGCGGACTCCGAGCAAAGCTTCGTCGTGGATACGGATATTTATCACGTCCGCTTCTCCAATCGCGGCGCTGTCGTTCAAAGTTGGGTGCTCAAAAAATACCGCGACCGGACGGGCAAGCCTCTGGAGCTGGTCAACCCGGCGAGCTTCTCGAAGATCGCGGGGCCGTTCTCACTTTCGCTGGCCGACGCACAGGCGGCCAACTCGCTCAACTTCGGACTGTATGTGCCCAAACCCGGCGCTGACGGTCTAAGCATCCAGTACGAGTTCTCCGATGGCAAGAATTACGCCAAGAAATCCTTCGAGTTTTCCAAGAACGGCTATTTGACCCATGTCACCACGGAGGTGACCCAGGACGGCGTGCCGGTGGCGCATTCCATCCAGTGGCGCGGCGGCTTTGGCGACGCAACGGTGCTGAATCGCGTGGGCGAGGAGCACGCCGTCTATTACGATCCGCACGAAGGCAGCTTTCTCAGCCAAGGCAAGCTGTTTACCAGGGATGCCAAGTCGGTCAAGGACGGCCCCGTAGTCACCACCGGCGATTATTCGTTCGCGGGACTCGATGACCGCTTCTTTGCCTTCGTGGTTCTGCCCAAGGACAACACGTCCATCAAGGTGGAAACGATCAAGGACGACGTGCCTCCCGCGGCCGCGGCCAAGGAGGAGTCGCGCGTCGGCGTGGAGATCGGCGGCGATTCGGTGAACCGCTTCGTGGCGTTCGTCGGGCCGAAGGATATCGACTTACTGCGCAAAGTGGATCCCAAGCTGCAGCAGCTCATCGACTGGGGCTGGTTCGGAGTGATCGCCAAGCCTTTGTTCCTGGGAATGCACTGGCTGAACGACACCATCGTGCACAACTATGGATGGTCCATCGTTTTGATCACGGTCGTCATCAACCTGCTGATACTCCCCATGCGGTTTTCCAGCATGAAATCGCAGAAGAAGATGCAGGCCCTCAAGCCGCAGCTGGACACCATCAACGCGAAGTACAAAGGCCTCAGCCTGCGCGACCCTCGCAAACAAAAGCAAAACGAAGAGGTCATGGAGCTGTACAAGAAGGAGGGCGTCAACCCCATGGGCGGCTGTCTGCCCATGCTGGTGCAGCTTCCACTGATCTACGCCTTCTATAAAGTGCTGGCGGTGACCATTGAACTGCGCGGCGCACACTGGCTTTGGGTTACGGATCTGTCGCAACCGGAGGCGCTGCCGATCCACATCCTGCCGATTATCATGATCGTCACGCAGTTCATCTCGCAAAAGATGACACCCAGCCCCGGCATGGACGCATCCCAAGCCAAGATCATGCAGCTGATGCCGCTGATGTTCGGCTTCTTTTTCTATAACTTGTCCAGCGGCCTGGTGTTATACTGGTTGACCAGCAATTTAGTGGGTATTGTCCAGCAATGGTTCGTAAATCGCATGATGCCGGCGCCGCCGCCTCCGCCTCCCAAGCCAGTGCCCAAGAAGAAAGTCAGGGGATAAGATAGGTGGACGAAAAAATCTACACGGTGGCCTCCACTGGCCCGCGCATCGAAGAGTTTCTCCAGCAAACCATCCAGAACATGGGCCTGGAGCTGTCTTTCGAGATTCTGGAAGGCCAGCACCTGCATCCCGATCTCGAAGACCCCGACTTACTGGTGAAATTCTCGGGGCCGGACGTGGACCTCCTGCTGGCCAACAAAGCCGAGGTGCTGCTCGCGCTGGAGTTGCTGACCATGGAAGTGCTCGCGATGCCCGCCGAGCACCATTCGCTGCTGTGCTTCGACTGCAACGATTACCGCGCCTTGCGCATTGAGGAATTGCGCCTGAGCGCGCTCACCGCCGCCGAGAACGTCAAGCGTACCCGCCGGCCGTTCCACTTCAATCCGATGAGCAGCCGCGAGCGGCGCATCATTCATTTGTGCCTGCGCAACGAAACCGACATTCGCAGTGAAAGCACCGGCACCGGTCCGTTCCGGCAGGTTGTGGTGCTGCCGGTCGGCATGCCCCTGCCGGAACCGATCCGCCCGCCGCGCCCCGGTCCGCCCGGACGGGAGGGCCGTGACGGCCCGAGAGGCAGACGGTCCGGTCCGCCGCGCCGTGGCGACCGGGGGCGCTAGGCGACCGCGCTGCGGCTCCAAGACACCATCGTTGCCGTTTCCACTCCGCCAGGGCGTTCGGGGCTGGGCGTGGTGCGGCTCTCCGGCGCCTATGCCACGGCCATCGCCGGCCGCATTCTGCGCTTCCATCCCGGCCATCAATGGAACCCGTGGACGGCATCCCGGGCGGAGCTGGTCGACACATCCGGCGCGACGGTTGATCAGGCTGTCGTCACTTACTTCGCCGCCCCGCGCTCCTACACGGCTGAGGACCTGGTGGAGATCTCCTGCCACGGCTCCCCCGTGGTCTTGCGCTTTTGTGTCGAACGCGCGTGTGCCGCCGGCTCGCGACTGGCCGAGCCCGGCGAGTTCACTCTGCGCGCCTTTCTGAACGGACGGATCGACCTGCCGCAGGCCGAGGCGGTGCGAGATCTGATCGAAGCCACGACGTTGTTTCAGGCGCGCATCGCGGCGCAACAAGTGGAAGGCTCGGTTTCCAAGCGTATTCGCCCGATTAAAGAGCAATTGCTGGAGTTGATCGCCCTGCTCGAAGCCGGAATCGACTTCGCCGAGGACGACATCAGCGTCGCGCCCGGAGAAGAGATCCTCCGGCGTCTGGACCCGATCGAGCGGGCCCTGAACGCGTTAGCCGCCAGCTTCGATTACGGCAAGCTAGTGCACTCCGGCATCACATTGGCCATCGTCGGGCGGCCGAACGTCGGAAAAAGCAGCCTGTTCAACCGGCTGCTCGAGCAGGAGCGCGCCATTGTCACCGATATTCCAGGCACCACTCGCGACCTGGTCTCGGAAACGGCGGCCATTCAGGGAATACCGGTGCGATTCGTGGATACGGCCGGTATCCGCGCCAGCCGGGACCTGGTGGAGACACTCGGCATCGAACGCAGCTATCAGGCCATGGCCGACGCCGCCGTGACGCTGGTGGTGCTGGATCTGGCACAGCCAATCCAGGCGGAGGACCTTGCGCTGATGCAACGCGCCCGTGCTCAGGGACGGTACATCCTGGTGGGGAACAAGTCCGACCTGCCGCGCGTGGCCGAACCATCCGAAGACTTTGTCGCGGTTTCCGCTGTCACCGGGGAGGGCGTAGACCAACTGCGGAGCCGCATCGCGCCGGACGCCGCCCGCGAACAGGAGTCCGGCTTCATCACCAGCATCCGGCACGAGCAATTGTTGCGTGAAAGCCTGGAAGGGCTGCGGCAGGCGCGCCAAGCCACCGAGTTCGGCATTCCCCACGAAATGCTGTTGCTCGATCTTTACGCCGCGCTGCGGCCGATCGATGCCATTACCGGCGCGACGACGGCCGATGACATCCTCAACCGCATCTTTTCCACTTTCTGTATCGGGAAGTAGCTTTTCGGAAGGCTTTAGTGCCGGCGGGAAGGACCGCTGTGGCCGTGACCGTTCTTCCCGTCGCGTCCATTACGGAAGGCGCGCAGAAAGGCCTGTTGCTCTTTGGAGAGATGGTCGAGTCGGGTTTCCAGGCGGACCATGAGTTTCATCCCCAGTTCGACCAGTTTACGCGTGGCCTCGAGCCGTTTGTCGAACTTTTCCATCCGCTCCTCGGCGCGGTCCATTCGCTCTTCGGACCGGTCCATTCGCTGCTCGGCCCGGTCCATTCGCTGCTCGGCCAGTTGCATGCGTTTGTCGAACTTTTCCATCCGCCGTTCGGCTTTGTCCATCCGCCGTTCGGCCTTTTCCATCCGTATGGTGAAGCTCCGCTCCGCTCGCGCGATCCGCTCCTCGGAAGCGCGCAGCATGGACCAGACTTCCTCGATCCGCCGGTCGAGATCGGGTTGCATTCGCCCGTAGTATAGCAATCGTGGCGAATCCAGCACCGCCCGCCTCGCGGACCGGTGACCGATTACAATTGAAGGAGACTTGGCTCGCCTGCTCGCACTCACCGTCCTGCTCTCCGCGCTCGCCCAGGCGCAGCCGCGCGAGCGATCGTCTCAAAACCAACTGGACGGCAACCAGGCTTTGTTTACGGTCCTGGCCGCCATCAACGCCGCCGGCTACGACGCCGACGTGGACTCAACCGCCAATTCGCCGGTCCGCCGCCAGGTTCGCGAAACCATCGCGCAGAAGCACCTGGAATCCGTGGACGCGCTCAAAAAGTTTTTCGACGCGCACCGGCAGGACGATCAGGACGCCGAACTGAGCCAATACATCTCGTTCGCGCTCTCCATCAATGGCCCGCCGGATTTCGAATACTGGTGGATGCCGGAGGAGATCCCGCCCGACGTGCGGAAGCTGGATGGTCTGAATCAGCTGATTGCCCGCTTTTACCGGGAGGCGGACATCGAGGGTCTGTGGAACCGCGCCCAGCCAGAATTCGAACGCACTATCGCTGCCTATCACAACGGAGTAAGCCAGTCGCTGCTGGCAGCCAACGCCTACCTCCGCAATCCCACCAGCGGGATTCGTGGGCGCTACTTCCAGGTTTATATCGATCTGCTGGGTGCGCCGAATCAGGTACAGACGCGCAGTTATAAAGACGACTACTTCGTGGTTGTCACGCCGTCCCTGGAACCGCAGATCGATCAGGTTCGCCACGCTTATCTGCATTATCTGCTGGACCCGCTGTCGCTGCGCTATTTTGAGCAACTGGACGGCATGAAAGCTTTGGCGGAGTTTGCCCAGCCCGCGCCGGCTCTTCCGGAGGCTTACAAGGAAGATTTCCTGCTGCTCGCCACCGAGTGCGTCATCAAGGCGGTGGAGAGCAGGCTCGCTCCGCGCGCCAACCGGCAGGCTTTGGTCGACCAGGCGCTCCGCGAAGGCTATGTTCTGACACCCGGCCTGGCGGACGCCCTGATGGCCTATGAGAAGCAGGAGGAATCACTACGCAACTACTTCCCCGACCTGATTGGACACATCGATCTGGAGCGCGAGGATCGGCGCCTGGCCAACGTTACCTTCGCACAGGAAGCCGCCGTAAGGAAAGCCCCGCACGCGGCCCCGCCCCCCGAACCCGTGCTCACCGGGGCCGCCAAGACTTTGTCCGAAGCCGAGAATCTGTACGCCGAGCGGGATCTGGAAAACGCCCGCCAGCGCTACCTGAAGGTCCTGCAGGAGCCGGGTGACGACAGCTTGCACGGCAAGGCATACTATGGATTAGCGCGGATCGCCGCCTTGCAGCGCGATCCCGAGCTTGCCGAAAAGCTGTTTCAAAAAATCGTGGGCATGGCCTCGGACGGCGAAACCAAGTCCTGGTCTTATCTCTATTTGGGGAGGCTGGCGGACGCCGCCGGTGACCGCGGCCAAGCGGAGAAAAACTATCGCGCGGCGCTCGCCGTACCCGGAGCGCCCGCAGCGGTAAAAGCCGCCGCGGAGAAGGGAATCGCAGCGCCGTTTCAAAGGCGCTAGGTCAGGAACCGTGCGTTGCGGCAATGGTATAAAAGTGAGGACAGGAGTATCCATGCAAACAGGATTGAGACAACTCGCCGCGCTCGCTTCGGGCGCTCTCGCGCTCGCCTTTTCCTTGCCGGCGCAGAAGGTGAAATCCCAGAAGGAAGCGCAGGCGATCATGGCCGTTCAAACCGCCAAGACGCCGGATGAGCGTATCCAGGCCATCGAAGCCGTGCTCGATAAATACGCCGACACCGAGTTTAAGACTCTGCTGCTGCAGATGGCCGTACAGACGGAAGAACAGAAGGGCGATTACGCTCAGACCATTTTTTACGCCGACCGCTTGCTCAAAGCCGATCCGAAGAATCCGTTTGCCCTGGCCACTCTGGCGCTGGAAACCGTCAATCATACCCGCGAGTTCGACTTAGATAAGGACGAGAAGCTCGGTAACGTGGAGAAATGGGCCAACGAGGCCATTGAAGACGCCAAGACCATGCCGAAGGCCCGCGCCGACTGGACAGATGAACAATTGGACGCGGCCCGGAAGGACTTTCAGGCTCAGGGCTATGAGGCCTTGGGGATGGCGGATCAGGTGCGCAAGAACTACGACGGCTCGGTCACCAATTACAAGAAAGCGCTGACGGCGTCTGCTTCGCCGCAACCCGCGATTCTCGTCCGGCTGGCGCAGGTTTACGCCATCCAGGGCAAGGCCGATGACGCCATCTTCACGCTCGACAAAGCCATCAATAATCCAGACTCGACGGACCAGGTGAAGTCCATCGCGCAAAGGCTGAAGGACGACATCCAAAAGCGCAAGGGCGCTGCCGCCTCCAAACCGGCCGGGGCTCCCGCTGCTCCGGCAGCGCCCGCAACCCAAAACAAGTAGTCCTTACGCAGGCGCTCACGTTGGAAGCTCTGGAGGCGGTGCTCGGTTACCACTTTCAAAACCGGGACCTGTTTGCGCGCGCGCTGACGCACAAATCCAGTGCTCACGAGAAGAACTCGCATCCCCCCATCGCCGACAACGAGCAGCTCGAATTCCTGGGGGATGCGATTCTAGGATTCCTTGTCAGCGATGCTCTGGTGGAGCGGCATCCCGGATACCCCGAGGGGCGCTTGTCGAAGCTGAAGGCGCACCTGGTCAGCGCCTCGCATCTTCATCAGACGGCCCTGCGGCTGGGCTTAGGCGAGTTTTTACGGTTGGGCCGCGGCGAGGAATTGAGCGGCGGGCGTGAAAAGAAAGCCCTGCTCGCGGACGCACTGGAAGCGCTGATTGCCGCTCTGTATTTGGACGGCGGCATGGAGGCAGCCCGTCGCTTCGTGGTGGATCGCGTGATCGGGGAAACTCCGGCCGCCGAAATCGCCGACTCCGCCATCGACTACAAGAGCGCGCTGCAGGAAACGGCGCAAGCGTTGCGACTGCCGCAGCCGCGCTATGCGACCGTGGAAGAGCGCGGGCCCGAGCACGCCAAAACGTTCGTCGTCGAAGTGAAAGTGGGGCCGGAATGGACCGGCCGGGCGGAGGGTCTTTCTAAGAAGAGCGCAGGCCAGAAGGCGGCGCAGCTGGTCCTTCAGAGGCTATCCGCCTCGCTGTCCTAAGCGCCTAGCGTTTCGCTGCTGGATTCGCGCTTTTCGGAGGCGCAACGGGCGGGGCCGGTTCAACGCGCTCCGGCTCGCCCTTGAGCCCGGTTTCGTTCAACAGTACGAGATCGACGCGGCGGTTTCGCTGCCTGCCTTCTGCGCTGTCATTACTGTCCACCGGGTCCGTATCGGCGTATCCGGCGATGGAGAGGCGGTCGCGCGGCACGCCGAACTGCATCAGCAACTCCACCAGGGCGATGCTGCGGGCGGCGGAGAGCTCCCAGTTGCTGCGAAAACGCGAGTTGTGAATCGGAACCGCGTCGGTGTGGCCCTCCGCGCGGACCGGATTGGGGATCTGCTTCATCGCGTTGGCGATCTTCTGGATGCTCGGGTAGAAATCCTTGGCGATTTCGTCTTCGCCGGAAGGAAACAGGGCGGCTTGGGCAAAGCTGATCGTCAGGCCGCGCGATCCCATGTGAATGGCCAGCTTTCCGGTCTTGATCTCTTCGGATAGTTCCCGAGTCAAAATCTGCAGGGAAGGCAGTAACTCCACGACTTTCCCCTGCGGCTTGTCTTCGACTCGCACGAGTTTCCTGGCGCCGCCGGGACCGTTCCGCTGGGCGTTGCCTTGACCCTTCATATCGACCGTGCCGCCGAGTATGAGTTGCGCCACGGCCTTGAAGGACTCGCCTTCCAGTGCTTTTTTCACCGAATCGGAGACGGCCTGCGCCTTCGCTTTGTCGGTTTGGGATGTGGCGAACATCACCACGAAGAACGCGAACAGCAGTGTGATGAAGTCCGCGTAGGACACCAGCCAGCGTTCGTGATTCTCATGCGATTCCTGTTTCTTGCGCGCCATATCGATCCAATCGCTATCCTTTGGCCGGGGCGGGCTGTTGCGCCGCGCCCGGGACTTTCTCCGCTTTGGCCGGAGCTTTCTTCTTGGCTTTCTCGTCACCCTTCGCGGCGTACTGGTAGGCCTCCAGCTTGCTGCGAATCAGCTTCGGGTTCAGCCCTTCGACGATCGCCACCACGCCTTCCAGCTTCAGCTCTTTCAGTTCGGTGTCGCTCGAGATCCGGGCCTTGATTTTGGTGGAGGCCGGCAGCAGCAGGATATTCGCCAGTCCGACGCCATACACCGTGGCGACAAAAGCCACCGCGATTCCATGGCCAACTTCCTCAATGTTGGCCAGATTCTTCATCACCTGGATGAGACCCATCACCGCGCCGATGATGCCGATGGTCGGCGAATAGCCGCCCGCGCTTTCAAACACCTTGGCCTCCGCCGTGGCCCGGCTCTCCGCCATGTCGATTTCCAGCTGCATCATGTTACGAATTTCCTGCAAGTCCGTGCCGTCGACGGCCAGCGTCAAGGCCTTGCGCAGGAACGGATCCTGAACTTCCAGGGCTTCATTTTCGAGCGACACCAGGCCGTTCTTGCGAGCCTTGGTGGCGTAACCGATCAGCTCCTCGATGGCCGCGTCGGGCGGCTGCGTCGTGTCCAGGATCACGTGCACCAGCCGCAGCAAGGCGCCTCGGAGCACGGCCAACGGAGTGCTTACCATCACGGCGCCAAACGTGCCACCCAGGACAATGAAGGCCGCCGTGATCTGCGAGATGTCCTTGATCCTGCCGCCTTCCATCAGAAGGCCGCCGACAATTCCGCCCAGAGCCAGCAGGATTCCGCCGAATGTGGCAAAATCGGGCCGCGAACCGGCCTTCTTCGCCTTCTCTGTTGGCGCTTTGCCTTGGCCGGGCGAGGGCTTGACGGGCTGTGTCCCTGGTTTGGGTTGATCCGCCATATCGGTTTCGGCCTACTGGTCTGCTGCCCTCCCTTCGTCTTCACAGGGAGGTCTGGCTTCCGGACGATTGGCGATCAACCGGCGGAACTCAATTACTTTCTGTATCACCTCATCGGCCGACTCCGTCACCATGAACTTTTGGCCGGTGGTCATCGCAATCACCGTATCCGGAGTGATTTCCACATGTTCGATCAGGTCGGCGTTGAGTACCAACGGAACGTGGTTGATGCGTGTGAGCCGGATCATGGGACGGTTCCCTGTTTGGCTCATCGGCGCCGGGCGGCGCAATTTTAGCGGGAGCTCATGCCTCGCCGGCTAGCCTAGAATCTGCAGAATTGCGGTGAGTTCCTTGCGGATTTCTTCCAGGAGCGGGGCCGGACTGCCGAACAGGTCGGCCTGCTTGCGGCCCACCTTGGCCGTGGCGGCGGCTGGTTTAGCAGGTGCTTCGCGGTTGCGCGAGTCCAGAAACTTACGCGCGCCTTCGATGGTATAGCGCTTGTCGTAGAGCAGGCGCTTAATCTCCAGCACCAGTTCCACGTCCTTGCGCCGGTACAGGCGATGTCCTTTGCCCGATTTTTTCGGACCGAGCGCTGGGAACTCCGTCTCCCAGAACCGCAATACGTAAGGCTTGATCCCCGCCAAGCGGCTCACTTCGCCAATCCGAAAATAGAGCTTGTCCGGGATCTCGGGCCGAAGATCCCCGACGAGGGGCTCCAACATACCTCGCTATTCTAGCAAACCCCTCCCGTGGGATTGAACCTTGAGCCGTGCTCTTACGCTTTCTTACACTGGTATCTACGAAACATCGAACCACCGTTACAACCCGTCCGGAGCAACGGGAAAGCGACCTTTTGGCCGGAGTGCATCCGGTCCTGGAGGCCTTGCGTGCCGGAAGGACGCTGGACCGCATCTTAATCGCCCGGGGTGCCGGCGGCCCGCGCCTGCAGGAAGTGATCGATCTGGCTCGCCAGCGTTCCGTGCCTCTCCGCTTCGAGCCGCGGGAGGCGCTGGACCGAATCGCCCGAGGCGCTGCGCACCAAGGCGTTGTCGCCTTTGGCGCCGCTCACCGTTACACCGAACTCGGGCAGGTGCTGGACGGGGCGCAATTACTGATAATCCTGGACGGCGTGGAAGATCCGCACAACCTGGGCGCCATCGTGCGCTCGGCGCACGCCGCCGGTGCTTCGGCGCTCCTGGTTCCCGAGCGCCGCGCGGCCGGGCTGAATGAAACCGTCGCCAAGGCCGCCGCCGGAGCGCTCGAGCACCTTCCCGTGGTGCGGATTGGAAACATAAACCAGACGCTCGAAGACCTGAAGGGGCGCGGCTTCTGGATCTATGGCCTGGACGAAAGAGCCAGCCAGCTCTATAGCGAGACCGATTATGCCCACCCCACCGTTTTCGTCCTGGGAGGCGAAGGCCACGGCCTGCACGAAATGGTCAAGAAACACTGTGACCTCTTGGTTCGCATTCCCATGGCGGGGGCCATTGCCTCGCTCAACGTGTCGGTGGCCGCGGGCATCGTGCTGTTTGAATGGCGGCGGAGGAATCCCGCATGACGCTCCTCGAAGCATTCCCGGCAATCGCGAATATCCTGGAACGGACTCCGGACGCGCTGCGTGGCTTGATCGCGCTGGCCCCGCCGGAAGAACTGGAGTGGCAGCCCGCGCCGGACCGCTGGTCGATCAGCATGGTGTTCGCGCACCTGGCTGACGTCGAAGTGCACGGCTTCCTGAGCCGCTTCAGCGCCATCGCGGGCGAGGAGAGTCCGTTCCTCCCCAGCTACGATCAACTGGCGCTGTTCCGCTTCGGAGCCCGGTTCGACGGCCTCGCGGAATTGCTGAAGTTTAGCGAACAGCGCACCAGGACCCTGGAATGGTTGAAGGTGCTGCCGGCCTCCGTGGCGGCGCGCCGGGGGCGGCACGAGGACCTGGGCGATGTGGCGTTCGCGGAACTGCTGCACGAGTTCGCCTTCCACGATCTGGGGCATATCCGGCAGGTGATGGAGTTGTACCGCTCGCGGGCGTTCTATCCAGCCATGGGGGTCTTCCAGAACTACTACCGGATCAACCCCTGAAGTTGACCTTCGACCGCTGAGCAGGAACCCGGGCTATACTGGGGGTAGGCGGTCCTTAGCTATACCTTTATGACCAGGCGCATCAAGTTTTTCGTTGCCTCCACTTCGACGTGTCTCGTATTCGCGCTACTTTTCGGAGCCATGCGCGGTAAGAGCGCATCCCCGGAAGACACTTACCGGCATTTGGCCGTGTACACCGAGGTCCTTTCACGGATCAAGAGCGATTACGTGGAAGAGCCGGACATGAAGAGTGTCACGCTGGGCGCGCTGAACGGCCTGCTGGAGTCGATCGATCCCTATGCCAGCTACCTGAATGCCGACCAATACAAGCAATGGTTGAAGAGCAAGGATCAGCACAAAGCGGACGTGGGCCTGGTCCTGTCGAAGAAGTTCGGCTACGTGGGCATCGTGGACGCGATTCCGGGTTCGCCGGCCGCCAAAGCGGGACTGACGACCACGGACGTCTTAGAGACGATCAACGGTGTCGCGACGCGCGACATGCCGCTGGCCTTCGCCGAGCTGCTGCTGGAGGGAGATCCCGGCTCTACCGTCGAACTGGGCGTGCTCCGGTTCCGAAACCCCGAACCTCAGAAGCTCACGTTGACCCGCGCCATGATCCAATACCCGGCCGTGACTTCGAAGATGCTGCCGGACAGCGTTGGCCTCGTTCAGGCCGAGAGCCTGGAAGGCAACCGGGTGAAAGATATTGCGAGCCAGGTTGAAGATCTGCAAAAGCAAGGCGCCAAGGAATTGGTGCTGGATCTGCGCCATTGCGCCACGGGCAGCCCGGAGGCGGGCGAGCAGCTGGCCAACCTGTTTTTGGACAAGGGCCTCATCACTTATACGGAAGGACAAAGGGTGCAGCGCCACGATGTCATGGCGGAGGCATCGGCCGACATCAGCCGCCTGCCTCTGGCCGTGATCGTCAACCGGGGTACGGCGGACGGAGCGGAGATTGCCGCGGCGGCTCTGCTGGACGACAAACGCGCCGAGGTGGTGGGTGAGCGCACGTACGGAGACGCATCGATACGCAGACCGATCACGATGGATGACGGATCGGCCGTGATCCTGTCGGTGGCTAAATACTATTCGCCCTCCGGCAAGGCCATCCAGGACGCCCAGGTCACCCCATCGGTGCCGGTTCAGGAGCCCGAAGCGGTGGTCGTGGATGACGACGGCAATCCGCAGACCGTGGAGCCGCAGTCGCAACCTCAAGGCCAGGATCTGCTGCTGCAGAAGGCGGTGGATGTAGTGACGAAAGGCAAGGACGCCGCCGTGTCCACCAGCGACCAGGCAGCCAAGCCGGCGGATTCGAATCAGGGGCCTACGACAACGCCGCTGACTCCGCTGAACATCCCGCATCCGAACGAGCAACCGCACTAGATGCCGCTTTACGAGTACAAATGCGACGGCTGTGGCGAAGTCTTTGAGGTAATGCAGAAGTTCTCGGACCAAGAACTCACCATCCACGAAAAGTGTGGCGGGCCCGTGCACCGCCTGCTTTCGGCGCCCGCGTTCCAGTTCAAGGGCTCCGGCTGGTATGCGACTGATTACGCCAAGAGCGGAGGCAGTTCGCCGAAAAGCGAATCTGCTGCCAAGTCCGAGAGCAAGCCGGCGGAAACCAAGACGGCCGAGTCGAAACCCGCTGCCGGCAGCGATAAACTCAAGTCCGACTAGTTTCTTCAGCGGCGGTGCACCGGGTCGATCCAGGGCGTGCTGGAAGGCGGCTCGGGGCTGGGGATGTCCAGATTGACGACGATCGGATCCTGGCCGCTGCGCACCACCACAGCTTCTACGGGATCGTTGGGATCGGCGTTGATCTCCTGGTGCGGGACATAGGGCGGGACGTAGATAAAATCGCCCGGGCCGGCTTCGCCGACAAACTCCAGATGGTCGCCCCAGCGGAAGCGTGCGCGGCCTTTCACGATAAACAGCACGGTTTCCAGGTCGCCATGGTGATGCACGCCGGTTTTTGCGTCCGGATGGATGACGACGGTCCCCGCCCAGAGCTTGCTGGCTCCGGTGCGGGCGTGCGTGATGGCAGCGGCGCGGGTCATGCCGCTGGTTTGCGGCGTATTGGGATCCAATTCATTGGCGCGCACGATGCGCACGCCATGCTGCTTCCAGTGAGGAGTGGGTTGATCAAGGCTTGGTTGGGCGCTCATGGAAGTTCAGGAAACCGGAGCTAGCGCCGACCTTCGCGTGGCCAGCAGCTCGGCGATGGCGCGGGACTCGGCGGCCAGCTCGCGGAATTGATCGGGAAACAAGGATTGGTAGCCGTCGGACAACGCGCGGTCCGGGTTCGGGTGCACCTCCACGATGAGTCCGGACGCACCCGCTGCAATCGCCGCCAGCGCCATGGGATGAACCTTGTCGCGCTTGCCCGTTCCGTGGCTGGGGTCGACGATGATGGGCAGGTGGCTCAGAGTTTGGACGGCGGGAACGACGCTCAAATCCAGCGTATTGCGGGTGTGATCGGCGAAGGTGCGCACTCCGCGCTCGCAGAGAATCACCTGGTAGTTGCCCTCGGAGAGAATATACTCGGCGGCCATCAGAAATTCTTCGAGCGTGGAGGACATGCCCCGCTTCAGCAGAACCGGCTTTCGCGCTCTGCCCGCGCGACGCAGCAGCGAGAAGTTCTGCATGTTGCGGGCGCCGATCTGGATGCAGTCGGCGTAGTGCTCCACCAGGTCGAACGTCTCGACATCAATTGCTTCCGTGACGATGCCGAGACCCGTTTCGCTACGCGCGTCGGCCAGATAACGAAGGCCCTCTTCGCCCAGCCCTTGAAAGGCGTACGGCGAGGTGCGCGGTTTATACGCGCCACCCCGTAGCAGTTGCGCGCCGGCGGCCTTGACGGCGCGGGCGGATTCCAGAATCTGCTCGCGGCCTTCCACCGAGCATGGCCCGGCACACAGCGCGAGCTCAGGGCCTCCCACTGCAACGCCCGCAACATTGACGACGGTGTTGTCCGGCTTCACCTCTCGACTGACCAGCTTGTAGGGCTTGGAAACCGGAATCGCCTCCGCGACGCCGGACAGGCTTTCGAATTCCTCCGGCGGCACAGGCCCGTGATTGCCGGTGATGCCGACGGCGGTCCGCTCGGCGCCGGGCATAACATGGGCGCGGAAGCCCAGGCTTTGGATTTTGGCGCAGACGGCCGCGATGTCCTCCGCGGTGGCCTGCGCGCGCATGACGACGAGCACGCGAAGTTGTTCCTCTCCAGCAAGTGTAACGCGCCGCCGCGCTAGAATTGAGGATCTCGTGAAGACGAGGCTCGAACGTTACTTCCTATTCCGCGAACTGGGCACCAACTGGCGCACCGAAATTCTCGCCGGATGCACGACCTTCATCACCATGTCGTACATCATCTTCGTGAACCCGGCGATCCTGCACGAGACGGGAATGCCGCTGGCCGCGGTGGTGGCCGCGACGTGTTTGTGCGCTGCGCTAGGCAGCGTTCTGATGGGCGTCCTCGCGCGATATCCGCTCGCGCTCGCGCCCGGCATGGGACTCAACGCATACTTCACTTACACCGTCGTGAAAGGCATGGGCGTGCCGTGGCAGACCGCACTGGGCGCAGTGTTTCTGTCGGGCGTCGCGTTCCTGATTCTGACCGCGGCGGGGGTGCGGCAGATGATCGTGTCGGCGATTCCCTTCGAGCTGTATTCGGCTGTCGCGGTGGGCATTGGACTCTTCATCGCGCTAGTCGGGCTGCGCAACGCGGGGATCGTTGTGGCGAGCCCGTCAACCCTGGTGACCATGGGTAATCTGCGAAGCCCCAACACGCTGCTCGCGATTGGCGGGCTGCTGCTGATGGCGGCTCTCCTGGCCCGCGGCGTTCGAGGCGCGATTTTACTCGGCATTCTTGCAACCACAACGATCGGAGCGGTTTTCGGCCTCGTCGAATGGCATCCGCAAACTTATTCGTTCCAAGACATCGCCGCGACTGCTCTGCACCTGAACATCCGCGGCGCCTTGCATTACGGACTGGTGGAGATTGCATTCGTTTTTCTTTTTGTCGACCTTTTCGACAATGTCGGCACGCTGGTGGCGGTGGGCAAGCAGGCAAAGCTGTTCGATGAACTGCAGCAAATCCCGCGGATCAACCGCATCCTCTACTCCGACGCGGTCGCGACCATCGCCGGATCGCTGGCCGGAACGTCCACGGTGACCAGCTACATCGAGAGCGCGGCGGGAGTGGTGGCAGGCGGACGCTCCGGCATCACGGCCATCACCACCGGCATTTTGTTTCTCGTTTCTATGTTCGTTGCACCGGTCGTGGGTGCGATTCCCAACGCGGCCACGGCGCCCGCGCTGATCATCGTCGGCTCCTTGATGATCGCACACGCGGCGGAAATTCCCTGGTCGAACCTCGTGCTGTCCATTCCGGCGTTTCTGATCATCGTCACCATTCCTCTGACGTTCAGCATCGCCAACGGCCTGGCGTTCGGATTTACAGCCTACACGCTGCTGAAGGTTGCGCGCGGCGAGTTTCGCAGCGTAAGCTGGCTGGTGTATGCACTGACGCTTTTGTTCATCGCCAGATTTGCTTACCTTGGATCGACCTGAAGCCGGAAGCGGGAGGCTGGCATGAAAGAAAGTACGATTGGCGCCGTCTTGATGTTTGCGGCCGGGAGCGCGCTTGCACAGGCGCCTTCCGACGAAGAGATTCGCAAGATTCTGGAGCAGCGCATCGATGTGGCGCGGCAGAGCGTCGGCATCGTGGTGGGCGTTGTCGAACCGGCCGGGAAACGGATCGTCGCTTACGGCGCGCTCGACCAAGGCGACCTGCGGCCGCTCAATGGCGACACGGTCTTCGAGATCGGCTCGGTGACGAAGGTGTTCACTTCTCTGCTGCTGGCCGACATGGAGGAGCACCACGAAGTTGCGCTGACCGATCCGGTCGCGAAGTATCTTCCAGCAGGCGTGAAGATGCCGGAGCGCGGCGGCCGCTCGATTGAACTCGAGGATCTGGCGACGCACACCTCCGGGTTGCCGCGGCTTCCGACGAATCTTGCCCCTAAGGATCTAACCAATCCCTACGCCGACTACACGGTGGAGCAACTGTACCAGTTTCTGTCGACTTACACTTTGACGCGCGACATTGGCGAACGCTACGAATATTCGAATCTCGGAGGCGGCTTGTTGGGCCACGTACTGGCGCGGCGCGCGGGCATGGACTATGAAGCGCTGGTCCGCGCGCGCATCACCGGGCCGCTCGGGATGAACAGTACCGTCATCACTCTGACGCCGGAGTTGAAGGCGCGGCTGGCTCCCGGACATGACGCAACACTCCATCGCGCCGCCAATTGGGATCTTCCCACTCTGGCCGGCGCGGGTGCGCTGCGTTCGACCGCTAACGACATGCTTACATTCATCGCGGCCAACCTGGGCTACGTCAAAACACCGCTGGCGCCCGCAATGGCCCTCATGCTCACCGTGCGAAGGCCGACCGGCGTGTCGAATCTGGAGATCGCGCTGGGCTGGCATATCGACACGCGGTTTGGCGCTGACATTGTCTGGCACAACGGCGGCACCGGCGGATACCGTTCCTTTACCGGCTACAATCCCAAGACGCGTGTCGGGGTCGTGGTGCTGTCGAACACCTCAACCACCGCGGGCGTGGACGATATCGGTTTTCATCTTCTCGATGCGCGCTACAAGCTGATCGAATCGCGGGCGCATACGGAAATCACGCTCGATCCGAAGTCGTTCGACAGCCTCCTGGGACGCTACCAGCTTGCGCCGAATTTCCTGCTGGACATCACACGCGACGGCGATCATTTGTTCGCGCAAGCCACCGGGCAGGGAAAGGCCGAGATTTTTCCAGAGGCTGCGCGCGAATTCTTCTACAAGGTTGTGGA
This sequence comes from Bryobacteraceae bacterium, assembly GCA_035508055.1. Taxonomy (GTDB): domain Bacteria; phylum Acidobacteriota; class Terriglobia; order Bryobacterales; family Bryobacteraceae; genus Palsa-89. The sequence goes on along the minus strand of DATJNO010000150.1, from coordinate 28,345 downwards.
CGCACAAATCAGTTTTCAAACCGACAGCCAGGGCCGCGCCACCGCGCTGACGCTGCACCAGAACGGCCGGGATTTGCCCGCGCCGAGAATCGGAGACGCGCCCGCGCCGAAACAGCACAAAGAAGTCGCCGTGGATCCGAAGCTGTTCGCCGGCTATGTGGGCCGCTTTCAGCTCGCGCCGAACTTTGTCCTCGAAATCACTACGGAGAGCGGCCATCTTTTCGGGCAGGCCACGGGCCAGCCGAAGCTCGAGCTGTTCGCCGAAGGCGAGAAGGACTTTTTCCTGAAAGCGGTTGACGCTCAAATCACATTCGAGACGGACGGGCAAGGAAAGGCGACCAGCCTTATCCTGCACCAGAACGGCGCGGACGTGCAGGCGAAGAGAGTCCCATAGCTTCAATCCTGCACGGTGTAGATGCGCATCTCGGCGGGTTCGTTGCCGCGGGCCGGAACGGCCAGAAAGAAACGGTCGAAACCTTTGCCTTGTTTGCCGAAATAACCTGCGGTGCCCGCTCCGATGGCCGTGGGCACTTTTTCGAGCAGCCGGTAGTGATCCGGATCGGTCATCTGAAACACCGAGATGAAACCCTCCGCGCCGGGCATATAGATGCGCTTGCGCGCGGCATCGTAGTAAAGGTCGTCGCTCGCCTGCACGCTCCGAAGCACGGCCCGCATATGGCCGGAAGACGTGTCGAAAACCAAGAGCCGGGCCGGATCGTGCGTTCCGACGAACACCCTGTGATCGGCTTCATCCAGCGCCATCGGGAAATTGCCCGCGACACCGGTCAAGGGCCAATGCGTAACGGCCTTCGTGACGCGGTCGATCAAGACGATCTGTTTCAGGTCAGGCACGTTCACGTAAATGTGCGGACCCGATTTCTCAAGTTGGAACGACTCGGGCTCGCCGCCGATTTTGTATTCCTCGTCTAAGCGCCGGTTCGTCACCGCATCAATCGCCGCGATCGCGCCCGTCTTCTCGTCTTCACCGCAGCCAACGTAGACACGCTTGGTGGCCGCGTCATACCGCAGGTTGTCGGCCCCGCCGGGGAAGTCGACCGTGGCGACCTGCGCGTAGGAGGCCGCGTCGTAAACGTACACTTTTTCGGTCGAGCCACTGGCGACGAACAGCTTGTTGGTCTCGGGCGAGAGCGCCAGGCCTTGCGGATCGGGTATGCCGGTAATCGTGTGATCCAGGGTGCGCGCGCCGACAAGGATGACCAGGACCGCGTTGCTGCCGAGCGCGGAAACAAAGACCCGGCCGCGGCCGTACGCGAAATGGTCGAACCGCCCTTGGATGCCGGCGAGCGGAATTGCGTCGGTCAACACCAGCGGCGGGTCGCGTTCAACTGCGTTTGGACGCTTTTGGGCGGTTGCCTGCGTCCCCAGCGCCAGTACAACGGCGATCAATGTGAAGTTCCGCATAGCCTATCTCGCACTCTAATCGAATCACCTGAACATCGCATGAAAGCCGGAACGGCTTCGACGAAACGTTGCGTGCATGCTATATACTCGGTTTTCAAGCAGGAGGCGCGCCCTTTCTGGGCGACTGACGAGAACACTCGGAGTGGTGGATGACTGCCGGGCAACAATGGCTACGAAGACCGCAAACCCTGGGACTGCGCAAGGCTATCTTCCAGGTGCATCTGTGGACCGGCGTCGGCCTGGGCCTCTACGTCCTCATGATCAGCGTGAGCGGCAGTGTGCTGGTGTTTCGCAACGAACTCTACACCGTGCTTTGGCCGGGGCCGAAAACGGTGACCGTCTCCGGACCGCGGCTGACTCGAGACGAACTGAAGGCCGCAGCGCGGCGCATTTACCCCGGCTATTCCGTGAATTGGATCTGGGAGTCCAAGCAACCCAACCAGGCAACCGAGATCTGGCTGGACCGCGGCAGTTCGAGAAAAGAGCGCCTCTTCGATCCGTATACCGGCGAGGACCTGGGCGAGTCGCGGCCGTACTCGATTCAATTTCTCCGGTGGGTGGGCGACCTGCACGTCGACCTTTTGGCGGGCGAGCGGGGACGCAAGATTAACGGCGCTTGCGCCCTGCTGGTGGTGCTGCTGTCCCTGACCGGAGGCGTCCTGTGGTGGCCCGGCGTCCAAAATTGGCGCCGGAGCTTGACCATTCAGCGGAAAACGAACTGGAAGCAGTTCAATTGGCAACTGCACAGCGCGGTGGGCTTGTGGATGTTGGCGGTCGTTTGGATGTTCGGCGTGGTGGGCGTCTACGCCGGTTTTCCCGCGCCGTTCCAGGCGGCCGTGAATCGGATCGCTCCCTTGGATTTCTACCGGCTGGACCCGGAATCGATGTTACAACCCTCGCGCGTAGCATTTCTTCCTGTGGCTCAAAGCGGCACAGTGCGGCCGCGCTTCCGGCCACGCCTGAGCGCCGGCGATCAGATTATCCGCTGGTTCAGCTATCTGCATTTCGGAAACTTCGGAGGATGGGTCAGCAAGGCGGTCTGGGTGGTCCTCGGCCTGGCGCCTGCGTTTTTGTTTGTCACCGGCGTTCTGATGTGGTGGAATCGCGTGCTGAGTCCCGGCGCGCGCAGGCTGCGGCGGACCGCGAGCTGAAGATATAATCCGGCCATGGCGATCCCTCAAAAGATTTGGATGACTTTGGCGGTGATGGGAACGGCAGCGCTGGCTCTCGCTGCGGGCCGATCCGATCCCAACAATCCTACCGGTGCGCAAGGGCTGATCCTGATCGATAAAATCGGCCGCCACATTCGCTTCTTCGATCCGTCGGACTTCCAGGAACTGTCGAACCTGGAGGCGGGTGTCGCGCCGCACGATCTCGCCATCTCGCCCGATCACAAGACCGCTTATGTGCCCATCTACGGCGACGGCGTGTATGGGCGCAATCCGCATCCCGGACACACCATCCTGATTATCGACCTGGCGTCGCGGCGGGCTGCCGGCACAATCGATGTTTCGCCCTACCAGGCGCCGCATGGGATCCAGATCGACGCCGCGGGAATCATCTACGTCACTTGCGATCTGAGCCGCAAGCTGCTGGTGATCGATCCGGCCAAGCGAAAGATCGAAGCCGCCATCGACACCGAAGGCACCGGTCACTGGGTGGCCGTGTTGCCGGATGGCAGCAAGGCGTATGTCCCCAACAAAAATGACCGGCCGTTCATCAGCGTCATTGACCTGAAACAGCGCAAGATGGTCGGCAAAGTTCCCATGCCGAACGGCACCGAGGGCATCGCGGCTTCGCCCGATGGCAAATGGGTAGTGGCGGTCGATTACGCCGAACCGAACCTGGCCGTCATTGATCCGGCACAAGACGCCGTGGCGGTTCGTATTCCGCTCGAAGGCAACACCAAGGCGGCTTTCAAGCCGCGCTTCTCTCCGGACGGCAGCAAGCTGCTGGTCTGCAACCTGCGCGAACGGCTGGTGAACATCATTGACGTTGCCGACGCCCATGGACCGCAGAAAGTGCTCACCGTCGGCAAAGATCCCATGGGATTCGCCTTCGCGCCGGACGGTAAGACCGCGCTGGTGGCCAATCACGGCGACGGCACGATTTCGGTGATCGATCTGGAACACGGCCGCGTCGTATCGAGTTTCACGGGCGGCGCCGGCGTGGAATCGTTGTCCTATTACTGAGCCAGCCCGGCCGGCCGGAAGCGGGACGGTACAATAAGAGTCGCGCCGCGCAAAACGCACGCCGATATCGTGGACAAGCTTCAATCTCGCCCGGACTGGGAAAGGATCCAACAGCAGTTTCTTGGGAATGGCGAAGCTGCGCCTGTGCTGTCGGGGATCTCGGAACTGGTAGAACGAATGGCGGCGGACGCGTTCCGGGAGACGCTGGAGCGCACGGCAACCAACCCGGTGGCAATGCTGGCGGTCGGCGGGTTCGGCCGCCGTGAGTTATTTCCCTACTCCGATGTGGACGTCGTGATCCTGGTGGAGCGCGAATCGCACGTTGCTCCGCTGAAGAATCCTCTTGCGGAATTCATGCGCCTGCTTTGGGATTCGGGCCTGAGGCTGAGCCATTCGGTGCGGACCGTGGCGGAATGTGCCGCGATCCACGAGAACAACATCGAGCTCAGTATCAGCTTATTGGACCGGCGATTCCTGGCCGGCTCCTCTGACTTGTTCGCAAAGCTCGAAAGCATTCTGCCCAGATTCCTGGAGCGGCAGGGGCGCACCCTCGTGCGCCATTTAGGGGGAATGTTGCGCGCCAGGCACGAGAAATTCCAGGACACTCTGTATCATTTGGAGCCGGACGTCAAGGAAACGCCGGGGGGGCTGCGCGATCTGCACATGATCGCGTGGCTCGGCAAGCTGCGCAAGCCGGACAGTGAAGTCGCGGACCGCCTGGCTGCGCCGGCGCGCTTCCTGCAATCGTTGCGGTGCTTTCTGCATTACCGTGCCGGGCGGGACCAGAATCTGCTGAGCTTCGAGTCGCAGGAAGAAATCTCCGGGCAATCTTTCCAGCCTTGTCATGAACCGGCCGAGTTCATGCGCGAATATTTCCGCAACGCCCGCGCGATCTACACCGAGGCCCGGCGAACCCTGGATCTCATCGAGAGAAGCGACAGTACACTGGCTTCCCAGTTCCGCGACTGGCGCTCGCGGCTCTCCAACGCTGAATTCACGGTTTCCAAGGAACGCGTCTATCTGCGTACGCCCGCGCAATTGGAGAGCGAGCCTGCCCTCGTGCTGCGGCTCCTGGAATTCATCGCGCGCCACGACGTTCCGCTGGCGGCCGACACGGAACGGCGCCTGGAAGCGATTCGCGAAGCCTTCGCTCGCTACTGTGCTCAGCCGCGTCCGCTCTGGCCCGCGCTGCGCGGCGTTCTCTCGCTCCCACACGCCGCCAGGGCGCTGCGCGCGCTGCTCGATACCGGCTTGATGCCGGCCCTGTTTCCGGAATGGAAGAACATCGTCTGCCTTGTGGTGCCCGACTATTATCACCGCTACACCGTGGATGAACACACGCTGGTGGCCATCGAAAAGGTGGCTGAGCTCGCCTCCAGCCACGAACCGGCCAAGCGCCGCTTCGCCGAAGTGTTCTCCGAGGTGGAGGACTTGGCGCTGCTGCGCTTCGCTTTGTTGTTTCATGATGCCGGTAAGGGCGCCAAGAGCGGCGACCATGCACGGCTTTCCGTGGAGCTCGCCGGGCAGGCAATGCGGCGCATCCAAATGCCCGCGGAGGGGCAAAGCGCGGTGGAGTTTCTGATCGCCCACCACCTGGATTTGTCGGCGGTCATGAATTCGCGGGACCTGGACGATCCTGCCACCGCGCGGCAGCTCGCCGACAGAATTGGCTCCGCCGAGCGTCTCCGGCTGCTGACTATTTTGACTTACGCCGACATCTCCGCCGTTCACCCCGCTGCCATGACGCCCTGGCGACTGGAACAGTTGTGGCAGACGTACCGCATCACGCATCGGGAACTGCTGCTGGAACTGGAGACGGAGCGCATTCAGAACGTGCCCAAGGAACTCCCCGAGCCGGCCGAATTCATTCGGGGCTTCCCGGTGCGCTATCTTCGAACGCACACGCCCGAACAGATCCGCTCGCACATTGAATTGCACGAGCTGAGCCGGGCGACCGGAGTGGCGGCGCAGATCGAAGCCGCCAGCGGCGTGTATCGCGCCACCATCGTCGCACGCGATCGCCCGGCGCTCTTCGCCGCGCTAGCCGGAGCCATCTCCAGCTTCGGCATGGATATCGTGAAGGCGGAAGCCTTCTCCAATGCCCAGGGCTTGATTCTGGACACTTTCCTGTTCGCCGATCCGGGCCGCACCTTGGAGCTGAATCCGCCGGAAAATGACCGGCTGCGCGAGACCCTGGAACAGGTGGCTTTGGGACGCCAAAGCGTCGAGCAGCTCTTGCGCGGGCGCCCGTTGCGGCGGCCGTCCAAGCGCACCGTGCCCACTCAGGTTTACTTCGACGGGGCCGCGTGTGAAACAGCCACCCTGGTCGAGATCGTCACCGAAGACCGGCCCCGTCTGCTCTACGATCTGGCTGCCGCTTTCTCGGCGGCGGGCTGCAATATCGATGTGGTTCTGATCGACACCGAGGGCCGTAAGGCCATTGATGTCTTCTATGTAGCGGCAGAGGGCAGAAAGCTGACAACCGCCGCGCAGGCCCGGATCGAACAAACGTTACTCACTGTCTGCTAACGTCAGGGGGCCCTTTCGGGCCACCCTGTAACCTTCCGGCGGCGAGGGGCGTTTCTACTATTGTGACGTGTTAGTTCGGCAATGTGAGCCTGCAAGTTAGTCCTAGCTGACGTTCTAAAACAATCAAGGAGATACAAGATGAAGCTGGCAAAATTATTGCTTGGCGGTTGTGTGCTTTCCCTCGGCGTGGCGGCTTTCGCCGCTTCCAGCCATAAGATCACGATTATTGACCCCACTTGGGTGGGACAGACGGAGCTGAAACCTGGCAGCTATAACGTTCAGGTGACCGGCGACAAAGCGATGCTCAAGATGGGCAAACAGGTGGTGGAAGTCCCGGCGAAGATGGAGACGAACTCCTCGAAGTTCTCTTACACTCAGCTGGGGACGAAGAGCATCAATGGCAAGGCCCAACTGCAGGAGATCGACTTAGGCGGCACCAATTCGAAGATCGTTTTTGGCGAGGCTTCGGGTCCGGCTGCTGGTACTAATTAATTCGGCCGAATTAAGGTAAGGCAAAAACCACCAAGGCCTCGACGCCGGGTGTAGAGTCGTCGAGGGTGCCATTGCCTCCGGCCACGACGGCCAAGTATTGCTTCCCGTTCTTACCTTGATAGGTGATCGGGACGGCGTGTGCGCTGGCTTCTAACCTGGCGGACCATAGCTCCACTCCGGTCTTCGAATCGAAGGCGCGGAAGCGGCGGTCATTGGTCGCGCCAATAAATACCAATCCGCCCGCCGTGGCGATCGGGCCGCCCAGGTTCAGGCGGCCCGTATGCTGTTTGCTGGCGGGCAGTTCGTCGGTAATTCCCAAGGGCACTTGCCAGGCAAAATCGCCGGTGTGCGCGTTCACCGCGATCAACCGGCCCCAGGGCGGTTTCTGGCAAGGCCAGGCATGCTCGCCCGCATTCGGAATGTTCCCGCGCCGCGGGTCGCCCTCGCTCCACTGGAAACGCGACATGGGCCCCACGATGCTGTTGCGGTCAAAGAGCACCGGCGATCCCGCCGGCTTCTTCTCAATCCAGCCAATACTGGCCTCATCGTTCGAATTCACGAAAATGTAGCCGAGATTCGGGTCCGCTGCCGTGCCGCCCCAATTCACTCCGCCGATCGCGCCCGGGAAGATAATCGTCGAACGCGGCTTAGCGCCTGCCTCGCGGTAGACATAAGGCGTAAACGGCCCTTCGTTGTAAAACCCTCCGCTGCGCTGATAAAGGCCACGGCAAAACTTGGCGTGGTCTTCGTTGGTGTCGGCCGCGGTGACGATCTCCTCGACGCCAAAGCTCATGCGCGCCAGCGGCGGAGGCTTCAGTGGGATGGGCTGCGTGGGCGAACTGGCTTCGCCCGGAACCTGGCTCGCCCGCACGGGCCTTTCCACGATGCCGAATACGGGTTTGCCGGTAACGCGGTTGAGAATGTACAGGTAGCCGGTCTTGGCGGTTTGCGCCAGAATCGGCGTCTGCTGGCCGTTCACCGTGACATCCAGCAGCCCGGGAGCGGCCGGCAAATCGAAATCCCACAGATCGTGGTGCACTGCCTGGAAATACCATTTCCGTTTGCCCGTGGCTGCATCGATGGCTACCACGGAGTCCGAATAAAGATCGTCGCCCTTGCGGTCGCCGCCCCAGAAATTCGTGTTCGGCCCGCCGAACGTCGTGTAGACGATGCCCCGCTCGGCATCTACAGTCAGAGAGAATCCCCAGTTGTTCACGCCGGAGCGGTTCTTCCAACCGTCACCGGCCCAGGTCTCGTGACCCGGTTCGCCCGCCCGCGGGACCGAGTGAAACTCCCAAACCTTGCGCCCGGTGCGAGCATCGTAAGCGCGGGTGTCGCCAGGAGGGCCGGTGGCCGGCGACTCGGGCGTGTTCGCGCCCACCAGCAGCAGATCCTTGTAAACCACGGGCGCCGAATTGTACGGCACCGTCATCTCCACTTCGCCTTCCTTGCCAAAGCCCGGATCGATCTTGCCGGTCTTCGCGTTCAGTGCGACCATCTTGCTGCCCGTGGTGAAAATGATTCGCGGCGGATTGCCCTTGTCGCCGGGCCAATACGCCACCCCTCGCTTGGACGGCGCTCCGGTTTTCAGATCGTAGCGCCAGATCTCCTTGCCGGTGTCCGCTTCCAGCGCCGTCACGGAGTGAAAGGCCGCCAGATACAGGACACCGTCCACCACGATCGGCGTGAACTCCGAGCCGGCCGCCGGGCCTTTCGCTTCGCCCAGATTGTACGACCAGGCGCGCGTCAGCCTGGAAACGTTGCCGGTGTTGACCTGCGCGAGAGGCGAATAGCGCGTGCCGGCCAGGTCACGATTGTACATCGGCCAATCCGCGCCCGATTGCGCCGCGCCAACCGCCGCCACAACCAGGAACACCAGCAGAATGCGCATATTCACTGGAAACAGATGCGCCGTCCATTGTAACCTAGCGGCTTCCGGCCGGCGTCGTCTAATTGGCATATCATAATAGCTCGGCGATCACGAACAACCTGGAGGTGTCCCGGAGATGTCCATTCTAAGCATGTGCCAGTGGCTGCAGGACACGGCCATCGGCACGAATATCCGGGAGTCGATCTGGACGTTTCCGATCATCGAGACCACGCATGTGCTGGGACTGTCCATCTCCGTGGGACTGCTCCTGGTCTCCGATCTGCGCCTCATGGGCGTGATCCTGCGCAAACGCTCGGTGACCGAGGTCTACGAGCAAATCAAACCCTGGATGTTCGCCGGCTTCACCATCATGATCATCACCGGCATTTTCCTGTTCTGGTGCCAGGCTGTGAAGGCGTGGAACAGTTATTTCTTTCGCGCCAAAATCATTTTGCTGATTCTGGCGGCCATCAATGCGATCGCGTTTGAACGCGGCATTTACCGCAAGGTCAAAGAATGGGACAACGCGCTGGTTCCACCCGTGGAAGCCAGAATCGCGGGCTGGGCTTCCCTGATCCTTTGGGCGGCTATCATCACCTGCGGCCGCACGATGGCTTACACGTTCTAACGATGGAGAACTCGTAAAAATGGAAGCGATTTTGCCCTTCTTTCAGTGGTGCGATTCGTGCTGGCTCGGTCAGGCGATGCGGAACTCACGCGCGGCTTTTCCCATCGTCGAAAATTTCCACCTCTTCGCGCTCACCATATTGCTGGGGACGCTCATCGTTCTATGCCTGCGCGAGTTCGGGGTGCTCTACAAAACCGTTCCCCTCCAAGATCTCGCGGCCCAGCTTCGCCCCTGGAATCTGTGGAGCCTCGCAGTCATGCTCACGTCCGGCATCCTCCTGTTCCTGTCGGAAGCCATGAAGTGCTACGGCAATACCTCGTTCCGGGTGAAGATGGTCTTTCTATTCTTCGCGCTCACCTTCCAGTTCACGGTGTTCAACCGGATCGTCAGGAAACAGGGGCCGGCCTCCAGCACCTCGGGCAAAATGGCGGCAGCCGTGGCCCTGTGCTTGTGGTTCGGTGTCGGCCTCGCCGGCCGCGCCATCGGCTTTCTTGGCTAACCTGCCAAACTCGCGCCGGGTGTATAATCGCTCACGGCGAAGCAGGCAATTTCCAACCTGACGGAAAGGAGCTCTCATGAATTCTAAGAGCGAATCCCCAAAGATCGATCGCCGTTCGTTTCTCGGCGGAACTGCCGCCGGCGCGCTTTTGGGATCGGCGCAGGCATGGGCTGGAACCGGCAAGAGCGGCTCTGCCGGACCGGTCGTCGAAACCAAGGCCGGAAAGCTCCGCGGCGTCGCGCTGGAGAAATGCGTTGCCTTCAAAGGTGTGTCCTACGGCGCTTCCACCGCGGGCGCGGGCCGCTTCCAGCCCCCCCGCAAGCTCGAGCCCTGGAGCGGCGTGAAAGATGCGCTGGAACTCGGCGCGCGTTCACCCCAGAATCCTTCCGGCCTGATTCCCGAAGTGGACGCGGTCGACCGCAAAGAGCCCATGAGCGAGGATTGTCTGCACTTGAACGTCTGGACCCCGAGCCTCGGCTCCGGACACAAACGCCCGGTGATGTTCTGGCTGCATGGCGGCGGCTTTACCTCCGGCTCGGGCGGCTTTGCGATTTATGACGGCACCAATCTGGCCGCACGCCACGACGTCGTGGTCGTGACGGTCAATCACCGGCTCAACGTCTTCGGCTATCTGTACCTGGCGGGAATCGGCGGCGCGAAGTACGCCGACGCCAGCAATGTCGGGATGCTGGACATCATCCAGGCGCTCGAATGGGTGCGCGATAACATTGCCGGGTTCGGCGGCGATCCGAACAATGTCACCATCTTCGGCCAATCCGGCGGCGGTGCCAAAGTAAGCACGCTGCTGGCCATGCCCGCCGCGCAAGGGCTGTTCCACCGCGCGGTGATTGAAAGCGGGGCGTCGCTGCGCGGTGTACCCGTTGAGGCCGCGAATAAATCCACCGAAGCCGTGCTGGCCAAGCTCGGGATCAAAACGAATCAGCTCGACGAATTGCAGAACATGCCTAGGGAGCAGTTGCTGCACGGCATCAGCGGCGGTGGCCTGATGGGCAATGCGGCGTTCCGGTTCTCGCCGGTGGTGGACGGCAAGACGCTTACCGCCAACCCCTTCGATCCCACGGCGCCCGAAATGTCCGCCGGCGTGCCGCTGCTGATCGGCTCGACGCAGACCGAAGTGACCTTCTTCCCCGGCCAGCTCCTGGATCCCATCGACGAAGCCACCATGCGGCAGCGCGTGAAGCAAACGCTGCGCGCCGGCGATGCCGAGACCGGCAAGGTCATCGCGGCGTACAAGCAAGTCGACCCCAGGATCAGCAACATCGATTTGTACCTGGAAGTCGCGTCCGACTCGTTCGCCATGACCAACGCCGTTACGGCCGCCGAGCGCAAGGCCGCGCTCGGCAAGGCGCCCGTTTTCATGTACTACTTCAAATGGCGTTCGCCCGTGCGCGACGGCAAGCTGAAGGCCATGCATTGCATGGAAATTCCGTTCGTCTTCGACAACGTCGATGGCGGCAAGCCGATGACCGGCAGCGGCCAGGACCGCTACGCCCTCGCCAGCAAAATCAGCGGTGCGTGGGTTGCGTTCGCGCGCAGCGGCAATCCCAGCCAGAAAGGCCTGCATTGGCCGGCTTACGACGCCAGCAAGCGCGCCACCATGATCCTCGATGACCAGTGCGAGGTGGTGGACGACCCGCGCAGGGACGTCCGGCTGGCTTTGGAGTCCGTGCGGCGCGCGTAGCCGGGGCTTCTTATGAGTCCGGAAGCGAAAGCAAGTCCCACGGTTCAGACCGCGGCGGGGAAGATTCGCGGCACGATTCAGAGCGGGGTCCACGTGTTTCAGGGCGTTCCCTACGGCGCGTCCACCGCGGGCGCAGGCAGGTTCCGTCCCCCAGACAAACCCGTGCCATGGGCCGGCGTGCGTGAGGTCTTCGACCTCGGCACGAAATGCCCTCAACTCGAAATGGCGCTTGCCCCGGCGATGCAATCGATTCTCGAAGGAATGCGGCGCACCGAGCCGATGGGCGAGGATTGCCTGTGCCTGAACGTTTGGTCCGCCGGCCTGGGAAGCGCGCACCGGCGTCCGGTGATGGTTTGGTTGCATGGCGGCGGGTTTACCAGCGGATCGGGCGGTTCGCCGATTTACGACGGCGCGATGCTGGGCTCCAGGCATGATGTAGTTGCGGTCACCGTCAACCATCGGCTCAATGTCTTCGGCTATCTGTATCTGGCGGAGTTGGGAGGCGAACCATTCGCCGACTCCGGCAATGTGGGCATGTTGGACATCGTCGCCGCACTGGAATGGGTGCGCGACAACATCGCTGAGTTTGGCGGCGATCCCGGAAACGTGACGATCTTCGGCGAATCCGGTGGCGGTATGAAGGTGACCGCGCTCATGGCGATGCCGTCCGCGCAGGGCCTGTTTCATCGCGCGATCGTGCAGAGCGGGCCGTTTCTGAAGGCGATCCCGCGCGGCCGCGCGACGCAGGCCGCCGAGGCTTTCCTCGGAAAGCTTGGACTGAAAGCCGGGCAACCGGATCAACTTCAAAGCATGCCCGCGGAGCAACTGCTGGAGGCTCTACCGGCGATTCCCGGCGGCCCGCTGGCCTTGGCGCCGGTCGTGGACGGCCGCTCGCTGCCCGGCGATCCTTTCGATCCCGCAGCACCCGCGCTCTCCGCTCACGTCCCGATGCTGATCGGAAGCAACGCCACCGAGTTTACATTTTTCGAGCCGCCTCCCGCCGAACTCGACGACGCGACGTTCCTGGCACGCGTGAAACAGCGCATGCGCATCGATGACGCCGCGGCTCACCCCCTCATCGGCGCCTACAAGAGAACGCACGGCAGCAACATCGATGCTTATCTGGCCCTGGAATCCGATCGGTTCATGCGAGTCAACTCCATCCTGCAAGCCGAGCGCAAAGCCGCGCAGGGCGCTGCGCCCGTCTACGTGTACTACTTCAGCTGGCGCACTCCCGTGCTCGACGGAAGCCTGCGCTGCCCGCACGCCTTGGAAATTCCCTTCGTGTTCGACAACGCCGACTCGTGGAAGGGCCTCACCGGCGAAGGTCCCGACCGTTATCCGCTTGCGGCGAAGATGAGCAGCGCGTGGGCGGCTTTCGCGCACAGCGGCAATCCGAGCCACGCTGGCCTGCCTGCCTGGCCCGCTTACACCGGCAACCAGCGTTCGACGATGGTCTTCGACAACGAATGCACCGTCGCGGATGACCCCGGCCGCGAAGATCGCCTCGCTTTTCTCGCGGCCACCGGCGGCGGCGCTTCCGTAATCTGAAGGAGACTTCCCGGTGCGCCTATGCCGTTTCGGGGACTCGCGGCTGGGACTGGTGGACGGCTCGAACGTACGCGATGTCACCGCGGCGCTGGATGTCCTGCCCAGTCACCGTTATCCGCATCCGGGCTACGATCTGCTCATCGCGAACTTGGACCAGGTGTCGGAGCGCGTTCGCGCCATTGCGCCACAGGCGCCGGCGCTCGCTCTGGCCGGCCTCCGTTTGCTTAGCCCGGTGGCGAATCCCGGCAAGATTGTCGCCGCGCCGCTCAACTACCGCAAGCATCTGGACGAAGTGAAGGCCGATGCGGAGTTGCATCAGAACAATCCGGCGCACACCGCGAATATCCAAACCATCGGCCTGTTTCTCAAAGCCACCAGTTCACTGGTGGGCGCGGGCCAGGGCATTGCATTGCGTAAGCCCGACCGCCGCAACGATCATGAAGTGGAACTGGCAGTCGTCATCGGAAAGCTGGCCGCTAACGTCTCGCGCCCGGACGCGTTGAACTACGTCGCCGGTTACTCCATCGGCCTGGACATTACCATCCGCGGGCCGGAGGATCGCAGCTTCCGTAAGTCGCCGGATAGCTATACCGTGCTCGGACCCTGGCTGGTGACGCGCGACGAAATCCCCGATCCAGGCGCTCTGGATCTTTCCATTTCCGTGAATGGCGAAGCTCGCCAGCATTCCAACACCAGGTACATGATCCTGGGAGTGCCGGAACTCATCGAGTTCGCGTCTTCGTTCTATACCCTGCATCCCGGTGACATCCTGATCACCGGAACTCCCGAAGGCGTCAGTCCCATCCAGCCCGGAGACGTGATTGTCGCGGCCATCGAGAAAATTGGCACCATGGAGGTGAAGGTGCGCGCCGCATAAGGCGCGCGGGGAGGAATAATGGGTGCGCCGGCATTTTTCACGAGACCTCAAACATCGGCGAAGCGCGAGGAATTCTATCAGCGCCTGAACAGGACCAGTGCCGCTCCGTTGTGGAACGTGCTGGGCGACATCGTTACGGCGGAACCCCACACGCCCTGCGTGCCGGCGATGTGGCGCTACGAGGAAATGCGGCCGCTGCTCATGGAGTCCGGCGGCCTGATCAGCGCGGAAGAAGCGGAGCGCCGTGTTCTGGTGCTTGAAAACCCGGGCATGCCTGGCGTTTCGCGCGTCACACAAACCGTCTACGCCGGCCTGCAGCTGGTGCTGCCCGGCGAGGTGACGTCCACCCACCGCCATGCCGCGGCCGCGCTGCGCTTCATCCTCGAGGGCGAAGGCGCCTACACCGCCGTCAACGGCGAGCGCTTCACCATGCGGCCCGGAGATCTGATTCTGACGCCTTCCTGGACCTATCACGATCATGGCAATCTCACCGGCGTGCCGGTGGTTTGGCTGGACGGGCTCGACATTCCGCTGGTGAACATGTTCGACTCCAGCTTCGCCGAGCACTATCCGGGCGAAGGAACACAGCCCGTGGCGCCGCCGGGCACTTCACCGCGATTGCTGTCTTATCCGTACGCCCATTGCCGGGAGACGCTCGAACGGCTTCGCCGGAATGGATCGCTCGATCCCTGTCACGGTGCGAAGCTGCAATACACCGATTTCGCCTCTGGCGGCGACACCCTGCCGACCCTCGGCGCATCCCTGCAGCTGCTGCCATCCGGTTTCCGCGGCGCACTGTATCGCAGCACCGACGCCACCGTTTATTGCGTGGCTGAAGGAGGCGGGACCAGCCGCGTTGGCTCAAATACATTCGCCTGGAAGCAGCACGACATCTTCGTCGTCCCGTCCTGGAGCCCGGTGTCGCACGTGGCCGAAACGGATGCCGTTCTCTTCAGCTTTTCCGACCGGCCCGCGCAAAAGGCGCTGGGTCTATGGCGCGAACAGGCGCCAATCCCCGGTTAGCGCTTCGTACTCCGCCAGGCAGTGGCGCAGCAGCCGTTCCATCGAATAGCCTCCGGCCAGAAAAACGAAGCGATGCTCCAGCCAGACCAGAAGCGTCGTGGCAAGCAGGAACCATCGATGCAACTCGCGCACCGCTTGCCGCACCGGCACCCATCCGCTCGCCAGCCGTGCGAAGGTGAAGGACTGAAAATGCAGATGCGCGCGCTCTTCTTCGAGAATGCGCGTGCAAATGGCACGCAGCAGCGGCGACCCGGTTGCCTCGCGCAGCGCCGTGTAATAGGGAATGGCCACTACCTCGGCCGTTGCCAGCACGCGCATGCAGAGCTCCACGCCCGCCAGACCCCGGATTGCGTGGAACGCGCCGTGCACCCAATGGCGGCGCAGGCAACGGGCGCCTTCGATCGCCAGGAACCGCCCCAGAATCGCGCTGTGGCGCTGCTCCTCGCGGACAAAGAACCGCAGCGCTTCCAGATAATCGCAGCCAAGCACCTGCGCGCGATCCATCAGCCGGCGGCCTTGCGCGTTTTCTCCCAGCTGGAACTGCTGAATGGAAGGCAGAACTACCGCACGCTCCGCGCCCGTCAATCGATAGCCGTCGTCCCACGGCAAGAGCGGGTCCGCCGAATTGGCCCGGAAATATTGAATCCAACCGCTGTCGCTGGTTTGCACCATACCGACATGGTATCACAATGTACTTTTCACTTCAAAGGACTTCGCGATCAGCTCGTACGACCGCCGCCGCGCCGCGTGCTCATACACGATATTCACCACGAACACCTCCTCGGCCGAGTAGTCCGCAGCCACTGCCTCGATCGCAGCACGAACTTTCTCCGGCGTCCCCGTGATGATGCGGCGGTGAGCGGGCAATTGGTCAATCGGCACGCCCTCCTTGGCCAGGAAAGCCATGGCGCGATCGATCGGTGGCACGGCGATCAGTTGCCCCCGGTACAACAGCAGCATTACCATCCGGAAGCTGGCCGACAACAGCAGGGCTTCCTCGTCGCTCTCCGCGCAGATGGCCCACACCGCTACGCCCACGCGCGGCTCCTTGCAGCGTTGGGACGGTTGAAAATTGTCCCGATAGTAGGCCGCCATCGGTTCGCCCATGGGATTGATGAAATCGGCGAAGACATACGGGAGCCCCATCTCCGCCGCCCAGACCGCGCTTTGCGCCGACGATCCCAGCAGCGCTACTTCGGGAGATTCAAAATGCATCGCGGCGAGTTGCCGGAACGGCCCCGACGCCGGACCGCGGTTATCCAGGTACCCGAGCAACTCGTTCAGTTGCTCGTAAAAATCATCCGGAGCCGGCTGGCGGCGATCGCGCTGCAGCGCATAGGCGACGCTCGCGCTGGTACCCGCGGCCCGTCCGATTCCCAAGTCGATGCGGCCCGGAAAAAGGCTGCTTAGCATGCTGAACGACTCGGCAACCTTCAGCGGGCTGTAGTGCGGCAGCATGACGCCGCCCGTGCCGACACGCAATCGCGAGGTCGCCGCCGCAACGGGGCCAACCACAACCTCCGGACTCGCGCACGCTAGGCCGGGTGTTCCATGATGCTCTGCCAGCCAGTAGCGGTGATACCCAAGCCGTTCGGCCAGCCGCGCCAGATCGATGCTGTTCCGCAAAGCATCGCCCACCGTGCAACCTTCCGGAATCGGCGACTGATCCAAGACGCTCAGACGGAAGGGACGGCTCACTTCGATCCCGCCGGAACCGCGGGCAAAAGCAGCAAAACGCGCATGATCGTGTCTCTCATCATCGCACCTGTGCGGCGCGACTCGGGATGCTACAATCCAGGCGTCTCATGAAATCGATCTTGCTACCCACTTCGCTTGTGGGCTCTTTTCCACAACCCGACTGGCTCGTGGATCGCGACAAGCTGTCGCATAGCCTGCCGGCGCGCGTCCGCATGATGGACCTGTGGCGTGTGGCGCCGGAGCACCTCGAACAGGCACAGGACGACGCGACGATTCTTGCGATCCGCGCCCAGGAGCGCGCCGGCCTGGATATCATCACAGACGGAGAAATCCGCCGCGAAAGCTATTCCAACCGGTTTGCCACCGCTCTGGAAGGCATCGATCTGGTGAACCCCGCGCAAGTGGCGGCGCGCTCCGGTAAGTTGAACCTCGTCCCCCGCGTCGTGGGCAAAATCCGCCGCAAGTGTCCCGTGGAGGCGCGCGACGTGCGGTTCCTGCGTGCCAACACCGATCGCCTCACCAAGGCGACCGTGCCCGGCCCTTACACGATGGCCATGCAGGCCAAGAACGATTTCTATTCGAGCGAAGCCGAAATGGCGCTGGACTATGCGGCCGCCGTCAACGAGGAGATGAAGGATCTGTTCCGGGCCGGCGCCGATATCGTGCAGATCGACGAGCCCTACATGCAGGCCATGCCGGATAAGGCTCGCGAGTTCGGCCTCACCGCGCTCAAGCGCGCGCTGGACGGTGTTCCGGGCGAAACCGCCGTTCACCTGTGCTTCGGCTACGCAGCCATGGTCGCGAACCGTCCGTCGGAATATCAATTCCTGACCGAACTGGTCGACACGCCCGCCAACGCGATCTCCATCGAAACGGCGCAATCGAAGCTGGATTGCTCAGTGCTGGCCAAGATGATCGGCAAGAACATTGTTTTGGGCGTGATCGACCTGTCGACAAACGAAGTCGAGACGCCGGAGACCGTCGCCGCGCGCATCCGCCGCGCGCTTCCTTACATTCCGGCCGAGCGGCTCATCATCGCGCCGGATTGCGGCATGAAGTATCTTCCGCGTGACGCGGCTTTCGGGAAACTGCAATCCATGGTGGCCGGAGCGCGAATTGTGCGCGAGGAACTCACCGGCGCACATGCTGCGCAAAGCGCCTGACGTAAACTCAAGACCATGCAGTCAGGAAGTCCAAGCCGTACCGCCGTTGCAGCGGCCCGCCACCGCGCTGCACATCAGGTGTTGGAGGGGGGCCGCATTTTCGCCGACCCCCTGGCCGTCACAATTCTCGGCGAATCCGCGGACGAAGTCGCCCGGCGCGCCGAGGAGCGCCCTTCCGAGCGTGTGCTACGGCTCTTCATCGCAGCGCGGACGCGCTTCGCCGAGGATGCGCTCGCCGACGCCGTGGAACGCGGCGTTCGACAGTTGGTCGTGCTCGGCGCGGGCCTGGACACCTACGCCTACCGGGGTGCGCTGCGCGAGCGCCTGCACATTTTTGAAGTGGACCACCCGGATACTCAGGCCTGGAAACGCGCGCGCCTGGCGGAAGGCGCCATTGCGTTACCCGACTGGCTTACTTTTGCACCCATCGATTTTGAACGCCAGACTCTGCCCGACGGGCTGGCCGCCGCCGGCTTCGATGCCGTGCAGCCGGCCTTTTTCACCTGGCTGGGCGTCGTGCCGTATCTCACCGCCGATGCGATCTGGTCCACGCTCGGCTTCATTGCCGGTCTGACGCAAGGCGCGCAGGTCGTGTTCGACTACGCCAATCCGCCCGACAGCCTGGCCCCGGAAATGCGCGCCGTCCACGACGAACGGGCCGCGCGTGTTGCCGAGATCGGTGAGTCCTGGATCAGCTACTTCGAATCGGATGCGCTGCACGCGAAGCTAACCGGTTTGGGATTTTCCGGGATCGAAGATCTCGGGCCGCACGACATCGTCACGCGCTACATCAATCGCCTCGCCACCTCTTTGCCGCGCACGGGCGCGCACATCCTGCGGGCCGGGCGGGTTTGATCAAGCCTCGCGTTGGACCGTCAAATACATCGGACCCACGCCGAGCATGGTCACCAGGAACCAGGTGAGCTTCCCCATTTTGTTAATGGCCTGAAATTTGACTTCCTGGCCTGGCGCGACGTCAAACTCCAGCTTCTTCTTCTGCCAGGTGTTATCCAGCTGCAGCCGGTGAGGGCCGGGCGCCACCACCCGCGAGATCTTGTAGCTATACACCAGGTCGGCGATCCACTCGCCGTCCAGCTTCACGATCACTTGCCGCTGCTGGGAATCCTCCGGCGAAGTACGCAGCACCGTGACGCGGGACTCGGTCTCCATTCCTTCGAGTATAAGCCCCAACTACATTGACATCTCAGTCTGACGGCGGATACAATGAAGCCGCTGGTTGGTCAAGCGCTCCAGGATCGGTGCGCCGTAGGAGTTATTCATGAAAAAGCAAGTCTTGCTGGCGGCCGCCTTCCTGGCCGCTGCGTCGCTCCCCGCTCTGGCGCATCATTCCTTTGCCGCTGAGTTCGATGCCAAACAGCCAATCACGCTCAAGGGCGTCGTCACTAAGATTGAATGGATGAATCCGCACGCCTGGTTCTACCTGGACGTCAAAAGCGACAACGGCACGGTGGAACATTGGCAGTGCGAAACCGGCGCGCCGATCGAACTGGTCCGCCGCGGCTGGCGGAAGAGCGATTTGAAGGTCGGCGACGAGGTCGAAGTGCACGGCTTCCGGGCTAAGGACGGCACCAACACCGCCAACGCGCGGCTGGTGACACTGCCGGGCGGCAAAAAAGTCTTCAGCGGTTCGGCGGATGACGGCGGTCCCGCGACCCAGTCCAAGACCGGCGGAACCCAGTAATCTCGCGTAATCGCCCACGGCGCCGTGCGGCCCCGCAGTATACTGGAACTCTTGTGACCAGCCAGCCCGCACGGGTCAACATTTCCCAAGTCATCGATAACAACCCATTCGGCGCGTTTCGCTGGGGCGTCTGCATCCTCTGCGGTCTATGCCTGATCATGGACGGCTTCGATGTCCAGGCCATCGGCTATGTCGCACCGGCCATCAAGCAGGAATGGCATGTCCCCGATCCTGTGCTGGGCCGGGTTCTGACTGCCGCGCTGGTCGGCATTCTGGTGGGCTCCTTGCTGCTGAGCATGCTGGCCGACAAAATCGGCCGGCGGCCCGTCCTGATTGGCTCCTGCCTGTTCTTCGCGGTCACAACCGTTCTCACCGCGCGCGCCAACTCGGTCAACGAGCTGTTGATCATCCGCTTCATCGCCGGCTGTGGACTGGGCGCCATCATGCCCAACTCCATGGCCTTGGTGAGCGAGTACACACCCCTTAGGTCCAAGGTGATGGCCATGATGATCGTCTCCAACGGCTTCACCGCCGGCGCCGCAATCGGCGGCTTCATCGCCGCCTGGCTGATCCCGGCGTTCGGATGGCGGTCCGTATTCTATTTCGGCGGAACGCTGCCGCTGGTGATCGGCGTGGCCATGCTGGTGGGCCTTCCGGAATCCCTTCAGTTCTTGGTGCTCAAGCGCAGGAGCCTGGATAAAGTCGGCCGCTGGCTGCGGCGCATCGATCCGCGCGTCCCGCCTCCCAGCGAGGCCGAGTATTTCCTCCACGAGGAAAAGAAACCCGGCTTCCTGTTCTGGAATCTGTTTCGCGATGGCCGTGCCGTGGGCACTGTTCTCATTTGGATCACTTACTTTCTCAACCTGCTGAACCTTTACTTCCTGGCCGGCTGGCTGCCCACCGTCGCCCGGGAAGCCGGCTTCTCGACATCGACCTCGGTGCTGGTCGGCACCACCGAGCAAGTCGGCGGCGCCATCGGAGCGCTTTTCCTGGGATGGTTCGTCTATCGTTTCGGCTTCGTCGCCGTGTTAACCACGTGCTTCGCCGGTGCGGCCGTCAATATTGCATTCATCGGAAGACCTGGTCTCTCGCTGACGCTCCTGTTCGTCGTGGTTTTCATCGCCGGTTTTGGAGTGGTGGGAGGCCAGGCCGGCGTGAATGCACTGACGGGGACTTACTACCCCACCCCGCTGCGCTCCACCGGGTTGGGCGCGGGGCTGGGCGTCGGACGGCTCGGGTCCATCGTCGGGCCGCTGGTGGCTGGCGTATTGCTCGGCCGCCATTGGACCAGCGAGCAGTTATTCTTCGCTGCGGCGATTCCCGCCCTGATTTCAGCCTTCGTAATGATCGCCCTGCACTGGGTGCTCAAAGCGCAACCGGCCGAAGTTGCTGAAAGCGCCACCGCCGTGCATTAGCAAGGAAGCGCGAGCGCCTACTTGATGTGGTGTTCTTCCACTTCCTTGTTGTTTTCCGTGCACACGTATTCGAGAATTTCTTCGTCCTTCGGCATCAGGACCCAGGTCCGCACGTTGGTGAACGGCTTGGTGTACATCTTCGGATCGTCAATGGTGACCTCATAGCCTAGATGCGTCGCGTCGAGCCGCCGGAAGCGCTCGATGATGTGCAGATTCTCGCTCACCGGATGTCCGCGCGTGTCCAGTAGCATCTTGGGCGTCGCAAAAAACGGGCCCACCGTGTCCACCACCAGCGTGTCGCCTTCCCAATGTCCCACCGAATGCCCGTACCACATGGTTTCCTTGGCCTCATCCGCGTCGGGATGCATCCGCCCATCCAGGTACACCACGTGGAAAGCAAACATCGATTCGTGCAGGAAGACCAGCTCCTTGGGCGTCTGCACAATCTCCGTCGGCACCGGCGCGTTCATCGACCGCGTGTAGCCCATGGGATTGCAGTGGCCCGTGGCGTCGAACTTCGTCGGATCGTAGGTCTTAGTCCAGTTGGCGGCCCATGGCGTCATGGGCAACTCGCCTCCCGTTCCTTTCGCGCTGCACCCGGTCACCTCCGCGCCGCATTTGTCGGTGGGCTTGTGGGTCTGAAAGTCCATCAGGTCCTTGCTCATATCCACGACAAACGGGTGATCCCAGAGACCGCTCAAATCCGGCTTCCCATCGGGCATCCTCGGAATTTCCGAACCGCTCGCGACTTTGGCGTCAGCGCCGGTTTGGGCTCGAGCCGGCAGCGGCACCAGCGCCGGCAAGGCCAACAGAGCCGCCGCGCTTAGGATTGGGATGAAGCGATATCGCACGATGAAACCTCCACAGGGAGCGACTCAGATTGTAACAGATATATCAGCCGGCTCAATCCGCGTACCAGTCCAAAATTCGAACTTCCACGCCGGAGCCTTCCAGGCCTTTCTTGAACGCATTCAGGGCTGACCCACGATCGTGATAGGGATACGCGATCGCCGGATGAAACTCCTGCACCGGCGCGGCCAGCGGGGGCAAAAGCGTCGACGTCGCGGTGACCGCGATCCGAGCGATTTTCATTTGGCTGCCTCACAACTGAAGTTTGCTGCAGCGTCGATGCTGCCCGATCCCCTGTACTGCGCCACCTGCGGGTAGGCGCACAACGGCCGCGTGCGCTCCACCTTGCCGGCGGCGATGCGCGACGCGACGATGCGTTCCGGCGTCTTGCCCTCCTCCCGCCAAGCCACCATGGCGGTCATCATATCGAAGGTATTCGGCCCTTCGCCACCGCCGCAGTGCCCCATGCCCGGAACCATGAACAACCGGATCGAGTCCGCCGTCTTGGCTTCCCCGCCCATGGTATCCACGGCCGTCTTGTAGTAGTTGACGCTCGCCAGCGGCGGCACGCCCGGATCGGCCCAGCCGTGGTACATCAGCAGCTTTCCGCCGTGTGCGAGGAAAGCTTTCAGATTCGGATCTGCCGCGTTGATCGTGTCGTGATCCATCTTGTCGGCCAGCGCGTAGTCCCGATCCAGATTGAAGCTGTGCCAGTCCCAATTCGGGTCCTTATACACGACGTAGCGGAACTGATCCGTAGCAGCGGAGAACGGCTCCGGGCCGCGCGCCAGCATGCCCCAGCCCAGTTCGCTGCCCGGTTCTACGTTGAAGTAGACCCGTTCGCCCGAGGCGGTCTTCGGCGCCGTGTACATTCTTTTAGCCGCCGCCACTTGGCCCGCAGTCAGGCATGTGGGCTCATCCGCGCCTTGGCATTCGATGGTCTCCGGATCGAAATGGCATTGCGTGGGGTCGCTGATGAGCCCATCTTTGAGCCCATCTGTCGCGTCGCAAGCTTCCAGCGCCGCTTTGTGGATGACCGGGTACTTGCTCGCGGGAATGTGATTTGCCGGATCCAGCACCACCTGCGACAGCCAGATCTGCCAGCTCGAAAGCCGCGTCCTCGGATTCGCCGAAGCGCCGGCGATGATACCGTCGTAATCGTCAGGAAAGCGCTGCGCTTCCTTGAGTCCCTGGCGGCCGCCCGTCGAGCAGCCGTTCCAGTACGACATGCGCGGCGCGCGGCCATAGAATGCCTGCGTGATCGCCTTGGCCTGGACCGTCATCTGGTGCACCGCGCGATATCCGAAGTCGACCAGTTTCTCGGGATGATCCAAGGCGAAGGTTCCCCGCCCGCCGACGTGCCCCGTATCCGTCGAGGACGTGGCGTAGCCGTCGCGCAGCGCTTCGGCCATCGATTCGTAGCTGATCACGCCCGCCCATCCGCCGTTGCCCACCGCTTCAAACTTGCCGTTCCAGCCCGAAGCCGGCAGCCAAACTTCAATCTTGATGTCGGAGTCGCTGGTCGGCTTCAGCGTCGCTGCCACGCGGCAGAAGGCCGGCAGATTCTTGAACACCGGCGGCGCGCCAGGCCCGCGCTCGACAAACGTCCCGGCCGGGCGAGCGAACGCGCCCGGAGCCACCGGCTCAGCCAGCGTGACCGTCGTGTCGGGCAGCTTCAACAAACTCAGGCTCGCGCACGTCGCGGCCCTGGATGGCGCGACAATCGCCAGCGCCGCGAGCGCGGCGAGAACGGACGGTTTCATGACGCCCCCTTCCTTTGCTCCAGCTTCAACAGCCGCCGGGCGTTGCCGGAATAGATCTTCTCTTTGTCCGCGGCGGAAATGTCCAGACCTTCGATGCAGCGGATGGTCTCGCGGATATATAGGCCGGGCTTCGGCTCAAACGGCACATCCGACGCGAACAGCACGTGGTCTACTCCGAAAAAGTCGAGGCCGCATTTCGTCGCCGCCTGCCCGCCGAATAGCGCCGTATCGGCATAGAACATCCGGAAATAGTCGATGGGCCGCTTCTTCATGGACTTCAACAGCGAAACATAATCGACGTCCGATGTGCGCGAGCCCAGCACGTCCCAGCCGTAGCCCACGCGCCCCTCGAAATACGGAATCATCCCGCCCATGTGATGCGTGATGATCTTCAGGTTCGGAAATTTGTCCAGCAGGCCGGAGAACACGATGCGCGACATGGCCACGCTGGTCTCATACGGCCAACCGAAGGTCCACCAGATCTCGTACTTGGACTTGTCCTCGGACTTGTAGTCCGGAAAATCCGCGCCGCGCGCCGGATGAATCCAGATCGCCCAATCGTGTTCGGAGGCATGCTGGAACAGCGGCACAAATTCCGGCTCATCGAGCGGCCGGCCCGCGACGTTGCTGTACATCTGCACGCCGCGCGCGCCCAGCTGGGAACACGCCCGGTGCATTTCCTTGAGCGACGCCTCCACGTTGTTCATCGGAAGCGAGGCGATGAAGCCGATGAACCGGTCCGGATACTGGGCCGCCAGTTCCGCCAAGCCGTCGTTGGCGATGCGCGCGAACTCGGGCGATTGGTCCGGTCCGGCCATCACCTCCATGGGCGGCGCCGGCAGGCTCAGCAACTGGCAATATTCGCCAAACTCGTCCATCACCCGAAAGCGGGCGTCCAGATCCGCGATGGTGGCAACGTTGCGCACGCGCTTGCCCATGTCCTTGCCCGCGAGCCCGGCTTGGATGACTTCGCGAGCGTAGCGCGGTGGAAAAAAGTGATTGAAGATATCGATTTTCATGAACGCGGACATTATATCCAATGCCGGTTCTCTTCTGATAGATCACTCTGGTTCCATGTGGTAAACTAACTCATTTGCGTCTGGGGCACGCGCCTGTCTTGTGCCCGAAAGAAAGGTGCTAATACTCAGTTATGAGCCAAAGCTTGGAAGATCTCTTACAAACGAAGAACGCCGTTGACCTCTTGCGGAACTCACAGATCGGCGCGTACGTCTATCCCGTCGTCCCGGCCGAGTACTCGAACTGGCGCGACGAGCAGCGCGCCTGGCGCGATTCCTGCGTTCTTTTCGACCAGTCCCACCACATGGCCAACATCTACATCGAGGGGCCGGATGCGGTGAAAATGTGCACCTACCTCGGATTCAACAGTTTCGAAAAGTTCCCCGTGGACCGGGCCAAGCAGTTCGCTCCCTGCAGCTACGACGGCCATGTGATCGGCGACGGAATCCTGTTTCACCTGGAGCCCAACCGGCTGGTCTTCGTCGGCCGCGCGCCGGCCGCCAATTGGATCCAATTCCACGGCGAAACTGGCGGGTATAAGGTGACCATTCAGAAAGACGACCGCTCTCCTTCCAATCCGGGTGGAAAGGCCGTCACCCGCACTTGTTACCGCTATCAGATTCAAGGCCCGAACGCCTGGAAGGTAATTGAGAAGCTCAACGGCGGCCCGATGCCGGAAATCAAGTTCTTCAACATGGGCTATATGAACATCGCCGGCCGCAAGGTGCGAGCGCTGCGCCACGGTATGGCCGGCGCTCCCGGCTTGGAGATCTGGGGCCCCTACGAGGAGCGCGAAGAGATCCGCTCGGCGATCGTGGAGGCCGGCAAGGAGTTCAACCTGGTGCAGGTGGGCGCCCGCGCCTACGCCACCAACACTCTGGAGTCGGGCTGGATTCCTTCGCCGCTGCCGGCCGTCTACACCGGCGAGAAGATGAAAGCCTACCGGAAATGGCTGCCTGCGAGCGCCTATGAAGGCACCGGTTCACTGGGCGGCAGTTTCGTGTCGAGCAACATCGAGGACTACTATGTGTCGCCCTACGAGATGGGCTACGGACCCTTCGTCAAGTTCGATCACGACTTCATCGGCCGCGAAGGCATGGAGAAAATGTCCAAACAGCCGCAGCGCAAGAAGGTGACCTTCGCCTGGAACTCCGACGATGTCGCCAGGATCCAGCGCTCCATGCTGGGGCCCATCGAACAGCGCTACAAGTACATCGATCTGCCGCTCTCCAACTACGCCTCCGCTTCCTACGACAGGATCCTGATCGGCGGCAAGTTGGCCGGCCTTTCGATGTTCAGCGGCTACAGCTACAACGAAGGCTCAATGCTGTCACTCGGCATTGTCGAGCATGACGTCCAGATCGGCACCGAAGTCACGCTGGTGTGGGGCGAAGAGGGCGGCGGCACCAAGAAAGCCACCGTGGAGCGTCACAAGCAGGCCGAAATCCGGGCCATCGTCAGCCCGGTGCCGTACTCGAAAGTGGCCCGCGAGGAGTACGCCGCCGGCTGGCGAACGGCCGCGCACTAATTAAACGGTCAGAATTTCGACCGCTCGCTTGAGCGACGTCAGCGGATCCTTCGCCGGCACGAATTCCTGCGCGATGAAACCGGTGAAGTTCAGGTCGGCGATGGCGTTCGCCACCGCGTGCCAGTTCACTTCCTGCGTCTCGTCGATCTCGTGGCGGCCGGGCACGCCCGCGCAGTGGAAGTGCGCGATGTACTGGATGTTTTCGCGGATGGTGCGGATCAAATCGCCTTCCATGATCTGCATGTGGTAGGCGTCGTACAGCAGCTTCACGCGCGGCGAATCCACGCCCTGAATGACCGCCACTCCGTACGCGGTGTGGTCGCCCTGGTAGTCCTTATGATCCACCTTGCTGTTGAGCAGTTCAATGCACAGCGTCACGCCGTGATCTTCGGCGAATTTCTTCACGCGGTTCAGCCCGACGATGCAGTTCCCGATGCCTTCGTCGTCGCTCATGCCGCGGCGCGCGCCGAACAGGGTAATGACATTCGAAACCTTTGCCTCGGCCGCTCGCAGGATGCTGGTCTTTGCGGCCTCTTCCAGCTGGTCGTGATACTCCTTATGATTCCAGCCGTAGTCGAAGACGGCGCCCGGCTTGCCGGTCAGCACGGCGCCCTGCACCATGGCGGGCGTCAGTCCGTACTTGCGCAGCGTGGGCCAGTCCTCGGGACCCACCAGATCCAGGCCGCTGACTCCCAGATCGGCCGCGTGGCGGCAGAGATCTTCAATCGGGATGTCGCGATAACACCAGCGGGCGATGGACTGCTTCAAGCGCCCCGCCGAGCCGGGAGTCGCGCTCGCGGCAGCGGGCGCCAGCGCCAGTCCCGCGCCGGCCTTCAACGCATCTCGCCTGGTCATGATGTCAGAATCGTATCGAAGTTGCGCGGAGCGCGCAAGGCGCCTTACTGCGCCGTGCTGCCAGGCGCCGGGTCCGCGAAAATGATGAGATCCTTTTTGGCTTCCAGTTTCTTGGCGTCCACGCCGGGCACCTTGGTGAGGCTGTCGTAGTCCTTGAAATTGCCGTGATCGGTGCGGTACTTCACAATGGCTTCGGCTTCTTCGGTAGTGAGCGCGAGACCGGTCTCGATGTCCTGGGCCGTGGCTTTGTTGACGTTCACCTTGTTGGGCAGCGGCGGGAAGTTCTTCGCCAGGTAGTCCACCATGGTCTGGATCTCTTCGGGCGTACCCGAAGCCCCGCGCGAAACCATATAGTCGATGATCGACGCCCAGCCGTCTTTGGTCGCATGCTGCGAGACGACGACGTCCAGCCCATGACAGGCCGCGCAAATGTTTTCCACCAGGTCCTTGCCTTTGCCGGGTGGAAGATCCTGGGCTTGGGCAAGCGTAAGCGCGAGAAGCGGAACGATGAGAGCGACTCGTTTCATATTTTTCATCATAGCTGTATGCGCGGTGCGTTCTAGCCGCCGGCCGTTTCCCGCCGTCGAAAATACGTGTTCGCCGCGGGACGAAAAAGAAAATAGGCAAACAGCAACAGGACTACAAAGTGTACGGCTACCTGGCTGAGAGAGTTGAGAAAGCTGAATGCCACATGCAGGGTGATCCAGGCGATCGCCAGCCAGCGCGCCCAGTTGTCACCTCGAAGCAGGAACGCCCCGGCGGCAATCGCCACCACTTCCAACAGAAGAATCCACGGGTTTTCCCCCTGCAGAGCGTGCAGCGGTTTCGCTTCGTTGAGGCGGTACGCGAAGGCGACTACACCGGCCACAACCAGCAGCCAACCGATGATCGTAACCGCGACGGGACGGCGGCGCATGAGGCTGCATTCATTGTAGGATCCCCGTGGCATCCGTGCTCTCCCAGCGCACATCCGAAATCTGCTATAGTCCGCCCCATGAACAATTGGATTCGGCTTTCCCTGGTTGCTGTCGTTTCGTTCGGCCTGGGCGCGCTCGTCACCGCCCGTCTCGGCTCGGCGCCGAAAGTGAGCGCGGACGCGAACCGCTCCTTCGAACTGCGCATCTACCACACCGCGCCCGGCAAGTTGGGTGACTTAGAGACGCTGTTCCGCGAGCACACGCTGCCGATGTTCAAGAAGCACGGCTTGAAGGCGGTCGGCTACTGGGTGCCCGAAGAAAAGCCGGACACCTGGATCTACATCCTGGCCCACAAGTCGCGCGATGACGCCAAGAAGAACTGGGCCGCGTTCCAGGCCGATCCGGAATGGCAGGCCGCGCTGAAGGCCTCGGGCGCCAACGGCAAGCTCGTGGAAAACATCGAATCCACCTACATGAACCCGGCGGATTTTTCGCCCATCAAGTAGGCTCTAGGCCGGCTTCGGCCCGGCGACCTTGCGGTCCAGCCACTCGCGAATCACTTCGAACACCTCGTGGTTGTTCTTTTCGAGCAACATGAGGTTGCCGTTGCCCAGGATGCCGTAATCGCGCAGCCGCACCATTTCCGCCTGGCA
>DATJNO010000149.1:0-12072 GCA_035508055.1 Bryobacteraceae bacterium | reverse complement strand
AAGTTAAAGACTCAGTTGCAACCGAAGCTTCCATTGAACAAAGAATCAGAAGCAAAGCCCTCCGATTCTTTTGAGGGCACACTAGAATTAACCGAAGGTAAGGCTCGGATAGTTCCCGCAGTAGGGGCTCCGACGCAGTTTAGCTTCGGGGCGGATCAAGCCCCCGCTGTACTTCAAGCAACCAGAAAACCTGTAAAGGCAACGGTCGATGCAAAGACGCACAAGTTGGAAAACATTGAGGTCACCTCGGGGCCGGTCATCGATGGCGGTCGCAGATTTTTCGTCGCGAAAACAATCGATCAGTTGATTGCTGAACAGGGCATCCATCCGATCACAAACCTGAAGTCGCTAGCGGGCGCAATTCCCGATGAAGATGTCGATGACTTTATTGCTGACATCTATCGTGATCGACACGCGTAGGTCTAATCGCCATGGCCACCCTAATGGTCGATACAGATGTGTACTCTTATGTCACAAGCACAAACCCTAAGCGTGGCGCGCCCTATAAGCCGCACCTGGAGGGTCACGAGATCGCCCTCTCGTTTGTCAGCGTAGGAGAGCAATATGCGGGTTACAGGAAAAAGATTAGCAAAGGCGAGTGGAAGGAGTCCCAACTGGCGATACTTGAGTCACGCCTAGCCGTCGTGGTAGTGGTGCCATACGACATCGAGGTATGCCGGACATACGGAGTCCTCAAAACGACACTGAAGAATTTAGATGGATCAGACCGCGTGGTCGCACCAAATGATCTGTGGATCGCTGCGTGCGCGGTCCGCCACTCCCTCACGTTAGTAACAAATAACCGCAAACATTTCACGGGCATCCCTGGACTGAGAATAATCTCGGAAGCTCCCGGCTAAGCGCCGCCGTTTCGCTTTGCCCATCGTGCCGCAATGGCCTTCTGTGCAATTTCCTTCCGCCGCTCAGGACTTACCTTCTCCATTCGCGCTGCCACGCCCTTAGTGCCACCGATCCTCCCCATCTCCTGAAAGTACTTTCGTATGTCTGCCGGTATTCGTTTCTTCGCCATGCCTCAAAGATACTATACCCCCTAGCGAATTACAAGTCATTTTTCTCTTGACGTACTGTAGGGGGTACCGTATACTTAACTCATGAAACAACAAACCCGGACCGAGACGTCTCTCGGTGACCGCGTGGACTTCGCCCAGCTCATCAAAGTCTATCGCGCGACTCCCGAAGGCGAGCGCCGCTACTCACCGGCTGAGGTCGTTAGCACTGAAACTGTGGTGGGCATAGGCCAACCAAACCCAGCGCGCATCTGTACCTCGCACGTCGAGAGACAGAACCTCTCAATCCGAATGGGCATCCGCCGCTTTACTCGGCTGACGAATGCCTTCAGTAAGAAATTTGAGAACCATTGTGCAGCACTGATGCTGTGGTTTGCGTTCTACAACTTCTGCCGGATTCATCAGACGTTGCGGGTCACTCCGGCGATGGCCGCTGGAATCACCGATCATGTGTGGACCGTTCGGGAGCTACTAGAAGCCTAGAGCCGTGCCCATCAAGAGTGATTAACGTTTGCGTCGCTCAGTCTTGGTTGTTTGCTTTTTTAAGCCTGCCTGGACTTTCACCGTTGGCACGGCGACCGGCTGCGAGGTCGTTTGTGGAGGGCGCTGTTCAGCCCTCTCAGGGAAGGCGTTCTGAAGAGTCTGCGTTGAAACGTATGTGAAGTTGGAAATCCGAAGGTCCATACTGCTTCTCCTATATTAACGAAAGTTTATCCACGGTTCGCCGACGACCGATCCGTCTTTTTTTCTTACTAGCGCCAGAACGATTCCAATTTGTGTCGTTTGTAGCAAGGAGCCAACGTAGACGCATGGGTCGTTGGAGTTGGGAGCGGCCGGGACACCCTTTTGAAATTCTGGTAAGTACTGTTTTTCCAAGTCTGCAATCAGGCTATTCAGTTTCGCGTCTGGTCGCGTGACTTTGAGTCCGAGATCCTTCTCTACGTCATCGCGCGAAATCAGAAAGGCATGCGAATAATATTGGCCTGACAGCACCTCCACGATTTTAGAGATCTGTTCATCAGGCAGTTTTTGGACGTGCGTGCCGAGAACTTTCTTGGTGATAAGACGAGATAGATTGTAGGTTTGCTCCAGAGCCCCAAGCGCCAGCGGGTTGATGTATTTAAACAGTTCCGAAACAATCTGCGCTAGATTTTGCTGTGGGTATGAATCGCCAAGTTGCTCGCGAATGAATTGAATACAGTGTTTTAAATCTTGGACCGATGTCGGGATCGGTTCACCCTTTGCGTCCTTGGGGAGGAGCGGATGGTTTCGTGTTGGGTCAACGGGGCCGAGCATAGCAAACGGTCCCATGACCAAGTCGTCTGCCGCAATCGCGATGTGGCATCCGCCACTAAGCGCAAACCCGGACACAATGACCCCCAAATGGTCAGTGAATTCGCGCAACAACGTAACAATCCGCCATGGAACCTCCGCCGCGCCACCAGTCGTGCGGAGAATGAGATCGAGCTTGGGAACATGCCCCATTTGAGAAAGTGCTTCTTGAAGCGCGAACGTCACAGCAAATGCGATATTACAGGCACCTGGAGGCTGGTCGTTATAGGTAAGGCAGATGACCCGACTTCCACGTGCTTGCTCAATTGCCTCGATTTGCGCTTTCGCGTTACCGATATTCAATTGAGATACCAACGTCTGGTTGTTCATGCCGCCGCTGACCTTTGCAGTGGGCGGCGCTGCAACCTGCGGCATTGGCTTCGGTGCGTGGAATTTTTTAGACACACTTGAGGTCCGGCTTCTCCTCTCTCGCGAGAAGGCCCACCCATTGTATTGCATCTGTCCCACGCTTGGGAGATCGGCACAAAACGCTAAAACGTTAGCCCAATGGTTCTTATTCCACATACTCTAGGGTGATCGCTTTGCCGCGAACTCTCACTAAGGGCAGATGTCCAGGCGCAAAGAGTTAGCGCACTTCCACCCAAAAAACTCATCTCCTCCCTATCGACACACCACCCTTGACTGCGACCCGTCCCTCGCATAGCATCAATCCGTACCATGCGGACTCTCTCGATTTTACTTCTGCTGGCAGCTGCGCCAGCCGCCGCTCAAAACAGCGGCTACCGCCCGCCCCGAGCACCCGACGGCCATGCCGATTTGAGCGGCGTCTACGAAGCGCTCAACACCGCCAACTGGGACCTGGAGGATCACGGCGCCCACGCGGGAACTCTGTGGCAGACCGGCGCCATCGGCTCCGAACCGGCCGGCCAGAGCGTCGTGGAAGGCGGCGTCATCCCCTACAAGCCCGAAGCGCTCGAAAAGAAGAAAGCCAACTTCGCCAACCGCCGCACCAACGACCCCGAAGCCAAGTGCTACATGCCCGGCATTCCACGCGCCAATTACATGCCGTATCCGTTTCAAATCGTGCAAACCCCGCGCGGCATCATGTTCATTTACGAATACGCCAGCGCCAATCGCCTGGTCGACATGGGCAAGCCCGAAGAGGCTCTTACCGACACCTGGATGGGAACCAACTATGGGCACTGGGAGGGCGACACCCTGGTGGTGGATGTCACCGGCTTGAACGGACTGGCCTGGTTCGACCGCGCCGGCGATTTCGCCAGCAAACAGTTGCACGTGGTGGAGCGCTTCACGCCCGTCGACCCCTATCATCTGAACTACGAGGCCGCCATCGAAGACCCCACCGTTTTCACGCGCCCCTGGAAGATCCGCATGCCGCTCTACCGCCGCGTGGAGGAGAACGCGCAATTGCTCGAGTTCAAGTGCGTGGAGTTCGCCGAAGAGTTGCTGTACGGACAATACACCAAGAAGCCGGGCAAATGATGCGCGTCGTACTAATGATGTTCGTGGCCGGCGTCTCCTTACTTGCGCAGACGCAGCCGGACCGGTCAAAGTCCTGGACGCCTCCCAAGACGCCCTGGGGAGATCCCGATTTGCAAGGAATGTGGCCCGGCAACATGGGAGTGCCCTTACAAAGACCCGTGAACATGGGCGACAGAACGGCGCTCACCGACGCGGAATTCGCGGCGAAGCAAGCGCAGGCGAAGAAGCAGGCGCAAGCCGATAGCCAGTCCACCGCCGCCAGCGATAGCGTGGGAATCGGGCCGCCGTCGTATTGGGTGGAGCGCGGCACGCCCACGCGGCAAACCTCGTTGATTGTCGATCCCCCGGATGGAAGATTGCCGCCGTTGACCGCCGCGGAGCAGGAGCTTCGCAAGCAGGCGCGCGGCGGCAAAGGATTTCCCGGGGAATGGCGCGGCGAGGCGAATTCTTATGCAGATTTGAACCTCTATTACCGCTGCATTACGCGCGGCGTGCTGGGTTCGATCATTCCGGTGATTTATAACAATGGCAATGAAATCTTGCAGGCGCCGGGCTATGTGATCATCCGCAATGAGATGATCCATGAGGCTCGCGTAATTCCTCTGGATGGGCGGCCGCATTTGGCCCCTGCGATCCGCCAATATATGGGCGATTCGCGCGGCCACTGGGAAGGCAACACGCTCGTGATCGAGACCACCAATTTTACCGATAAGGACGCGATCGGTTCGAACGGCGCGGGCTATCCGGGCGATCCCGGGCATCACAGCGCCGATTTGAAGCTGATCGAGCGATTGACGCTTGCCGACGCCAACACGCTCAGCTATGAGGCCACCATTGACGATCCCAAGACGTGGACCCGGCCCTGGACCATCTTGATCGTCTTAAAGCGGAACGAGAAGTATCAGTTGCTCGAGTACGCCTGTCACGAGGGCAACATCGCCATGGGCGACATCTTGAGCGGCGCTCGCGCGGAAGAAAGCAAGAAAACGAAGTAGGCATAATCCAGGCTCGAATTCATGTAGAATTTCACTAAAGAGAGGAGTCCGGATGCGAACAAAACTAGCGGTTCTGGCGGCCAGCGCAGGGTTGCTGCTCACGACGGCCCCGGCCTGGGCGCATCACGCCTTTCAAGCGGAGTTCGACCGCAATAAGCCGGTCAAGCTGACCGGCAAAGTCACCGAGATGGAGTGGATCAATCCGCATTCCTGGATTCACATCGACGTGACCAACCCGGACGGTACCGTCACCAACTGGATGGTGGAATGCGGCAGTCCCAACATCATGCTCCGCCGCGGATTCACCAAGCATTCGCTCGAAGTGGGCACGGAGATCACGGTCCAGGGCTATCAAGCCAAGAACGGTTCGAACCGCGCCAATGGCAGTAGTGTGACCTTCAAGGATGGCAAGAAGCTGTTTGTCGGCGGATCGAATCCCGACCTTCCGGAGGATCAGAAATGACGCGCCTTCTTGCGACGCTCTCCGCGCTGGCGCTGCTATCGTTGCCCATCCTGGCCCAAACGGAGTCTGCTGCTAAATCCAACTGGATGCCGCCCAAAACCGCCTGGGGCGATCCCGACATTCAGGGCGAATGGCCGGCCACCGCCCGGATCCCCATGCAGCGGCCCGTCAACTTCGGCAACCGCTCTGAGCTGACTGATGCGGAACTGGCGCAGCGCGAAAAACAGTTTCAAAAACAGGCTACCGAAGACGGCGAGGAAGTCGCCAGCAAAGGCGATAACGTCACCATCAACCCGCCTTCCTACTGGCAGGAGCGCGGCAAGCCGGACCGCCAGGCGTCGCTGGTGGTCGATCCTCCCGACGGCCGAATCCCTCCGCTCACTCCGGCCGGATATGACGCCGTCCACTCGCTGCGCGGTGGGCTCGGCCCGGGCACTCACTTCCCGGATAAAGTCGACTCCTGGGAAGATTTCGACTACTATAGCCGCTGCATTTCGCGCGGCTTGGTCAGCAGCATGCTCCCCACCCTGTACAACTTCGGCAATGAGATCCTGCAGGCGCCCGGCTACGTGATCATTCGCAACGAAATGATCCACGAAGCGCGCGTCATCCCGCTCGACGGCCGTCCGCACGTGGGCAACAACATCCGCATGTACATGGGCGATTCGCGCGGCCATTGGGAGGGCAACACGCTGGTGGTCGAAACCACCAACCTGAAAGCGCAGCCCGGCGCGGGAGGCGGACTCTTCTCCGACGCCGCGGTGCTGGTCGAGCGCTTCACGCGTACCTCGCCGACCGATTTGAGCTACGACATCACCGTGAACGATCCCAAAACCTGGACCGCACCCTGGACCATCCACATGCCTTACAAGCTGGATCCCAGCTACAAGATCTACGAGTACGCCTGCCACGAAGGCAACTACATGATGCTGGATGCTCTGAGCGGCGCGCGCGACCTGGAAAAGAAGGGCGAGTCGACTAAGGTCGTTCCGTAAGTGGGTGACTTCCGTTGAATTGCGTTTTCTGACCTACTGGTTCCGCTAGCCGGCCGAGGGGGCTTCCACAACCGCTGGGGCGTTGAACGGTCCGCTGGCGCACGCCGCAAGGGCATTCTGCGAAACGAACCCAACGCTGGCAACTCGATAATTCTCAACAGCTTGGCGGTTCTCCGGCCGGTTGGGGCAGAGCGAGCACCGCTTGCCATGCGTCTTGTAGCCTTCGCAGCATGTGGTGCGCACCATCCTAAGCGTGTCCATCTTGTGGGTCGCCTCCCAGGCGGAACGACATTGCTCTCGCAACTGAGTTGCCAAGATGATATATTGACCGGCGAGAGCCGAGCCTATGTCCAAACCCAGGAAAACGTCACTCGCCCGCCGTGGTTTCCTCAAAGGCGCCGCCGGAGCCGCGGCCTTGGCCGCTTCCTCAGCACCCGTTCAGGCCCAGGAGGCCGCCGAGCGCAGCAACACTCTTCCGCCCAGCGCCGCGCAACGCGCCGTGGAGAACGCAACGCCTTCCATTTCCGCCGCCGACATTCAGATCGTCTCGCGGCCTGGCGCGGATTACATGGTCGATGTCTTCCAGTCCCTCGGCTTCGAATACCTGTTCGCTACGCCCGGCTCCAGTTTCCGCGGCATCCACGAATCGGTGATCAATCATGCCGGCAATCGCAACCCTGAGTTCATCACCTTCATGCACGAAGAGTGCTCCGTCGCCGCCGCCAACGGCTATGCCAAGATCGAAGGCAAGCCGGCGTTGGTCTGCGCGCATGGAACGGTCGGCATCCAGCACGCCGCCATGGCCATCTACAACGCCTATTGCGACCAGGCGCCCGTGTTCATCATTGCGGGCAACATCTCCGATGCCGCCGAGCGCCGCGGCCGCGTCGAATGGCTGCACGCGGCACAGGACGTCGCCGCCACGGTCCGCGATTACACCAAGTGGGACGACAACCCGGCATCGCTCGCGCACTTCGGCGAATCGGCCGTGCGCGGTTATCAGGTCGCGATGACCGCGCCGATGATGCCCGTGGTGCTGGCCGCCGACGGCGTCTTGCAGGAAGGCGAAGCTCCCGCCGATTTTGACTGGCGCATTCCCAAGCTCCCGCAGATCACTTATCCTTCCGGCGATTCCGCGGCCGTGGCAGAACTCGCGCGCATGCTGGTCGCGGCCGAGAACCCGGTTTTCGTCACCAGCCGCTCCGCGCGCACGCCCGCCGGCATCACGCTGCTGGTGGAACTGGCCGAAACCCTCGGCGCCGCCGTCATCGATCAGCAGCGCCGCATGAACTTCCCTTCGCGCCATCCGCTGAATCAAACGCTGCGCCAGCGCGCGGCCATCAGCGATGCCGATCTGATCGTCGGTCTGGAAGTCTACGACTTCTTCGGCGTCGTGCACGCGCTCGCCGGTCAAACGCGAGTCATCCCGCGCTCCATCATCAAGCCCGGCACCAAGCTGGTCAGCATCAACTCGTCCGACCTGTTCTACAAAAGCAACTATCAGAATTTCCAGCGCTACGAGGATGTTGATCTCTCCATCCCCGCCGATGCGGAAGCCACGCTGCCCGCGTTGATCGAAGCCGTGAAACGCCAGCTCACCGAGGACCGCAAGCAGCGCATCCGGGCGCGCGCCGCCAAGCTCGCCGAAGCCAGCCGCCAGGCGCATGATCAGACACGCCTCGCCGCCTCCTACGCCTGGGACGCCAGCCCCATCGCCACCGCGCGCTTAGCCGCCGAAATCTGGGGCCAGATCAAGGACGAAGACTGGTCCTTCGTGTCCGACCCGTTCTGGGTGAGCAACTGGCCGCTGCGTCTGTGGGACATGAACAAGCACTATCACTTCATCGGCGGAGCGGGCGGCGAAGGCGTCGGCTACCTCGCGCCGGCCACCGTGGGAGCGGCCATCGCGAATAAGAAACACGGGCGCATCAGCGTGTCCATTCAGTCCGACGGCGACCTCATGATGGGCAACGGCGTCCTGTGGACTGCCGCGCATCATCGCATCCCGCTGCTGACGCTGGTGCACAACAACCGCGCTTACCATCAGGAGATCATGCAACTGCAGCGCGTCGCCAACCAGCATAATCGCGGCGTCGATATCGACAGGTGCAAGATTGGAACCGCCATCGAGGATCCCAATATCAATTACGCGATGCTAGCGAAGAGCATGGGCGTCGAGGCCGAAGGCCCGATCTCCGATCCGAACGATCTCGCCCCGGCCATTCGCCGCGGGATCGAAGTGGTCAAGCGCGGCGATCCGTATTTGATCGACGTGGTCACGCAGCCTCGCTGAGCCGCGGCCGTGAGGGAGCCGGAATGATTCGCAATCTCATTTTTATCGTCTTGCTGACCGCCGCATCGCTCGCCGCGCAAAACGGCGACGCCAAGAACGGCAAGCACCTGTTCGTGAAGCTCGGCTGCTACACCTGCCACGGCTATGAAGGCCAGGGCGGAGGCGCCGGCGCCAAACTCGCGCCGCATCCCATCTCGACCGCCGCTCTGATCGCCTACGTGCGCCACCCAAAAGGCAGCATGCCGCCGTTCACGCAGAAGGTGGTTCCCGAAAAGGACCTCGTGGACATCCACGCTTACCTGGAAAGCGTGCCCGCGCCACCGCCGGTCAAGGACATCAAGCTGTTGAACCAATAATGGGTCCGGCGCGCCCGCGCATCGGATGGCAGCGCTCGTTCTGGCGCGAGGCGGTCACGCGACCTGGGATCGTTTCTCGGTTCGGGGGACCCCAGGCTCCGCCAGCCCCGCCAGGTGCCGGCTGAGCCGCCGGCAGGTGAACCCGGCTCCGTACGCGAATCGCGCCAAAGGCCCGAAGGTGTTGGCCGAAGCCGCACCCACAAAGTACAAGCCCGGAACGGAGGATTCGAAATGCGACGAAAGCATCGGCGTGTTGTGCACGGACCGGATTTGGGACAAGGTGTCGGACCTGAAAAAAGACACCTTGCTCAGATCGGTACGGTAGCCCGTCGCGGCGATCACATGATCCGCCGCCACTTCCTTCCGGCTCCCATCCAGACCGGCCAACTGAAGACGCACCTTTCCACCCTGCACTTCGGCCTGAGTAACCTGGAATCCCAGGTGAAAGGGCGCGCGGCCCACCACCCGGTCCTTCACCACGTACCCTCCCGCCGGACCCAGATGCTTGCGCACCACCTTCAGCCGGAACGCTTCCGGCATCTGACGAAAAAGCAGAGGCCCGTTCACGCACATCCAGGACCGCCAACCGGGCCCCAGACCCGTCATCGGGGCGCGCATTCGGTCCATCAGCGGCCTGGGAATTTTCCCAGGTGGATCGTGAAACCGGAACACCGAGTCTCGGGCTACAATCTGTACGCGGGCTCCAGCATCCAATAGAGCCGCTGAGACGTCCGCCGCCGAAGCGCCGGCGCCGAGCACAACCACATCCTGATCCCGGAACTGGTCGAAAGTCTGGTGCCCGGAGCTGTGTGTCGCCCGGTCTTCCGGCAGATTCGCCAGCATGGGAGGAACGTATTGGAAATAGCTCAACCCCACCGCGACAACCACTTTGCGTGCCGACGCCGTCTCTCCATTGCTCAAAACGATATGGAAGCCCGACGCGGACCGGCTCACGGATTGAACCAGCCTTTCTTCCAGCTCCGGCACCAGCCGCTTCTGAAATTCCAGGCCGTATCCGGTGAATGTTTCTAAAGGGATCGGCAGCCCGATGTCGGCGTATGCAAGACCCTGCTCTTCGCAGTAGCGGCTTAACGGTAACAGCGAATCGGGGTCGTACAAGGTGGAAGCGAAGCCCTCGGATTTCAATCGCATGCCCTGGGGCATGTGGTTGAGCCAGGTCTCCATCGGACGTCCAAAGATGCGAAACTCGAGTCGGCGGGCCTTCAGGTGAGCTGCCAGGGACAGTCCATAAGGGCCTGCTCCGACGATGGCTACGTCTACCATAGATGAAACTAGTAACAGTCGAAACTAGTAACCTAAGGAATACCATCCCGAGGCCGGAGTTTTCAATGGAACATATGGTACCCTCAGTACTACTTTTTACTCGTAGGCCAGAGGTCCTAACGCGGTAAAACCTGGGAAGTATTGCCAGTCGGCTCGTAAAAGCTTACGCTTTTAGGGGTAACGGCTCCACCGAGAAGACCGACCGTGGTTCCACGAATCCTGTTGACCAACACTACCTGGTGGGCATGCGCCTCGCGCCTCGCGATGGCCCTGAACCGGGTTGGATGCGCAGTGGCCGCTGTTTGCCCTCCGCGCGGGCATCCGCTGTCAAAGACCGCGTCGGTACAATTCCGGTTTCCGTATCGAGCGCTGGATCCGCTGACTTCCCTGGCGGAAGCGATTCGCGAGTTCGAGCCGGATTTCATCATTCCCGGTGATGATCGCGCCGTGCAACACCTGCACGAGCTATATGCAGCCGGGCCGAACGCTTTTGGAATCGACTGCACCGGCTTGATTCAGCGCTCCCTCGGTGCGCCGGCCAGTTACCCGGTGGTCTCCTCTCGTTTTCCGCTCTTGGAGAAGGCGCGCGAAGCTGGAGTTCGCGTTCCGAAAACGGTGACCGTTCGCTCGGTGGACGACCTCGCCGCGCTCGACCCGCGCCCGGAGGCGCCTTGGGTGCTGAAATCGGATGGAACATGGGGCGGGCACGGCGTGGCCATCGCCCGCAATCGGGAACAGGCCGCGCGATCTTTCGAGGTGCTGGCCAAGCCGGTGGGAGTAGCGCGAGCTCTGAAACGGCTTATGATCGATCGCGAAGCGTTCTCGCTGAGGCTACGGCACCAACCTCCCGGCGATGTGGTCGCTCAGCAGTTCATTCGCGGAGTTCCTGCGAACAGCGGGTTCTTTTGCTGGGAAGGGCAAGTGGTGGCGAGCATTCATGTCGAGGTGCTGCAGGCCCAGGGAGACACTGGCGCCGCCACTGTCGTCCGCGTGATCGATAACCCGGAGATGGAATTCGCCGCCAGGCAGCTGGCTGGCTGTCTGGGCTTATCGGGCTTCTTCGGCCTGGACTTCGTGATCGAAGAGGGCAGCGGCGCCGCCTATGTGCTGGAGCTGAATCCCCGATGCACTCCTCTGTGTCATCTGCAATTGGGGGGTCGGCGGGACATGGTGGGAGCCGTGCGGGCGCAGCTTACCGGCGAGCCCTTTCAGGAGAGTCCGCCGGTCACGCGGCACGATACCATCGTCTACTTTCCGCAGGCGTGGCACTGGGATCGCAGTTTCGCCCGGCGGCCTGGGAGCTTTCACGACGTGCCCTGGGAAGATCCCGGCTTGATTCGGGAGCTGATGCTGCTTCCTTGGCCGGACCGCGGCTTGCTGGCACGCCTGTACAACCGGCTTCGTCACACGACCTTCGCGGAGCGGGCATCCCAAGGCGGTGGGGCGTTTGAGCACCTGGAGAGTGCCGCGGGCCGCGAGGCCACGAGCGACCCCATCTTCGGCACTTTGGAACCTGGTCCAGACGGACGCGTTCATCTGCCGCCGGTGGTCCCCCTCCGTCAGGAGGGCAGCAAAGATCCGCTGTTTTTGATTCACGGAGTGGACGGCAATGTCTTCTACTTCCACCGATTAGTGAAGCACCTGGATCCGGGCCAACCGGTGTACGGAGTTCTGGCGCAGGCTACTTTAGGAGACAAGACGGTTTTCACCTCCATGGAAGATATGGCGCAATTCTACTTGAAAGCCATCCAAATCGTGCAACCGCAAGGTCCCTATCACTTGGTTGGTTACTCCTTTGGCGGTTACATTGCTTATGAAATCGGGCGACAGCTGCGCGCGCGGGGGGAGCGGGTCGGGTTGGT
>DATJNO010000148.1:0-20684 GCA_035508055.1 Bryobacteraceae bacterium | reverse complement strand
CGATCAACTCAGTTTCGTTTTTCGTCATGGCACCCGCAATCTCGGACAAACGGCTACTACCTTTGAACTGGAAGAATCCGAAGCGGTCGTACTCGATACGCTCGCGTCCGTTAGACAAGGTTCCACGTCCGTGGGACGAATTCGATTTGCGCCTCAGACGGGGGACGCGCTTTACCCAGGGTTTAGTGGTCTCTCTATTCTCGCGCTTCGAGCGGTTCACTCGCCACCACCAGCGAAAGTCCTCTTGCAATTCCCGGTTTTTGGCGGAGCGCTGCGTCGATCCGCCGACGCTGACTGCTGGCAGTTGCCGATGCCATTTTTCGCATTCGCCCGCGATTCCAAGACGTTAGCCGCGGCGTCTGTCGTGCTCCAATTACGCTGAAAGTCCGATTGAGGAGGGCAGCATGGCGGTCATCACGGAAATCGCGCCGGATGTTTATCGGATCTCGGTCTTTGCTCAAGAGGCCAATTTGCAGTTCAACCATTTTCTGGTGAAAGACGACGAGCCCCTCCTGTATCACACCGGGCTGCGCGGATTTCACGCGGAAATTCGCGAAGCCGTCTCAAAGCTCATCGACGTTTCCGGGTTGCGCCACATCGGCTTCAGCCATTTCGAGTCAGACGAATGCGGCTCGCTCAAAGAATGGCTGGCCGCCGCGCCCAATGCCGACGTGATCTGCAGCCAGGTTGGCGCCTTCGTCAACATGAGCGACTTCATGGAGAAAGCGCCACGGGCCCTTCCAGATGGCGCAACCTTTGCCACCGGGAAGTGCCGTTTTCGATATTGCCAGACTCCCCATCTGCCCCACGGCTGGGACGCCGGTGCGCTCTTCGAAGAAACGCAAAAAACGCTATTCTGTTCGGACCTATTCCATCACGTCGGCGACGTCGAACCGCTCACCTCTGACGATGTCGCCGGCCGATCGCATCAGTCGTTGAAGGATTATCAGGCGGGCATCCTGGCGGCCTATGTGCCCTATACACCGCTCACCGCGCAGAACTTGAAAAAGCTCGCCGGCCTGAAGCCTAAAAGACTCGCCATCATGCATGGCTCCAGCTTCACGGGTGACTGCTCCCGGGCACTTGGTGACCTCGATGTGGCGTTACGCGACCTCTTCGGCGCGCAGAAGTAGAAGCCGAATCCCCGATTGCAGTTTCATTTTTGGCGGATAGCACAGGACAATTTCCGAGTGGTCACTCGGAGAGAACAACATCGGAGGGTATGGGTTTCTCGGAGTTGCAGACGACGCGCACGCGGGCTCGAAAGCCAATCCCGCGCACAATCGCGTTGAGGCCGGCGTGGTGGGATCCGCCATGGCGGCCTAAGAAGGTATGTCCCGCACGACCTCGGTTAGCTTGCCGCTATTGATGTCGAAGAAGAAGCCGTAGAGCTTAATATTTTTCGGCACCGCCGGGCTGGAACGAAGCAACGCGACGTCATACTTGAGCGATTTCTCATAGTCCATGATGGCTACGCTCTCGCGATCAAACAACGTCGAGATATCCGCGTGATGGTGATCATGGAACTCCTTGATGAGAAGCTCAGGTGTGTAAGTCGTCGTGCCGCAGAACGAGTGGTGAACCACGATAACATTTTGAACGTGGAATATATAGTCCATCGCTGCCACCGACAGCAGAGCGGACGCGGCACGGCCGCCGGCGTTTGCCTCGGCAAATAACGTTCGCGTGTTGCCCACCCGATTGCCGGCTTCGTCGAGGATGTTTTCGCCCGGGTACACCTCATCCCCAAAATACTCGGCCACCTGCTGCGGAATCTCGGCCGCGCGAGGGTCAAAGCAGTGGATAACGAGCGTCTTCATGGGGATGGCCTGGTTGGCTCCCTCGAACTTGTTCTGATCGAACCCGGGCTGTGTTCTGTATTCGTACGCGCTGAAAGTCGACATCTTTTCCCCCGCTTGTTGCATTGGATGGGTAAAAGCAAAATCGCCGCCGGGAGGTCGTATTGACCCTCGTCACGCAGATTTGGAT
Organism: Bryobacteraceae bacterium; assembly: GCA_035508055.1. Lineage (GTDB taxonomy): Bacteria > Acidobacteriota > Terriglobia > Bryobacterales > Bryobacteraceae > Palsa-89. The sequence goes on along the minus strand of DATJNO010000148.1, from coordinate 18,695 downwards.
GGCCATCCACCGGCTGGAGTGGCAAAGGCAGGGCCATAGCTAAAACTCTGAAACTTCTGGCCTACTGGAAAGCAGTCGGCGACGATGTTCGTAATCGGAGTCGACAGCCCGACGCGATGGTTACGGGAGGTTGCTGATACAGGGGAAAGCAATTTCCGTCTTATGGTCGAGTGCACGTAACTGCCGGGTAGGCAGATGCGCGCTTAGAACGATGTGAAACGAACCTCAGGCCGTGAGCATGCGCTCAACTTTGGCCGCAGCCTCGTCCTGAATGCTCGGAAGCACATGGGAATATCGCTCCAGTGTGAACGAAATGCTCGCGTGACCGAGCTGGTCTGAAATCACCTTAACGGACACGCCGGCCGCCACGGCCAATGTAGCGACGGTGTGGCGAAGATCGTACAAGCGAATCGATCTTATGCCAGCCGCCGCCAGAAGCCTCCGGAATTCAACCTTGATCTTTCGTTGTCTCAGGGGTTGTCTACCCTTATGGAAAACCAGGTCATACTCCGTCTCGCGCTGGCCCCGAGCTCATCTAAAGCCTCCAGAACGAAATTCTGGAGTTTCACACTCCGGCGACTCCGCTTGCGCTTTGTATCGTAAAAAAGTCCATGCGTTGGACGAAATCTGGATCGTCCGGCAGACACTCGCGGTGCCTCGGCGATGTCGCTCCACTTGAGTGCCAAGTATTCACTCGGCCTCATCCCGGTTGTCACGGCGAACGCAAACAGCCCGTACCATTCGGATTCCCTCGCGACTGCGAGGAAACGCCTACATTCTTCAACGCTGAGGGCCTCCATCTCACGCCTCTTCAACCGCGGAAGATCAACTCCCACACAGGGATCGTCGGCCGGCATTTTCCAGCGCACCGCCTGGCGGAATGCGGACTGCAAAACGGCGTTCGTAGACTCGATCGTTCGCGGCGATAGTCCACGGTTGAACATCTGAGCATAAAGGCTCTGAATGTCGAACTGCGTAATTGCCCCGATTGGTCCGGCGCCAAGACTTGGACGGATGTGCAGACGCAGTAGGCTCGCATAGTCTGTATAGCTCTTCGGCCGTAATCTTGGCTTGGCGGATGTTGCCACCACCGGTCCAGATAGTCATCGAGTCTGACTGCGGCGACGCGAGGAAGACGGCCGACGGCCGATACCGCGTTCCTGAAGTTTAGTGTTCAGGTACGTTTGTGCGTCGCGGAATGAGCCATGAACGGTTCTGTTGTGGTACTTCCTAGTTCCAGTCTCCGGATCAGGTCCAAGCGATACGCGAACAAGCCAAGTTCGCGGGCCGCGTGAAATCAATTGCCCTGCTTTTCGAGCCATTGGAGACCTCCGGCTCGAAAGCAGGCACACAATTCGCACACACGTGTGGCGGGGATGTTGATTTACTTTGGGTTTTGCACCCTGCTACTGATCTAGAGTCTCAGTGTCCCCCCTCTTACCGTGAACCCAAACCCAACAGATGTGCAACGCGGTCAAAGAATCAAGCTGCGACTTCTTGGAGCGACCCGCGGAGTGGGCCCCGCTAATGGGCATTATCGGAAGCTAAGTCATCAGCACATTACCTCTGTGAAGTGAAAACATCAACACTCGGCCTAGTCTCTCCTAGCCTTCCGCTGAAGAACAAACAGCCATGAATGTTTAGCCGCCATTTGGAGCAAAGACAATACGACAAATGATCGAAAAGCGGGTGGGCGGCGCTAGCCGTTTGTTTTGGAACCGATGACGGTGGCTCGGATCTCATCCGGCGTTAGGATCGAGAACCACGTAGCCGCGCTGAATGAAAAGGCTTCTGCATCGGCAAGACCCTGCGAGCTTCCTGCCAGTCACCTGTATGGTCCAGGATCTTCCGATAAGCGACGACCTTCTGTTCCAAAGCATTGAGAAGAATCAGTAAGCCTTCTGAAGGAAGGTCCAGGTTCATGGGCCAGCAAAGGCGTCCTGCAGCTTTCACGAAAACTGACTCACACCCGCCGTGTGCCGTACGCGTGCCCACACCCTACCGATTTGGCATTTCTTGCTCTTCTAGCAGAGTGCTAAGCTGATAACTCATTGAGGCTTCGACGGATCGGACTCTTCGAATCCCATGCCGTCCACCAATTCTCCCTGTCCGATGCGGCAGGCCAGCCGCTAATGCCGCCTCAGAATTTCGAGCGGGCGCGGCCGCAGCAACGAGAGCGAAACCATCACACCAACGGCTGCCGCCAGCAGTGCTATGCCGCTTGCGATGACACCCACGGCGCCGAAGCTGAACCCGATTTTCCAAATTCCTGTGATGCGCCAGAAGCCAATGATCACGACTGCGCAGCCGGCAACCGCGCCCGTCAAAGCCGCTATCGCGCCCAAGGCTAAAAATTCGGCCGCCAAAGACACCACCAGCGTTTTGCTTTGCGCGCCAAAGGCTCGCAGGATGGCAATCTCCGCAATGCGGAACGCACGCGCGGAATGAATCACCGCTACCAATAAGACGAGGGCGACGCAAACTACCAGCACCGCGACAATGCTCAATGCCCGAGCAGCTTCCATACCCAGTTGATGCATCCGCTCGGCAAGCTCGCCTAACAGCATGGTGGTCACTTCGGGAAACCGCTCATGCAGAGCCCGGCGCACTCGTGAGAGTTGGGCTGGGTTTACGTCGACGCCTCCGCTATAAGCAGCCGGCTTCAACTCAGCGCAATCCAAAAAGATCCCGTGTCCCCAAACTTGCTCCGCCGGCGGAAGGTTCACCAGCGCGGCGACTCGCAGTGTCAGCGGTTGGCCATCGGACAGAAATTCGAGCCTGCTTCCAATCCTCAATCCCAGCGATGCGGCAATATCCTTATCGAGCGCCATGGCCCCAGGTTGGGGCGGACCATTCCACCGGCGGCCAGCTAGGGTCCTGACTCTGGCTTGCGGGCGGTTCGAGCAGGTTGCCTCCCAGATTCGCTGGATCCAAGTGTGCCGGAAGCTTCTCAGTTCGCGCAGAGTCCGGCCGTCCGCCTGCACCAGCGTGAGATAGGAGGTCGGCAGGAAGGATGGCGGGCTGGACACTCCCGGCTGTCGCACCAGAAATTGTGATAACTCCAGTTTGTCGGATCCGCTCACGTTCACGAGCAGGAGCTGAGGCAATTGCAGCGGAATGGCGCTGATGAGGCTGCGGGTAAATTGCGTTACGCCGGCCATCGCGGCGACCATCAGAGCGGTGCCGATGGCAAGCGCTAGAACGACGACGCTCGACTGGCGTCGGTACCGAAAGAGGTTCCCAATGCCGTGCCGCACCGGCCAAGCCCCCCGCTGTCCCTTGAACCAGGGACGCGAGAGCGCTCGTGGCGCCGGTATCTTTGACAGGGCCCGAAGCAACGCTGCGACCGCACAAAAGGCTGCAAGCAAGAAAACGCGGGCATCCCAGGCCGGTACAATCCAGCCGAAGACGAGAATGCCAGCGCAAGCAATACTCACCTTCGCTGTTTTCAAACCCGCCCAGCCAGCGGCCGGCCGTTCAAGGGTCTCCTTTTCTCCGATGTCACGGCGCTGCAGCCGGAGAGCCGAAATGCGGCGAATCCTCATCAGTGGCAGCCACGGCGCCGACGTGGCTGCCAGTAAACACAGCAGCGCTGTTTCCGCAATCGTGCCGACGCCGGACCGGTTCTTCAGATGAATATCCAGGAACCGGCCTACCAGATCGACGATGCCAATTTGCAGGGCCTCTCCGCCGAGGATTCCGACGCCGATGCCCACGATTGCGGCCAGCAGAATCTGTAACCAGTAAATCGCCATGATCTGGGAAGAGGTTGCCCCCACCGCTTTCAGCATGGCGATGGCGTCCAGGGACGCCAGCAGACGGAAATAGGTGGCCACGGCGATCGCAATGCAACCGGCCGCGAGCGTCAGGAACGCCAGCACGTCCAGGAACGGCAACAAACCGTCGATTGCGGCGGTAAATTGTGGAGTCGGGGCCGTGTGATCCACCACTTCGGCCTGTGGAAACGTTTCTTCCAACCTAGTGAGCAACGCAGTGGTGTCGGTGCCTGGAGCCGTGCGAATGAGCAACCGGTAGTAGGCGGGGTCAAATCGGAACAGCCCCGTTCGGGCGAGGCCCTGCTGGGAAATCAGCACTCGAGCCGACTCCATTTGCGCTGGCAGGAAGCGGTCCGGCTCCGAAGTGAGGATGTCGCGAACGTGGAAATCGGCGCCTCGAATCGAGATTACGTCTCCGAGGCGCACGGCGAGCATATCCTGCAGATCCGAGGAAATGATCGCGGACGAAGGGCCCAGCACTGTGTTGATCGCCTTGCGGGACATGAGCCCCAGTCGTCCATAGAAGGGGTACGTAGCAGGATCGACCGCTTTTAAAGCGACCGTCGCTGGATCAGCAGCCGCCCGGGAGGTGACCAACGCCCCGCCTTCGGTGACCAGCGTCGCCTGCACTCCTGGCAAGCGCTGAACGATGTTCCACTGCTCTTCTGTCGGCGGCGATCCAAAGTAAACTACGGCCGCGTCCGCCGCGATCCATTCGCGCGACTGATCCGCGAGATGGTCCTCGACTCCTGTCGTGATTCCCCGCGCCGCGAATACTCCGGCGGCCGCCACGGCCACAAATCCGAGTGTGGCCAAGAACTTTGCCGGGCTCGCGCGAACATCCCGATAGGCCATTCTGGCTGCCAGAAGTAACAGTCGGCGCCGCGGCATCACTTCGATTCTAACAACGAGTTGTTATCCTGTTGCCATGCGCGGATGGCGGGAGGCAATGCTGGCGGTGTGGTCTGTCTCGCTCTTCGCGCAGCCGCCCGCGATCGATCAGAACGGCGTCACCAACGCCGCGGCACGCATCCCGTCCACACTTCCCGGTGGCGGCATCGCGCGCGGGGCGCGGCTCACGATTCGAGGCGTACGTCTGGCCGCCGATCGCGCTGGCATTCGCGTTTCACTGCATCATGGTTCACATGTGTTACCGCTGCCCATCGAAAGCGACAGCCCGCTGGAAGTGGATGCATGGATGCCCTCCAAGGCCCCGCTCGGCGACGCGGCACTGTTCGTTGAAAATAGCGACGGGTCCAGCAGACCCTTCGCGGTCCAGGTTGTGACCAGTCAACTCGGCCTGTTTGCTGTGAACGGCCAGGGGTGGGGGCGCGGGAAGGTTGATAACGTCGGCGCGCGCGGCGAGGCTACACCGAACAGTCCCGCAGCTCCAGCGCGGCCCGGCCAGATGGCTGCGGTTCTCGCCACTGGATTAGGGAACGCCCGGCAGGTCGAAATCGTGGTTGGCGGCAGGAGCGAGTCCGCCGCGTCTATCCAGCGAGACTACGAGCGCGGAGTGGAGCGCATTCGTTTCCGCGTTCCTCAAGATTCGCCGCTCGGCTGCTTCGTACCAATTTACGCGCGGACGCGAGGCACGATCAGCAACATCGTGACAATGGCCGTCGCCAAGCCCGGTTCCGAGTGCACCCAGCTCCAGCTGTTGTTCTCGACGGCGCCTGCGGTGCGCACGGGGATGATAGCGTTAACGCGCACGGCCACGTTGTTTACGGACGGTCAACCCGTTGTCACCGAGGATCAAACTCGAGCAATGTTCCTTCGCATCGATCCTGCCGCGATTGATGTCACGCCTCTTTCCACACTTCCGCCCAACGCCCAGTGCAACGGATTGACGGGCGATTTTCATACCGAGCTGGAGAGCCTCGCCTCGTTTACAGCGCTGACCGGCACGCTCAAGGGCAAGGAACTGGATGTAGGGCCGGCGATTACCTTGACCGGCGCCGGATCGTCGCGGCGCGTTTCACGGTCGCACGGTTCCATTGGAGCCTACTGGAGTACCGTGGGCATGAAAAATCCCAGCCTGCCTCGCGCTCCGGCTCTGTTCCTTGCAGATACCGGCTTCACAATCGACGGCGGTGGAGGCGCCGACGTCGGCTCGTTCAGCCGCCATTGGCAGGGCCCGGCGGATCTCGAATGGATCAACCGGGCTGATTTCCGGACGATCGATCGAAGCCGCCCTGCCACATTCCTCTGGCGCGCCACGGCACCGGATGCCTTTGTCGTTGTGGCGATGATCTCGGTCGACGAGCAGACCGATGCCGGAGCAATTTGCTTTTGTACAGCGCGCACACAAGCGGGACGGTTGACGGTTCCACCCGAGATGTTGGCGCATTTTCCAGCCACTCGCCGGCCGCAGGCGAATCAAAGCGCTTCGATGGTGCTCACCATCCGCCGCATTACCGATCTGGCGCCCGCGATCCGCGGCCTGGATGGGCTGGCCTTGATCTCGACCTTCGCAAGCGTACGCCGCACCGATTACCGCTGATTATTGGACAGCGACGGTCAGGTTGGCCTGCGAGCTCGCTTGCCCAACCTTAACGACGATCGGCTGATTCCCCGTAGGCGTGGCAGGATCGACCGTCACGTTCACTTGCAGAACTCCCGGAGGCTCGCCGGGGACCCCGCCGATGTAGGCAAACTGGGTCTGCGGAACGCCTCCAATCATGACGCTCACCGGTAGAACCGGCTTCGGAGGCAGACCCACGGAGAACAAACCATCCTGCCCCGCCGGATTGGTCTCCCCCTCGCCCGTTCCGAAAATCTGGATGATGGAACCCCGCCGGGCGGGATTCGCCATTGAGTTCACCGTATTGTCGGAGTTGTACACCACGGCTTGGCCGCTTCCACTGAAGTTCACGGAAAACAGTCCTGGAGCGGACGGGGCGACTTGCACCGTGAACGGCGCCGACCGCACACCTGCGACCTCGGCCACTACCTGCGCGGTGGTCAATCCCGCCACCTCGTAAGGCACAGTGCCAGCCACCTGCCCTTTGGAGACGTACACCAACGGCGAAGGAATGTTGTTGAAGAGAATGCTGACTTGACTGAGAGTTCCGCTGAGCAACCCCGTGACCGCGTCGACGGCGCTTCCCGCCAGGGTGCTAGGGCCGAGATTTTGCCCGTACAGCACAAAGATCATTCCCGGCGATACTACGTTCACTGCATTGCTGGCGGCGTTTTCAAGCGCTGCGACCGTGGGCGGGTTCGTGCCGGCTGGAGAGAACGTCACCAGCATGCCGTTTCCCGAGACGCCTGGGCCTCCCTCGAAAGTGTTTTGCGCGGCGTTGGATGTTAGTTTGAGATCGGTGGAGTCGGTACCGCCGGCGAGCCAAATGTTGCCATTTGCGTCCAGCGTGAGGGCTAGAAATCCGTCGTCCAGCTCGCCCCCGTAAAACGTGCTGTAAACCAAGGAGGTCGAGTTGAGATCGATTACCGCAAGAAAGCCGTCGCCAAACGGCCGGTAATCGGCTTCGACATCGTTTTCGTCGCCTGCAAACTTGGGCTGCGAGGCGTTGCTCGTCACCGGGAAATCCGCGGAATCGGTGGCGCCGGACACGTAGACTAGCCCGGAGGGATCCACGGCGATGCCCGTTCCTTCATCGTTTGAAGTGCCGCCCAGGAAACTCGAATATAACAGCGCCGTGCCGGTTTGGTTCAGCCTGGCCACAAAAGCGTCCCCGTAATTATTCGCGATCGTGAAAGGCAGGCTGTAGAAGCCGCCATAACGCGCCTGTACGGCGTTCTTGGTTATTGGGAAGTCCTGAGAGTCCGTCGAGCCGGTGAGGTAGACCGTGTCCGCTTTGTCGACCAATATCGCCGCTACTACGTCATCCCCGCGGCCCCCCAGGTAAGTGGAGTAGACCAGCGCGGAGCCGGAGCTGCTCAGTTTCGCTACGAAACCATCCCCGGAGTTCTGGAAGATGTTCTGCTGATCGTAGCCGTGATACTTGGTTTGAAAGGCGCCGGACGTCGTGGGGAAATCTGTCGAGAGCGTGGCGCCGGCCACATAAACGTTAAGCGATGCGTCGATCGCGATCGCTGTGCCGGCGTCGTCCTGGCTGCCGCCCAGGTAGGTGGAAAAGACCAGGGCCGTCGCGGTTGGGTTCAGCTTGGCTACGAACGCATCTCCAAAATCGGCGAACGGCGCTCCGTTGCAGTCCGGCGTCCCCGGTTCCCCGCCGTAACCATGCATCGAGCTCTGCAAAGCGCCCTGCGTAGGAAAGTTGGTGGAAAGAGTGGCTCCCGTGACGTACGCATTTCCCGACGCGTCGACGGCGATGGCCGCGGCCGCATCGTCCTGGCTGCCGCCCAGATAGGTGGAGTAAATCAGTTGCGTGCCGCTCGAATTGATCTTCGCAACGAAAGCATCGCCAATGACCTTGCAAGAGTTACCGCCTCCACCGCCGTAGGTATGTTGAAGGACGCCGGTTGTTACGGGGAAATCCGTGGAACTGGTAAAGCCGGCCACGTAGACATTTCCTGATGGGTCGACCGCGATCGCCGCCGCCATGTCGTCCTGGCGTCCGCCAAGATAAGTCACCCATTGAAGTGCCCCCGCCGCGCTGAACTTGGCGACGAAGGCATCGCCGTAGAGTATCGCTGAGCCGGTGCCGCCGGCATAAGCAGGCTGCAGCACTCCCTTGGTCACCGGCAACTGATTGGTATTGGCGATACCCGCAACATAGACGTTCCCGGCTGAATCCGCACCAACCGCTCTCGCGCCGGCGCTTCCGTTGAACCCGCCGAAATAGCTCGCGTACTTCAGCGTGGGATCGATCACCAGTTGTCCGGCGCGGTCGTAACGCCCAATTCTGAAGCGCACGCGGCGTCCGTCCAATTCGAACTTCCCGTCCACGGGCTTCCGGCCTTGCGCCGTGTCCTGATAGACCACCGGCTTCTTCCAACGCACCTGGTCTGGGCCAGAGCCGGCGACAAGGTCGCCTTCGCCGCTGATTTGAAGTTGATCCGCTCCAGCGATATCCATTTGAATCTTCGCTGGGTCGGCGCCCGGGTTGACCACGAAATCGTATTCCAAGTCGCCCTGGTTGGTGTGGTAGATGAGATCGATTCCAGGGTAGATGTCTTTAACGCGGATCGCACCATAGTTGCGTATATCCGTATGCCAATCGCTCGCTGATTGTCCGAGGAAATAGCTGGTTCGAGCTTCCAGAGCGTCCACACCCTGCACGGGAGCGTTGCGGTTAACGCCCCTGAATCGGGTTCGCACGATCGAGCTGTGGCGGGATATGCCGCTTCGAACCAGCCGCGTTTCCGCCGCGCCGATCCACAATTGGTACGACGGACCACGCGCCATATAGGCAAAGTTCGCCGGCGCTTGTCCTTGGTTCTCTTCAAAGCTGAGAGGCAGCTTCGGCATCGTTTTGGTAGCGGGCAGGGTTCCTGCGGGGATCTCGGTACACAGGCACGTGGCAGCCAGGCAAGCGCCAAGCCACCGCAAATCGACACAACCGAAGCGCATGGAGTACATTATATAAACTCAAGTTTGTTCGGCTCACGCGTTGATCCAATGATACGGTCTTCCTCAGCGCCTCCACTCAAGTCGCAGATTTCCTGCCCGCTGGCTGGATTCGAACCTGCCGCCGAACGTTCTCAAACGCGCTTGTGGAGCCCGAAGTCCGGTCCCAATGTTCCACCCAGGCGCTGGGGCTGTGGGATCGCACCGCGCGCGTTTCGCCGCGTGGGTTTTCCTATCATTGCGTTTTTTGTGCGGCGGCTCGTCTCCATTCGCGTCGAAGGTCTTGAGAATCTCGAAGGATTAACCGGCCCGGCGATATTCGCCGCGACACACGAAAGCAAGATCGATGCCTTCGTGCTGTTGACAGCGCTTCCTTCGCGCTGGCGATACCGCATGGCGATTACCATGGGCGATTGGGTTTTCTGGCAGGGCTGGTTTGGAGGCCGCCGGGTCCAGACAGCCCGTTACAATGCCATGGTTTTCGCCGGCAACGTGTTCACGCTAGCGCCGAATTCCGCGGGGTTGCGCGGCGCGCTGCGCCATATTCAGTTCCTGGCTGCCCATGGTTGGTCCATCCTGGTTTTTCCCGAGGGGATGCATTCGCCCTGGCTGCTGCCTTTCCAAGCGGGGCCGGGATGGATGGCGCATCACACCGGATTGCCAGTCGTGCCCGTATACATCGACGGGATGGCCGGCGTACTGCCGCGGGACGCCAGGGTCGCCCGCCGCGGTGCCATAGGCATCCGAATTGGTAAGCCAATTCGACCGGACGGCGTCGATTTCCGCGCTTTAGCGGAACGAATCGAGCAGCACGTGCATGCGCTGCGATCCGCGGCGTACTCCTCCTGAGTGGACTACGCCCGCCGCTGTGTTGCGGTCAAACGTTCGCGGATTTCGGCGGGAACTTCTCTGACATTCCAAACCAACCCGGCTGCTTCCAATGCCTGGATGACCAGTCCCGTCGGGTCACACTGCCACCAGTGAAATCCTGCTACTGCCGCAGTGGGGAAGGCATGGTGATTGCAATGCCAGGAGTCGCCCAGCGTGGGTAAGGCCATCCAGCCGACATTACATGCGTTGTCCACCGTGCGGTATGAGCGTTCTCCGAACAAATGCCCCATCGAGTTGACGGTGAAAAGAGACTGCTGAAACAAGCCGGCCCGGAACAGTCCACCCCAGAACAGCCCCGTAAGGCCGCCACGCAGTGAACCTGCCAAATACCCGATCGCGAATGACAGGATGAAGCTCAACAGAATAAAGAACGCGTTCCAGTGTTCAATCCGCACCAGGGTCGGATCCGCTCTGAGGTCAGGCGCGTACGTCTCCTCGCCGGCAAGTCCTTGGGTTCGGAAAAGCCAGCCCATTTGCGCATGCCAGTAGCCTTTGCACATGGCCCATAACCCCTCGCCATGGCCGTGCGGGCTGTGCGGATCTCCTTCGCGGTCAGAAAACGCGTGATGCTTGCGGTGGTCGGCCACCCACTCGATTACTGGTCCTTGTGCGGCGGCCGAGCCCAATATTGCCAACGTGTAGCGCAACCACGGCGGCGCATCGAAAGAGCGGTGACTGAATAGCCGATGATAGCCCAGCGTGATCCCCAGGCCGGTTGCCAAATACATAGATAGGAAGTTCATCGCGTCGGCCGCGGTGACGCCGTACTTCCAGGCGAACCACACACCACAAGGCAACGAGAGCGCGCCCAGACCAATTCCGCTGAGATTCACGATGTGCCGGGGTAACATCGGTCAAAAAGTGTATTATAGGTTTTCTAGCTTCTGGGAATGGTCAGTCCCCTCATTTCTCGTCCCTTCAAATCTAAGGTGACGGCGTCTCGTGAACCCAGCCAGCCTGCTCCCGTGCGTCTCTCCGACTATTGCCCAGCGCGGGGCGCCAATGTGCCGGCGTGCCGCTGGGGTTGCGGGATTGCAGCGCGTGCATTCCGCCGCCTCGCTTTGGCTGGAGCGATCCTTCCATTTGTACGCAGTCTGGTTTGGATTCGAACCGAGGGGCTCGAGAACCTGGAAACGTTGTCCGGCCCTGTGATCTTTGCGGCCACGCACGAAAGTGAATTGGACGCCTTAACGATCCTGGCCGCGCTACCCAGCCGCTGGCGCTATCGCACTGCGGTGTCGATGGCCGACTGGGTGTTCTGGAGAGACTGGTTCGGAGGACCACGGCTGCAGACCCTGCGCTACTTTGCGCGCGTGGCCCTGCTCAACGGCTTCACCTTGCCGCCAAATCTCGCCGGATTGCGGCGATCGCTCCGCCACATGGAATTCCTGGCCAGGAATGGCTGCTCCATTCTGATCTTCCCTGAAGGCGCCCATACGCCGCGCCTGTTGCCGTTCCAACCCGGCGTCGGATGGGCTGCGCTGCACTTGGGTCTGCCCGTAGTGCCGATTTTTGTGAAAGGTATGGGGGCGATTCTACCGCACGGCGCGCATCTGGCCCGTCCCGGCCGAGCTCACGTTCGATTCGGCAAGGCGATCCCGCCCGCCGGCCTGGATTACCGGGTTCTGAGCGCCCACATCGAGCAACAAGTGCACGCTCTCGCGTTCGAATAGCCGTCTATGCGCGTGGCGCTCGTATATTTTGGGGCCGGCGGAGGACACGTGGCATGCGCCAGGGCCCTGACCGAGTCGATCCGGCGGCAGGGCCGGTCCTGGCAAGTGGAACTCATCGATCTGGACCGGGTTTTGGAGCCGATCGATTTGGTCTACCGGCTGACGGGTCTGCACAGCAAATCCATGTACAACTGGGCTCTGCGCCACGGTTGGACCTTTGCGTCTGGGCCCTGTCTCGCGATGCTGCACGCGTGGATCCGGGCAACCCACATGCCATCCGTGCGACTGCTCCGCAGGCTTTGGCGGCAAACGCGTCCGAAGCCAGACCTGGTGCTCTCCGTGATCCCGCATTACAATCGCGCATTGTGCGAAAGTCTTCGGGCCGAGCACCCGGGAACTCCGTTCGTTACACTGCTCACCGATTTGGCGGATTATCCGCCGCGCTTCTGGTTTGAGTCTCAGGAGCAGCACTTCATTTGTGGAACTGCTACGGCGGCTCAGCAGGCTGCCCGGCTATGCTCGCCGCAAAGCCAGATCTGGCGCGTTTCCGGCATGGTGCTCCACCCCGGTTTTTATGACCGGCGCCGCCGCGACATTGCCGCCGAGCGCCGGCGGCTCGGCTTGGATCCGCATCTGCCCACGGCCTTGGTGCTGTTCGGCGGCTATGGATCCAATCGTATGCTGCCGATCGCTCGCTGCTTGCGCGATAGCCGCGTCCAGGTGATTTTTCTGTGTGGCCGCAACACCCGGTTGGCCGAACGTCTCCGCAGGCTCGCGCTCCCCTATCCGGCGTACATTCATGAGTACACCGATCGCGTGCCGTTCTACATGGGGTTGAGCGATTTCTTTATTGGCAAACCCGGGCCGGGAGCGGTTAGTGAAGCGCTGGCGATGCGCCTTCCCGTCATCGTCGAAGAGAACTACAAAACGATGGTTCACGAACGGTTCAACGTGCGCTGGATTCGCGAGGAACGGATGGGACTGGTGATTCGGGGCATCGCCGAACTGCCTGCTGCAATCGAGGAACTGCTCAGCCCGGGCGTTCGCGAGCAAATGCTCCAGGGCATCGCCCGGTTCAATAATCGAGCGGCTTATGAAGTGCCGGCAGTCCTTGAAAAGATTGTCGCTCGGGAAGCTGGCCGTTCGCGGACAGCGGTCCTGGAAGGCCACATTGGTCTCGTGTAACCCGCGCCCCGTACTACGTTCACCGCCGATATAATCTGTCCAAGGCGCCCGCGTGCGCATTTGGCCGTGACCAACACCGACACAATCCTGAATCTTGGATGGGCGGTGCTCTGCGTCGGCGGCATTCTGTGGCACTTGTGGTTGGTTGTGGGCACCCATTTCTATCAAACCCACCCAGACTTCTTGGAGGTCTTTGTTGACGATCCCAAGATTCGCGTCGTTCTTCAACCTAGCGGAGTATTTCATCCGAGAATTTATTTGTTCGAGAACAGCCGCGATGATTGGGCCTGCATCATCGGAAGCCCGAACTTCACCGGCGCAGCTTTCTCGACAAACGTGGAAGTTGCTTTGCGCTTCGACTCTAAGGTTTCCAGGTCCAACATGCATTACGATGCGCTTCGCAAGGTGATCGACGAACACTGGGAGAGTGGAAAGCCATTGAAAAAGGATCAGGTGGAAGCTTACCGATCCGTATGGAACCGCAAGACTCAAATGCTCGGTCAACTCGCGGGGACATATGGCGGAAAAGCCGGCTAGCCCATTGTATCAGTCGGCGTTCTTGAAGCTTGGCTGGCCGGAGTTCGTTAACAGCGTCAAGCGTGAAAAGCATCATGCGCTTGGCATGCGTATCGACGTTCTGCGTGGCGTCCGCAGGTATTTCCGAAGCAATAAGCACCTAGTCGATCTGGGAAACGACGAGCGACGCCGGATCGCTGGACTTGCTGGCAAAGATCAGGGCGTCGATTGGGGCTACTTCGGGAGCATGAAGGGGGCTGGATGGCTGTGGACGGCCATAGATGCGAACCACCCAGATCTTTCCACCGCCCTGGACGCGATACCTTTCGATGGTCTTGTTGTCCAGGGTGACTATCAAGCGTTTATCGAAGCCTTCAAAAGAGTAGCTCCGGGCGGTGCGCGTGTCGCCGTAGCGACGCGGCTTCTCTCCATGAAGCGGCCCGATATGTTCACCTGCCTTGATAACAAGAACCGCGCAGGGCTGTGCAAGGCATTCGGCATCGCGCAAAGCAACAGGTCCTATGCCCGCTACTGGAGCGAGATCATCGAGCGTGTTCGAGACGCCGTGTGGTGGAACGCCTCTCGCCCGTCAGGAGGCGAGGAGGAAGAGATTTGGTTGGGCAGAATTGCCTCTGTTGTGCTTGTAAGAATTAGCCGAACAACAGCTTCCAACCACTCAGGGTTTGCTTCGGCATTGCCCTTCGGGCTGGCTGAAACCTCAAGTCTCCGAGCACAACCTCGGTGAAGTGGTCTGTCCCAAAGGAAGTGAGATGCCCAAATAGAACCGCAGACGCAAACGACTCAGTTCTCTCGTAGAGGCAACGTTCAAGTATGCGCCGAACGCGGATAGCCGTTGAGTCGACGTTGGGTTCAGTGTCTCCGGATGCCGGAGCGAAATTGTCGATGACGCTCCGAATTTCGGAGAGGAGTGCGGCCTCGCCCAATTCTTGTGCTGCCAGGTATTCGGCAACCCGCTGACTCTCTTCATAGCTTAAACGGAAGTCGTCCGTCTTTGGCCAGTGTCGGATCGCACGTTTTGTGAGCCGCGTTAGCGCGTTGTCCGTCAACTGATCAACCTGATCAATCGGGTCTTTCGGCAGTAGTTGATGAATTCTGGCCTTGACCTCATTACGGCTTAGTTGATGTTCGGAATCCGTGCGAATCAATACCGATCTTATCAGCGCTTCGAACGACAGCTTAGTGAGGCCTTTCTCCTGCACAACGTCTCGCAATTGCAGCGAAAGATAAATGTGCGCCGCCTTAGTTTCGTACGTCTCCAAGACGGGGGAATGCTTCAGGACTCCTTCCGACGCCAAGTATGGATCAACAATATCGCTTGCGAGCGCCTCGGCGGCTAATTCTGTGCGCGAATCCACGCGGAAGCGCTCCAAGAAAAACTTCGATCACGAAGATCTAGCTAGGTGGAGGTGGTGCTTTGTCCGAATGTCCCGTTTCAGGGCATCAGCATCCACACCGATGATTTGATTTGTCACATAGATAAGAATCTGCGCAGACGGAAGAGTTGTTGATATTCGAGCGGCCGTGCTCCTTATTTTCTTGAGCCAATCTTTGGCTACCGAATATTGAAGTACTTGCGTCGGATCGTCTATCGGCGAGAACAGCTCCGCGTCACGTCCCTCGTCACCGGCGGGTGATGCAACAGTTCTAAGTTCCGGCATTTCGACCGAGAGAAACTCCGACGGGAATCGCTCGAACCGCTCCCAGTTTGCGGAGCCGAGCCTTTCTAACGCGAGACGGAGCCGGTTTTCTGTCATACGAATCGAAGCCCTATAGTATCTCACGCCACTTCACGACTACGAGGCATTAGAGCGGACCTTCACTAGACGGCGAGAAGACCAATACAAGGCCGATCGGGGCAGCCTAGGCCTTCTGCAAACCTTACTGTTATGCAGCATTAACGGTAGCTTCCGCGAACGGCGTTCACCGGATCTGCGTGCGGTGGATGTATTTGACCATGCCGATCCGATTCTCTTACAATCAGGTACACTAATCCCTCAATTCCCAGGAACGTTATGAGCCTGCTCGCGCGTCACTGTCGAGTTGATTTGTCGGCAAATGTTTATTGGTTAAGCGTGGCGTTGCTGAGCCTTTCCATGGTTGCGCTCACCCAAGTCCGACCTCCGGTCGCATCGAACAGTACGACGGTGACACGTACCGTCATTCCTCATGCTGCCTCCGGCCCCACGTTTTCCGAGTTCGCGACGCCGACGACAAACAGCTCGCCGACACAGATGACGCTGGGGCCCGATGGCGCAACATGGTTCATCGAAGCAAGCGCAAACGAGATTGGGCGCGTCACGGCGGGGGGAGTAATTGCGGAGACGATGGTTCCGACAGTCGGATCCGGGCTTGCCGGAATCACGCTGGGTTCCGACGGAGCCCTGTGGTTTGCCGAATCAGCCGCCAATAAAATCGGCCGCATCACCACCGCCGGCGTAATCACGAACGAATTTCCCGTCACGGCTGGCAGCCAACCTACTGGCATTGTTTCTGGGCCGGATGGCGCGTTGTGGTTTACCGAGTATGCGGGAAATAGGATTGGAAGGCTCACCACTGCAGGTGTGCTTACTGAAACCACCTTGCCGTCTGACGGTAGCCAGCCACTCGGCATCACTCTTGGCCCTGACGGCTGCCTTTGGTTTGCCGAATATGGGGCCAGCAAGATCGGACGCCTCGATCCGTCGAGCGGAACAATCATCGAAACGGCACTGACCCCTGGCAGCGGTCCACAATACATCACGCCAGGGCCGACTGGTTCGGGTCCAACCGGCGCGATTTGGTTTACCGAGAGGTTAAGCGACAAAATCGGCTATGTTTGGCCCTATTCCGACCGGCCTCCTGAGTTCAATTTGACTGAGTTTTCCATCCCAACACCTGCCAGCGAACCGCTCGGCATTACTCCGGGGCCCGATGGCTCATTTTGGTTCATTGAAACCGCAACGAGTAATATCGCGAGTATCACTACCTCCGGAGAGTTTGATGAGTACCCGACGCCGACCCCGTCGAGTGGACCAGCTGGAATTAGCATCGGACCAGATGGTGAGCTTTGGTTTTCCGAAAGCAAAGCCAATAAGATTGTACGGGCGGTTGTGTCGATTTCTCAACCGACGTTTGCGAACGGTTTTGGTGCCGGCGCAGGCGGCGTGCTGGGCCCGGATGGAGCATTTTGGAATGCGAACTTCATTGGTACAGGGGGAGCTATCACTAACATCTTCCGAACCAACACCAGCGGCGGAACCTCGTCCTACCCCGTCCTTACCGAGGGAACCGGCGTCGGAGGCATCACGCCAGGTTCGGATGGCGCGCTCTGGTTCACGGAGTCCGACGCTAACAAGATCGGGCGGATCACAACTAGTGGCAAGGTAGCCGAATACCCGCTGCCTTTTGTCACCGGTTCGGACGATTTTCTGAAAGGGATTACGTCTGGCCCGGACGGGGCTCTGTGGTTCACGGAAACGATTGCTAACAGGATCGGCCGAATCACCCTGGATGGGAACATTAGCGAATACCCAATTCCCACGGTAAATAGCGAACCCGTTGGGATCGCTTTGGGGCCTGATGGAGCACTATGGTTCACCGAGTCCAACGGCAACATTGGGCGGATTACAACCAACGCTGCGATCACAGAATACCCGACACCTACGGCTCAAGCGGGACCCGATGCCATCACGGTGGGGCCGGACGGCGCAATGTGGTTTGTCGAATACGATGCAAACAAGATCGGCCGGATCACTACCAACGGTGTGATCACGGAGTACCCAGTCCCGACTCCCAATAGTCTCGAATTACCGGGGATCGCCGCAGGCCCCGATGGCGCGGTGTGGTTTACGGAATATACGCCACAGGGGAGCAAGGTCGGCCGCGTAAACGCCAACGACACGATCGCAGAGTATGAGGAGGATGCGGTCGGCGCCGGAATCGTGTCGGGGCCTGATGGTGGGCTTTGGCTTGGTGGTGGCGTTCGCGTTGCGTTGCCCTCCGACAGCAACCTGAACGCTGTAAGGATCATCGGAACGAACCCTTCCGGTTTGGCCATCACCGTCGACGGCAACAACTACGTTGCGCCACAGACCTTCATTTGGCCGGTTGGCAGCCAACACACGATTAGCGCGGCTTCGGCGGCGTCGGCGGGCGGCGCGCAATACTCGTTCACCAACTGGAGCGACGGGCAGCCCCAAAGCCACACCATTACTACCAGCGCGATCCGCAACGTCTATATTGCCAACTATGCGACGGTGACCGCCGCGGTGCCGAACGTCGTAGGACTTCCCCAAGCAGCCGCGACCCTTGCCATCCAAAATGAGGGATTGGTGCTAAGCGGCATCGTTTGGGGGCCCAGCAGCACCATATCCAAAGGCAGCGTTCTCAGCCAGAATCCGGCAGCCGGGACGATAGTTGACGGCGGTTCAACGGTTGCCTTCGTGATCTCTTCCGGTCCACAGGGCTCAATCATTCCGCTCGTTAGCGGGGTAATCAGCGCCAGTGCTTTCGGAGGTTTCTCCGCTGTCGCTCCCGGGTCGTGGATTGAGATCTACGGATCGAATCTGGCGCTTGACACGCGCGGCTGGACTGGTTCCGATTTTGAAGGCAACACTGCGCCCAACTCGCTTGATGGGGTAAAAGTGAGCATTGGCGGACAACCGGCGTTTGTAGATTATATTTCCTCTACCCAAGTGAATGCGCAGCTGCCCTCCAACATTCCCCCCGGAGGCACGCTGCAACTCACCGTCGCGAATGGGAACAGCACGAGCGCGACTTTCGACATCCAAGTGAACGCAACCGAACCGGGGCTGCTCGCACCAATCACGTTCGACGTCAACGGAAGCCAGTACGTGTTTGCCCAACTTCCTGATGGCGGATATGCTCTCCCAGTGGGGTCGGGTGGCCGTCCGGCACATCCGGGTGAAACAGTCGTGATGTACGGCGTTGGATTTGGCCCGGTGACGCCGAACATTCCGGCAGGGCAGATCGTTACCCAAAGCAATCAACTCTCGGAACCGTTAAAGATTATGTTCGGACAGACACCCGCGCAAGTGCTCTATTTCGGGCTTGCGCCGGGATTTGTAGGACTGTATCAATTCAACGTCACGGTTCCCTCCGTGCCGGACAGCAATCTTGTTCCATTCAATTTCACCTTGG
>DATJNO010000147.1:0-31745 GCA_035508055.1 Bryobacteraceae bacterium | reverse complement strand
TTGCCCTTTTCAACCCAGTCAATAATCGCCGTCATCGAATCATGCCGGTCCGGTCCGATTCCGCCGCCGCAGTGCTCCATGCCCGGCGCCATGAACAAACGGAAGAACTGGGGGGTGTCCGGGCCGTTCTTGGCCATCGCCTGCTCGAAGTAATTCACGCCCATCATCGGCTGCAGGATCGAGTCCGCCCATCCGTACGTCATCAGCAGCTTTCCGCCGCGCTTCCGGAATTTCGACAGATCCGGATTGGTCGCGTCGGCCAGTTTGCCCCAAGCGTCGAGCATGGGAATGTCATGGTCGAAGTCGAACGTTCTGTAATCGTAATCCGGCTGGGGCGGCTTGGGCACGAGATATTTCATGGCCCCGTCGGCAAGGTTGAAATCCGCGGGCTGACGATCCGGTCGCGTGGGCACAATCACGTTCAACCAGCCGCTGCCCGAACCGCCGCCAAACAAGTTTGTCACTACGGCTTCGCTGCCGATCATGTATCCAGGAAAGATCTGCTTGCCGTTGCTGATGGGGCCCCGATAAACTTTGGCAACCGCCGCGGCCTCATCTGCGGTCAGGCAGCCCGCGCCATCCGAGCCGGCGCTACAGGCCGGCACGTCGCGCGCCGGATCGAAGTCGCATTTCCGCGGATCGTCGATCAGGCCGTCCTTTAGGCCGTCGATGGCGTCGCACTTCGCCATCACTTTGTCGGCTACCAGCGCCAGTTTGGCCGGCGTGAGCGAAACCGAACTGACCGCTTTCTCATTCCACAGCGCCCCCACGGTGAAACCGGTTTGATCCACCCACGGCGAGGCGGTCACCACGCCGTCGAAATCCTCCGGGAAGCGCTGGGCTTCAATCAGACCCTGGCGCCCGCCATTGGAGCAGGAGTTCCAGTAGGCGCGCGTAACGGGCTTCCCGTAGTAATCCCGGGTGATCTGTTTGGTGGTCTTGGCGGTCAGATGCACCGCGCGGTAGGCGTAGTCGATGGCCTTTTGCGGATTGCTCATCACGAAGCTCGCGCCCGGCTCCTTGCGCGCATCATGACCGGTATTGGTCTGCGCGAACGCGAAGCCGAGCTTCAGCGCCTCGTTACGCTGCGCGACACGGCCGGGGTTGTCCAACGCGTCCCCCGCGAAACCACCGTTGCCGATCATGTAATACCGTCCGTTCCACTTCGCCGGCAGGCTGACTTCAAAAGCAATCTCTGGCGAAAGCGTTCCGGTGACGTCACAGAAGGCCGGCGCGGCATCCGTGGCCGCAGTCGCTGTGGCCGTAATCTGGACAATCTCCTTGGACTTGAATTTGCCGAGCATTTCGCATCCCTTGCGTGGCTCCATGTCGGCTCTCGAATAATCCACCAACGCAGTCTTGACTTCCGCAAAATCCTGCGCGCGAAGGGGTATGGCAGCCAGGCTCACCAGCCCAACTACCGCAAGGACGCTCGTCACGGATCCATTGGTCATAGATAGCCGCCAATATACCACCCGCCTCGAAAAGTTCGCAGTTGCAGCCCAACACCTTGATACAATTAACTTAAAATGCATGGTGAACTTCTTGCCATCGCCGTTCGCCGAACTGCCGAAGCTCACCTTCACCTCGGCCGTTGACATTCTGATTGTCGCCGCCCTGATTTACCAGCTTTTATTGATGATTCGCGGCCGCCGCGCCGTCCACGTGCTGGCGGGCCTGGGTGTGCTGAGCGTGATTTACGCGGTCTCCGTGTGGTTCAAGCTGGAGCTGCTGCACACCATCCTGGCCAATGCCGCACCCTACACCGCCATCGCCCTGATCGTCATGTTCCAGACCGAATTGAGGCGCGCGCTCGCCCGTCTGGGACGCCGGCCCTTCCTCGGCACCAGCCAGCTGGAACGCCGCGAGTTGAGCCAGGAAGTCGTCCTGGCCGTGGGGAGGCTGGCGCAAGGCAAGACCGGCGCTTTGATCGTCGTGGAACGCAAAATCGGGCTGCGCACGTTCATCGAAAGCGGCGTCAATTTGGATGCCGCGGTTTCCCGCGACCTGTTGTGCTCCATTTTTCATCCCGGCGGCGCCCTGCACGACGGCGCGGTGATCATTCAGGGCGACCGCATCGCCGCGGCCGCCTGCTTTCTCCCGCTCACCACCAACCCGATGCTCCAGACCGAGCTGGGCACCCGCCACCGCGCCGCGCTGGGAATCACGGAGGAATCCGACTGCATCGCCATCGTGGTGTCGGAGGAAACCGGCAAAGTCTCCGTCGCCGCGTTTGGAGAAATTGAACTCGACGTGCCGCTCGAACGGGTTGAGCACGTGCTCACGCAGCGCGAGGAGCGGCGCAGCAAGCGCGCCGCCTCCAAGGTTGCCCCCAAATCGGCGGCTCTACAGGAATCCACCATCGACCAGCCATGATCCAGCTACTTACCCGTAACCTCGGCTGGAAGCTGCTTTCCTTGTTGATCGCCATCGTTCTCTGGCTGGTGGTCGTGCGCGAGCCGGAACTGGCGACCTCCCTCTCCGCACCCGTGGAATTCCGCAACATGCCTACCGACCTGGATATCGTCGGCAATCTGCCCGACCGCGTGCGTTTGGAGCTGCGCGGCTCTTCCGGCAGGCTGGCGCAAGACAATCTCGCCAATGTCGCCGTCGCGTTCGATCTGTCCGGCGCTGAAGCCGGCGAGCGCACTTACACCATCCGCTCCTACAATGTCGACTTGCCCGGTGGCGTCACCTTCTATCGCGCTGTCCCCTCGCAGGTTACTCTGCGGTTTGACCGCCTCGAGCATCGCCAGGTTCCCATTCTGCCTGCCTACGGCGCCGCACCGGCCGGCTATCGCATCCGCAGCATCTCCGTCACGCCGTCCGAGGTCGAGATCCTTGGTCCGGGCGAACGTGTGAACGCGATCAACGAGGTCAAAACCGATCCAATTGACCTGAATGGCGTGACCGGAACCAGGCAGTTTCACGTTCAGGTGCACATCGGGGATCCGCAGGTGCGCCTGGCAGTTCCGACGGAAGCGGCGATCCGCGTCGTCATGGAAAAGAGCAATGCCCAGGGGGCGCAGTAGTGGCGCGAACCCTCTTCGGAACGGACGGGATTCGCGGAGTGGCTGGCCAGTATCCCTTGGACCGCGCGACCGTTCAGGCCGTGGGGCTGGCCCTGGGTGACTGGGTGCGGCAGCGCGGGCAGGAAGCGTGCGTGGTGCTCGGCATGGACACGCGCGAGTCGGGAACCTGGTTGGCCGAAGAGATCGCGGGAGGTCTGTCGAGGCGCGATGTAAAGGTTGATTTTGCCGGCGTAACCACAACGCCCGGAGTGGCTTATCTGGCCAAGACCGGACCGTTTTCGGCAGGAGTCATGATCTCCGCTTCGCACAACCCCTACCAGGACAACGGAATCAAGCTAATTGGTCATTCCGGCTATAAGTTGCCGGATGAACAGGAAGAATCGCTTGAGGCTGAAATCCTGGCGTTGTTAAAGGCCGGCGCTCTGTCGCACCCTGCGCAAATCCCTATAAACGCAGGCCTGGACCGAACCTACATCGACCATCTGGCCGCCACGCTTCCCGGCGGCTTAGGCGGGATGAAGATCGTCGCCGACTGCGCCAACGGCTCGGCCTCGGCGCTTGCGCCGGAGCTGTTCGAGCGTCTGGGCGGCCATGTGCGCGCCATCCACTGTGCCCCGGACGGCCGCAATATCAACCTGAATTGCGGTTCGCTCCACCTGGAATCGCTGCGCGCGGCCGTGCTGGAGCGGTCCGCCGACGTCGGCGTGGCATTTGATGGCGACGCCGATCGCGCTTTGTTTGTCTCGAAAAGCGGCAAGATTGTGGACGGCGACGCGGTCCTGTTGCTGGCCGGGCGGCATCTGCGGGACCAGGGACGGCTCACCGGCAACAACGGCCATCCCGTTATAGTGGCTACGGTTATGTCGAATCTCGGCCTGGAGCGCGCCTTGCGTTCGCACGGGATCGAGATGCTGCGGACGCCCGTAGGCGACAAATACGTCCTGGAAGAGATGCAGCGGCGGGGCGCGGCGTTGGGCGGCGAGCAGTCCGGCCACATCATTTTTCATCGGTACGCCACCACCGGCGACGGGATGCTCACCGCGTTGCGGGTTTTCGAAGTCATGCGGCATACCGGCGCCGGTCTGGACCAGCTGACCAGCGAGCTTCAGGTCTATCCGCAGCGGCTGGTGAATGTGCGGGTGCGCCAGCGCAAACGCCTGGAGGATCTGCCCGCCGTTGCGGCCGAGATCCGCGCCGCCGAAGCATCTTTTGGCGATTCGGGCCGCGTACTGGTCCGCTTCTCCGGTACCGAGCCGCTGGCCCGGGTGATGGTGGAAGGGCCGGATCTTGAACGGGTGGAGGCCTTTGCCAACCGCATCGCCGCCCGCATTCAGAGCGAGCTCGGAGCGGAGTAGCCGTGTCATCTAAAATCTCAGGTATTCACCGTAAGATCTTGTAGATAAATCCATTAAACAAGGAATCTTCCACTAGGGGCCAAAAGATCTCGCAATCGCATGAACCCTCTGTTATGATTGGCGAAGGAGCGTCACGGCTCGGTGCTGTGGCCGGTTTCCTTAAATTGATCCGACAGTCAATTGTCTAGGGGTCCGACTCGGATGAAGCGTTGGTGAGCAAGCTCCGGCGGCGAAAACCGCCATGGAGAAGCCTGAAGACGCACGGGGGGCTCCGCCCCTGTTGAGTTCTGGGGTCAAGGACGGGAGCCGGCCTCACTTGGATTGGGCGCTCCTCCTTTTCTTTCCCGCGTTCCGCATAGATGAATATTCTGTTTATCGGCGATATCTTCGCCTCCGCAGGTCGCGCTCTGGTTGCCCGCCATCTGCAGGAAATCGTTTCCTCCGAGAAAATCCAACTGGTCATCGCCAACGTGGAAAACGCCGCCGGAGGCTTTGGCGTCACGCCGCTGATCGGCGAAGAGCTGCTTTCAATGGGCGTGGATGTGATGACCACGGGCAACCACGTCTGGGACAAAAAAGAAATCTTCGAGTATCTACCGCGCCAGCCCCGTCTGCTTCGTCCGGCGAACTACCCGGCGGACCTGCCCGGCTGCGGCGTGTTCGTGGCCAAGGCTCGCAACGGAGCCGAGGTGGCCGTGATCGATTTGCAGGGCCGCGTGCATCTGCCGGCCACGGACTGCCCGTTTCGCAAAGCGGACGAGATCCTGAAGTCGCTCGCACCCGAGGTGAAAATCAAGTTGGTGGATTTTCACGCCGAAGTGACCAGTGAAAAGATGGCCATGGGCTGGCACCTGGCGGGGCGTGTTTCGGCGCTACTCGGCACGCACACACACATTCCGACAGCCGACGAACGCGTCCTGGCGGGGGGCACGGCATACCTGACGGATGTCGGGATGACCGGCCCCTATGACTCCGTGATCGGGTCGGACAAAAACCTGGCGCTGCGCCGTTTTCTCACCGGTATGCCGATTCGCCTGGACAGCGCGAAAGGTGGTCCCGAACTGCACGCGGTTGTGGTTACGGTGGATCCGGCGACCGGCCATGCCACGGCAATCCGAAGGCTGATGCGCAGCGACTAAATTACGCGTGGGGCAGCAGGCGATTCGCCTGGCACGGCGCCGCCGCCAGGGGCCAGTTGCCGATGTGAGTTTTCAGTAGTCCACCGAAATCAAGAACAACCCCCGCGCTGGCGCGGTCGGCCCGGGCGGAATCGCGCAGCCGGGCTGCAAGCGCGCTAATAAACCAGCACGATTGATGTTTCCTTTCCCTACCTCCAGCAGCACACCCACGATGTTGCGCACCATGTGCTTGAGAAATCCGCTGCCGCTGACGCGATAGACCATTCGCTCGCCTTCCACCGTGAGCCGCGAACAAAAGATTGTCCGCACGTGGGATGCGCCTAACACGTCGCGTTCGTCCGCCGCCGCGAACGCGGTGAAGTCGTGCTCACCGTCCAGCAAGCCCGCCGCATCCGTGAGCGCCTCCACATTCAGCGGATAGGGGTGATGATAAACGTACCGGCGTTCGAACGGCGAGCAGACTTCGCCGCGGAAGATTCGATATTCGTAGGTCTTCGCCTTGGCCTGGAACCGCGGATGAAAATCCGGCGCGGCCTCCTCCACGCTGGCGACGCGGATATCGAAAGGCAGCAGCCGGTTCATCGCGCGGCGCAGGTTGTCCAGCGGAATCGGATTCTCAATGGACATCGCGGCCACCTGAGCCACCGCGTGTACACCGGCATCGGTGCGTCCAGAGCCCGCCACTTGCACGGGCCGGCCTTCGATTTCCCCGATCACGTTTTCGAGCGTGCCCTGGATCGTCGGTAATCCCGGCTGCACCTGCCAGCCGTGATAATCGGTGCCGTCATAGGAGACGACAATCTTAATTCGCCGCATGGACGGGGCGCGATCCCGGTTTCACCACCGGGCTTCCGGCGCGGCACAGCGGACAATCGTCCGGCGGATACGCGACCACGGCGAGCGTCTTCAACGCCACGCGCGGAACGCCCAAATCGGCCGCGCCCCCACTGCGATCGATGATCGACCCGGCGCCAATCACGCGCGCGCCGGCCTGTTTCAGGATGTCGATCACTTCGCGCGAACTGCCGCCGGTGGTGACGACGTCTTCCACCACCACCGCCGTTTCGCCCGGCTCGACCGCGAAACCGCGCCGCAGCACCATTTTGCCCGACGCATCGCGCTCGGTGAAAATGAAACGCGCCCCCAGCGCCCGCGCCACTTCGTGCCCGATAATCAGGCCGCCGATCGCGGGCGACGCCACCACGCCGACGTTCAGGGCCGGTTCCAGCCGCCGGAACTCCGTGGCCAGTAAGCGGCCGAAATGTTCCGCGTGGCGCGGATGCTGCAACACCAGGGCGCACTGCAAATACTCGGGGCTGTGCAGCCCGCTGGTCAGGCGAAAGTGGCCGCGCAGGTACGCGCCGGTCTCATGAAACACGCTCAGAATCGGGTCCAGCGCCTCGCTCACATCGCCACTATAGCATCCATAACGCGCATGCATTCACGTAACCACAAGCGCACGGCGTTCGCCAGTGTCAGTAATGCTAACATTGTGAACACAGAGCCGCCCAGGGCTTTTGTTTCTAGCCATATTTGAGCGTTTCGGCGCGGCTTGGACTGACTTGCAGTCTTTCAACGAGGCTGGCGTGTGCCTGCTCGTGCCCTTGAGGGAGGGTTTCAGAAATGAAGTGTTGCCGATCGTTTCTAGCCGCGTTCTGCGGCCTTTTGACACTGCTGCCGGCTTCCGGAGCCGAGATCATCTCAGCGCCCCGGGGAGTGCGGGGGACGCGGAAGTATAATCCACCCGGCATCGCGCCGGTTGACCTGAGCAACTCCAACCGCCTGGAGCAGTTGCTGCGCGCGGGCAATCTCTATCTTTCGTTGCAGGATACCGTCGCGCTGGTGCTGGAAAACAATCTGGACATTGCCATTTCGCGCTACGGACCCATCGAAGCGCAAACCGATTTGTTGCGATCCCAAGGCGGAGGCGCGCTGCGTGGCGTCACCCAGACGGTCACGCCCGGGCCGGCGTCGGCTGGTCTTTCTCTCAACGCCTTTAGCAGCGGGGGCAGCAGCCTGTCCATTCCCAGCACCTCCACCGGCGTCAACGGCGTCGTGTCCCAGTTGGGCACGCTCATCCCCAACTACGATCCGCAACTGAGCGGCTTCGTCGGTTGGGGACACAGCACGTCGCCGCAAAGCACCCCGTTTCTTTACGGCACAACATCGCTGGTCACCACCCAAACCAACGCCAATTTCACCCTGAGCGAGGGGTTCTCCACCGGCGCGACGGCCAGCTTGCAGTTTCAAAACCAGCGTTCCGTGTTGAACTCCGGCCGGCCCGACCTGAACCCTCTGATCGCCAGTTCGCTGACATTGACCATCAGCCAGCCCCTGTTGTCGGGTTTCGGATTCGCCGTGAACCGGCGTGGCATCCGCCAGGCCGAGAACTCGCTCCGGGTTCAGGATCTGGTCTTCAAGCAGCAAGTCATGACGACGGTCGCGAGCGTGGTCTCCCTCTATTGGAACTTAGTGAGCTTCAACGAGCAGGTCAAAGTGGCCCAGGAAGCGCTGGCGGCCTCACAAAAGCTTTATGAGGATAACAAGAAGCA
Source organism: Bryobacteraceae bacterium (assembly GCA_035508055.1). Classification (GTDB taxonomy): domain Bacteria; phylum Acidobacteriota; class Terriglobia; order Bryobacterales; family Bryobacteraceae; genus Palsa-89. Next base: position 23,667 of record DATJNO010000147.1, on the reverse strand, counting down.
GGTCGAGATCGGCACGCTCGCTCGCATCTCCATCGTGCAGGCGGAGGCCGAAGTGGCCAGCCGCGAACAGGATCTCACCGTCGCGGAGACCAATGTGCTCCAGCAGGAGACGATTCTCAAAAACGTTCTCAGCAAGAACGGCGTGGCCAGCCCGTCCATCGCGGACGCGCACATCATCACGCTAGACCGAATCCGGGTGCCGGAAGCAGAGCCCATTCAGCCTGTGCAGGATCTGATCACGACGGCATTGCAACAGCGGCCCGAGCTTCCGCAGGACCGCCTGAATATTGAAAACGCCAAGCTGAGCATCCTCGGCGACCGCAGCAACCTGCTTCCGCAATTGAGCGCCGTGGCCAGTCTCGCCAACAACGGTCAGGCCGGTGTCCTCAACAGCCTGCCGCCGCTTCCCGGCAACGTTCGCGCGCCGGATCCCTACTTCTTCGGTGGCTACTGGAACAATCTGGCCCAGGTTTTCGCCCGCAATTTCCCCAATTACACATTTGGCGTACAGCTCAATATCCCGCTGCGCGATCGGGCCGCCACGGCCGACTATGCGCGGGACACCTTGAATCTGCGGCAGAGCCAGCTTGCGCTGCAGGAACAAGAGAATCAGGTCCGCGTGGACGTGGTGAACGCCGTCATCGGCCTCCAGCAGGCCCGCGCCCGCTATCAGGCGGCGGTAAAGAACCAGGTTCTGGAAGAAGAAACCCTGGACGCCGAGCAGAAAAAGTTCGCACTGGGAGCCTCCACCCTCTACAACGTCATTTTGATCCAGCGCGATCTTCTTACCGCCGAAGGCAACCAGGTGACCGCCGAGAGCAATTACATCAATGCCCGGAATAACCTCGATTTCGTTACCGGCGAGATTCTGGACGTAAATCACATCAACATCGCTGAGGCACAGAGCGGGCAGGTCTCTGCCCCACCGTCCCGGCTGCCGGCGGAAAAACAGTAACCCGTTCTAACCTGGGCGCGTTTCAAAGCGGGTTCCGATTTCGCGGCCCGTACCGGAATTGCACGCCCGGTAAGACAACCGGAAATTTTTCCATGCGGTTTTCGCTGGGTTTGTCCCGCGCAACGAACACTTTAAAGGTATGGCCAGGAACTTGCTCCTTGTTGACGCGATGAAATCATCTAAAGCTCAAGGAGCCACGGTCGTTCTGCTCGAAACCCCGTCCGAAGTTACTGCAAGCCGATAGTTTTCAACGTTAACCCTACCCCAATCCCCACCCGGCCGGCTCCTTGAGTCTTTTGGTGATCTTCCCGGCGAATCTTTGCCCCGTCAAAATCCTGCCACTGTCCAACGATTGCCACTCGCCCTGTCGGATGGTCGTCGCGGTTACATTGCCCACCGCCACAACGGTTAAATTGGAAGGATGCTGCGCATCGTTTCGCTGATCGCGAGCGCCAGCGAGATCGTGCATTCCCTGGGGCTCACCGGCTTGCAGGTGGGGCGGTCCCACGAATGCGATTTCCCGGACCAGATCCGTGATCTGCCGGTATGCACCGCGCCGGCCTTCCCCACCGGCGGCAGTAGCGCCGAGATTGACCGGCGGGTAAAGCAGCAAGTCGCCGACGCGCTCTCGGTGTACCAGGTGTTTCGCGATGTGCTCGATCGGTTGCAGCCCACGCACGTCATCACGCAAACCCAGTGCAAGGTCTGCGCCGTGAGCCTGGATGACGTCGAGCGCGCGCTGGCCGGATGGCTCACTAGCCGCCCCAAGCTCGTCGCGCTGGAGCCGAACGCGCTGGCCGACATTTGGGACGACATCCGGCGCGTCGCAAATGCGTGTGGCGTCGCGGAGCGCGGCGACGCCTTGGTTAACACTCTACAAAATCGGATGCGAAAGATCTCGGATTGCGCTGCTCTGGCTTCGAAGCGCCCACGAGTCGCCTGCATCGAATGGCACGAACCGCTGATGGCCGCCGGCAACTGGGTTCCGGAGTTGGTCGAAATGGCCGGAGGGCAAAACCTGTTCGGCCAAGCCGGGCTGCATTCACCCTGGATGAACTGCGCGGAACTGGCCGCGGCCGATCCGGACGTCATCGTGACCATGCCCTGCGGGTTTGATCTGGCCCGGACGCGCGCCGAAATGTACTGGCTCACCCAACGGCCGGAATGGCCGAAGCTGCACGCCGTCGAAACCAGCCAGGTGTTCCTGGCCGACGGCAATCAATACATGAACCGCCCCGGTCCGCGCATCGTCGAATCGCTCGAGATTCTGGCAGAGATTTTTCACCCGGAGATCTTCGAACCCCGGCTACAAGGCGTCGCCTGGGAGCCGTTCCAGAAACATGAGAGGAGATAGCTTATGAAAATTCCGCTTCTGCTGATGGCAGGTATGCTCGCCCAGACTGCACCGGCCGCTGACTTTGTTCTCGTGGCGCACGGCGGCGCGGGCGACTACAGCAAAATGCCCCCGGAGCAACTGGCGGCGCGGCGCGAAGCCATGACCAAAGCAGTGCGTACCGGCTATGCCATCCTGGCGCGCGGCGGCGCGGCGCTGGATGCGGTGGAAGCCACCATACGCGTGCTGGAAGATTCGGGGATGTTCGACTCCGGGCGCGGCGCATACTACACCCAGGACGGCGTCCCCGAAATGGACGCCGCCATCATGGACGGCCGCACGCTCGCCGCCGGATCGGTGGCCAGCGTCCAACACATCGCCAATCCCATCCACCTGGCGCGGCTGGTGATGGAAAAGACGCCGCATGTCATGTTGGTCGGCCCCGGCGCCGAGGAGTTCGCCAAGTCGCAAGGCATCGAGCTGGTCTCGCCCTACTACTTCTATACGGACCGCGAGTGGAAGCGCTACCTGAACGCCAAAGCGCGCGCCGGAAAGAAAACCGCCGGCCTGGCGCGCGGCGAAGAACACGGCACGGTCGGCGTGGTGGTGCTGGATCAGGCCGGCAATCTCGCGGCCGGAACGTCCACCGGAGGGACGGTCATGAAGATGCCCGGCCGCGTTGGCGATTCACCCATCATCGGCGCCGGCACCTACGCGAACAACGCCAGCTGCGCCGTGTCGGGAACCGGAACCGGGGAGTTTTATATGCGCGACATCGTCGCGGCGGACATCTGCGAGCGCGTGCGCTATCTACATGTGTCGCTCCAGCAGGCCGCCGCCGACGTGGTCATGAAGGAACTCGTCGAGCAGCACGGCGACGGCGGCGTCATCGCCCTGGACCCCCAGGGCAACGTCGCCACGCCCTTCAACACAACGGGTATGCTGACTGGAACGGTGCGGGCCGGTGGCGAGATCCAGCTGCGGGGTTGGAGTAAGACGGCCGCGCCCATCCTGGCGCCCGTTTCAAAGTAGGGGCTGGGTGTGAAACAATCGAGCGGCGGGGATCACGTATAGGTGACGGGGAACAGCTTTAACGGTTGAGACGCCCGCCAGAATAGGAGTTGGCTGAAGAACTTCCCCATTGGCCCGGGAGGTTGCTGCGCCAGCAAGACCGTATCAAAAATTGCCGCGGTAGCCGCCATCTGTGGTCTAACTTAACAAGGGAGGTTCCAGCTCGCTCGTTGCGGAGGCTTGGGAACGAAAGGTGGGACCATGTTAGCAGGCCATGTGCAGGTAAATATCGACGGCAAAATAATCTACGAGTGGGCCGAAAAGGTTCTCCTGGATCAGGTGAGCGTGGTGCAGGAGCTGAATCAGCACTCGTGGTGTTACATCCACTGCCGTCAGACGGAGGATCAGCGCCTTCCGATCGAAGAGGCGCTCGGCAAGGACCTGGTGGTTTCCACACACGAAGAAGATACGGGGCTGGAAACCGTCGTCTTCGATGGAATCATCTGGGATGTGGAACAGACCTACCAGGTCTTCGGAACCTACATCGCACGCCTTACTGGGGTGACCCGTTCCTACAAGATGGACCTGACGCCCAGGAAGGCGTACTACCTCGGTAAGCCGCTCAGCGCGATTGCTTCCGAGTTGGCCGGGCATGCAGGCCTCAACGCGCTCTGCCAGCATCCGGATAAACGGCCGTTAAATCACGTTCAATGGGGGGAATCGGATTTTTCTTTCTTGAACCGGCTCGTCGACGACCATGGCTGTTGGATGCGCCCGACGGCGGACGGAATCGAAATCTCGGATGAGTTTCGGGACACCGTCGAGCTGAAGTGGCGGGATGAATTCGGCCTCATCGAATTTACGACCAAAGGCACGCTGGGCCAGCCCTCGTTCAACGGCTCTCACTACAACCATCACGAGATGAAGAGCGAGGTTTTCGAAAAGGTCAAGGATGAGCCCGCGTTCTTCGGTTCCATCAGCCCCCTGGTGAACGCGGTGAAGACCCAGTCCCAGGATCTTCCGCCCGGCTACGTCTACCAGCGCAGCAGGGTGGTGACGCTGGACGAGTATCAGGACCTCCTCAAGAAGGAAAGCGTCCGCTCGATTGGGGGAAACATCCGGGCCTTTGGCAAGAGCGCCCGACCGAAATTGCGGCCGGGGGATAAAGCGAGCATTTCCGGTGTATTGGACGCGGAGGGAGTCTACGGCATCACCGCGGTGAAGCATCAGTGGACCGCGGAGGGCTACACCAACGACTTCCAGTGCACGCCCTGGACCAAATACACGAATCCGGAGCCGCCGGAGATGAAACCCTGGTTCGGGGCCGTGCCGGCGCGGGTGGTCGAGCACAACGATCCGAAAAAAATGGGCCGCGTGCGCGTACAATATTTCTGGCAGCAGGACGGCCCGGCCTACTGGGCCAGAATGATGACTCCGCACGCCGGATCCGACCGGGGGTTCATGTTCATGCCGGAGGTGGGCGACGAAGTGGCTGTCATTTTCGAAGACGGCGACCCGGAACGGCCACTGGTGCTGGGATGCTTATGGAATGGCGTCGACCAGGCGCCACGCAAGGACTTTCGGGGCGACGACGTCGCTCCCAACGACGTAAAGCGCATCATCACCAAAAGCGGCTGCCGGCTGCAGTTCTCCGACAAGAAGGATCAGGAATCCATCGTGCTGGCCACGCCGCATACCATCCGGATCCAGCTGATTGAAGGAGCGACGGCACCCAACTCCCAGGGAGCCATGCTGGTGCTGGAATCGAGCGGCGACATCTTTTTCAGTGCCCCGAACGGCAGGATCCATTTCAAGTCGAAGTATTTTTCCCGCGAGGTGGGAGATCCCTCCCAACCGAGCGATAACTACTATCCGATCTAGAGAGTGAGTTCAGCCAATGGGCGCTTTTAACGGAAACACGCTTCAGACCACCGACGGCGCGGCCCTTGCCGAGTCAACCAAGGACAATACGATCCCCGATACGGGTTCGCTGAATCTCAGCCTGATCAAGACTCCCAACGCGCTGCAGAACACGACAGGCATCGATTGCAAGCTGGTTCATGGCGATGTCTGGGAGCAGATCGGATTGCCGGGCGTAGCGAAATTCGGGCTTTTGGGGGTGGACGGCTCTCCCATCATCACCGCCCCGCCATCTCCGCGCGGGAACGTGACCATCAATATTCACGGCAATACCACGTGCACCATGAACGGCAATGTGACTTACACGGTTCAGCCCTACACTTTTCCTGCGCAGCAATTCGAACAAGCGCCCAACGCGGGCTTCGGGCCGGATAACCCGATCGGGATCACCGCTCCCGGCGGAACGGATGGCGCCGTGACCTTTACGGTCGGAGCCGGCGGCTCCTTCACCGAGACGGAGTTCGGGCCCGTCACTCGAACCTTCATGCAGACCGTGAATGAGACGTACCATACGGACCTTCACATTGATCAGCCGGCTGACACGTCCTGGAATAACCTGGCGACCAACAATTCGACGGTTGGAGAAACCTGCTTCGCCGGAGGCGTCGTTTTCAATTTCGTCCTGCTCCAGACGGACTGCTACGTGGTCCACGGAGAACTCACCGGTGTCCACGCTGAATTCATGCCCATTCACGCGGAGGCGACCATCGTTCACATTGCAACCAAGGACGTCAAGACCTACGGCAGCGCCTTCGACTCAGATACCGCGGTGCAGGCGAATTGCAAGTGCGAGGCGGATGCAGCGCCCCACCAGGGTCCTGGTCACATGCCGCCGTAGTCTGCGGAGATCTACAAGCTGGCCAACTAGCTCGCAACGGGAGAGTACATGGAGACTGCCCCAAGAACCGCACGTTTGAAACCGCTCGATCGCACTCCCGAGCTGCTGCCGTTCCGGCGAGCGGCGCAGCTCGAGTCCTGCTTGCTCTTCTGGTTACCGGTGCGCGCTTTCCCCATTCCCGTAAACCAGCGTACGTGGCTGCTGCATCTTCTGCATTCCATCGATGAGCTTCTCACTAACGACTTCGGTCTCCGCGGCGAGATGTTCCTGCAGTACAAAACTGTTTCGTCAGTGCAGAAAGCTTTTCTTCGCAAGGTGAGGGAGTTCCAGCCGATGCTCGGGCTAAGCCGCCGGCCCGGTGCGCCGTTGCCGGAGATGCTGACGAAAGAACGCCTGGACGCCGTCATCAAAAACGGGCAATCGCTCTCCATCAACGATTCCGTTCCAGACTACAGCTATTGGTTTCTTACGAAATCTCCCGCCGAGCAAAGGGAGGAGTTTTTCGGCTATGGCGGCACGACTAGAATTTTTCTCAAGCCCGATGAGAGCACCAAGCCTCCTGAAATGCCGTTCACGGAGGCCATGCGAAAGAGTTTCGATCCGTCCCACATTGCCCGATTGGAACAAGCGGTTGCCGCCGGTTATGCCCTGAAGGACCCTTTCCTGTCCAAGAGCAAGGAACTCTTCGGCGCCGGCCTGGAGCAGGAGCCTCAGTATCCGGGAATCCAATTCATTCTTCCTTTGCTGTCATCGGCCGACTTTTTCTCTCAGCCCAAGCCGGAACTCGACAAGTGGTTTCAATTGTTCGAGGTCTACACAGCCGAAAGCCCCGCCGATCAGGGAGTCCTACTGGCCACCAGGCTCGACCTGGAGGAGCCCTTGATCGCTCTTCTCAAATCCATGCGCGAAAAATTCAAGGACTATCCGGAATGACGCCTCTTCAGTCTGTCCCGCCTTCAGCTCACACTCTCAGAATCCCGCTTCAGGTCATCGCCGCGCCCGCGCCTTACCAGGCTTATGTGTTGCCGGTTCGCCACTTCCCGATCGCTCCGAAAGATCTCGCTCCCCTGAAGTGGTTCTGGGAACAGCTCGTAACAAACCTGGTCGCCACGCAAAGGCTCTCGTCCCAGGTTTTCCTGCAACTGACGCAGTACCAGGGCGGCTCCCAGCGATTCGCCAAGTTTGGACCTTCCTGGATGCCCGCCCTGGGGCTCGGTGTATGGCCGGACCGTCCTCCTCCCACGCCGTGGACCCGGGAAGAGTTCCGGCGCGTGATCCCCGGCAAGGAACCGCTACGGCCTTTGGCCGATCAGGTGCTTCAGGTGAACGGCGATCCTGCCGCGGCGCGCGCGGAAATGCTCGACATTGGTTCGGTCTTGGAATTTCTGACGCCGGAGAACGACAAGAGCTTGCTGGACAAGGCAAAGAAGGCCTTGCTTCCCGGAATTAAAGATCCTTCTTACCGCGTCTATTCGCTATACATCCCGCTGCTGGAAGGCAAGAGTGTTGCCGGCGCCCGGGCCGACCAATTAGCAAACTGGCTCTGCGGCGCATTGGTCTATCTGCGCGAGAGTTTCGAGGACAAAGGCATCCTGATCGTTTCGCGAACGCCCTTGCAGCCGATACTCCAAAAACTGGGCGGGCGGCCGGAATCCGAACACGAATGGAGCATCCCGTACGGGCAGCCGGGGCAGTGAGCGTTTGGAGCCTACCACCAGGGCGCGGGACGTGCGCGCGCGACATTTGCCGCTTGCTCGAAGGCGTAGCCCATCTGCAGCACGCCCCAGTCGTCGCGCCAGCGGCCCACGATCTGGATGCCGACCGGCAGGCCTTCGGCGGTGAAGCCGGCGGGAACAGACATCGCCGGGTGGCCGACGAGCGAGATGTAGAAGCAGGACTTCATCCAGTCAATGTAAGTGGTCAGGGGCACGCCGTCGATTTCGGTGGGGTAAGGCTGCGTAACATCAAACGGCAGTACTTGATTGACGGGCAGCACGAAAAACTCGTAGCGCTCCAGGAATTGGCTGATGCGGCGGCGCAGTTCGGCGCGCTGCGATTCAGCGCGGGCGATCTCATCGGCGGTACGCTTTTCGCCGCGATCCAGCTCCCACAAGACGGTTTCCTTCACGAGTTCACGCTGCTTGCGCGGGTCGCCCTGGGGCAGGGCAGTCAGAGACTGGTAGACCTGCCAGGAGCGAAGGACCTTGAAGATTTCGTCGGCGCCGGTGAAATCGGGTTCGGCCTCTTCGACGATGCAGCCAAGCGATTCAAAGACCCGGCGTTGCGCGTTGGTGATTTCGCGGACGCGCGGGTCCACGGGCAGCCCGCCCAAATCCTTCCACCAGGCGATGCGCACGCCCTTGAAATCGCGGCCGTAAGGGGCGGCGAAACGGCCGGCTGGCTCGTCGATGGAAACCGTCGAGCGGGGATCCGGCCCGGCCATCGCGGCGAAGAAGAACGCGACATCGCCGACGCTGCGCGCCATCGGACCATCCACGCTCAGGCTCGACCATCCGGCGGCCGGTTGGGCGGGCAGGCGTCCCAACGACGGCCGGAAGCCGACCACGTTGCAAAAGCTAGCGGGATTGCGCACCGAGCTGGCCAGGTCGCTGCCGTCGGCAAGCGGCAGCATATGACAGGCCAGCGCCACCGCCGCACCGCCGCTGCTTCCGCCGCAGGTCTTGGTGAGATCGTAGGGATTGCGCGTTGCGCCGAAAACTTCGTTGAACGTTTGCGAGCCGGCGCCGAATTCGGGCGTGTTGGTTTTGCCGACCAGGATCGCACCGGCGCCCCGGATGCGTTCGACCAGGAGCGAATCGACCGTCGGGATAAAGTCCTTGTAGATGCGCGAGCCGAACGTGGTGCGGATTCCCGCCGTGGGCTGCAGGTCCTTGTGCGCGATCGGAAGGCCGTGCAGCGGCCCGGCGGCGTTTCCGCGCGCCAGCGCTTCATCGGCTTCGCGCGCCTGTTCCATGGCGCGTTCGGCCACCAGGGTCACGATCGCGTTGACCCGGGGATTCACGCGCTCGATCTGCCGCAGATGCGCCGCCAGCGTCTCGCGCGCCGAAAGTTCCCGGGCGCGAACCCGGCGAGCCATTTCGACCGCACTCAAGCCGCAGATTTCGGAAAGCGATTCAGTCCGGGGCGTCGTAGTCTGCATGCGTGCTGGTGATATTATAAGGGGCAGACATCCCAACTCGGCGAACAGCGATTAGCTCCGGCGACTCTTTTAAAAGACAGTTTCAGTGCCTCCTGGTTGGACTGGGATGCGCCGCGCTGGTTTTTTGTTGGCAGTTTCTCACGGTTCACTTCAACTATGCAGGCAACTGGACCGCGCTATTCTGCACGGGCTCCCATTTCGAGCAGCCGGCTCAGCTCGCGTTCGAGCACATTTACCTGTTTCGGGACAGTAACGGATACGACGGGCAGTTTTATCATTACCTGGCTCACGATCCTTTTTTCCGCCGCGGTCTTCTGCCGTATGTGCAAGCACCGCGCTTCCGCGGCCGGCGCATTCTGATTCCACTGGCGGCTTACCTGCTGGCCTTCGGGCATGACGATCGGGTGGATGCCGCCTACTTCGGCGTCGTTCTGCTGGTTGTGTTTTGCGGAGCCTGGTGGCTGAGTCTTTACGCGGTGGCTCACGGTTTTCCCGCGGGCTGGGGGCTGTTATTCGCCGCGGTTCCGGCGACGGTCACCTCCATCGACCGCATGACCATCGACGGAGGCCTCGCGGCGCTGTGCATCGGCTTCGCACTCTACGCCGAACAGGACGCGAAATGGCGAACCTATGCCGTTCTGCTGGCGGCCGCGCTCACGCGGGAAACCGGTCTGGTCCTGGTGGCCGGATACGTTTTGTACTGGCTGTGGAAGCGCGGATTGAGCCGCGCTTTGCTGTTTGCGACCACATCCATTCCAGCGCTAATTTGGTACGCGTTCAATTGGGTTCACACCTCCAGCGGGAGCACCGAACTGGTGGCCCTGGTGCCGACTCGCGACACCTGGTTTTCGGCGATTCCTCTGAAAGCCCTGGCCGTCCGGATGGTGCATCCCTATCACTACCAGGTGGCTCCGGCCATCGAGGCAGCGTTGATCGCATTCGACTACGTGGCTTTGCTCTTCTCCGTGCTGGCCATCGCGGTGGGGCTGCGCATGGCCTGGAAGCGCGAGTGGGGGGCATTGGAGGTGTGTGTTTATCTGTATACTCTGATGGCAATTTTCCTGTCGTTCCAGGACGCCTGGACGGAAGTTTACGGGTTTGGGCGGATCCTGTCGCCGCTGCTGGTTCTGGTGGGTCTCTATGGGCTCGCCCACCGGAAGTGGATCGCGGTGGCGCCGGTCCTGGTGGTCGGCGCCCGGGCGCTGCTGCAACTGGCTCCGCAAGCGCTCAAGATCCTGGAAGGCGCATTTTGAGCGGCTGACGCACGCTAGAAGTTACAATTTAACTTAGCGTGAAAATCACGATCTCCAAGGAGAATTATCTAAAGGCCATCGCCGAGGCGGAGAGCGAAGGCGAGCCGGTGATTGCGGCTACGTTGGCGCGCTGGTTGACCGTGTCGGCCCCGGCGGTCACCATGGCCATCAAGCGGCTTAAGCGGGACGGGCTGATCCGCGCCGGGCGCGACGGCGAGATCACTCTGACGCCGGCCGGACGGGACATCGCCAACCGCCTGCTCACGCGGCACCACCTGATTGAGCGGATGCTCACCGAGATTTTCGGCATGGAGTGGTACAAAGTCCACGACGAGGCCGAGCATCTGGAGCACGCGGTTTCCGCCGACTTCGAACGCCGTCTGGTGGAAAAGCTGGGCACCGGCGAAGCCTGCCCCCACGGCAACCGGGCGGCAGGCGACACGCCGCAGGAAAGACGCAAGCGCGGGTTGCGGCCGCTCGACGAAACGCCGGCCGACTGCGACGCCGTTGTGATTAGCGTCTTTGAGCGGGACCGCCTGTTACTGGAATATCTGAATGGTTTAGGAATCCGGCCCGGCGCGGAGCTTCGCATGCTGGCGAGTAACTACGATGACACTCTGACGTTGTGCCTGGCGGGCAAGCCGGTGCAATTGGGCAAAGCCGCGGCCGCGAAGGTCTGGGTAGCGGTAGCCTAACGCGCCAGCGCGGCGTCCGGCACGTTTTTGAAGTACTCGATGGTCTCCCGCAGGCCGTCTTCCAGGTTCACTTTCGGTTCCCAGCCTAAGATCTTCTTGGCTTTGGCGATATTCGGCTGGCGGCGTTTGGGATCGTCCGGCGGGAGCGGCCGGAAATCCAGCGGCGCGCCGGTGCCCGTGATCCGCCGGATGCGCTCGGCGAACTCCAGAATCGTTAATTCCTGGGGATTGCCCAGATTCACCGGATAACGCTCTTCGGAAAGCATTAGCCGGCAGAGGCCGTCCACCAGGTCGCGGACATAACAGAAGCTGCGGGTCTGCGAGCCGTCGCCGAAGACCGTCAAAGGCTGGTTGTGCAAGGCCTGGTCGATGAACGCCGGCACCACGCGGCCGTCGTCCAGTTGCATGCGCGGTCCATAGGTATTGAAGATCCGCGCGATGTTCGTGCGAACGCCGTGCACCCGGTGATACGCCATGGTGAGCGCTTCGGCGTAGCGCTTGCTTTCGTCGTAGCAGGAGCGCACACCGACGGGATTGACGTTGCCCCAGTAGGTTTCCACTTGCGGATGAACCAACGGATCGCCATAGCATTCCGAAGTCGAGGTAACCAGAAAACGGGCTCCGTGCTGGCGCGCGATTTCCAGCAGGTTCCGCGTGCCGGCCGAGCCGACATCCAGAGTTTCGATGGGGTGTTCGAAGTAGTCCTTGGGACTAGCCAGAGAAGCCACGTGCAGCACGCCGTCCACCGGTTCGTCCACCGTGAACGGCCGGCAGACATCCCATTGGCGGAACTCGAACAGGCGATTGCCCTTCAAGTGCGCAAGATTGCCCGCGTCGCCGGTCATGAAATTGTCGTAGCCGGTGACTTGATGGCCATCGGCGATTAAGCGGTCACAAAGATGAGAGCCGATAAACCCGGCCGCGCCTGACATGATGAATCGCAATTGTTTTGCTCCCAGAATCCTATCCTAGCTCAGGGCGGCGTTTTCCGAGACCTTAGGACTTCCCAGGACGCTAGATGTATGACGCCAATAGCGCTTTGGGGCTATCCGGGAGGCGCGGTGTAACTAGGCCGTAGGGCAGGTCGTCTATTAGGCACGTTGCGGGTTGTGGAAATGCAGCTAGATCTTAAGGTTGTGTAAAGCCAGGATCGAAGGAGGCCCAGCCGAGTCGATCATGCGTGTAAGGTTGCCCAGGTAGACCCTTACTTTCCATTCGACACCGCTCACCCTTGCGCGCTAAGGTTGCCAGAGGCACCCTATGGAACAACAAACACCGGTCATCCCCAAGGGCCTTCAAAGTCCAACGCAGCCTGCGGCGCCTCCGTCCCCCAAGGCATCCAGCTCGTCCTCGCGGGCGTGGATCTGGCTATTGGTGTTCGCGGCGGCCGCGGGAGGAGCGTATTACGAGTGGCCGAATCTGAAGAAGATCGTTCCCACCGAAAATTCCGCGCCGGCGGGGAAGCGGGGAGGACGAGGCGGGGCCGGAGGCGTGATCCCGGTGGTTGCCTCCAAGGTGCAGCGCGGAAGCATCAAAGTGTATTTCAACGCCTTGGGCACAGTGACTCCGATTTACACCGTCACCGTGAAAAGCCGGGTGGATGGGGAGCTCATGAAGGTGATGTTCACCGAGGGGCAGCTCGTGCGCCAGGGCGATCCACTGATCGAGATCGATCCCCGGCCCTACCAGGCGCAGCTGGAGCAGGCCGAAGGGAACATGGCTCACGACCAGGCCCTGCTGGAGAATGCGCGCGTCGATCTGGAACGCTACAAGGTCTTGAACTCCCAGCAGGCGATTCCCGAGCAGCAGCTGGCCACCCAGGTCGCACTGGTGAATCAGTACATCGGCACCATCAAGACGGACCAGGCAGCCATCGACACCGCCAAGTTGAACCTGGTGTACGCCCACATCACTTCGCCCATCACGGGGCAGGTGGGGCTCCGGCTGGTGGATCCGGGAAACATCGTGCATGCCACGGATACGAACGGCCTGGTAGTGATTACCCAACTGGATCCAATCAGCGTGATCTTCACTTTGCCGGAGGACGAGGTTCCGGACGTGGTCGACAAGATTCACGCCGGGCAAAAGCTGATGGTGGAGGCGTGGGACCGCGACCAGAAGAACAAATTGGCCGACGGAACGCTGGAGACCGTCGACAACCAGATCGACCCCACGACGGGTACGCTGAAGCTGCGCGCCAACTTTGACAATCATCTCAACAAGCTGTTCCCCAGCCAGTTTGTGAATGTTCGGCTGCTGGTGGAGCAACGCAACGGGGTCACTCTGGTTTCCAACTCCGCGATCCAACGCAACACACAAGGCGTGTATGCGTGGCTGATCAAACCCGACCAGAGCGTGACGGTACAGAACATCGAACTGGGGCCGACGGAGGGCGACGAGACTCAGGTGACCAAGGGGCTGAAACCCGGCGACACGGTGGTGATGGTGGGGGTCGACAAGTTGCAGGATGGCACCAAGGTCAACGCCCAGCTGCCGGGCGCGCGATCCGGTCGAAGCAAGACATGAGCCCCTCCCGGCCCTTCATTCTCCGGCCGGTCGCAACGTCCCTGTTGATGATCGGCATCCTGCTGGTGGGCGGTGTGGCTTACAAGCAGCTTCCGGTGTCGGCGCTGCCGGAGGTCGACTACCCGACCATTCAAATCATCACGTTCTATCCCGGCGCCAGCCCGGATGTGATGGCATCCTCGGTGACCGCGCCGCTGGAGCGGCAGCTCGGCGAAGTCCCGGGACTGCAGCAGATGACCTCCACCAGCTCCGACGGCTGCTCCGTGATCACGCTGGAATTCAACCTGAGCTTGAATATCGACGTGGCCGAGCAGGAAGTGCAGCAATCCATCAACGCCTCGGGAACCTACCTGCCGGCCGACCTGCCTACGCCGCCCATCTACGCGAAGGTAAACCCGGCCGATACGCCGATTCTGACGCTGGCGCTCAGCTCGGACGCGCTTCCGCTTTCGCAGGTGGAGGACCTGGCGGACACGCGCTTCGCCCCGAAGATTTCGCAACTTCCGGGCGTCGGCCTGGTGAGCATCAGCGGCGGGCAAAAGCCGGCGGTGCGCATTCAAGCCAACCCCACCCAGCTGGCCTCCTACGGCTTGAATCTGGAAGACCTGCGCAACGCGATTACGGCCGCGAACGTGAATCAGGCCAAGGGCAACTTCGACGGTCCGCGGCAGGCCTATCAGATCTGGGCCAACGACCAGCTTCTGTCCAGCGCCGATTACAAGGATCTGATCATCGCCTACCGGAACAGCGGACCGGTGAAGCTCACCGACGTGGCCACTGTAAGCGACGACGTCGAAAATGTCCGGCAGGCCGCCTGGATGAACGAACAGCGGGCGGTGATCTTAAATATCCAGCGGCAGCCCGGAGCGAACATCATCGCCGTGGTGGACCGGATCAAGCAGTTGCTGCCGGTGCTGCAGTCCTCCATGCCGTCTTCGGTAAAAGTGCAAATCCTGACCGACCGGACCGGCACGATCCGCGCCTCCGTGCAGGATGTGCAATTCGAGCTGTTGCTGACCATCGGGCTGGTGGTGATGGTGATGTTTCTGTTCCTGAGGAACCTGGCTGCCACCATCATCCCCAGTATCGCCGTGCCGCTGTCGCTGGTGGGGACCTTCGGCATCATGTACCTGCTCGGGTACAGCCTGAACAACCTTTCGTTGATGGCGCTCACGATCTCGACGGGCTTCGTGGTGGATGACGCCATCGTGATGGTGGAGAATATTTCGCGTTACATCGAGGAAGGCGACCGGCCGCTGGTGGCGGCGCTGAAGGGAAGCGAGCAGATCGGCTTCACCATCGTGTCGCTGACGGTTTCGCTGATCGCGGTCTTGATTCCCCTGCTGTTCATGGGCGATATCGTGGGGCGGCTGTTCCGCGAATTCGCCGTCACGCTGGCCGTCACGATTCTGGTTTCGGCAGTCGTCTCCTTGACGCTCACGCCCATGATGAGCGCCAAGATCCTGAAGAACCGGCATGGGGCGGGGCAGAGCCGTTTGTTTCAGGCGTCGGAAAGCGCTTTCGACGCGGTCATCGCTCTGTATGGGAAAACGCTGCGGTTTGTATTGCGTTTTCAGACCATCACGCTGCTAGTCGCGGTGGCCACGCTGGTGCTCACCGTGTACCTGTTCGTTCGCATTCCCAAAGGCTTCTTCCCGATTCAGGATACGGGCGTGATTCAAGGCATTTCCGACGCCGAGCAGACCGTGTCGTTCCAGGCGATGGGCGAGCGGCAGCAGGCGTTGGCGCACGTGATTCTGCAGGATCCCGCGGTGGAGAGTCTTTCCTCGTTCATCGGCATCGACGGAACCAACACCACCATGAACAGCGGCCGCATTCAAATCAATTTGAAACCCCTGGCGGTGCGGAAGATCAGCGCGCTGGACGTCATCCGCCGGCTGGAGCCGCAGTTGGCTCAAGTGGCCGGAATCACGCTCTACATGCAGCCGGTGCAGGATCTGACCGTGGAGGATCGCATCAGCCGCACGCAGTTCCAATACACCATGGAGGATCCCAACGCCGGTGAGCTGAACACCTATGTGCCGCAGATGGTGGAGCGGTTAAAGCGCTTGCCGGAGTTGCGCGACGTCGCCACCGATCAGCAGACCGGCGGGCTTCGCACGATGCTGGTTTTCGATCGCGCCACGGCCTCGCGGCTGGGCATTACGCCGTCCATGATCGACAACACGCTCGACGACGCCTTCGGACAGCGTCAGGTGTCGACCATCTTTACGCAGTTGAATCAGTATCACGTGGTGCTGGAAGTGAAACCGAACTTCCAATCCAACCCGGTGGACTTGAGGAACATCTACATCCGCTCTTCGGCGGGCAGCTCGACGGGCAACGCGGGACTGGTGGCCGGCGGGAGTACGCTGACGGCCGGATTCGGGCCCTCCAGCTCTTCAGTCGCTGCGGCGACCGCGGGAACCGCCGTAGGCGTGGCGACCACGGTTGGGGGCGCGGCGGCTTCGACGAGTCCTTTCAGCGGATCGCCGTCCGCGTCCTCCCAGGTATTCAGCAGTCTGGGCAGCCAGGTCCCGCTGAGCGCGTTCACGCGCGCCCAGATCTCCTCGGCGCCGATCACCATCAACCACCAGGGCCAATTTCCGGTGGTCACTCTTTCTTTCAATCTCGCGCCGGATGCTTCGCTCGGCGACGCCGTGGATGGCGTCAACCGGGTGAAGGATGAGCTGCACCTGCCGGCCAGCATTCAGACCGCGTTTCAAGGAACCGCGGCGGCCTTCATCGCTTCCTTGAGCAACGAGCCGGTGCTGATCCTGGCGGCTCTGATCACGGTGTACATCGTGCTAGGCGTGTTGTACGAGAGCTATATTCACCCCATCACGATTCTGTCGACGCTGCCTTCGGCCGGGGTGGGCGCGTTGCTGGCGCTCTCGCTCACGGGCAACGACTTCAGCGTGATCGCGCTGATCGGCCTCATTCTGCTGATCGGCATCGTCAAGAAGAACGGGATCATGATGATCGACTTCGCCCTCGACGCCGAGCGCCATCAGGGTATGGAACCGGAGCAGGCGATTTATCAGGCCTGCCTGCTGCGCTTCCGGCCGATCATGATGACCACTATGGCGGCTCTGCTGGGCGGCTTGCCGCTGGCGCTCGGCACGGGCGTCGGCTCCGAGCTGCGGCGGCCGCTGGGCATCACCATGGTGGGCGGATTGATCTTCAGCCAGGTATTGACGCTTTACACCACGCCGGTCATTTATCTGTGGTTCGACCGCCTGGCGCGGCGCTTCGGACGTTCGCCGGCGCGGCAGCTCGTGCCGGCCGGCCTGGTCACCGGTGACTAGCCCATGAACATTTCCGAGCCATTCATCCGCAGGCCCGTGGCGACGACGCTGCTGTTGATCGGAGTCGGCTTGGCGGGAGCGGTGGCGTACACCGTATTGCCGGTTTCGCCGCTGCCGCAGGTGGATTTTCCGACCATCAATGTGAATGCGCAGCTGCCGGGAGCGAGTCCCGAAACGATGGCTTCGGCGGTGGCCACGCCGCTGGAGCGCCAGTTTGGACGCATCGCGGCCGTTTCGGAGATGACCTCCAGCAGCAGCCTGGGCGGCGCCAGCGTGTCGCTGCAGTTCGACCTGAATCGCAATATCGACGCCGCGGCCCGCGACGTGGAGGCCGCCATCAATGCCGCACGCGGGTATCTGCCGGCCAACCTTCCGAGCAATCCGAGCTACCGCAAAGTGAATCCCGCGGACTCGCCCATCTTCCAGGTCGCGCTGACCTCCGACGTCATCGGCCGCGGGCAGATGTACGATTACGCCTCCTCGGTGATCGCGCAGAAGCTATCCCAGGTGCGCGGCGTGGGGCAGGTGTTCGTCTACGGCGCCGCTTTGCCGACCGTCCGGATCGAACTGAATCCCACGGCGCTGAACAAATACGGCATCGGCCTGGAGGACGTCCGCGGCGTTCTGGCCAACGCCAACGCCAATATCCCGAAGGGCCATTTTTCCAACGGGGATCGCACCTGGGAGGTCGCTGCGAATGACCAGTTGTTCAAGGCGGCCGATTATGCGCCCCTGCTGGTCACCTATCGCAACGGCGCGCCGGTGACTCTGTCCGACGTTGCCGACGTGGTGGATTCGGTGGAAGACCTGCGCAACGCGGGCTATGCCAACGGCAAGCCCTCGGTGATCGTCACGGTGAACCGGCAGCCCGGCGCCAACATTATCGACACGGTGGACCGGATCCGGGAGGCGCTGCCGCAGCTGGAGGCCGCCATTCCGCAGTCCATCAAGATGGCGGTCACGCAGGACCAGACGCTCACCATCCGCTCTTCCGTGCGGGAAGTGCAGAAGACCATGGGTATTTCGATTCTGCTGGTGATTCTGGTGGTGTTTCTGTTCCTGAGAAGCCCGCGCGCCACCTTTATCCCCAGCGTGGTGGTGCCGGTGTCGCTCATCGGCACCTGCGGCGCCATGTATCTGTTCGGCTTCAGCATCGACAACCTGTCGCTGATGGCGCTGACCATCGCCACCGGTTTCGTCGTGGACGACGCCATCGTGGTGATCGAAAACATCATTCGCCACCGCGAGGAGGGCATGGCTCCGATGGCGGCGGCGCTGAAGGGCGCGCAGGAGATCGGTTTCACCGTGCTCACCATCAGCATCTCCCTGGTGGCCGTGTTCATTCCCCTGCTGCTGATGGGCGGCATTGTGGGAAGACTGTTCCGCGAATTTTCGGTGACGCTCTCGGTAGCCATCGGGGTGTCCATGCTGATCTCGCTGACGGCCACTCCCATGATGGGCGCTTATCTCTTGAAGGAGCACGAAACACACGGGGTCCTTTACCAGGCGAGCGAGCGGTTTTTCGCGTGGGTGATCGGCTGGTACGGACGCACGCTCAGCACCGTGCTGCGGCACTCGGCCGTTACCTTGGTGGTGCTGGGAACGGCCGTCGCGTTGAACATCTATCTGTACATTCACGTTCCCAAGGGGTTCTTTCCGCAACAGGATAATGGCCGCTTGCTGGGCACCATCATCGCCGACCAGGACACGTCTTTTCAGGCCATGCAAGGGCTGCTGTTGCGCATGCTGGATATCGTTCAGAAGGATCCGGCCATCGATACCGTCACCGGGTCCACAGGCGGCGGCAGCTACAACGGAAACACGCTGAATCAGGCCCGCGTGAACATCCAGTTGAAGCCGCTGGCGGTGCGCAAAGTTTCCGTCTATACCGTGATCGACCGGCTGCGGAAGCAACTTTCCACGATCCGCGGCGCGACGCTGTTTTTGCAGGCAGCGCAGGATGTGCGCGTGGGTGCGCGGCAATCCGCGGCTCTGTATCAGTTCACCTTGCGCGGAGACAACCTCGAGGATCTGAACAAATTTGGCCGGCCGATGATGGAAGCCATGCGCAAACTGCGCGTCATCACCGATGTGAACACGGACCAGCAGAATAACGGCCTGGAGGAAGTGGTGCAGTACGACCGTCCCACGGCGGCGCGCTTCAGCATTTCGCCGCAGCTCATCGACAATGTGCTGTACGACGCCTTCGGCCAGCGCGAAGTCTCCACCATGTACACGTCGCTCAACCAGTATCACGTGATCCTGGAGGTGGCGCCCAAGTACTGGCAGGATCCCGTCACGTTGCATGACATCTGGGTGCGCGCGCCCGGCGGCCAGGAGGTGCCGCTGAACGCGTTCGCGCACTTCAGCCCCTCCAGCGCGCCGCTCGCCGTGGCGCACCAGGGTCTCTTTCCCGCGGTCACGATTTCGTTCAACCTGGTAAACGGCGTGGCGTTGGGTGACGCGGTGAACGCGATCGAAGAGACCGCCCAACGGATCGGCTTGCCCCCCACCATTCACCCTACCTTTGCGGGCAACGCGCAAGCCTATCAGGACTCGCTCGGCAACATGCCGATCCTGATTGGCGCGGCTTTACTGACGGTTTATTTGACACTGGGCATCTTGTATGAAAGCTATATCCACCCCATCACCATTCTGTCCACGCTGCCGTCGGCCGGAATCGGAGCGCTTCTGGCGCTGATGCTGTGGCATTCGGACTTCAATATCATCGCGATGATCGGCGTCATCCTGCTCATCGGCATTGTGAAGAAGAACGCCATCATGATGATCGATTTTGCGCTGGCCGCCGAACGCAGCGAGTTCCTGAGCCCGCGCGACGCCATCCATAAAGCCTGCCTGCTGCGCTTCCGTCCCATCATGATGACCACCATGGCCGCGCTGCTCGGGGCGCTGCCGCTGGCGCTCGGGACCGGACAGGGACACGAGCTCCGTCAGCCGCTGGGAATCACCATCATTGGCGGATTGTTGTTCAGCCAGGCGCTGACGCTCTACACGACGCCGGTAGTCTATCTGGTGCTCGACCGGCTGCGCGTGCGGCGGGCGCTGCGCCGGATTGAGCAAACGAGCCCCGCGTAAAGGAGGCCCCTTCGCATGCAAACGCTTCGACGCAACTCGTTGGCCGCGGCCGTCATCGCCGGTCTCGCTTTCAGCAGCGCTTGCGCGGTGGGCCCCAAATACGCCAAGCCATCCGTGCCCGCGCCCCCCGGCTATCACGAGCAGTTGCCGGAGTACTTCAAGGAGACCCCGGGCTGGAAGGCCAGCCAGCCTTCCGACCAGGTGTCCAAGGGGAACTGGTGGGAAATTTTCAAGGACCCCCAGCTGAACGCGCTGGAACAGCAAGTGAGCGTTTCGAACCTGACCATCGCGCAGGATGAGGCCGTGTATCGCGAGTCGCGCGCGCTGGTCCAGGAGGCGCGAGCGGGTTTGTATCCCACGGTAACGGGAAGCATCGGCGTGACCGGCTCGCGCAGTTCCGCCGACCGGGGAGCTTTTCCGTTCTCTACGCCCCCTTCCGCGGATATTCCTCTTACCGGAGCTGTTTCCTGGGTTCCGGATTTGTGGGGGCAAATCCGGAAAGAGATCGCCCAGAGCGTTTCCAACGCGCAGGTCAGCGCCGCGCAACTGGAAAACGCCCGGCTCAGCTTGCAGGCGGAGCTGGCGCTGGATTATTTTGGGCTTCGCGGTCAGGACCGCGAGCGGCGCCTGCTGGATGACACCGTCACCGCCTATCAACGCGCCCTCGAACTTACGCGAGATCGGTTCGCGCAGGGCGTCGCCTCGCGGCTCGACGTAACGCAAGCCCAAACCCAGCTGGAAACCACGCGCGCCCAGGCCACCGACACGGATGTGCAACGCGCCGCCTACGAACACGCCATCGCCGTTCTGATCGGCAAGCCACCCGCGGAGTTCAGCATCCCCCGGACGCCACTGGAGGAGCCGCCGCCTCCGATCCCGGGAGCGCTGCCGTCCCAATTGCTGGAGCGCCGCCCGGACATAGCCGCCGCCGAAAGACAGGTGGCGGCCGCCAACCAGCAGATCGGCATCGCCATCACGGCCTTTTATCCCACGGTGACCTTGAGCGCGTCGGCTGGGTTCGAGGGCAGCACCCTGGTGAACTGGCTCACCTGGCCGAGCCGCTTTTTTTCCATCGGGCCAACGCTGAGCGAGCTCTTTTATGACGCCGGGCGGCGCAAGGCTGTCACCGCTGAAGCGCGCGCTGCTTATGACGCCACTGTCGCGAATTACCGCCAGACGGTGTTGACCGCCTTTCAGCAGGTGGAAGACAACCTCGCCGGGCTGCGAATCCTGCAGCAGGAAGCCGGCCAGGAGGACGCCGCCGTCAAGGCCGCCGAGGACTCTCTTTCGCTGTCCCTGGTCCAATACCGCGGGGGCGTTACTTCTTACCTGCAAGTGATCACGGCGCAGGAGGCGGCGCTGCAGAACGAAAGCACAGCGGTAAGCTTGCTGACGCGGCGGGTAACCTCGTCCGTGAGCCTGATTCAAGCGCTGGGAGGCTCGTGGAACGTCGCGCAGTTGCCCACAGCCGATCAGATCACGGCCGCCAATCCCGCTCCGGCCTCGGGAAAGGGCGCCGTCGCCTCTACCCGCTGAGCTGGGGTGAAAAGGCGCCTGCGTTACACTCGCAGGTGATGGTTCAGCTCTCGCGGCCGGAATCGGCCCTCTTCCTCCTTCTGCTGGCGGTTTCGATCTACGCCTTCTGGTTGCGATTCGGCAAGGTTTGGCGCAACGTTTCGCGTTCCAAGAAGGATCCCGAGCTTGGTCTCGACCACATGGGCCGGCGTGTCGGGCAGTTCCTTTGGGAAGTGATGCTGCAGGGCAAGGTGATCCGTGAGCGCCCCTGGGCCGGCCTCGCGCACGCGCTCGTTTTCTGGGGATTCTGCGCGTTCGCGCTGATTACGCTGAACCACTTTGGCGAGGGTATCGGAGTGTACGTGCTTTCGCCGCGCGCAGGCTTCGGACAGTTCTATTTTGCGTTTGTCGCCGTGATGGCGGTTGCGGTGGCGATTGCGATCAGCGGGCTGGCGTTCCGCCGTTTCGTGATCCGTCCGAAATGGCTGGGGCCGTTGTCGTACGAATCCGGACTCATCGCGCTGCTGATCTTTCTGCTGATGGTGACCTACCTGGCGGGTTTGGCGCCGGGCTGGGAATCCAGCCGGACGGTGTGGTGGGCGCACACGCTGACCATCCTCTTCTTTCTGCCGCTGGTGCCGCACACCAAGCACCTGCACCTGGCACTGAGCCCGTTCACGGTTTTCCTGAAGCGCGACGGATTCAGCCAGATTCCGCCGCTCGCGGGCGACGAAGATTTCGGCCTGGATACCGGCAAGGACGTCACCAACCTGGATGCGCTGCAGGTTTACACCTGCGTCGAGTGCGGTCGTTGTACGGAGCATTGCCCCGCGTTCAACACTGGCAAGGTTCTCAACCCCAAGGAAATCGTGCTCGGCGTCCGCGGGTATCTGAATGAATCCGGCCCCGGGAGCGCTGAGCCGCTGTTGGGCGCGCATCTTTCCCAGGAAGCCGTGTTTCAGTGCACCACCTGCGGCGCCTGCGAGTTTCAATGCCCGGTGGGGATCCAGCATTTGCCGCTCCTGATCGGTTTGCGGCGCGGGGCGGTCAACACCGGCAAGTGGGAAGACGATTACGGAACCAAATTGTTCCTGAACCTGGAGCGCAACGGCAACGTGCTGGGCTTTTCGGCGTCCGAGCGCGACAAATTCATCCAGAAGCAAGAGATCGCGGCCTTCGACGGCACTCAGGAGTATTGCCTGTGGCTGGGCTGCATGGGCGCTTATGATCCGCGGGGCAGGGAAATCGTCGCGGCGCTGGTCGAGGTCATGCGGCGCTTGCAGGTCAGCTTCGGCGTGCTGCGCAAAGAGAAGTGCACGGGCGATCCGGCGCGGCGCCTGGGCAACGATCTGGCGTTCGGCCAGCTGGCCGAGGTGAATCTGGAGACGCTCCAGCAGAGCAAGGTGAAGAAGATCATTTCGATTTGCCCGCATTGCGTGCGAACCATCGGGACGGATTGGGCCGAATACGGCCAGGCGCCGCCCATCGAACATCACAGCGAATTTCTGGCACGCCACCTGGATCAGCTGCCGCAGCGTACGGCGAAGGGCGAAACCATCGTCTATCATGACCCCTGTTATCTGGGCCGCTATCGCAACGTGTATGACGCGCCGCGCGACGTGATCGCGCGGTTCGGAACGCTGGTGAATCCGCCGCGCACGCGCGAGCGGTCGTTTTGCTGCGGCGCCGGCGGCGGACTGGCTTTCCTGGGCGAGGAGAAGGGCAAGCGCGTTAGCGTAGAGCGGGCCGAGGAGCTTGTGGCCACCGGCGCGCAAGTGGTAGGAGCGGCCTGCCCGTTCTGCAACACGATGTTCCGTGATGCGCTGGCCGGAATCTCCGATTCGCCGCCGAAACTGTTGGACATCGCACAGATCGCGGCGGCGGCGCTGGGGCCCAAGTAGTTTTCGCGCGGCTGCTTGTACGCGATGGTACAATCGAACAGTCGGCGCAGCTGCACCGATTCTTTTTCACTCCGAAGATGGGCGCGTAGCTCAATTGGCAGAGCAAGTGACTCTTAATCACTAGGTTGTAGGTTCGATTCCTACCGCGCTCACCAC
>DATJNO010000146.1:0-5843 GCA_035508055.1 Bryobacteraceae bacterium | reverse complement strand
TTGTACGAAAGGCAGATAAATCTGGTACTGGATCTTGGCGGAGGCGTCGGAGTCGAGCCCAAAGTGCTTTACGTGACCCACAACGCCGACGATCTCGATGGGACCGTCGAGACCTGGGCCAAATCCGTCCGGCACAGCGATCCGAATGCTTTGGCCGATCGGGTCCTGGTGGGGGAAAAGGCCCTTCGCCATCGTCTCGTCTATAACCACGACTTTGGCGGACCCTTTGACGTCAGCATCGCTGACGAATCGCCCGCGTAACAGCGGGATGTCCATGGCGTGGAGATACCCAGGAGTGACGTCGTAAAGCAGCGCCCAAAGCATCTCGCTTTGGGAACTGGGGCGAGGTCGGCCCGAAACCCAAAAGGGCAGTTCGGAATCGCTGCCTGACAGGGGGACGTCGTCAACCTCACCCGCCGCCTGTACACCCGGCAGAGAGAGAACGGTTTGATTGAGGTCCCGGTAAGCATCCCGAATTCGGTCGGCGTTGGAACGATTCGCAGGGCTGAGGCCCACGGAGAATGTGAGCATGTTTCTGGGATTGAAGCCCGGCCTAACCCGGCTGAGCTGCCACATCGTTCGCAGCATTAACCCGGCGCCGACCAGCAGCACCATCGACGCCCCCACCTCGGCCACCATCAGCGCGGAGCGCAGCCGGTGCTGCCCGCCGGTGGAACCACGGCTTCCTTCCCGTAACGTGGATTGCAAATCCAGCCGCGACATCTGAAGGGCGGGCGCCAAGGCGAAGACCACACCTGTGGCCACTGAAGCCGCTAAAGTGAACACCAGGACCCACCCGTCCACTCCGATGTCCTCCATGCGCGGTAAGCCGCCGGGAATGGCTGCCAGGACGGCTTGAGTTCCGAAATGAGCGAGGAGCAATCCCAGGGCGCCGCCGGCTAAAGCCATCAATACACCTTCAGTGAGAACCTGCCGCATCATGCGGCCCTGGCTTGCGCCCAGCGCGGCCCGGATGGCCATCTCCCGGCGGCGCGTGGCGGAGCGGGCCAGGAGGAGATTGGCCACGTTGGCGCAGGCAATCAGCAGCACAAATCCCACCGCACCCACCAGAATCAGCAATGGCAGGCGCACATCGCCCGCCACGGCGTCGCGCAAAGGGACCACGGCGACGGATTCGCTTTTGTCCATCCACTTGGGATTAGCAGCACGGAAGCGTTCGCCCGCGACTTTCATGTTGGCCTGTGCTTCCTCTAACGTCACTCCCGGTTTCAGGCGTCCGGCGGCCAGCAGGAAATGCCCCTGGTTGGTGCTGTCCGGATCGGCTTGCATCGGGATGAAAACCTCGGCTGGAGGGTCAGAGTGGAAGCTGGAGGGCAGGATGCCGACGACCGTGTAGGGGTCGCCGCCCAGCAGGATCGGCTTGCCGATGAGAGATGGATCGCCGCCGAAGCGCGTCTTCCAAAGGTTGTCGCTCAGGATCGCGGCCTTCGCCCCGCCGGGTAGGTCTTCCTGGGGCAGGAAGCCCCTGCCGATCGCGGGCGCGACGCCGAAGACCTCGAAGTACTCCTGGGATACGTGGATGCCTTTGACCTGCTGCGGGTAGTCCCCCGCGCCCAGGTTCAGCCCCGGTCCGGAGAAATCGTACAGGGCCATGGCCCCAAAAGACTGGTTGGCACGTTTCCAGGCCATGAACTTGGGGATGGAGACGGAGCCGCCGCCGGTCTTGCCGTTGTAGCTGCGCTCGATGCGCAGGATCCGGCCGGAATCCGGGTAGGGCAGCGGCGCGAGCAGGACCGCGTTGACTACCGAGAAAATGGCCGTGTTGGCGCCGATGCCCAAGGCGACGGCGGCAACGGCCACCAGGGTGAAGCCAGGATTCTGTCGCAGAACTCGAAAGGCGTGGCGAAGATCAGAGAAAAGGCTGCCCATACCCTTACTGTACGGGCAGCCCGCAGGAAAGTTCGACGAAACACCGCTGGGAACGAACGGTTACAAGGAGGATGGGCCGCGCCACTTCCTCCCAAAATTAGCTCTGAGAAGCGGCTGCAGCCATGACGGACGTAATTTCGCTGAAGATCGTGCTGATGCTGGAAGCGACGCCCGGCATGATGGCTCCCGCGGCAACCGCCACGAAGCCCGCCATGAGGGCATATTCAATCAGGTCCTGGCCGCGCTGATCGCGCCACGCCTTCACAAACCGAATGATGGTTGGGACTAACGTCATGATTCTCCTCCTCCTTGGATCGCTCCGTGGTTAGTACGCCACGGCGGGTTGTTACCCGATGATCCATTCTGGCCCAGCTAATGAAACCGGGCAATACCGTCGATTGGCTAGAGGGGCTCAGTAGAAACCGCAGAGAGCTAAGGTCTCGTTGGGTCCATGGGACTAAAGTGAAAACCGCACAACAAAGCATCTGGCCGGTCTCGGTTTTTGGCCTGGGATTCATGCTTCTGATCATGGGCCTTTCGGGTGTGGCGAACATCCAGGAGACGCGCCGCATCCATCAACAGATTCTGGCGGTGGAAGACAACTACCGGCGCATCGAAAACTTGATCGAAAACATCCGCACCGACACTTCGCGCGTGGCGGTTCTGCGGCGGGACCGTCTGCTGAAGGTGGCCGGCTTCCTGGGCACGGACTATTCCGATCAATTGGCCGACCTTCACATGAAGATCAACGCCAACGTGGAACGCCTGAAATCCGTGCGGCCGCAACAAAGCAGCCAGGCGGTGGAGCGTCTGGAAAGAGCGTTGGGCAGTTACCTTAACGCGGTGGCGCGGGAGTTTCAACGAGCGCCCGCCACGGCCGTGAAACTGGCGTTTGTGGACGATGGATTCGGTTCCGAGACGACGCCCATCTTTGCCATTGCCGAAGAGCTGGGCAAGCTGAACGAAGAAAGCTTTGAATCGCGGCGCCGCGAGCTCAGCAATTCGGTGCTGAATCTGGAAAATGATATCTGGGAAACGATCCTGACAGGTCTCGTTCTGGGCGCCATCATTGCCGGCGCCAGCATTTTCCGGATTTCCTCGCTCGAGAAAGAGACGGCCGCGCACCAGAGGGCCACGGCCAAGGCCGAGGACCGCCTGCGGCTTCTTTCGCAACAATTAGTATCGTCGCAGGAACAGGAGCGCAAGTCGCTGTCGCGCGAGTTGCATGACGAAATCGGACAACTGCTGACCGCGCTGCGGATGGAGTTGGGAAACCTGGAGCGGGGGCGCGGACCGGCCAATGGAGAACCCGATCCGCACCTGGAGCAAGCCAAGAAACTGGCCGAGAGCACCTTGAAAACCACGCGCGACATCGCGATGGGGCTGCGTCCGGCGATGCTGGACGTGCTGGGGTTAGGCCCGGCCCTGGAATGGCAGACGCGCGAATATTCGCGGCGCTACCATACTCCGATCCAGTTGGAAGTGGACGGAGATTTGAAGGACGTGCCGGATCCGCACCGCACGTATCTGTACCGGATCGTGCAGGAGGGGCTGACCAACTGCGCGCGGCACGCGCACGCCAAAAACATCAAGGTGCGGCTGGAAGACGCCAACGGGCAGATCGCCGCGATCGTGGAAGACGATGGCGTGGGGTTCGAACAGGACGGCGGCGTGCCTTACGGCCTGGGTCTGTTGGGAATTACCGAACGCGTCCGTGAGCTGAGCGGAAACGTCTCCATTCAATCGGAACCCGGCAAAGGCACGCGCATCGCGGTCGTGTTGCCGCTGAGCCAGGGCCTCTCAAAAGGTTCTTAGGGTAATCAGAACATCCCGCGCTTTTCCTGGCGGTGGTCCGTCAGTCCCCCTATAGAACCGGACGATGTTCGCCCGCAATTCGGCGTTCACTTTTCCGGGTGTGCCGCCAAACAGGCGAGGAACCGCGCGCCCGGTCCGGGCCGCTGATACCTGCGGCTCCATTCTCTCCGGTAAGTCGCGCGCGAAAGTTTGTACACGAACTTGCGCTTGGTCAATGCCGGATTGCAAGCCGACAATTTCCTTCTTCTTCGTTACCCAGGCGGTCTTGGTCATTTCCGGGATCGCGCGGCTGACGGAGTAGCGATAGGTGCCTAGCGCCAGGTCCAGATCGCCGAAAATACTGCCCAGCGGCAACGAATAAGTGTCCTCGAAGGCGCGCTCCAGTTCGGGTTTGGCGACCTGGAAGCCAATGAAATCGTGATAAGCGTCGGACGCGCAGAGACCCTGCGCAACCTGGGACCACGTCGAAGAGGAATACAAGCCGCCAACGCACCCTCTCTTGTGACCCGGGAAGCAGGCCCGGACGTTACGGCCTGCTACTGAATAATCCGCTTCCGGACCGCGTACAACACAATGTCGGCGGTGCTATGCAGATTGAGCTTCTGCATCAGCCGGCTGCGATGCGTCTCCACCGTGTACAGGCTGACATTCAGCAGGCTGGCGGCTTCCTTATTGGACTTGCCTTCAGCCAGCAGCTGCAGGACTTCCTTCTCGCGGTCGGTGAGCAAGTCGTAGGAGTCTTCCAGGCCCTCGCTCTGCATCTGCCGCATGTAATCTTCGAGCAGCGTTTGGGTGATGGCGGGGCTGAAGAACAGTTTCTTGCTGGCCACCGAGCGGACGGCCTGCAGCAGATCCGCCTCGGCGCAGTCCTTCAGCAGGTAGCCCTGGGCGCCGGCCGCCAACGCGCGCACCAGGAAGGTCTCGTCGCAGTGCATGCTCAGCATGATGACGCCGACGTTGGGGTCCCGTTTGACGATCTGCGAGGCGGCGTCAATGCCGTTGAGTTGGGGCATGGTAATGTCCATAACTACCACGTCCGGCGACAGCTCCTCGGTCAGCCGGACCGCTTCCCGGCCGTCGCAGGCTTCGCCCACTACCTGGATGGACGGATCCGTACCCAGCAGGAACTGGAGGCCCTTCCGGACAACGCCATGATCATCGGCGACGAGCACTTTAGTGGTCGTAGACATAGTGCAGCTCTTGGTGAAACTATCGGCGGATTGGCCCGGTTCCTCCATGGTTCTGTTAGGCATAATCGAATCAATCAGTTGAGAGCGAGATGCGGGACCAAAATATTTCTTGCGTCGGGGATTGCCAAAGCCGGTGACATTTGTTATTCTGGTCGAGGTCGCTTTTTTGGAATGGAGCCGATGGAAGGTGCGTGCGGCAAGGTTGCCGGCGTGCTGGAAGTTTGCTAGACTGCAAAAAGGCAGTAATCCAACGGCAGGCAGCACGAAGCAGTAAGCCTCATCTCCTGTCAGGTAGGTCTTTCCCAAGAATTCTGGTGTGGGCGGTGCATTGCAATTTTGCGGCACGGTTCGCGCCAAAACGGCTTTCGAGGCCGGGTGGTCAGTTTGGTCTTCGCCGCGCAAGCGGGGATCGCCGGGATGGCTACGCAGATCTTTGACAATCTGGTTGGACGCAGAAGTAATGTTCGTCAGAACTTTGAGTCAAACCGGGGCGATGTGGTCCAAGCTGAGCCGTGCGCGTAAGCAAGCGGATTGCAGCGAGGGCCTATAGTCTCACAAGATCAAACGAGAGTTTGATCCCGGCTCAGAATCAACGCTGGCGGCGCGCTTAACACATGCAAGTCGCACGAGAAAGTGGAGCAATCCATGAGTACAGTGGCGTACGGGTGAGTAACACGTGGATCATTTACCTCTTGGTGGGGAATAACCCTGGGAAACCGGGGCTAATACCGCATAAGCCTGCGAAGGGAAAGCAGCAATGCGCCGAGAGAGAAGTCCGCGGCCGATTAGCTAGTTGGTAGGGTAATAGCCTACCAAGGCAATGATCGGTAGCCGGCCTGAGAGGGCACACGGCCACACTGGCACTGAAACACGGGCCAGACTCCTACGGGAGGCAGCAGTGGGGAATCTTGCACAATGGAGGAAACTCTGATGCAGCGACGCCGCGTG
>DATJNO010000145.1:0-8488 GCA_035508055.1 Bryobacteraceae bacterium | reverse complement strand
CGTTCAGCAATAAGTTCGGCAATTTTGCCGGGAGCACCCGCGGTTCCTCGCGCGTCGCATCGTAATTCGGCATCCAGTCAACCGTTTCTTTTTCTATGTCCGTCAAAAGTTCCTCGGCGATCGCAGACATTTTGGCTTCAGTGTAGCGCATGGCCGCCGCCGAGTCGCCATCAATGGAACCGAAGTTCCCCTGTCCGTGCACGAGCGGATAGCGCAAAGAAAAATCCTGCGCCATGCGGACCAATGCGTCGTAGACCGACTGGTCGCCATGCGGATGGTAATTCCCCAGCACTTCGCCGACGATGCCGGCGCACTTGCGGTAGGCGCGGTTGAACGCCAGGCCCATCTCCGACATCGCGTACAAAATACGACGATGTACTGGCTTCAACCCATCGCGGACATCCGGCAGCGCGCGCCCGATGATCACGCTCATTGAGTAGTCGAGATACGACCGCCGCATCTCGTCTTCGATGTTGATCGGGATCAGATTCTGCTTGCCGTCGCCTCCCAGAGGCATCTGCGAGCCGCCGCCGGGAGGCGGAGTGGGAGTGTTCGGATCTTGAGGGTCGGCCAAAGGTTAACTCCTAGGAAATACAGGGCTGAAGCGCCCCGTCCGCGCTGGAATTCGCACCCTTTATTTTACCAGCTCAAGGGCCGGAAAATGTGTCAACGAAGTATCATTGATAGCAGAGGACTCCACCCATGCACCGAAAGCTAAACATCGCTCTGGCACTCGCCGCCGGACTATTGGGCGGCCTGCTTTCCCACTGGATTGCCGTACCGTCTGTGCTCGCGCAGGCTCGGCCTGTCAGCCCGGTCGAACTTCGAGCGCAGCGGTTCAGCCTTGTCGACCCCCAGGGTGAGGTGATTGGAACGTTCACCTCCGCCCCGCCGCTGCGCCCCGAAAAAAGCGTGAATCCCTACGCACCTCCGCGAATCGTACTGGTCGATCCAAGCGGGCACGAGCTTTGGGCGGCCGGCGGCGGCTTCCGAATCTTGTCGGAGAACTCCAAGTAGGCCGCACTCTACGGCAGCGATGACGGCCGCGCGACTTTGCCGGTCCTGGCTTCGTCGATGGTGACGTGATTGGCCTCCAGCGTGTCGCCCAAGGTCTGGTCCAGGCTGATGCGCGCGTTGATATAGGCGACCTTCGCGGCCAGTTCCGTTGACTGCGCATTGATCAGGTCGCGCTGCTGCACCGCGACATTGTAGGACGTCGACGCGCCCAGGTGAAATCGCTGCGCTTCGCCGTCAAAGAGCTGCTGCTCCAGCTCCCGGTTCTTTTGCGCGGCCTCCAGGCGGGCGCGCGCCTGCTCCAAGGCCACCACGCCGTTTCGCACGTCGACTTCCACCTGGTTGAGATCCTTGCGATCCGTGAGTTGCGTTTGGCGGAGCGTCAGCTGATCGATCGCGTAGTCCGCTTGCGCCTGACGATTGCGAATGGGCGCCTGATAGAAAGCTCCGGCGACGTCGGTGGCAAAGTCGCGCCGGAACACCTGGCCGAGGGCAGTCCCGATGCCGCCCTGGAAGCTGGGAGCGGCCCGCTCGACCAACCCGTCCAACGCCACCGTCTTGGGAGTGCCGGCCAACCCGGCCTGGCTGGTCACTCCGACGCCTTGCAGTGTCGGGAGGATGCCGTTCCTGGTTCCGAGGGAGGTGACCTGGCTCGCCTTCTCGTTGGCCAGTTCGGCCGCCAGATCGGGGCGGTTGGCGAGCGCCTGGCGCACCATCTGATCCACGGGAGCAAGGTCATCGGCCGGAGGAACCGTGACGGAGTCCACCGGAACAATGCGCACGTTGGCGAACAAGGCATCCGCGGTTCCGGTGCGGCTCATCAGATTTTCCAGCGAAAGCTCCTGCTGGCGCAGCGTCGTGTCGGAATCCGAAGCAGCCTGGTCCGCGCTGGCAGCCTGGGACTCGGCGCTAATGACGTCGCTGGGCGCCTCCGATCCGATTTCAATCTGGCGTCTCACGTCCTTCAGGAAAGTCTGCGCCGTTTCCGAAGCGGCGCGCTTGGCGCGAAGATCTTCGTAATCCGCCGCCAGCCCCCAATATAGGTTCAGCACCTGGCTCACCAGGCCGATCACCTGGTTCTTGAAATTGAGGTCCGTGATATTCAGGTTCATCCGCGACACCGTGATCGTGCGGGCGTTGGCAGCCGTGCCGAAGCCGCGCAGGAAATTGTACTGAACGATCGCGCCCAGGCTGGGAGCAACCGTGGGATTCAAAACGTCGGTGGGAGAGTTCTCGTTCAGGTAATGCTCGCTGTAGTTCACCGAGATCACGCCGCCGCTGATCAGGCCTTGTTGATAGCTGCCGGTGTAGACGTGGGTTCCTTGAATCAGGTCGAGCACCTGGCTCTGCACCGAATCCACTTGCGGAGCGCTGGTGTGGGCGAAAGAGGTAGTCTCCTGAAAGATGGGATCCAGATTAGGCGTGACCGGCCCGATCTGGGAGATGGTGGCGTTGGTGGTGGCGCTTCTCGAAAGGCTCGCGCCCGGCGCGGTGACGCCAGCGGCGGATTGGCTGCCCAGGACACCCTGGCCGCTTGCGACCGATCCGGCTTGCGACGCGCCGCTCGGAACGCCCGGCAATGCGCCCCCCGCTTGCGCCCGCTCCAGGTTCCACTGGGAGATAAACGGGTTGTAGCGGCTCACTTCCAGGTCGATATTGTTTTCCAGCACCAGCGCGATGGCGTCCTGAGCAGTCAGGTAGAGCATGCCGGCGCGGATGAGCTGCTGCAGGCGGGCGGAATTTCCCAGGCGCACGGGCGCAATGGTCACCGCCATGTAGGGACGCACGAGGATGGGCGCCTGGGAGCGTACCGGTCCGATCTCCTGCGCCCAGGCGACCGACGTCAGCGAGAGCGCGATTGCGAGAAACTTGCGCGGCTTCATTGCCGGCCTCCTGGAAGATTCGCCGGCAGCGCCGAATCGCGCGAAAGCCTTCCTCTCAGGGCCTCGTCCAACGAGATGTGATTCACATCCAGCGTCGTGCCCAGCGCCTGGTCCAGCGCGATCCGGGCATGCGTGTAGTTGGCCATCGATTGCGTTTCCGTGCTCTGGCTGGTGGCCAGGTCGCGTTGGTCCTGAATCACCTGAAAGAACGTGGTGGCGCCGAGCGCGTAGCGCCGCTGATCGCCCGCCAGCGTCTGTTCCTGCAGCTCCGTCGCCTTGGAGGCCGCTTCATAGCGTACGCGGGCCTGCTGCAAACCGATGACGGCGTTCTGCACGTCCAAGGTCACCTGGTTGACGTTCTTGCGGAGATTGAGCTGGTTCTGGCGAAGCTCGAGTTCGCTGGTGGCATAGTCGGACTGCGCCGCGCGATTCCGCAGCGGGATGTTCAGCGAAATTCCGGCCGAATAGTTGGGGAAATTTCGGCGGAAGATCTGCGCCAGAAGATTTCCATAGCCGCCCGCCAGATAATCGGCTCCCGGCCCGCCCGCGGCGGCAGCCAGGGCCGTTAATTCGCCCGACAGGCCATTGTTGGTCAGCTCCGCGAAGACCTGCAGCGTGGGCTTGAGCGAGTTCTTGATGCCCACCAGGTTCATCTGGTTGCTTTGAATATTGAGGCGCGCCTGCTCGATTTCCGGCCGCTTGGCCAGCGCTTCATTCTCCAACTCGGTCGCCGGACTCAAATTGTCGCTGGCCGGAATCACGATCTGATCCAGGGGCACGACGTGAATGTTCTCCAGGCCGGCGGCCGAGATGCCGTTGCGGCATAAGTCGTTCTTCAAGACCGTCTCCTGCTGCCGCAGATTGGTCTGCGCCACCACCAGGTCCTGCTGGCTGGAATACAGTTGGGCCTGGGCGCGCGTCACCTCGATCTCCGCCAGCGCGCCGATCTGCACCTGGCGCTTGTTGTCGGCCAGTAGCTGCTCGGCGGTGCGAACCTCCTGCTCGCGGGCGCGCACATCGGCGTTGAAGCTCACCAGATCCCAATACAAATTCAGAGCGGCGGATACCGTGGTGATCACCTGCTGCTCGAACTGCAGCCGGCTGACCTTGACGTTGTTGCGCTGCACGCGAATATTGCGGCCGTTGACGGCGCTCCCAAAACCTTGCAGCAGATTTTGCGTGATCTGCAGATCCAGGTCGCCCGAGGTATAGGGATTGATGGTGAAGAAACTGCTGTTGACGTTAAAGCGGCTGCTGGCGTAAGTTAACTGCGCCGTCATTCCGAAATCCCAATTCTGTGCGTACTGCACCTGAAAGCTGCGGGTGCTTTGAATCAGGGCGTCGGTGCCGGTGAGAAACGTATTGCTCTGCGGAATGCTGGCGTGCTGGTAAGTGGCAAGAGCAAACAACGACGGATCGAGCGAGGGGATATTGGGCCCCAGTTGCGTGACGATGCCGCCCCCGGAACTGACGCCGTTGCCCCCCGAAAGCGCCACGCCTCCGGAACCATTGACGCTGACGCCTTCCAGGCTGACGCTTTGCGGTCCGGGCGCCACGCCCAACCCGACGCTGCGCAAGGCGCCTCCGCCCTCGGCGCGCTTCAGCACCTGCTGGCTCAGCAGCGGCCCGTAGCGCTGCACTTCGACATCGATGTTGTTCTCGATCGCCAGCGCGACCACGTCCTGCGCCGTCAGGTACAGATTGCCGGCGCGAATCAGCTCGTTCAGGCGCGGAGAGTTGGCCAGACGGATTTCCGGCACCTGGGGCGCTTCATAGGGCCGCGTCACCCAGCCCAGCCGTCCCGCCGCGGGCTGCACGTTGATCTCGGATTGAGCAGAAGCGACGGCGGCCAACAACAGAGGCACGAACAGGGTTACCACCGTAGTTTTCAATGGATTCAGCATAAGATTCTTTTAGTATCGCTGGAACAGACTTGGGCTGAAGGCCCAAGGAAGCATACGCCCTACAAAGTGCATTCGTTCCTCATATTTGACGGGGCCCCGGCGAATTCGTGCTAGCGTATGGAGAAGCTGGAGAAAATCATGTCACCTTTACAACGTTTCTTTGTCCCAGCCCTGGCCGCTGTGGCCTTGCTTCCGGCGCCGGGCCGCGCCGCCGAGAAGCCCGACCCGAAGATGATTTCCATCACGCTGCCCGACCAGATTAACTGGCGCAAAAGCGACAATGCCGACGTCGCCGTCATCCAGGGCGATCCGAATAAACCCGGCATCTACATCCAGCTCATCAAGTGGCATCCGGGCCACATGAGCCGGCCCCATTATCACCCGGAGGAGCGCTACATCTGGGTCGTTTCGGGCACGTGGTGGGTCGGCGCCGGGCCGAAATACGATCCCGACAGCACTAATCCGGTGCCCGCGGGAAGCTTCGTGATCGACCACTCGAAAGAGATCCATTACGACGGAGCCAAGGACGGCGATTGCCTGCTGTACATCGTCGGAATGGGCCCGTCCAAGACCATCCCAGCCGAGCAGAAATAGCCGGACGCGAGCGCCGCGGAGCGGGCTTAGTGCGCCGAAGCTCTTGCCAGCAGCTCTCGCGCAATGGCGTTGCGAGGATTGAGACCCAGTGTCCTTTGCGCGAAAACCAGGGCTTGCGGAAGATCGCCCAGCGCGGCATTGCTGAGTGCCAGGTTCAAATAAATCTGCTCCACAGGCGGGCCGATGGCGAGCGCCTTTTCGAACTCCGCGCGGGCGGCCGCGAACCGGCGGAGCCGGGCATATTGCACACCCAGATCGTTGTGCGCGTCGCGGTAGCGCGGGGCGATGCGAACGGCCTGCTCCAGCTTCCGGATGGCCTTCGCCGTCTTGTTGGCTTGGGCCAGGCGCTGGCCTTCATACGCCGCGCGCTGGGCCTTCTCCGGGATGGGATGCTCCAGTTCGTGCAACGAAACCACTCCCGCCATGGGGCGTGCCGGAGCGTTTTCAGACCGTTCGGGAAACAGCCCCTCGTCGCCGCGTTCCACCCGGGACCTTTCTTCCGAGTGATTTCCCGAGAACGGCGGGAGCATCTGAGCCTGTAAGCCGGCCGATAGCAACGCAATAGTAATGATGCAGCGTGTAGACACACTACCTCCGAGCGGGTTGATTTGGGAAATTCTTCCGACGAGGAGTGAAGCGAGCCGACTGAGACTCTGCTACCTATTCTATCGGAGCAATCCGCCGCCGCTTTATCGAAAGTTTCTATGCGTGTCATGCGGCGACTCGGAGCGTGCGCGCCGGAACTGATAAACTCTCAAATAGTCAGGAGTTGTTGTGCCGTTCCCGAAGGCAGGCTCCAGCGTCGTTTTTTCGGCATGGTTGGTGATCCTGG
Source organism: Bryobacteraceae bacterium (assembly GCA_035508055.1). Taxonomy (GTDB): domain Bacteria; phylum Acidobacteriota; class Terriglobia; order Bryobacterales; family Bryobacteraceae; genus Palsa-89. Next base: position 2,261 of record DATJNO010000145.1, on the reverse strand, counting down.
CCGGCGCCTGCGCTGCCCAGACCGATACTGCTGCGAAGCCGCCGGCTTCCACGCCCGGCGACGAAGCCACGCTGCGCTTCAAAGTCGACTCGACGCTGGTGCTGATTCCCGCCAGCGTCACCGATCCGCTCAACCGCTTCGTGCTGGGCCTGCAGAAGCAGCAGTTTCATCTCTACGAGGACGGCGTCGAGCAGACTATCGCCCATTTTTCCGGCGAAGACGCGCCGCTCTCGGTTGGCCTGGTGTTCGACACCAGCGGCAGCATGGGCGATAAGTTCCGCACATCGGGCGAGGCCGCGCTGGATTTCCTGAAGACGATGAACGCGCAGGACGAAGCTTTTCTGGTGGAATTCAGCGATCACGCGCAGCTGGTCTCCGGATTCACCAGCAACATGCAAGAAATTGAGCAGAAGCTCATGGCCGTGCAACCGGGCGGGCTGACCGCGCTGCTGGACGGCGCACAAATTGCTCTGGAGGAGATGAAGAAGGCCAAAAACGCCCGCAAGGCGCTCCTGATCGTCTCCGATGGCGGCGACAACAATAGCAAGTACTCCGCCAGCGAGATTCAAGACCTGGTGCGCGAAGCCGACGTGCAGGTCTACGCCATGGGCGTCTTCGAGCCGGTTCTGGCCTTCGGCCTCAGCCAGGAAGAGGTTTCCGGACCGCGCTTGCTCTCCGAACTGGCCGAGCAGACCGGCGGGAGAGCATTCAGCGCGACCGAGCCCGAGGATCTTCCGAGCGTCGCCGCCCGCATCGGCGTCGAGCTGCGCAATCAGTACGTTCTGGCCTATTCACCTAAGAATCAAGCCAAAGACGGAAAATACCGCAAGGTGGAAGTGAAGGTGAACGAGCCCGCGGGTCTCACCAACCTGAAGGTCCACTGGAGGCTGGGCTACTACGCGCCCTCCAAATAGCGGATTGCCCGATCTTTTCTAGCGGTGACCGATTCCGTGAACCGGCGCGATCCCACCCGTATGACCCACTCCCAGCGACCGGTACGTGTACGACGGAACGTAGGGTCTATAGCTGTTCACGCCGCCCAGATGGGTTCCGCCCATCCCGATGCCGGTTGTGCCGGTACCGACGCGCGGCGGGTAGTAACTCCGCCCCGGTAGAAACGGATGGGCCCCGATGCCGAGGTAGGGCGACGGCAGCCCATATCCGTAGACCGGATACGCATAGATCGACGACGGATACGGGTAAAGCGCTGCCAGAGGCGGTTGGTAGGGGCTCCAGAAACTGACGCCGTAGGGGGCTCCAACGCCCAGCGAAGGCACGCCGGTCATCGGGAAATAGGTGAAGCCTCCCGCGGAAGGGTCGCTCGCGTCGGCGCTCATCTGGCCTGGATCATCGATGATGCCGGCCGCCGTCGCATTGTCGGAAGCGATGGCCATGCTGCGGCCCATGGCCCAGTTTTTGAAATCGTCCGGAGGCGCGGACGGGGTTTGTTCGGTGACCAGAACGGGGGCGAAAGGCAACTCCTCGCCGTCTCTGACCGTGACTCCGTCCTGGCTGCCCGCCGCGCAGACCTTGATTTCCCCGCTATACACGCGCAACTGCGCCGGGTTGGTGTCGATGCGGTAGACGCCGCGCTGCGCGCCCTGCAGTTGCCAGCTCTTATAGGTCAGAGTGACCGTGGTATTCGGAGCGGTCTCTCGCACTTCCAGAATGGCGGAACCATCCAGCAACGCAACCCGCGTATTGGAGAGCTGGTTCGAGTCCAGCCGGATCGCGCTGTTCTTGTTGACGCGCAGGAAAACGCCCGGCGTCAGCAGCACCTCCGCCCGCCCGTCCTTGGTCCACAATTGGCGGCCCTCGCCGATATCCGGGAACTGGGCGAACTTCTGCTCCACCTGCTGTTCGCCGATGAAGACCGCGCCCTCAAAGAAGTAGAGCGTTCCGGAATGCGTCGAAATCACCGATTGCGCGGAAGAGGGAAGCATTGCGCCCGCCATCGCGGCGAGCGCCAACAAAGCAGCGCGAGGGTAAACCATGGGACGCCCCCTAGGACCAAAGTATGAACCGAATCGGACCTGCCGTCAACCCCGCCCGAAGCCGATCCTAGGCCGCACCCAGGCGGAGGACGAAGTCAAGAAGCGGCATCCTGGCTCTGTGCCTCCTGACGGAGCGGCGCAGCTTCGGCGGCTTGTTCGGCGACGCACACCGAATGGCGCAGGATGCGCTCCAGATGCTTGCACATCAGCATCAGGTCCACGTAAGCCGCCCCCTCGCCGGGCGTCGAAAATCCCGGTCAGCAGAAG
>DATJNO010000144.1:0-14894 GCA_035508055.1 Bryobacteraceae bacterium | reverse complement strand
CCAGGGACGGAATCGAACCGCCGACGCCAGCCTTTTCAGGGCTGCGCTCTACCAGCTGAGCTACCTGGCCGGAGGGGAATTGTCCTCATTTTAGCAGACGCTCACACTTGCTGCAGTTCGCCGAGTTGCAAGCCGGTCGCTCTCTCGACATCGGCGTGCAGGCTGTTGCCATGCGCGTCCATGGTGACGATCGCCGCGAAATTATTCACGCGGAGATGCCACATCGCCTCGGGAATGCCGAACTCCAGGAATTGCACGCCCAGTACCTTCTCCACGGTGCGCGCGTAGAACTGCGCCGCGCCGCCGATCCCGTTCAGGTATACCGCGCCCGAATGCTTCAACGCTGCCAATGTCTTCGCTCCCATGCCTCCCTTGCCGATCACCGCGCGCACACCGTACTTCTCGATGATCGTAGCCTGATACGGCTCCTCGCGGCTGCTGGTGGTCGGTCCCGCGGCCTTCACCGTCCACCCTTCGCCTTGCTTCAGCATCACCGGCCCGCAGTGATAAAGGATGGAGCCGCGCATGTCCACCGGCGGCGGATTCTTCATCAAATGCGCGTGAACGGCGTCGCGGCCGGTGAACACTTCACCCGAAATGAGCACCACGTCTCCGACCTTCAAGGCGCGCACTTGCTCTTCGGAAAGCGGCGCGCGGAGCACCACCTCGCGGCCCGTGAGCGGGAAGCCCTCGGCACGCGCCATGCGCTCGACAGCGCGGTTGGGATCGCGATACAGCCACCCGGTAATGGCGCCGCTCGACGCGTCCAGCCGCACACCCAGCCGCCGGAACGCCCAGCAATCATAGGCCACGGAAACGAAGAAACTCGCCGGCAGCCGATTCGCCGCACAAATCTTGCAGCCGATCAACGACACCTTGCCGCCGAAGCCCATCGCGCCCACGCCGATGCGGTTGGCTTCCTCCATAATTTCCGCTTCGAGCTTCGCTAGCGCGGGAACCGGATTCACGTCGTCCAGCGTCCGGAAGAGCTGGTTCTTGGCGAGATCATAGCCGTGCGCGCGGTCGCTCCCAATGCAAATCCCTACCGCACCCGGCGCACAACCCTGTCCTTGAGCCTGCCAGACCGCGTGCAGGATGCACTTGCGCACGCCTTCCAGATTCCGGTCCGCACGGCCCAGATGGTCCAGCTCGCAGGGCAGGGAATACTGGATGTTCTTGTTTTCGCAGCCGCCGCCCTTCAGGATCAGCTTCACTTCGATGTCGTCGTTCTCCCATTGTTCGAAGTGGATCACCGGCGTCTCCTCGCCCAGATTATCCCCGCTATTTTTCCCGGTCAGCGAATCCACCGAATTCGGCCGAAGTTTGCCGCGCCGCGTCGCTTCGGCTACTGCTTCTTGAATCGCGCGCTTCACTTGGATCTGGCTGATGCCGACCGGTGTGTGCACCACGAAGGTCGGCATGCCGGTGTCCTGGCAGATCGGTCCTTCATCCTGCTGCGCCATGTCGATGTTGGTCGCGATGATTCCCAGCGCCTGCGAGGCCTGCGTTCCGGCCACTTCGTTTTCCAGCGCCGTGCCCATGGCTGCGCGGACGTCGGGTGGCAGATTCGTGGAAGTCTGAGTAATCAGCTCGATGAGGCTATCTTTGAGAAAGTCCATTCGTATTGGGGTCCTAAGCTTCTAGGGTAACTGGAACGGGCCGCCAGTGCGACTCCTGCCGCTGTATACTCGATGCTGCATGCAATACCAGAAGCTCGCAATCGCCCTGATCGCAGCGCCGCTCCTGGCCCAGCCTCCCGGAGCGGGCCCCGCACAGCCCGCGTTCAATTCCCCCGAAGTTTCGGCGGACCATCACATCACGTTTCGCATTTTCGCGCCCAAGGCACAGGCCATCCGTCTCTCCAGTACCGACCTCTTCGGCCTCGCGCCCGCGGGCGAAATGACGAAAGCCGACAACGGTGTGTGGGAGATTACCGTCGGGCCGATCGATCCCGGCGCTTATCGCTACAACTTCAACGTCGACGGGGTCTCCGTGATGGACCCACGCAGCGACTCGGTAAGCGAATCGAACGGCAACGCCTGGAGCATGGTCTACGTGCCCGGCGCCGATTTCATGGACACCCAGGACGTGCCGCACGGAGCAGTCGCCAGTGTGACCTACTATTCGAAGTCGCTCGGCAAGTTCCGCCGCATGCACGTCTACACGCCGCCCGGCTATGAGACCAGTTCGCAGAAATACCCGGTCTTCTACCTTCTGCACGGAGCCGGCGATTGCGACGATTCCTGGACTTCGGTGGGCCGGGCGGGATTCATCCTGGACAACCTGATCTCTGCCAAGAAGGCCAAGCCGATGGTGGTCGTCATGCCGGCCGGACACACGGCCCCGCCCGACCGGGCGCCCAGAACCGCCGGGAGCGTACCCGACTTTAATACCGATTTCGTGAAAGATTTTGAAGGCGACATTATGCCCTATGCCGAGACGCATTATCGCGTGTTGCGCGATCATCATCACCGCGCCATCGCGGGCCTTTCCATGGGTGGGGCGCAGACCATCGAGATCGCGACTACCCACCCTGATGAATTCGACTATGTCGGCGTCTTCAGCTCCGGCATCATTGGCATCGTGCCGTTCCGACTGGCCGGAGCTCCGGTCACAGATCCTCCCGCGGGCCCCAGCTGGGAGCAACAGCACGCCGCAGACCTGGACAAACCCGCGGGCAAGAAGGAGTGGAAACTCTTCTGGTTTTCAACCGGCAAAGACGATTTCCTGCTCAGCACCACCAAAGCCACCGTAGACCTGTTTCAAAAGCACGGCTACCATCCGATGTTCCAGGAAAGCGCCGGAGCGCACACCTGGACCAACTGGCGCGATTATTTGAACCAGTTCGCGCCGCAGTTGTTCCAGTAATCGCCAGCCCTCGCGCGGCACTCTGATACAATCCTGGTTTATGTTCCAAGGACTCGAGCACACTGCCATCGCGTCGCCCGATCCGAAGCGGCTGGCCGAATGGTACGTCCAGCATCTCGACTTCCGCATCAACCACAACTACCTGGGCAACTATTTCGTGCGGGCTGCCGATGGTTCGATGCTGGAATTCATCCCCTCGGAAGGCGAACGCATGCCACAAAAGATGAAAGATCCCGGCATCCGCCACCTGGCCATCGCAGTGGAGAATTTCGATGCGGCCGCGGCCGAATTGCGCAAGCGCGGAGTCGAGCTCATCAACGAACCGATCGTCATGGGCAGCAATCGCTTGCAGTATTTCCGCGATGGCGACGGCAATCTGCTGCATCTGATCCAGCGCGAACAGCCACTGCCCTGAGCGGATTTCCCGTTGCTCACCCGCGTTTTCAAGGGCTTTTCGTACCGCGACTTCCGCATCATGTGGTTTGGCGCGTGTACGTCCAGCATTGGCACGCTGATGCAGACGTTCGCGCAGGCCTGGCTGGTGCTGCAGCTCACCAAATCGTCCTTCTTGCTGGGCTTGGATTCGTTTCTCGGCAGCATCCCCATCGTTTTGTTCTCTCTATTCGGCGGCGTCTTCGCCGACCGGACCGAACGTCAGAAGCTGCTGCTCGGGTCGCAGTTTGTGCAAATGTTTTGTGCGTTCTTGCTTGCCGGGCTTTTCGCCACGGGAACGGTGAAAATTTGGCATATCTTGACGCTTTCGTTCATCGTCGGCACGGCTCAATCCTTCGGCGGGCCGGCCTATTCGGCGCTGATTCCGACGCTCGTGAAAACCGAAGATCTCCCCAACGCGATCGCGCTCAATTCCATCCAGTTCAATGTCGCGCGGGTGCTTGGCCCCACCTTTGGCGGCGTAGCGCTGGCGCTGCTCGGCGCGTCCTGGTGCTTCGGGCTTAATGGCGTTTCCTTTGTCGCGGTCATCATTTCGCTGCTGCTCATCCATCCGCACTTCGTTCCCACCAAGACAGGCGACTCCGTGCTTGCCAGCATGAGAGGCGGCATCCACTTCATTCGCAAACAAGGCGCCATGGAAGCCTTGATCCTCCTGGCGTTCTCCATGACCCTGCTGGCCTTCCCGCTGATCGTGTTTCTGCCGGTCTTCGTCAAGGACGTTTTTCAGGGCGGACCGAATCTGTACACCATTTTCCTGGTTTGTTCCGGAACCGGCTCCATCTGCGGCGCCTTGATCGTTGCCGGTCTCGGCAAGCACAAGCACATGGGCCGGCTGGTGCTGGTCAATCTGATCGCGTTGGGAGTGTTGATCACCGGCTTCGCGCTTTCCCGTTCCTTCCCGCTGAGCTGTCTTTTGGTCTTCTTAGCCGGAGGAATGCTGCTGGCCGTCTTCACCAGCATCGGATCCCTGGTTCAGTTGATTACTCCTGATGACATGCGTGGGCGAGTGATGAGCGTGTACAACGTCGCCTTTCGCGGCGGCATGCCGTTTGGAAGCCTCATTGTCGGCGCGTTAGTACGCCAGTTTACGGCGCCGGTGGTGCTCAGCTGGAACGGGGTCCTACTGTCGATTCTCGGCTTGTACTTCCTCCTCGTGCATCGAAAAGTTGCAACGTTATAGCCGGGAACGGGCATCATACAAACAATGGCGCCGATGAAACTCAGCCTGTCAATTTTTGTAACGACCGCTCTCGCAGTGGCCGCGTCGATTGAGGCTCCCAGCCTGGCCAAGGCGCGAGACCGGCAGGACCGCGCCGCGCTGGAGAAGTTCGCCGCCGATCTTCGCGTCACGGCGGACAAACAGCCCGGTGACGCCGCCGCGCAGTACCGCGTCGCGTTGGCCGATTCCTACGCGGCCGAAGTCGCCATCGAACTGCATGATAAAGGCGCGGCTAAAAACGATGCCCAGGCCGGTTTCGATGCCGCCTCCCGGGCCGTCAACCTGAAGCCGGATTCGTCCGAGTACCAGCGCATCCTGGGGACGCTCTGCGGCCAGATGATTTCCAGCAATTCGCTGGCTGCGCTGAAGTACGGCAAATGCGCCCTGGATGCCGTCAACAAAGCCATTGAGCTGGATCCGAAGTCGTCGATGGCCTATGTGAGCCGGGGAGTGGGCAATTACTATCTGCCGCCGGCGTTCGGCGGCGGGTCCGATCCGGCCATCCGGGATTTCCGCAAAGCCATCGATCTGAATCCCAAGAATGCCGATGCCTGGCTGTGGCTGGGTGTCGCGTTGCGCCGCGGCAATCAGGACGAGGAAGCTCGGAAGGCGTTCGCCAAGTCGCTGGAGCTGAATCCCGACCGTCTGTGGGCCAAACAACAGCTCGAGAAAACTCCCGGCCCGTAAGCGTTCCGCTCAGCGGCTCAGGTCGATGCCCAGCTTCTTGAGTTCCTCGGCGTAGTAGCGCCGGTGCAGCAGATCCCACTCCTCGGTCCCCTCGGGGATTTCTTTCTTCTGCGAACGGATCTTGGTCCGGGCCGCCCGGTCCACCTTCTCCTCGACGCCCAGCAGTTCGGTCATGGCCTTCACAATCTCCAGCCGCACGTCGTTGGGGTCCTTCTTCACGCGGAATTGGCGCGACTTGCGGAAAGACGCCACCAGCTTGTGCGAGATGTCGTTGATCTTGTCGCGCGAGAGCTTCATGTTGTCGCCGGTGTCGCGCCCGGAAGCCCGGATCACCTTGCGCTGCGAAATGAGGGTGTTCTTGATGCGGCGGAACATCTCCTGGTAGCTGACGCCCTCGCGCCGCATGTATTCGCTGTACTGGCTGAGGAGATCGCGCACTTCGTCGTTCAGCCGGTCCTCCACCTGCAGCTCTTCCTCGATGAGGTTGTCGATCAACTCCGCCGCCGCTTCGGGGCTGCTGGTTTCGATGATCTGCGGCGTCATCCGTCTTACGAGTTGCCGTGACAGGTATGCGACGAATTCTCTACTCAGCAGCATGCGTTTCTATCGGGCTGATGGACCTTCCCACACTCAGTGACAATTCCTCAATTCTCGCACATTCAGTTCGCCGGCTCGCCGCGATGGTTGTCGAGGAAGTCCCCATCAATGGGCTTGCGGCCCCGGAAGCCCTCATGAACGCCATGCCAGAAGTGAATGCCGGATTCTCCGAGTCTCCAGCACAGGTAAACTTCTTCGCCCTTCCAAAGCGTGGGAAAGTCAACCAGGCCGATGTCCAGGTCCTTCACCAGGCAGCCGAACTCCTGAATTTTCTCCAACGTGTCTTTTAACCGTTGGGCGGCCGCGGCGCGGCGATTCTTTTTTTCGATCAGGCCGGCGCGGTCCGCCTGCACGCCCCCCAGGAGCGTCACGCGCTGGGCAAAACGCTGCCACTCGCCTTCCTCCTGCTGGTATTCGGTATTAAGAGCAATCGCCTCTCGAATCGCGGATTCTACCTCGGGAAGCAGTTGTTCGGCCTGCCGGAGACTGAAAAACCTTGGCATTCGGGACTACACGCCCCGGCACAGCATGGCCGGCGGATCCCCGCCCCGTTGCCAGCCGCGGATGAAACTCGAGCGAACGTAAGACACGATAACTCGTCCGATTATAGCAGCGTTCCTGTTTTCGCCCGTCCGACTGTGCTCTGATGACTATTTATGCGCGAACCCAAAATCCTGGTCGACCCGGCGGCAATCCCTCCCCAGAGCAGCTATAAGGTGCTGATTGGCTCCGTCGTGCCGCGGCCCATCGGCTTCATCTCCACGATTTCACCCGCCGGCGTGTACAATCTGGCGCCCTTCAGTTTCTTCAACGCGATTTGCGGCAATCCGCCGGTCGTTTGCTTCGCCTGCGGGACGCGCTCCCCGGAGAAGGACACTCTGGCCAACGTTCGCGCCAACGGCGAGTTCGTGGTCAACATCGTCAGCGAGGAGTTCGCCGAGCAGATGAATCTCACTTCCGGCGAATATCCGGCCGAGGTAGACGAGTTCCAGGTTTCCGGCCTCACGCCGATGCCCAGCAACCTCGTCCGGCCGCCCCACGTGGCGGAATCCCACGTGAACATGGAATGCAAACTGATTCAAATTGTCGAAGTGAGCACGCGCACGCCGCTGGGAGGAACGCTGGTCATCGGCGAAGTAATCCAGTTTCACGTCGATCCGGAAGTGATGAACAACTATCGCATCGACGCCGAAAAGCTGCGGGCGATCGGCCGCATGGGCGGCAACGACTACGCGCGCACGCGGGACCGCTTTTCCATGGTCCGCCCCTAGGCGTCAGCCGACCAGATCGACCAGCTCGGTCACCAGCCGCGACTCGCTGTGGCCCAGCATGCTTTCGCCCAGGTCGATCCACTCGTTGCGCACCGTGTTCTGCACGAACACCGCCTGTTCCACGCGGAAGCTCTTGGGAAGCTGGCACTCGGCCCAGCGCGCCCGCGCCACGCGCGCCAGTTCGTCCACTTCGTCGGACTTCAGTTCCTGCGCCAGCGTGACGTGTGGATGGTATGGGAAGGGTTCCGAATAGCGCAGGCAAGCCAGGTTCATCCCCTCGTGCATGTGCTCCAGTTCCTCCCGGCCCTGCGCGACCGCAACGTAAATTACGTCCGTCACCGGGAAGACCTCCACTTCCGCCAGCTGGATTTCAAACGGCGCAAACTGCGGGACCAGGGTCCGGACTTGCTGCCAGGCATCTTCGGGAGAGCAACGGATGGGCCGCGGTGGAAGCAGAGTGACGTGCGCGTGCAGGAAGCAATTCGGCACCAATTCCCGCCGCAAACTATCCAGAAAGCCCGCCAGGGGATCAGGAATGTAGCTGACCAAAGCGAAGGAATTGACCCGGTCCCAGGCAGGGGGGTCTGTATACATATCTTTGTTTCCCCTATGTTACCTCTAGCGGGGGCGAAATGGGAGGCGGCGCGGCCTCTGGTACGTACCAGCGCGCCTCCTCGAATCCTATGTACTTGAAAATACTAAGGCTGCCGTCTTCCGTTTCCACCAGGTCGCCCACCGCCAGCGCTTCCGGGGTCTCGCGGAGCGCGAGCCACAGCGCGTAGGGGCTGGCGGACTCCACCACGTCGCCCGGCTCGTAATCCCTGGGCTTGGCAATGGTCAGTCCCGAAGTGTGCGGCGCCCAGCGGAACTGCTGGCGCTGCGCCTCCTTCAAACGGTGAATGTGGTATGCCGGCATGTCGGTTCTATTGTCGCTCAAAACAATTCGCAAGGGAATGTTTGATTACCGCCGCGTCTCGCCCGCCCGCCCGGATCCAGCGCTCGGCGTTCGCGCGGCTCCAGCAAATGGCCTCCCGCGGCGAACCCAGCAGCTTGGGCGGCGACAAGCGGATGACTTCCAGATCCGCCGGAACCGAGGCGCGAAACCGCGAGATGCGGCGCATCGCGCTCACGAACGTTTTGGCGATCAGGCCCGGCGGCTCGGGCAGAACGTCGATCACCAGCGCGCGGGTTGCGCCGAGTTCCGCCGCGGCCCACAGCGGCACGCTCGCCAGCAGTCCTCCATCGGAGTACAAGCGTCCGCCGATCCGCACCTGATCGAAAAGCCCGGCGACGGCCGTGCTGGCAGCCAGGTGCAGCCAGGTTACCTCGCTGGCTTGAAAGATGCGCGGCTGCAGCCGGAACAGATCCGTCAACACCACGCCGAAGGCGGTTCGCGGGTGGAAGGATTCGTAGAGGTTGCGGATCACGCGCCGCAGCGGCGCCGCATCGAGCAAACCGTGCACCGGGCTGCGCGGAAATTTCCAACGGTAGCGCGCGGCGGCGTCCAGGTGCAGCCAGCGGTCGACCAGCTCATCGGGGTCGCAGCCGCCCGCGATCGCCCAGCCGGTCAGCGCTCCGATGGATGCACCCACTACCAGGTCCGGCCGGAATACATCGGCCAGCGTCTTCCAGGCGCCGGCCTGATAAGCGCCGTACATGCCGCCCGCCGAGAGGACCAAGGCCGTCACGACCGCTCCCTCACCGTCGCGGCTCGGATTGCGGTCGGGGCTTCGTGGGCGCCACGCGCGGGCCTGTTTGCAGAATGTCCACCGGAATGAGGCTCCAATGCTCCAGCTTGGACCCGGCGAAATAAACGTCGGCCAGCAGGCCGTGCTGGGTTTCCCTGCGCTGGAACTGGTCGAAGACCAGGTTGCCGAGCGAGTAGAAGATCACGCCCTCCTTATATGCTTCGACCGGCTGAGCGACGTGCGGATGCGCGCCCACCACCACACTCGCGCCCGCGTCGATGGCCGCGTGAGCGAAGTTGCGCTGCTGCGTGTTGGGTTTGGGTTGATATTCGATTCCGGCATGCATGGAAACGATCACGGCGTCGGCGCGCCGGCGCATATCTTCAACGTCCCGGGTCATACGCGGTACGTCCAGCATGGCGATGCGTTCGTCCCGGTCTTTATAGTTTCCGTTGGATTGATCGTAGGTATAGGCCAGAAAGCCGAAGCGTACGCCGTTGCGCGCCAGTACGGCGCCTCGGTGCGCGGCCTCTGCGGTGTGCCCCGTGCCCACAGCGACGATTCCATTCCTGGCCAGCAAGTCCAGCGTGAAGTCGACACCATAAGCGCCGCAGTCGCGGGCGTGATTGTTGGCCGTGGAGACCACTGAGATGCCCGCCACTTTCAGCGCTTCGACCATTTCGGGCCCGGCCTTGAAAACCATGCCTTTTTCGGTCGGCTGGCCGTGGTCGGAAAACGGGGCTTCGAGGTTGACGAAAGCGATGTTGGCCGAGGACAGCAACGGCGCCAGGTCCCGCAGCGGCGCAGCCGGATCGTGCACGCGGCGCGCGCGTGCGCCTACGTAGCGCGACAGCATGACGTCGCCGCCCAACAGAATCCTTGTGCGAGGCGGTTGGTCTGGAAGATTGGAGCTACGCTCCGCGGATTGGATGAGCAGGCCGAAAGCAGGAACGAGCAAGAGCTCGCGCCGGGTCGGCATCACTCCACCAGCCGGGCGGCGGCTTTGTCGAGAAACCACGTCACCCCGCTTCCATTGTAGGTGGCAAGCTGGGAGGGGTACCGCAGGGGATCGTAAGGTTCGCGCAGTACCGCCCGCAAGGGCTCGGCCTTATCCGCCCCGGCCGCCAGCATCAGCGTGTTGCGGGCGCCTTCCAGCACGCCGGGCAGCAGAGTGACACGCCATTGCTGAAATTTTTCGACGTAGACCGCCGCCGCGATGTGGGTTCGATCCTCGATCAAAGGCTCGCCGGGAAACAGGCTGGCAGTGTGCGCGTCCGGACCCATGCCCCGGTGTACGATGTCGAAGCGCGGCAGCGCCGTTCCCGTCAAGCCGAAGACTTTCCGGATCTCGTCACTGTAGAGCTTTGCCGCGGTTTCCGCCGCCAGTTCCCCCTGCACCCGATGCACATTCGCGGAAGGAAAGCCCGCCGGATCGATGAACTTCTCCTTGGTGAGCTTATAGTTGCTCTGCGAATCCGTGGGTGGAACGCCGCGCTCATCCACCCAGAACAGATGCACGCGGCTCCAGTCGAAGCGCGCTTTCGCCATGTCGGCGAACATGAGCGCGGGCGTGGTGCCGCCGGAGACGGCGAGCGTGGCAAACGGCTGCGACTCAAGCGCGCCGGCCAGCAACTCGAGAATCCGCGCGGCGCAAGCCGACGAAGCCGCTCGTGCGTCAGCAAAAATGAGGGAATTGACGCTCACGCTGGAAGCCTCCGGTTTGACAGCCGTCGCGCTGGAATCTTCACTAGGTCATGCTAGAATAATTCTTACCTTCCACACAACTTGTAGTTTCCAGTTCTTAAGTTAATGACATCTTGGGGAGCAGGCGTGTAGCGCTCTATGCAGAAGCGGGAGAAAAGAAAGATCCTGGCGGTGGTTGAAGACCTGTTGTTCACGGTCAAGATCAGCGACGCCGCCAAACGCACCGGCCTGGAAGTGGAGTTTTTGAAGTCCGCGCGCGACGTGCTGGACAAGGCGAAACAGGAACAGCCGCTGCTCATCATTCTCGACCTCAACTTCAACGGTATCCGGCCGCTCGACCTGATTTCGAAGCTGAAGGGCGACACGGAATTAAAACAAATCAGCCTGATCGGTTATCTCTCGCACGTGCAAGGCGAGCTGAAGCAGCAGGCGCACGACTTGGGCGCCAACATCGTGATGGCGCGCTCAGCGTTTTCGCAAAACCTGCAGCAGATTCTGAAGCGGCACGCCGGCGTGGTATAGCGCCTGAACTCATAACTCCTGACGCCACGCGCGCCGGCCGAAAGGCGTCGCAGGAGCCGGCGCGCTTGCACTTCGACTCCCCCTACGCTCACCCACAGTAATATCAGTTTGACGCGATTCCTGCGCGGAGCTAGAATTGGTTGGCAACACCTAGTCTCAAGCAGATCACTCAAACAACAAAGGAGTGCACGTTAAATGACGTTAGCAGACGCACGCAGAGTCATCGCCGCCGCGGAGAAGAAAGCGGCGGAAATCGGACAGCCCATGAACATCGCGGTCGCCGACGAAGGCGGCAATCTCGTATCCCACGTTCGCATGGACGGAGCCTGGATCGGCAGTATCGACATCTCCCAGAAGAAAGCCTACACTTCGCGGGCCTTCGACATCGCCACCAAGGACCTGGCGAGCCATTCGCAGTCCGGCGGACAATTCTTTGGAATTCATGCCTCCAATGACGGAAGGATCATGATCTTCGCCGGCGGAATTCCCCTCAAGAAGAACGGCCAGGTTGCCGGCGCGATCGGTGTCAGCGGCGGTTCGGGCGATCAGGATCACGCGGTGGCTGAGGCGGGTGCAGCCGCGTTCTGAGGAACAGATTGTTTAACCACGTAGTTGAAAGGAGACTCTTATGGCAAGTAATCGCGGTGTAGTGTACCTGGCGCCGGGCAAAGTTGAAGTCCGATCCATCGATTTCCCCAAACTGCAAAACCCGGCGGGCAAGAAGATCGATCACGGCGTCATTCTGAAGATCGTAACTACGAACATCTGCGGCAGCGACCAGCATATGGTTCGCGGCCGCACCACCGCTCCCGCCGGCCTGGTGCTGGGGCATGAAATCACCGGCGAGGTCATTGAGAAAGGCAGTGACGTCGAGTTTCTGAACGTCGGAGACATCTGTACCGTTCCCTTCAACATCGCCTGTGGGCGCTGCCGCAACTGCCGGGAAGGAAAGACAGGCATCTGTCTCACCGTGAATCCGGCGCGCCCGGGAGCGGCCTACGGCTACGTCGACATGGGCGGGTGGGTTGGCGGTCAGGCCGAATACGTCATGGTGCCTTACGCCGATTTCAACCTGATCAAGTTCCCCGACAAGCACAAAGCTCTGGCGAAGATCACGGATCTCACCATGCTTTCCGATATCTTCCCCACTGGTTACCATGGCGCTGTCACGGCCGGTGTTGGAACGGGATCGGTGGTTTATGTTGCCGGCGCGGGTCCGGTCGGGTTGGCTTGCGCGGCTTCCTGCCACTTGCTCGGCGCGGCCGTCGTCATCGTCGGCGACATGATTCCGGACCGGCTGGCACAGGCCAGGAGCTTCGGTTGCGAAACCGTGGATCTCACCAAGGACGCCTCGCTCGGCGACCAGATCGCCCAGATCGTCGGTGTTCCGGAAGTGGACGCCGCGGTCGATTGCGTCGGCTTTGAAGCGCATGGACATGGGCACAGCGCCAAGGTGGAGCAGCCCGCAACCGTGCTCAATGCCGTCATGGAGATCGCGCGCGCCGGAGGTGCGATCGGTATTCCCGGCCTGTATGTCACGGGCGACCCGGGTGGAATCGACGCCAACGCCAAGATCGGCAACCTGGGCATTCGCATCGGCCTCGGCTGGGCCAAGTCGCATGCCTTCTATACCGGCCAGTGCCCGGTGCTGAAATACAACCGCCAGCTGATGATGGCGATTCTGCACGACAAGGTGCAGATTGCGAAAGCGGTGAACGCCACCATCATCTCCTTGGATAAGGCGCCGCAGGGCTATCACGACTTCGATAAAGGCGCGGCCAAGAAGTTCGTCATCGACCCGCACGGAACTGCAGCCAAAGCTGCTTAGTCTTTCGTCGGATAATCCATTGCGGGCGCGGACCGGGAAGCCGGCGCGTCCGCAAAACCAACCTGACCGTCGCGCAGAACCTGACGTGCAATTACCCCACCGGAACCAACAATGGCAAAATTGCGTGTACACGGTGTTCTACTAGAGGCCCGGCGGCCAAAAGCTCGGTGCATACCAATTCAACATCGTCCAGACCAGCCCGTTCGCCGACGCTGTACGTGACGCTCATGGCGAGCGACCGCTACTTCGGCACCAAGCGCCTGGCGCCACAGGGCCGGCTCCCTGTGGCACCTACAATTGGAAAGCCACTTTCACTTGGCCCTTGGGCGGGGCAGCTTCCGGTCAAGCGGCGGTAACATCGGTGACAGAATAATGAACAGCTGGAGAACCAGAATCCCCTGGCCTGCTCGCTACACTTTCGTTTTGATTTCCGCAGTCTCGCTGGGGCGCGGATGGGCTCAGACCGACCAACGGTCGATTACCGATCAAATTAACGATGCGGAGCGCGGATCACGCACAACGGAGGTCGTGGCCGGCACGTGCGGCTCGTTCGGGATGGCAGCCGAGAGAGAACGCGCTACCGCTGGATCGCTGGTGAGATCAGGCTGGTTAGCGATCCCGGAAATAAACGCCGCCCTCCACTCGATCAAGGAAAAGGGTGTTTATTCGCCCACTAGGACTAACGCCAATTGGCTGCTATACGCATATGCCACAATCGAGGGTTCAGCAGCATATCCACGGCTCCAGCAACTCCGAGGCGATCCTAGTTTCCAATTTCTCGACTCCGCTATAGACATCGCCTCCGCTCTTTCACTCGGTCAAACGTCTTACGTCAGTGCCTGGCGCCGCTATCCCTCGAATGACCCTTGCACCGCGCCGACACCCCGAGAGGCCTTAGACCAACTGGTCCTAGCTTGGGAGAAGAATGACCGCATGCTCCTGGAGAACTCACTGGGACCGAAGGCTACGTCGGCCCTGAACGCTCTCTTAAAAGGCGTAACCTGGGAGGTGATGCGGGCCCGCTTTTGGCATTTTAGGACAAGCGATAAGACCGCGGTCGGATATCGCTTCCATGCTCCTGTTCGATGGTCGGAGCCAGCCGTGACGCTTGCCGCCCCCCAACCGACAATTACTCTTAGTCCTCAGCACGCTTCGAACCAGGAGGTGGACACTTCTTTCAAAAACGTTTCAGGTAAGGATTGTGGAAGCATTCGAATCCGACTTTTGGATCCGCAACCCTCATCCGGCCCCTCATACTTGGTAGATAATTCAGACCTAGGGGCTCTGCTCGAGCTGATATCGCGTTGCGCCACCAACTAGCCGACCCAGCCCGGTCCGGCAACAACCAGCTCACCGGCCTCAACAACGGCGCCGAGAACCCGGCGTACAATTACCCCACGGGAACCAACAACGGCGAGATCGCGTCGAAATATAACGCCGTGAGCGGCGAAACCGTGACTTACGCCTACGATTCCCGGAACCACCTCGCCTCCGCCGGCTCGGGCAGCACCTGGGGCGAAGCCTACACCTACGACGGCTTCGGCAACCTGACCGCCAAGACCGTCACCGCCCGCCCAGGCTCGACCGACCCGCAGTCTTGGAATCGGTATGGGTATACGCGCGGCGATCCAGTCAACCGGCTCGACCCCAACGGAGACGATGACTTCTCCGCCACATATGGGTGCACGGTCGGAGCGGGCGAGGGAACCGAGATCGTTGATTGCTTCGACGTCACCGTCTTTGTAGCCGCGCCCCCACCGCTCGCCGCCGCTCAGTTAGCTTCCGCTGGATCGGCGATTGCAAAGTACGCACAATACATGTCGATCTTCGGAGGGGAGCAAAGCGATCACTACTAAACTCTTGGCGGAGTGTGGCAACCACTGATGCTGAGCAAAGCTCACGTTCTCGTATTTGCATTGTGGACAGTGGTTCCCTTCGCTGCGTCGTGCCAAGAACCAGAGAACTCAGCACTTACGATCCGCTTAACGTCGCCGCTCGGTGGCACTCTTCCCAGCGGCAATTTAACGATCTCCAGGCAAGGGCGTTCTGTGCTCGCG
>DATJNO010000143.1:0-14906 GCA_035508055.1 Bryobacteraceae bacterium | reverse complement strand
GAGTTTCCGCTGCAGGGAACGGCGATGAATGCCGAGCAACCGGGAAGCTTGCGAAATGTTCCCCTCGCAATCGGCGATGACGCGCTGCAGGTGCTCCCACTCGACTCGGGCCAGCGTCGGAACGGTGGTGGGCGCCGCCTCCCGCTCGCTGGTGGAGGCGGAGCGCAGCTGGTCGTAGACCGCGAGAATCTGGTCGGCGTCCGCGGGCTTGCTCAGATAGTGATTGGCCCCTCGCTTCATGGCGGATATCGCGGTGGGAATGCTTCCATAGCCGGTGAGCACGATAATGGTCATCGAGGAATCGATATTGCGCAGCTCCTGTACGACATCCAATCCACCCATTCGCGGCATGCGCAGATCCACCAGGACCAAGTCCGGGCTACGATCGCGAGCGACCTTCAGCGCCTCCACGCCATCGCACGCACCCTCGGTTTCCCACTTTCTCTTGGCCAATGCATTGCAGAGACGGTCGCGGAACACCTCGTCGTCGTCCACCACCAGAACCAGCGGTGTTTCTTCAGGCGGCGACATGAGCTCCCCCTGGTGCGTGAAGCGGAAGCTCCACAGTAACCGTTGTTCCTTTGCCGGGAACGGAGTCGAATGACACACGCCCGCCTAAACTTTCTGCAAATGTACGAACCAAAAATGTTCCGAGCCCCATGCCCTTGCCGGGCTCCTTGGTGGTAAAGAACGGCTCGGCGATCCGGCGCAAAACGCTCGCCGGCATGCCGTGCCCCTGATCGCGCACGGCGATGACCAATAAAGAATCGTTCGTTCGGGCCGAAATCGTCACAGCGCTCGTGCCGGAACTTGCATCCAACGCATTCTGCACCAGTGCCACCAGCGACTGTACCGTGGCCCGGACCGGGAGGACGGCTTCGATCTCACCGGCAGCCACCTGGAGGTCGAGCAGCGCCCGCCGCGCCTCCGGAAATTGCCCGGACACTTGCACAAGCAGGTCGCGCAAGCCGATTCGTGCGGGCGCTTCCCCCATCGGTTCGGCACTTTGAGCGCTCATTCGCTCGAGGATTCTCCGGCAGCGATCCACTTCGGAACGGATCAGCCGGGAATCTCCAAGCACTGCATCGTCTTCCGCAACCTTGGCCGCATAGTGCTCGAGTTCCTTGGCGACAATGGCGATTGTGCCGAGAGGCGTGCCCAGCTCGTGTGCCGCGCCAGCCGCCAGAGTCACCAGCGACGCTAATCGCTCGTTCTTGGCCACTTGTTCTTGCAGGATCAAGACATCCTGTTCGCGCTTCCGGAGTGCATCCGATATCTTGCCGGTGAAGACCGTGATCAGGGCAGCCGCAACCACGAAGGCGATCCACATACCGATCAGGTGCGGAGAAAAGCCCTCGTCGAAATGGTGCGGCGCAAACTCCACGGCCGGCAGGCGAACAAAGAACAACAGACCAAAACCCGCGGTGGAGAGCGCTCCCAGAATCCAAGTCCATGTCTTCTGGAGAACCACAGCCGAAAGCGTGATCTGCACCAGGTACAACGAGCTGAAGGGGTTGGTGGCTCCGCCGGTGAATCCCAACATCGCCGTGAGGCAGAGCGTGTCGAGACAAAAGACTGCACCCAGTGTATTTTGGGTGACGCGGACCGGGAACGCCCCCAGCCGGCCGAGCAAGACGTTGCTGGCCAGCGCGACCGCCAACGGCATCAGGGCCCAGCGCAAAGGGAAACCGATGCGTAACCCATAGTACATGCCCAAAACCACGGCAATCTCCCCGGCCACCATCCCGTAACGAAGCCGGACCACCCAGGGCAGCGCGAGGCTCGCGGCGGGATCGCCGGCTGAGGGCGCCTGGCTGGGCGAAGCGGAAATCATCTCTTTGCCATCCTATCGCCACCCGAGGGACTTGCGCCTGCGACAATTTGCCGCAGGATGCCCGTTCCAAGCATGCCGGGCTGCTACCGCAACCAAAACCAGGAGGATAGCCGAGGCGCCGTTTAGAAGTGCGTCTATGCCCCCGAGTCCGCGCGCGCCGCCGTGTTGATAGCCCAAGCCGTCCTAAAGGCCGCCTCGTTGCCGTCCTTGCGGGGCATGGGAGTAGAATTGTTCGAGACTTATGCCACCTTGCAACAGAGTGCGTGGGCTGCGCCAGCTTCCCTGCACGGTTGCCTGCGCGGCGGTCGTTTCGGTCGGTGTCTTGACGGCACAGCCAGTTCCGGTCAGCAATCTGGAGGTGCTACAACTACGGCCGAATTTCTATATGATTGCCGGAGCCGGCGGTAACATCGGCTTTCAAATCGGAGTGGATGGCGTCGTGGTTGTCGATGCCGGGACTGCGTCCAGTGCGGACGCCGTTGTCGCCGCCATCAAGAAAGTCACAGCGAAGCCCATCCGTTACATCATCAACACCAGCGCCGATCGGGATCACGTAGGTGGTAACGCGATCGTCGCGAAGGCCGGGCAAACACTGTTCACGGGAAGCGGCGGCGCGGGTCTGGCTACCAATTTCCTGGGCGGCGGCGCGTCGATCCTTTCGGTGGAACAGGTCCTGACGAGAATGAGCGGACCGAGCGGGCGGCCTTCACCCTTTCCGGTGGAAGCCTGGCCGACGGAAACATTCAATATCCCTCGGAAGTACGTGTACCTCAATGGCGAGGGCATCGAAATTTTCCATGAGCCGGCGGCTCACAGTGATGGCGACGCCATTGTTTTCTTTCGACGCTCCGACGTGGTCGTGGCCGGCGACGTCCTTGACACACGGCGATTCCCGGTTATCGACGTCGCGGAGGGTGGGAGCATTCAGGGCGAGATCGCGGCGCTGCAGAAGCTTGTCGATACGGCCATACCGTCAGGGCCGATCGTATCCCGCGAAGAGGGCACGCTCATCATTCCCGGCCACGGCCGAATCTGCGACCAACTGGACGTCGTCGAATACCGCGACATGGTGACGATCATCCGCGACCGGGTCCGCGATCTGATGAAGCAGGGGCTTACGCTGGAGCAAATCAAAGCCGCCTCGCCGGCACGCGGCTACATCCGGCGTTACGGATCGGACACCGGTTCCTGGACCACGAACGATTTCATGGAAGCGATTTATCGCGGCCTGAAGGAGACGGCGCCATGAAGATCTTCCGCCTGTTCGGATTTGCGGCGATGGTCTGGACGTTTCCATGCCAGCCCGCGGCTGGACAGAGCCCGGCCAGCACGGCTAAAGCCGCCGCCCCGGTCGATTTCACGGGTTATTGGGTCGCGTTCGTGACCGAAGACTGGCGCTTCCGGATGGTGACGCCTCGCAAGGGCGATTACCGGAACGTCCCCATGACGGAAGAGGCGGTCCAGGTCGCCGACGCGTGGGATCCTGGGGCCGACGAAGCCTCGGGCAATCAATGCCGGTCGTACGGGGCCGCTGCGATCATGCGGCTGGCTGCACGGTTCCACATAACGTGGCAGGACGAAAACACGCTGCAGGTGGCGAGCGATGCCGGCGAGCAGACGCGCCTGTTCCACTTCGGCTCAATGCCGGCGCGGCCAGGCGAGCGGACGTGGCAAGGTTACTCCCGGGCGAATTGGGAGATGCCGGCCTCACTGAAGGTGGTGACCACCAGCCTGCGTTCCGGATATCTGCGCAAGAATGGCGTTCCTTATAGCGAGAACGCCGTGGTGACGGAATACTTCGATTTGGCGCCGCTCCCCGCCGGGGGCGAAGTGCTGCTGGTTACCACGATCGTGGATGATCCGCAGTACCTGCGAGAGCCGTTTATCGTAAGTTCCCAATTCAAGAAGGAGGCCGACGGTTCGAAATGGGATCCAACTCCCTGCACCGCAAGATGAGCCGATTCGCGGCTGCGACGCTCGCGGCCACCTTCCTGTTGGCGGGCCGGGCCTCCGCGCAGGTGGAACTAACCGGATCGTGGGCGGCGCGCAACCATGAATTTCTGACCGGCGACGGGCTGCCGGTTGATTTCACGGGGATCCCGCTTAACGAGGAAGGTCGGATTCGTGCGCTGAGCTATTCCCAGTCGCAACTCGAAATGGTGGAACGCCAGTGCCAAGGCTGGCCGGCGTTTTATATCGTTCAGGGACCGTTCGGGTTGAAGATTTGGAGCGAGACAGATCCATTGAGAGGAAACGTGATTTCCTATACCATCGGCGGCTGGGAGGATCGCGCTCCGATGACGATCTGGATGGACGGCCGGCCTCACCCATCCCCATACGCCCTGCACACGCGCTCCGGGTTCACCACTGGCAAGTGGGAAGGCAACACACTGGTCACTTACACGACCCACATGAAGGCCGGCTTCCTGCGAAAAACCGGCGCACCCTCCAGCGATGAAACGACGATGACGATGCGCTTTTACCGCCATGGCGACATCCTGACGATTCTCGCGGTGATCGTGGATCCGATCTACCTGGCCGAACCGTGGATCCTGTCCAGAAGTTTTCAACTCAGCGCCACGCCTCTGCCGCCGATCGGGCCGCCGTGCGTCACCGCCTATGAGGGAAGTGTCGGACCAACTGCTCCGCATTACCTGCCCGAAAAGAATCCCTTCGTCGACGAGATGACTACAAAGTTTGGCGTTCCGCGCGATGCCGCTATCGGAAAGCCGGAGACGCTTTATCCTGAATATCGGAAACAAATTCCTTCGAACAAATAGGCGGTGATTATGTCTGGTGTTAAACCCCGCGCGCTGAGAGTGATTGCGATTGTCACATGCGCGGCCGCTGCCGCGATGCTGCAGGCGCAGCAGCCTGCGCCGGATCTGATCCTCTCGAATGGGAAAATTGTCACCGTCGATGATCGCTTTACGATCGCCCAGGCCGTCGCGATCCAAGGCGATCGCATCGTGGCCGTGGGTACCAGCGAAGAAATGGCCCGGCTTGCCGGCACGAACACGCGAACCATCGACTTGGCCGGGCGGACCGTCATTCCGGGGCTGATCGACAACCATATGCACCTTTTGCGTGCGGCGACCACCTGGCAAAAGGAGCTCCGCTGGGATGGAGTGGAATCGCGAAAACAGGCGATTGAGATGCTGCGCGCCCGGGCGAAAGCGGTGGGGCCGGGAGAATGGGTCTACAACATCGGCGGCTGGACCCATCAACAGTTCACGGACGATCCAAGGCCTTTCACGCGCGAAGAGTTGGATCAGATCGCGCCGGAGAATCCGGTTTCGCTCCAGGAGTCCTACTATCAGGTCTTTCTGAACAGCCGGGCCTTGCAGGCTTTGGGAATCGAAGCGAACGCAACGGACCCTCCTGGTTTCGTCAAAGGATCGATAAAACGCGACGCCAGCGGCCGGCCTACCGGAGTTATCCAAGGCGACATCCCGGCCACTCGCCCGGTAGCGGCAAAGCTTCCTAGAGTAGCGCCGGATCAACTGGAGGCCAGCGCTCAGGCTTTGATTCAAGACATGAATCGAGCCGGCCTGACATCCGTAGGCGTTCCTGGTTGCAACGCGGATGTATTGGAGATCTTTCAAAAGTGGAAAGCCGAGAACCGGCTCAACATCCGCATCTTTTGTATCGACGGCGCCGCGGCCGCAAACCCGGAGCAGGTGGAGCGTGTCCTGGCGCAGATCCCGAAGACCAAGCTTTTTCAGGGTGACAGCTACATCGACAATATCTTTTACGGCGAGAGCGTGTATGGCCCTTTGCACGATCCCATGTTCGCCGTCAAATCCAACCCGACGCCCGATCAGCTCTTGGAGTGGCGGCGTATCGCTACGGAAATTGCTAAGGCCGGCCTGCCCTTGCACGTTCACGCGGAGCTTCACGACACCATCGACGCCTTCCTCGATCAAATCGAGGCCATCAATAAGGAATATCCCATCAAGAGCTTGCGCTGGACTCTGGCGCACGTGAACCAGATCAATGCCGAGCAGCTGGATCGCATGAAGAAGCTCGGAATGTACGCGGCAGTGCATCCCTGGGCGGTCATCAATGGAGGGATTATGCACGCGGAGTTCGGAGATGGCGCTTACGACATGCCGCCGCTTCGCACCATCCAAAATAGCGGCATCCAATGGGGCCTGGGGACCGACGGCACCGCGGCAAATCAAACGCACCCGTTCATGACGTTGTACTTTGCAGTCACCGGCAGGATGGTGGGGGGCACAAAAGTGCTGCGGCAAACGATCAGCCGGGAAGATGCGTTGATTGCGCATACCCGCAAAAACTCTTATCTGGTGTTCCAGGAAGATAACCTGGGTTCGATTCAGCCGGGCAAACTGGCGGATCTGGTGGTGCTCGATCAGGATTACCTCACGGTTCCGGCGGAGGAGATCAAGCACATCAAACCGGTGCTGACGATGGTAGGCGGCAGGATCGTATATGATGCTCTTCGGGCGGGCCAAGCGGCCCGTTAAGGAAATGCAATGCGCAGCGTAATTTGGATTTTCGCCGGCCTGCTATCGATGCCGCTTGGGGCACAATGGTCGAACTACCCGACTCCGCAGATTCCCCGGCTCCCGGATGGCAAACCGAATATGGCCGCGCCGGTCCCGAAGATGCCGGACGGCAAGCCGGATCTTTCGGGAGTCTGGGAGGTTCGGGGGTACACGGGAAATCTGGCTAAGGATCTGAAGCCCGGTGAAGTCTCCTTCCAGCCGTGGGCCGCGGCGCTGTACAAGCACCGGATGGATACCGACAGCAAGGACGATCCACAGGCCCGTTGTGTCTTATCCGGCGTGCCGCGGGAAGACGTCGTTCCGTATCCGTTCAAAGTACTGAACACCACCAACCGGGAGATCATAATCCTGTACGAGGCGCTGCACAGCTACCGGCAGATCTTTATGGACGGCCGGCCCTTGCCGAAGGATCCCAATCCCACGTGGATGGGATATTCGGTTGGCCATTGGGATGGCGACACGCTGGTGGTGGAGTCAGCGGGCTTCGTCGGGAACAACTGGCTTGACAACAACGGGCATCCCGGCACCGAATCGCTGCGTCTGACCGAACGATTCCACCGCAACGATTTCGGGCATATCGACCTCGCGGTCACCATCGACGATCCGAAGGCCTACGAAAAACCGTGGACCGTGCACCTTCCGATGGTCCTGGCCGACACGGAGCTGATTGAATATGTCTGTGATGAGAATGAAAAGGACCTCGTCCACTTAGTGGGGAAGTGAGACAGGCTGCCTCACTTCGCGGTCAAATGGCTGGAGTCCTGTTCGTTCTCCTGGCAAACAAACTCGATTAACTCGGTGTCCACCAGGATGTGCTGGTGCACGGTGACCGTCCATGGCTTGGTGTAGGCTTTGGGATCGTCGATCGTCACGGCGATCTCCAGGTGCCCGAAGTCGGGCCGGCGGAACCGCTCAATGACGTGCCCGACATCGCTCAGCGGGCTGCCCTCGACGTCCAGCCATCCGCCATCGCGGAATCCCGCCGATTCGACCACCAGTGTGTCGCCCTCCCAATGGCCGGTCGAGTAACCGTACCACCACGGGTCCGGATCGTTCGGCAATGGCCGTCCATCAGTGAAGATCTGCCGGATACCGGCGTTGGCTTCATAGAGGATCACGATCACCTGCGGAGTCTGAATAATCTTGCGGGGCTGCGAGTGGTTGTGAAACTGCATGATGCCCATGGGCAGGCAGTGCGCGTCGGGGTTGCCCCTGCTGTTGTCGGCGACCCGTTGCTGGTGCAGTTCCGCGCCCCAGGGGGTAAATGGCAAACCATCCTTGAACTGGGAACCGATGTTCCAGAATGGGCTGCGCCGGGCGAGTGCCAGTAAATCTTCGTTGGTCGTAGGAGGCTTCGCGCCGGAGCGCGCGGCTACCGTGCCACCGACGGTCCGGTCGTTTTGCCAGATGCCCGTAAAGTCCGGCCTGCCGGCTGGGGTCCTGGGAGCAGGAGCGCTCAGGTTGGGCTTTTCATCGGGAGTTCTCGGAACGCCCGCGGTAGGATAAGACGGCCATTGCGCTAGAAGTGTCCCGGGCAGGGACACCAGGACGAGCGCTGCGCAGAAGCAAGGCAGCTGGTGGATTGGGGTCGGCATAGCGCCTCCCAAAATACGTCGGTATGGTAGACGTGTCAACTGATGCGAACTCGCACGACGCGAAGCCGGTGGCAAGCCAATGAATACCTTGACGGTCGCCCCGAAGCAGCCCGGGCGCCTGCGAACCATCGCTGACCCGCCGGGCGGGCAACGGCCTGCCCCGAACTCGCTTCGCCCTGTAACCTGTCTGGTCTCGCCGCTCATCCTTACACTAGACGTTCGGGCATCAACCCGGAGAAAGGATGCTGTATGAAATCTCGTTGGATCGGTTTACTCGGCCTGCTGGCGTTGAGCGGCTTGATGGCACTGGCTGCCGACATCGACGGCAAATGGATGTCAGAGGCAGAGGGGAAGGGTGGTCCCCAGACTCTAACGCTGAAATCGGATGGCGAAAAGCTTACCGGTTCTATGGCCGGTGGCCGTGGCTCAGTGGACATTTCCGAAGGCATGATTCACGGCAACGACGTGATGTTCAAAGTCGTGCGTGAATTCAATGGCAACACGTTTACTCAGGAATTCAAAGGGACGCTGTCGGGGACCGAGCTGAAGCTGACGGTTTCCGGCGGTCGTCGCGGTCCGAGAGACGTCGTTTTCAAGAAGCAATAATCAACACGGCGCACCTCGGCGCTGGCCGGGGACCGTTCCGGCGAAGCCACCGGCGATCCGAAAGTGCCGATAGAGCAGGCGTCTGGGTTGCCCGGCCGGCGATCCTGGCCTTTGGACCATTCGGCTAAAGCTACGGCCCGGCATTGGCCCAGGCGACCGAGAAGCTCGTCCCATCCTTGGAAAGGCCGGAAGGCTGCGCCATGGTGGCACTCGGTGTGGTGTCCGTCACCATCGTGATTTCCTGTACGTTTGCGCCAAACTTCCCGATGGGAGCTGTCGTGTTGCCCACCGTCGCGTAGGCTGTGTTGGCTGCCGAAGTGAAATCGGCGCCGTAGTTGACAGTGCCGAAATCGGCCAGCGGAAGCACGCTACCCGAGCTCTCGCAGCAAGGCGTCTCCGCGATCCATTCCGCCGAGGACTGTTTGGCGCCCGACACGGACGAAGTAGTGCTGAAGGTCTCGTCCCGTGTAACGTCCGTGAGGGTGACGGTAAAGCGGTGGCCTCCCAACCTTCCTCCGCCATTGCCGCTCGCTTTGACACTCGCCGTAATCACGTCACCGGGTTGTACGGCGCGAGGAAACTCGACGAGATATGCGTTTTGCGGATAGAACTCGAACCAGGCGTAGTAAGTTGGAATCCCCGTTTCAGTGCCGTTCAGGCTCACGCAGTCCGAGTCGGTGCCAATCTGCTCGACCGTGCTCGACGAGAATCCGTCGATGCCCACCCAGAAGGAGGAATATCCTTCAGGAGCGATGCTGCAATTCACAACGGGGACGATCCATGAGTTTGTGACGCTGGTAACCGATCCGTTCGCGCCCGTCACTGCATAGCCGCTCCAGTTGGAGCTTTCCCATGACTGCAAATCGCGCTGGCGATGAATCCTGATCGGGGCGTGACGCCGCAAGGCGGCCGCTGAAAGCCGGAGCGGCAGCGGGCGAGTGTTACTACACAACAAGATTACCGCCGCGGTGAGAGACACCTTCACCCCAGACGTGGCACACCATCTCAAACTGGGTTTCATTCACCCCTCCTCGTTAGAGCCGAAAGACAAGCAGCACACTTTCGACTTGGGGCGAGTATACACCGGAAGCTGGCCAACGCGATCACGTACCAGTACTAAACCAGTTCCGGTTAAGGGTTTCCCCTGATCTGAATTGATCCGGCGGTGGACTTCCAGGGATTTACCCGTCAGTTAGAAGCGCGCTCCGGCCACCGCGAGGAATTAAAGGGTCGGATGCTTGAAGCTGATAAACCGGGTATCTTTGAACTTGAAGGCGCTTCGGCAAGTCTTGTTGGTTGCGACTTTTGTTGCGCGGCTGCATGCTGGAGTGTGTTCTGAAGGCGTGACGGAGCCGCGCCAGGAGTTCGAATTCTTCTCTGGCTATTCGCCCGGCTCCTCAACTCTGATCGGCACTGAAACCAATCGCCGGTTGGTGGTCGCCGGATTCAGCTACACCTACCGGTGCTGGATCAGGAAGTCACTTTCGCTGGGCTACACTGCGACCGCCCTGCCCGCGGCCATCCTGCTCCAGCCCGCGGAGGTGCTTTACAACTTCGTTCCCCCTTATCAGCGGCAAAGTCCCCCTCACGCCGTATACGGCTTTGGGGTTGCGCCTCTCGGGTTCACTTTGGATTTCTTACGGACCCGCCGGGTTCATCCCTTCACGGAAACCATCGAGGGACTCATTGCTTCCACGGAACCGATCCCGGAGAACCAACCCGATGCGACAGGCTTGAATTTTCTTTTCGATCTCGGCGGCGGAATCCGGTGGGACGTAAGTCCCAACCGTTCCGTCAGCCTCGGCTACCGGTTCCTGCACATCTCCAACGCCGGGACAACGAGCTTCAATCCCGGAGTCGACAACAATGTCTTCTACGTAGGATATTCGTTCGAGCGTTGAAGAACTCTTCCGCGTCCATGGTCTGCTCGCGGATCTCGCTGGCCTGGCAGGAGCAGGCGGGGATTTAGCGATATCCGCCAAGACCGCCTAATCCTTCGAACGGCGAGCCACCACCGGCTATGACGATGGTCTGGCCTCCAACTGTTAACGAGGATGCGTCGACGACTTCGAGAGTGCCAGTCGAAGCGCAAGCGCTTAAGGCAGATGACGTCGTACCGGTGACCGAAACCGTATCTCCCTTCACCAGAAGCGAGGACAGCGTCGAGCTTGCCCGAGGTCCCGTCGACACCAGGATGCTGCTCCCGCCAGCCGAGAACACGAACCCGTCGATCGCGCCGCCCGGGCTGTAATTCAACTGCGCAATGACGCCCGAAGTGGGACCATACGCCGCCGGCTTCGACTTAAAAGTCGGCGCCGTGTAGGCGGCCTTCGTGTTGTCGTTGGTGAAGCTACTGACCAGCACAGTTTGAAATCCGGACGCAGTCGTGAATGCCGTGCCACTGTAGGTTACGTCGTTCCCCGCGACTCCCAGACTTCCGATTCCGCCGCAAATGTCCGTCGGGAATGAAAGTAGAATATCCGTCCCAACCAGAAACCCCTGGACCGAGCCGTCCGCTCCATAATTCAACTGCGAAATAGTGCCCGTAGCATTCGTGACCGTGGTTCGCATGTTGTTGGCGCCGTCCGCGTCTTGCCCGTTAAGGGCATTTCCCATACAAAGGAAGAAAACTGCTGCCGTGCTGATAGCGGTTGACCGTTTCATACTCTTGGGTTCTCCTTTTGTCCCCGCCGCCCGCGCAGAGATGTGGCGGCGCGAATCGCTCCAATTCGGAGGTCGCCTCAGGCCGTGGATCGATCGCCAAAAGCGCGGTGGGCCTAACCTAATTGGCCGACGCCAACACTGCAAAGAGGGCACACCGCTGGCCTTCCATTCCTCTGGGGGCACTTGGGGTCGCTACAGGACGCGAGTTCTCAATCACTATACGCTACAGAATCGAGTGAAGCAATAGTCCTCTTACGGTTACACTCGTAGTTTTTGCCGCCACCTCCCGCTAGCGATCGCTGCGACTCTCAAGCTGTGATCCGGGGGGCTGAGTCATGCTACGCTTCAAGACTGAGACCGGCCCGCCTTTCCGGCGCGCCTTGTCTCCGCGCTCATTCGTACTGAGACGAATACATGTCATCGAATAAGATCACTTGGACTAAAATCGACGAGGCGCCCGCACTCGCCTCCTACTCGCTGCTGCCCATCCTGCGAGCGTATTTGAAGGGAACGGGGGTGGAGGTCGAAACGGCCGATATCTCGCTCGCGGGACGTATCATCGCCAACTTCCCCGAGCACCTTCGTGACGACCAGAAGATCCCCGACGAGTTGACCCGTCTGGGCAAGCTCGCGCAGACGCCGGACGCCAACATCATCAAGCTTCCCAACATCAGCGCGTCCATTCCGCAACTCCGGGAAGCGATCGCGGAACTGCAGAGAAAGGGCTATGACATACCCGATTACCCCGAGGAGCCGTCGACGGAGGAGGAGCGTGCGGTGCAGGCCCGGTTTGGAGTGGTGCTGGGCTCGGCGGTGAACCCCGTATTGCGCGAAGGCAATTCGGACCGCCGTGCCGCGACATCGGTGAAAACGTTCGCGCGGAAGCATCCACACCGGATGATGAAAAGCTGGCCGAAGTCCGGGTCCGTAACGCGCGTCGTTCACATGAATGACAAGGACTTCTATGGCAGCGAAAAATCCGTGACGGTCGCCGCCCCAACCGAGGTGCGCATCGAATTCGTGGACCCTGCAGGCGCGGTGAAGGTGCTGAAACCGGGAATCCCGCTGCTCGCGGGCGAAGTCATCGACTGCGCGGTGATGAACGTGGCGGCGCTGCGGAGATTTTATGCCCAGCAGATGGCCGCCGCCAAAAAGGACAACGCGCTGTTGTCGCTGCATCTGAAGTGCACCATGATGAAGATCTCCGATCCGATCATGTTCGGGCACTGTGTGGCGGTGTATTTCGCCGCTGCCCTGGAGAAGCATGCCGGCGCGATTCAGGAGATTGGCGCAAACGTCAACAACGGGCTGGGGGACGTTCTCGCAAAACTCAATCAACTTCCGGCCACGAAGAAGGCCGAGATCGAGTCCGATATCGCGGCGTGTTATGACAAAGGCCCCGGCCTGGCGATGGTCGATTCGCGGGCAGGCAAGACCAACCTGCACGTGCCCAGCGACGTGATCATCGACGCATCGATGCCGGTCGTGATCCGGGACGGCGGCAAGATGTGGAACAAAGAGGACGCGCTCGAGGACACGGTCGCCATGATCCCGGACCGCTGCTACGCCACCATGTACCAGGCCGTGATCGAGGACTGCAAGAAGCACGGGCAGTTCGATCCGGCGACCATGGGCAGCGTGTCCAACGTCGGACTCATGGCGCAGAAGGCCGAAGAGTACGGCTCGCACGACAAGACGTTTGTCGCGCCCGGCAACGGCACGATTCGTATCGTGGATGCCGGTGGCGGGACACTGCTAGAACAGAGCGTCGAGCGCGGCGATATCTTCCGCGCCTGCCAGACCAAAGACGAGGCCATCCGCGATTGGGTAAAACTGGGCGTGGTACGCGCGCGGGCAACCGGCGCACCGGCAGTGTTCTGGCTTGACCCGGATCGTGCGCACGATGCGCAAATCATTCAGAAGGTGAAAGCCTACTTACCGGAAGAGGATTTATCGGGGCTGGAAATCAGGATCATGAAGCCGGTGGACGCGATGAAATTCTCGCTGGAGCGAATTCGCCGCAGCGAGGATACTATCTCCGTCACCGGGAACGTGCTTCGTGACTATCTCACCGACCTGTTCCCGATTCTCGAGTTAGGGACGAGCGCCCGTATGCTCTCGATCGTGCCGCTGCTCAGAGGCGGTGCAATGCTCGAAACCGGGGCCGGCGGGTCGGCTCCCAAGCACGTACAGCAGTTTGTGAAGGAGGGTCATCTGCGCTGGGACTCGCTCGGTGAATACTGTGCGCTGGTGCCCTCGCTTGAGCTGATAGCGACAAAAACCGGCAACCGGCGCGCCGCGCTGCTTGCGAAAACGCTGGACGAGGCCATCGGCCAGTACCTCGAAGACGCCCGCTACCCCTCGCCGAAGGTGAACGAAATCGATAACCGCGGGTCCACCTACTATCTCGCCCTCGCTTGGGCGAAGGCGCTCGCCGCCCAGGACGAAGACCGGGATCTGAAGCAGCGCTTCACCCCGGTAGCCGCCGCGCTCGCAGCGGCGGAGAGCACGATCACGGCCGAGTTGTTGGCGGCCCAGGGCAAACCGGTGGACATCGGCGGGTACTATCTTCCGGACGACAGTAAGTGTGCCGCGGCCATGCGGCCCAGCCCCACCCTGAACGCGATTGTCGATCGGATGTAGCAGGCTCGCTGGCGATCGCATCCCGGTAACGCATTCAATGCGGCCGGGTAAAGCCACTAAATTTGCGATTATGTAGAAGGTTGTGAAGCGACTCGCGCTGATTCTGCTGCCTTTCGCTGTTTTCGCACAGGATGCCCGCCTGGCCGCCATTCGCGACACGGTTCTTGGCATCCGGCGATACGCCAACGACCACCAGCAGGTGCGCGGAGGCATTCCGCGGATCACCGTCGTCAAGCACCAACTCCGCGCCTGGATCGAAGCGCGCCTGGCAGGCTTTCCCGAAAACGGCAATACCGCCGCGCTCGCCGGGAGCCTTCATGACGCGCTGCGGGATGCCGGGCTGTTCTGCGATCGCGATTCCGACTGTTTCCCCACCGCCTTCGGTTTTCTGGATGAGATTCAGATCGGGCGCCAGGGCGATTTCCTCATTGTGGAAACCGCGGTCGGCGTGGGCATTCGGTGCGGCTACGATTATTCCGGGTACATTTACCGATGGAATGAAGGCAAATGGAAACGAATCTGGGAAAACGAGCAAAACGACTACTCGACCGCTGCGTATTTCCCTCAGTTGCTCCATTCCATCGCCATCTCCGATCCCGGTCCGGACGGAAACCGCCTGATTCTCACCCTCGGCACCCAGGCAGGCTGTCTGACTTTCAAGGATGTCTATTATCGATTGTGGCGGCTCGGCACATCGAAGCCTCTGCTCGACAGGCGCGAGCTGCTGTACGACGAGGGTGACCCGCCGGTGACCGGCAGCCTTCAGCCTCAGGATCTGCGCCTTGAATTTTCAGCCGGAGGTGGCGGCTACGGCTATCCCCACAAGGCGGTCCGCCATTTTCAGATTCATGGCACGGCGGTCGCGCAGGTCGATCCCATCGCGCCCACGCCGCGCGACTTCGTCGAAGAGTGGCTGGCCGCGCCATGGACGCAAAGCGCCGCCCGCGCTGCATCCCCCGCCCTGCGGCCATGGCATCTACAGCTCCATCGCGAGGACGACGAAGGCGACTTCCCCGACGATCCCGTCCATAG
>DATJNO010000142.1:0-10639 GCA_035508055.1 Bryobacteraceae bacterium | reverse complement strand
AGGTGAAAGGATCACCCCGTTCAACGAAATCCCTGGGCCTCAAGTCGAAGCGGTTAGACTCGCTAGGACGATATACTGTAACAAACGTTTCGAGCTCTTAAGAGTGAGTGACCGCGCACCGCAAGACGTTACAAAATTACTGGCCGCCTGGAGCCAGGGCGATCCTGCAGCCCTTAAGGCACTGATTCCATTGGTCTATGACGAACTGCGCTCGCTCGCCCGGCATTATCTGGCGCGGGAAAAGCCCGGCCATACCCTCTCTTCTACGGCTCTGGTGCACGAGGCATATCTCAGGCTGGTGACACAGAAAGAGGTGAGCTGGCAGAACCGCGCGCACTTCTTCGGCGTGGCGTCCCAGATGATGCGGCGCATCCTGGTGGACCACGCCCGCAGCCAAGCCTCGGCTAAGCGCGGCGGCGGGGCGGTGACGCTGGCGCTCGACGAAGGAATTGTCGATCCCCATCAGCGCGAAGTGAATCTCATCCAGCTGGACGACGCCCTGAAGGGCCTGGCTAAACTGGATGAACGCCAGAGCCGCATGGTGGAATTGCGATTCTTCGGCGGCTTGTCCATCGAAGAGACCTCCGAAGTGCTGGGCATCTCGGCGCCCACGGTGAAGCGCGAGTGGGCCTCGGCGCGCGCCTGGCTGTTTCGCGAGATGACGCGAGGATCGCTGGACGCTTGAAGCGGGACGTGAAAAATGACGCCGGATGAATGGAAGAAAGTTCGTGGCATCTTCGAGCGCGCGGTGGATCTGGAACCCGGCGCGCGCGAAGAATTCCTCCAAATCACCTGCGCCGCGGATGACCGTCTGCGGACGGAAGTGGAGTCGCTGCTGGCCGCCCATCAGCAGGCCGCCGGTGATTTCCTGACTGGCCAGGCCATCGACGCCGTGGGCACCATCCCCGAGCTGCCGGAGACCCGCGAAGCCCTGGCGGGACGGCGCGTCGGCCCCTATCGCATTCTCGAGGAAATCGGGCGCGGCGGAATGGGCACGGTCTATCGCGCCGAGCGCGACGACGACCAATTCCGCAAGCAGGTGGCCATCAAAATCGTGCGCGCGGGGCTCCCCGACGAATTCAGCATCCAGCGCTTCAAGGCCGAGCGGCAGATCCTCGCCAATCTCGATCACGCCAACATCGCGCGGCTGCTGGATGGCGGCGCCACCGGGGACGGCCGGCCGTACGTGGTGATGGAATACGTGCAAGGCCAACCCATCGATGCTTACGCCCAGGCCCATGACCTGCCCGTGCGCGAGCGCCTGGAACTGTTCCGCACGGTCTGCGCCGCCGTCGCCTATGCCCATCAGCGCCTGGTGATTCATCGCGACATTAAGCCCGCCAACATTCTCGTCACCGGACAGGGAGAACCGAAGCTGCTGGATTTTGGGATTGCGAAGATTCTGGACCCGGAGCAGGAGGGCGATCCCACCGTCACGCTGGTGCGGTTGATGACGCCCGAATACGCCAGCCCCGAGCAGGTGAAAGGCGAGCCCGTGACCACGGCCACCGATGTTTACTCGCTGGGAGTGGTGCTGTATGGCCTGCTCACCGGCCTGCGGCCTTATCGCCTTACCAGCCGCACTCCGCACGAAATCGCGCGAGCCGTTCTCAACGACGAACCCGAACGGCCCAGCGCGGCGAATCCGAAACTCCGGCGGCGCTTCGAGGGCGATCTGGACAACATCGTGCTCAAGGCGCTGCGCAAGGAGCCGGAGCGGCGTTATGCCTCCGTCGAGCAGCTTTCCGAAGACATCCGCCGGTATCTGGAGGGCCGGCCGGTCACGGCGCGCCCGGACACGCTGCGCTATCGCAGCGGCAAGTTCGTGCGCCGTCACAAAGTGCCGGTGCTCGCCGCGGGCGTGGCCGTGCTGGCGCTCCTCGGAGGCATGGCGGCCACGTTGCGCGAAGCATACATCGCCGGCCAGCAGCGCGAGCGCGCCGAGCAGCGCTTCAACGACGTGCGCCGGCTGGCGAATTCCATGTTGTTCGAAGTGCACGACGCCATCCAGAATCTGCCCGGCTCAACGCCCGCGCGCAAGATTCTGGTAGAACGCGCGCTGGAGTATCTCGATAAGCTGGCGCAGGAGGCCCGGGGCGATCTGTCGCTGCAGCGCGAGCTGGCCGCCGCATATGAAAAAGTGGGCAGCGTGCAGGGCGGCTTCCGCGCGGCGAACCTGGGCGACATCCGCGGCGCTCTGGCCAGTTACCGCAAAGCGCTGGCGATCCGCGAATCCGTCGCCGCCGCCGATCCGGACAACCTGGAGGCTCAGCGCGAACTGTTCCACACGCACGGCTACCTGGGCGACACGCTGGTGGCGGCGGGAGACCGGGCCGGCGCGGTCGAGCAATCCCGGAAAATGCTGCCCATCGCCCAACGCCTCGCCACCGCCAACCCGGCCAGTCTGGCCGACCAGCGCAACCTGGCCGTCGCTTATCTCGATTACGGATGGAAAAGCGTCAGCGCAGGCAACTGGAAACCGGGATTCGAAGATTGCCGGAAGGCCGCCGGCATGCTGGAAGCGCTCACCGGCGCGCAACCGGATGACCAGGGCTTGCAGCGCATCCTCGCGCTGGCCTATGGGCGGCTGGGAGACCTGCTGGCTAACTATGCCGATGACTCGAAAGAATCCCTCGCCATGCATCAGAAGGCGCTGGCCGTCGAGCAGGCGCTGCTGGTTCGCGATCCTCGGAACACCGATGTTCGCAGGCTCCAGGGTTGGGACACGCTGCGCGTCGGCGAAGAAAAGCTCGGGCAAGGCGACGCCCGCGGCGCCGCGGAAGCCTACCAAAACGCGCTCCAGGAATTTCAAGCCTTGTCGGCCGCGGATCCGGCCAGCGTGCAGTATCACACCGATGTGGCCGCCGGATGGTCGCGCCTCGGAGCCATGCACCTGGACGCCGGCGATGCGCGCACCGCCGTGGTGGAGTTGACCCGCGTGGTGAACGAAATCGACGGGTCCACCCAGGGTGCGCCGCCCGACATCGACGCGCTCGAAATCAAGGCCATGAGCCAATACCGGCTGGGCGCGGCCTATGCGTCTCTGGCTTCACGGCACGGGCGAACCGAGGATTGGCACACGGCCCTCGCCTGGTATCAGCGCAGCCTGCCCACGCTCGCCGAGGCCCGCCGCAGAGGCGGATTCGAAGACGCCCAGACCGTGCGAAAAGCCGAGCGAGGCATCGCGCGTTGCCGGCAGGAAATCGGCAACCTCGCCGAGGCTAATCGCCGCTGACCGGTTCGGCGGCCAGTTGCGTCCGTCCGGTCTCCTGATCCTTGTACTGCAGCTGGTACAGCTTCCAGTAAATGCCGCGCAGCGCCAGCAGCTCCTGGTGCGTGCCCATCTCGCGCAGCTTGCCTTTGTGCATCACCAGAATGCGGTCCGCGCGCTGGATGGTGGACAGGCGGTGCGCGATCACGATGGAGGTGCGGCCTTCCACCAGCCGGTTCAGCGCTTCGCGGATGCGCAGCTCGGTCTCGGTGTCGACGCTGGATGTGGCTTCGTCCAGGATCAGGAAGCGCGGGTTGTGCGCCAGCGCGCGCGCGAAATTGATGAGCTGCTTCTGGCCGGTGGAGTAGCCGCTGCCGCGTTCGCGCACCGGCTGCTCGAAACGCTCGGGCAGCGTGTGCACGAAGTCGATGAGATTGACGCGCTCGGCGGCCTCGGCGATCAGTTCGTCGGTAATGCCTTCGGTGCCCAGGCGGATGTTTTCGGCGATGGTTCCAGTGAACAGGTGCGGATCCTGCAGCACCACGCCGAAGTTGCGCCGCAGATCCTCCAAAGCGAATTCGCGGAGGTCGGTGCCGCCGATGCGGATCGCTCCGCGCTGGATTTCGTAGAAGCGCAGCAACAGGCTGGTGAGCGTGGTTTTGCCGGCGCCCGTGTGGCCCACCACGGCGATCGTTTCGCCCGGATGAATGCGGAAGCTCACATCCTGCAGCACCCAATCCTCGTCTTGGTACGCAAACCAGACGTGGTCGAATTCGATTTCCGCGGGCGCGCTGGAAAAAGGCGCCGGATTGGCCGGCGATTGAATCTCGACCGGCGTGTCCAGCAGCTTGAACACGCGCTCGGACGCCGCCATGGCCGCCTGCAGGGTGTTGTATTTTTCGCTCAGGTCCTGAATCGGGCGAAAAAATCGCATGCCATATTGGAAAAATGCAATCAGCACCCCCAGCGTCAGCGCGCCGCCGCGAATGCGGAATCCGCCATAAGCCAGCAACAACGCCAGCGCTAGCATGCCCAAAAACTCCACCACCGGATAGAACCAGCCGTAGGCGGAAATGGCGTCCTTGAAGGCTTCCATGTGGTCGCGATTGATCCGGTCGAACTCCGCCCGGCTGCGGGCTTCGCGATTGAACAATTGCAGCACCGTGATCCCGTTGACGTGCTCCTGCAGGTAGGAATTGATCCGCGCGATGGCCACGCGAATGCGCCGGTAGCTTTGCTGCACCGAACGCCGGAAGCGCAGAGTGACCCAGATCACCAGCGGCATGACGGCCAGCAGAAACCCGGTCATGCCGGGGCTGAGGCTCAACATGGCGATCACGACGAAGCTGAGCATCAGCAGGTCGCCCAGGATCATGAGCAGGCCGGAGGAAAACAGCTCGTTCAGGGCATCGACATCGGTGGTAATGCGCGTGACCAGCCGCCCCACCGGGTTATGGTCGTAAAAGGCGAGATCCAGGCTCTGCAGGTGCGCCATCAACTGCTTCCGCAAGTCGAACATGGCCTTTTGCCCGACCCACTGCATCAGGAATTGCTCGCCGAATTCGCAGCACGCGCCGCCCAGAACCATCAACAGGTAGATCAGAGAGAGCTGCGCCAGACCGACCAGCGGAGTCGCGGAAAGAAAAGGATTGAGCAACGAGTGGGTGGCTTTGCCCGTGGGCGCCAGGTAACGGTCCACCGCGAGTTCCGTGAGTAGCGGCCCGACTACCTGGAACGACGCGCTGCCCAGCAGAAACACCAGTGCAACGCCAACCTGAGCCTTGTACGGGCCTACATACGTGAGCAGACGGCGCATCAGCCGGCCGTCGTAAGCTTTTCCTAAGACCTCTTCTTCCACGTATTTTTAGTGTAACCGGATTGGGCCGGCTCTCTCAGGGTCGCGGCTCGGTTTCCCCAAGCGGCCTCAGTTCGCCGATGTTAGCCAGCGTTCGCGGCCCCCATCCAAGGTGTGTAACGTCCTTGGCCTCGTCCAGCTCGATTTCATAACGTGATAGGGGCACGTTCGTGGGCCTGAAGTCACCTAGGGTGCGGAGCTGAGTGCGGCGGCGGAGGTCCGAACAGAAGAGTTCATCCGTGGTGCTCACCACAAGGTTTTCCTTTTGCATAGAAGCCTCCAGCTATTTAGATGCCTGGCGGTCAGCGGCCGGCACGGCGAAACGCGAGCACGGCATTCAATCCGCCGAAAGCAAAGGAATTCGAGAGCGCGAATTCGACGGCGCACGCACGCGCCGTGTTGGCGATCACGTCCAGATCACAGGCCGGATCGGGCTCGGTGTAATTGGCCGTCGGCGGCAGCACGCCGTTGCGCAGTGCGAGCAGCGTGGCCAACGCTTCCACCGCTCCCGCGGCGCCCAACGTGTGGCCGTGCATGGATTTCGTCGAGCTCACCGCCAGGCGGCCGGCGTGCGAGTTAAACACCTGGCGGATGGCTGCCGTCTCGGTGGCGTCGTTCACCAAAGTTCCCGTGCCATGCGCGTTGATGTAGGCGACGGCGTCGGGTGCGAGCCCCGCATCGGCCAGCGCGGCCCGCATGGCTCGTGCGGCTCCGTCGGCGGACGGCTGCGTGACGTGATGCGCGTCGGAGGACATGCCGAAGCCCACGATTTCGCCGAGAATCGCCGCACCCCGCGCTCGCGCCGCTTCGAGGGGCTCCAGCACCAGCATGGCGCCCGCCTCGCCGAGGATCAGGCCGCGGCGGTCCTTGGAAAACGGCCGGCAGGTGTCGGGAGAAACCACGCGCATGGCTTCCCACGCTTTGAGGAAGCCCAGGCTGAACACCGCCTCGCTTCCGCCCGTAATGGCCATCTCCACGGCGCCCGAGCGCACCATCCAAAACGCCTGGCCGATGGCGTGATTGGAGGAAGAGCAGGCGGTGGATACCGTATAGGTCGGGCCGACCACGCCGGTCTCCATCGAGATCCGGCTCGCCGCCGCGTTTTCCATGGTGCGCGGAATGGTGAGCGGGTTCACGCGCGGGCTGTTGTTGCGGTAGAGATTGACAAAGCCCTGGTCCTCGGTGGTCTGCCCGCCGACGCAGGAGCCGGTCACGATGGCCGTGGATTCGCGCAGTGCGCCCGTCCATTCAATACCGGCCGAAGCCAGGGCTTCGCGCGCCGCCACCACGCCCAATTGCGCGAAGCGATCCAGCAATCCGACGTCTTTTTCGTCGAAATAGCGCAAAGGGTCGAAGCCGCGAACCTCGGCGCCGTTGGCGAAACGGAGCAGCCCGGGGGCCACGGACTGCACGGGAGCGATGCCGGACCGGCCTTCCGACAGCGCCTGCCAGAATTCGCAGGCATTCTGACCGAGCGCGGAAATGACGCCGGTACCGGTAACGGCGACGCGTCGCATAATCAGACGCTGACCGCCGCCTGGTCTCCTTGGCCGCTGTCGAGAAGCTTGGCAATGCCGTCGATCACATCGCGCACCGAGCGAATATTCTGCGCCGCTTCGTCGGGGATGTTGATATTGAACTCGCTCTCCACCGCGAAAAGAATGTTGATCCCGTCGAGCGAATCGATGCCCAGCTCCTGGAAAGTGCTGTCGGCGGTGATTTTCTCCTGGGCGAGATGCTGCGTCGCGGCAATAACTGCTCTGACTCGTTCGGTCAGTTCGTCGTAGGACATAGAATATCGGTCACCTTTTCAAAGTGAAACCCTAGCTCCATTAATTTTGGCAGAAGTTCGCGCACCGCTCCCAGCGTGGCGGCGATATCCGGGCGCGGCTGCGTGGCGCGGCCGTCGTGCAGGCAAAAAATGGCTCCGTTGGCGGCGCGCGCAAGCAGGCGGGCCGCGACCTGGGGTGCGGGCAATTTCCAATCCATCCCGATGGTGGTCCACATGACGCCCATCAAGTCCAGGCGCCGCTGAACTTCGCGCAGTCCGAACCAGCGCACGCCGAAAGGCGCGCGGAAATAGCGCGGCCGGACGCCGGTGGTTGCCTCAATGGCCTCCTGAGCGGCGGCCAGTTCGCGATAAATGAAATCCCGCGACTGGAAGTACAGTCTGGGGTGCGTGTCGGAATGATTGCCGATTTCGTGGCCGGCGGCGGCAACCTGCCGGGCAATTTCGGGTAAGCGGCGGACATTGGCGCCGCACTGAAAAAACGTAGCCGGGGCGCGGTAGCGGGCCAGGATTTCGAGCAGCTCGGGAGTGGATTCGCTGGGCCCGTCGTCGAACGTCAGCGCGATCGCCCGGCGCGTGGACACGCCGCGGTGGACCGACGGGGCAAGCAGAGTACACGACGGACTGCGCACCGCGCAGGCCAGAACACCGGCCGATGCGGCAATCAGGGCTCCAGCCGCGCCGGCGGACAAGGAAGACAGCTCGGACATGTGCTGTTACAGCGTAGCAGGGGGGAAAGCGCCTGGTGGGCTGGCAGCTGGTGGCTGATGGCTAACAGGGAAAAAGGCCGGGCGTTGTGGTAACGCCCGGCGAGGAGCGCCCCCAGCGGCTCGGAGGAGACCGCCGGCGGCAGTGGAGGAGGTGAAACTAGGCCAGCAGGCCGCCGTGGCCCAGGCACGCAACTTCCCAGCCGGAGACGCGGTAGCGCGCCAGCATGGGGGGCAGCACCAGGTCCACGATATTGGGCTTCGCCGACCGGAAGCAGCCGGGCGCCGAAATGATGGGGACATCGTCCTTGTAGCTGAGCAGAAAAAGATTGCCTGGCTCGACCGGCGCGAGGAACCGCTCCAGCATACATCCGTCGCGCGTCAAGGCGCGTCCGATCACGTCGTCGGGGCCGGCCGGAGCCGTGGTGGAAGCGATCAGCACGACGGTGGGTTTGGCGCGCAGCAGGTGCTGGAGCGATCGCGCGACAACGTTCTCGTCTTCCACCGAAGAAAGAACAAAACTCGGGTTGGTCCCGAGCCGCTCCAGGCGCTGCCGCATGATGTTCTCAAACAACTGGCGCGCTCGTTCGCCGTTCGCGGGGTCCGTATATAAGATGGCAACCGCCGGCGTCCGGATCGGCCGGGCCTGTAAAATGGGGCCACGCTCCCGGACGATGGACAGGACCGCCTCCAACTCAGGCTTTCCCACCGCGAACGGCGTGCTCTTGACGGTGGCAACCCGTTGGCCCGCGCGCGCATACGAAAAATTCAAGGATGTGGCGATGGCCACGCTAGCCGTGCAGTTGATTTGCTTCAACAGCTCATCGTCTACTAGAACGCAACACGGCTCCGTGGCGAATAAATTCGCCCTACCCCCAGCAGCCAGACGGATTTCGAGCGCACCACAGCCGATTTCGCTCGCGACTTGCATAACAGCATCGTCTTCGCCGATCTCGCCTTCTTCCAGCTCGGTGACCCATACTTCATTCATGCCTTCGGTCTCGAGCATCCGGGCGTCTTCTTCGCTAATCACGTGCCCTTTCGCCAGCAATTTCTTACCGCCGGCGCGAAAAATCGTGCAGCAAAGAATTCTTCCCGTAGATTCCTTGACTTGGATGGTCTGCGCCTTCATACGACCGGTGATCCCTCCCGAGTACGGTCAAGTCTTCCCAAATTATACACAGCCACAGTGTAAAATCCAGAACAAAATTCTCCGCTTCAGAAATTGAATTTCAAATTATTGAGCAGGCGGACCAAAAACTCGCTGCTGCATACAAGAATAGAAGTTTCGGCCTGAAATAACTACTGGGGGAGTAGCTGCTTAGTCCTAGTCCTGGCGATCAGGCGGGTACCCACGGCTTCGCCGGCAATCAGTCTCGCGATGATGCCGGGCGCTGCGCCCGGACCGATGAAAACTTCCCGCAATCCGCTGCCTAACGCTTCCGACGCCGCTGCCAACTTGGCGCGCATTCCGCCGGTGGCGACGCCGGTGTCGATCAATGACCGGCATTGTTCTAACGTCATTGTGGAGTAAACTACATTGTCCGCACCGCGCACACCCTCGACGTCGGTCAAAAACAGAAGTTTGTCGGCTTGTATTGCTGCGGCCAGAGAGACCGCCATCTGGTCTGCATTTACATTGAAGAAGTTGCCTTGGCTATCCCCGGCTAAACACGCAATTACCGGAAGATAACCTGCAGTAATCAAAAGATTAGGCAGTTTGGGGTCAGACCGGATGGGCTTGCCCACGGCTCCCAGTTCGTCGTTCAACCGGCGCGCTTCTGTAAGCAAGGCGTCCATGCCAGTGAGACCAACAGCCGGGCAGCCCGCAGCCACGAGCGCGGCCACCAGTTCCTGGTTGACGGAGCCTGCCAACACCATCCGTACGGCATCCAGGACCTCTGGAGTGGTAACGCGCAAACCGTTGATAAAGCGGCTTTCGACGCCGCGCTCGGCCAGATAGCGCGTCATCTGCTTTCCGCCGCCGTGGACGATCACTGCCTGCACTCCGTTGCGGACAGCCTGGGTGATCTCCCTCGCCAGGCGCGAGCGCGATTCGGGCGCATCCAGCAGGGTGCCACCGAGTTTGATCAGCGTTTTCATAACAATCCGGCCGATTCAGGCAGGCCCAGCAGCAGATTCATGTTCTGCACTGCCTGCCCGGCAGCGCCTTTTACCAGATTATCGATGGCGCTTACCACGACGGCCCGCCCCGTCGCCGGATCGAACTTGACGCCGATATCGCAGAAATTCGTGTGGTCGACGCTCCGGATGTCAGGAAAACTTCCCGGCTGATAAAGCCGCACGAACGTTTCTTTCTGATAGTGATTCTGATAAATGCCTAACAGTTCGGCGGCGCTGCCGATATCCTGAGCGCGGAAATAAATCGTCTCCAGAATGCCGCGGTCGATGGGAAGCAGGTGGGCGGTGAAGCTCAACTCCGCCTCTTCCAGCCGCGAAACCATCAAAACTTCGGGAACATGACGGTGGTCCAGGACTGAATAAGCCGAGAAATTCTCCGTGACTTCGCAAAAGCTGGTTTTGAGGCTGGGCTTGCGCCCCGCGCCGCTCACGCCGGACTTGGCATCGCAAACGATTCCTGCCTTACGGTCCACCACGCCGTTGGCGATGAGCGGCTGAATCGCCAGGTTGGCGGCGGTGGGATAGCAGCCTGGATTGGCGATCAGACGCGCGGTACGAATCCGCTGGCGGCAAAACTCCGGGAGGCCATAAGCGGCTTCCGCCAGAAGCTCGGGCGCAGTGTGTTTTTCCTTATACCAGCGCGCGTAGACGGCAGGGTCCGGCAGCCGGAACGCGCCGCTCAGGTCGATGACCTTGGCGCCGGCTTCGAGCAGGACCGGCGCGAGTTCCATGGAGACTTCAGCTGGAGTCGCAAGAAAGACGACGGCCAGCCGCTCGGCTTTCACGGACCCGGCAGTGCAGGGGAGCCGGCGAGGCTGCGCGTGGCCGATGGGCTGAGGGCGATCCGCGGCGTCCTGGCGGTGTTCAAGCAGGATCGGCTCGATGTGGGGATGCCGGGTCAGGATGCCGACCAGTTCGGCGCCGCTGTAGCCTCG
>DATJNO010000141.1:0-5114 GCA_035508055.1 Bryobacteraceae bacterium | reverse complement strand
CCGGGGATGCCGCCATTGCGCGGATAGCCGGACGTGAGGAAGACCATGCCGTCGACCACCACGGCGCCGGGGCCGTCGATCGATCCGCCTTTGGCCTGGACGCCATTCACGGTATCGAATTCGCGCGCGGTGTTGAAGTCCCACAGGACGCGGCCGTCTTCGGCGGAATGCGCGCGCAGATGCCCGTCGACCGACGTCGCGAACACCACACCCGGAATGGCCGTTACGGCGCCGGGCTGAGAGGGGCTGCAGCCGGATGGGGCGTCTTCGGCACAGGGCGCCGGGGTCACGTGCCAGGCCTGGCTGCCGTCGGCGATGCGCAACGCCGTCAGGCCGCCGCCCTTCGCCGGATTGACCACGAAACGGCGCGTGTCCAGCGGATTCTTGGGGGACGTGCGAACGACGTCGGAAACTGAAGCAAAAACCTCAGTGCCGTCGCTGGCCATGCCCCATTGGACGCCGCCGTTGGTGCCGCCGATGCCCACGCGCGTCTGCCAGACGATCGCGCCTTTGTTCGCCGGGTCGAGCGCGAACACGATGCCGGACTTCTGACCGGCCAGCAGCAGTTCGCGGCCATCCGGCGCGGTGGTCAGGATAGCGGACGAGCCGAAATCGAAATCCGGCCCGCACTTTTCCGGTTCGCTGCGGCAGGTGCCGTTGAACACATCCGCGGCGGTGATCTGCTTGGACCAAACCATGCGCCCGCTGGCGAGTTCCAGCGCCATCACGGCGTCACTGGTGCCAGTGGCGGGTTGCGAGTAGTTGTCGCCCGTGGTTACGTACAGGAGACCGCGCTTCGCATCGAGAGTGGGCGTGGACCAGACGCCGGCGCCGGAGGGCCCGAAACGCGGAACGCCCTCAGCGTTCTTCCCGG
Source organism: Bryobacteraceae bacterium (assembly GCA_035508055.1). Lineage (GTDB taxonomy): Bacteria > Acidobacteriota > Terriglobia > Bryobacterales > Bryobacteraceae > Palsa-89. The sequence continues at coordinate 4,240 of DATJNO010000141.1, read as the reverse complement.
TCTCCTGGGGCGGCGCCGTCATGTAGGTCCTCCAGAGTTGCTTGCCGTCGCGAATGCGCAGCGCGGCGACGCTGCCGCGAAAGGTGCAGCACGGATACTGAGGATCGGACGATCGGGTTTCCTCCCAGGAGGCGACGGGGACATACGCCGTGCCTTTGTAAACGAGGGGCGCTGCGGTGAGCCGCGTGGAGTCGTGCGTTTCGATGTGCTGCTTCCACAGCAACTGGCCCGTTTCCGCCTGGAGCGCGTAGAACCAGCCGGTCATGTCGCCGAAGAGCAGGGCGTGGCCGCGGCCGAGCGGCGTGGCGACCGGCGCCGACCGCACGGGGCCGTTCGCCTGGAAGGTCCATTGGATGCATCCGCTATCGGCGTGCAGAGCGTAGATCACGCCGCCGGCGCTGCCGACGAACACCTGGCCGTCGATCACAGTGGGCGGCGCGAAGGCGGTGATGTCGCCGTCGAAACCGAAGGCCCATTTCAGCTTCAGCTTTCGAACCTGGTCGATGCTGAGTTGAGCCGCGGCCGCGGGCTGAAAGCGCGCGTTATCCGAACCCGGGCTCCATCCGTTCCATTCGAACTTCGGCGCAGCCGGCAGATGCACGCTGCGATCGGAACAGAAGGCGGAAGCGGGCGGCCCGGAAACGGGGGCGTTCGTTCCCAGATACGAAGCGACGGCAACCTTATCCCCCCGGCTCATGGTGAATCCGATGGCCTGCATGGCGCCGGTCTCGAGCGCACGCAGGATTCGCGCCGAGGGCATCTTTTGGAGAGCATCGCGCGGCGGAATGCGCGGATTGCTCTGGTTGTGGCAGCCCGAGCAGCGCGTCTGGTAGACATCCGCGCCAGAGGGCCCGGCGGCGAGGAGCGCGACCGGCAGAAAGAACAGGAAATACCGCATCCGGAAGTACAGTATATCGTTTCGCGGCCGGTTAGAACTGCGGCTGCCGCCGCCGCTGGTACTCGCGCAGCTGTTCGAGTTGCCCGCGCACCATGGCATTGGTGGGATCGAGCTTCAGTGAGGTTTCCAGATTCGCGATGGCGGAAGCATCGTCCGACTTACGCGTGTAGGCGAAGCCGATCAGAGCGTAGGTCCTGGCCGACTGTGGATTGAATTCCAGGTTCATGCGGAGCAGAGCAATGGCATCGTCGGGTTTGGCCTGCACCACGCGCTGGACCATTTCCAGCAGCGCGTCCTCGCTGAAATCGTAGGCATCCCGGCCGTAGAACTGCTTGCGAAGATCGCGATATTGTTCGGCCGCGGCCGCGCCGCCTTTGTCGAGCAGGGTTCGCAGGATGATGGCGGACAGGGGTTGGGGGATGGGGACGCCGCGATGACAAGTGACGCATTCGACGCGCGCGGTTTCATTGGGCGGCTTGCCGGTGGCCGCCTGAATCCTGGCATTCAGATCCTGGGTCATCGCGATCATGGCGCGCGCGATGTCCTTCTTCGGCTCAGGCTGGCCGCTGCCGCGCGGCGCGGAATGACAGTAGTTGCAGCTCACGCCGAGCGCCTTGGAGACCTCGGTCATGTTCATGGTCTGACCATGGAGGAGCAGGGCAGCGAGGGTGAGCAGAAGCGCGAAGCGCCATTTCATCAGCCCTGATTATCGTGGAACGCGGCATTCCGGTCAATCGCAAGCCGCATGGCTACACTGAAGCTATGGGGCGGTTTGATTCCACCGTTGAATTTTACGCCAGGTATCGGGAGCCGTATCCGGCGGACTTCTTCCGTCAGGTGGCCGAGAAGCTGGAATTGCGTGGGGCCGAACGGCTGCTGGACGCCGGATGCGGGCCTGCGCCGCTGGCCATCGGCTTCGCGCCCTTCGTTGGTTCTTGCACGGGGCTGGATCCGGAGCCAGAGATGCTCGCCTCGGCACGCGAGGAAGCGGACCAGGCGGGCGTGCGGCTGAAGGTGATTCAGGGGCGAATCGAAGAACTGCCCGCCGATGCCGGCCTGTTCGATCTGGTCACCGTAGGGCGGGCGCTGCATTGGTTCGATCGGGTGCGTGCGCTCGAAACGCTCGATCGCATCGTTTCGCCGGCTGGAGCGGTCGCTGTTTGCAGCGCGATATCGTCAAGGGAATCGGTGAACCCCTGGGCGGCGCGCTTCCAGGAGGTCCGGATGGCCTGGGCTGACCCCCGGGACGAATCCTGTTACCGGATCGACTTCGACAGATGGTTCGAAGGGTCCCGCTTTCAAAGCGCTGGCCGTGTCGAGGTGATCGAGCGGCGCGCGGTCACGGTGCACGATCTGGTGCAACGCGCGCTTTCCATGTCCAACACGTCCCCCGCCGTTTTGGGAGATCGCCGGGTGGACTTTGAAGCCGTCATGGCGGATACATTGGAGCCGTTTTCCGCCAATGGCGTACTGGAAGAGACCGTGGTGGCCAAGGCACTGATCTTTCGCTAAACCGGCGTTGGCGCGGAGTCACGATTCTGTTCATCCGAGTGCAGTTTCCGCAAGCTGACGTGCTGGGGCGTGTGATAGCATGTGGGGCGACCAGGAGTGTGACATGAGCAACAAAAGAACCCTGATGCTTCTGCTGGGGGCCGCGTTGGCCGCGTTACCCGTTGCCGCTCAGATCGATCCGTCCGGCGAATGGGCCCCGGTGTTTGACGAAGACTTCCTGGAACGCATCCCGGGTCCGGACATCGGAGACTACCTCGGGCTTCCGATCAACGATGCTGCACGGCTGCGGGGCGACAGTTGGGACGCATCGCTTCTGACGCTGCCCGAAAACCAATGCCGGCCGCATCCGTCCGATTACGCCTGGCGGGGGCCGGCCAATCTGCGCATCTGGAAGGACGTGGACACGACCACGCAGAAGGTGACCGCGTATCACACGCATATTTCCTGGCAGGCGCCCGAGCGCACTATCTGGATGGATGGCCGTCCGCATCCGCCGGACTACGCGCCGCATACCTGGCAGGGTTTCTCGACGGGGAAATGGGATGGCGATGTGCTGACCATCTTCACGGATCATCTGAAGGAAGGGTGGATCCGCCGCAACGGCATTCCGCGCAGCGAGAAGGCGACCGTGACCGAGCACCTTTTCCGCCATGGCGATCACCTGACCGTGATGGTGATCATCTACGATCCGCAATACCTGACCGAGCCCTTCGTTCGAACCACGGACTTCACGTTTGCGCCGCGCCAGGAGATCGCGCCTTATCCTTGCGAGCCGGTAGTGGAGGTGGAAAGGCCCAAGGGAACGGTGCCGAACCATCTGCCGGGCGAGAACCCGTTCCTGCACGAATTTGCGAACCGGTTCCATGTGCCGTATGAGGCCACGCGCGGCGGAGCGGAAACGATGTATCCCGAATATCAGAAGAAGCTGAAAGAAATGCCCGTGCCCGGCGCGTCAGCCGCCAAGTAGGATCGGAGCAAGCCGATGAAGAATTTTTGGTTGCAAGCGGCCATCGCGCTGCCTTTGTTTGCCGCGCTGGCAAGCCCTCAAGAGGCCCAGCCGGCCGGGCCCAGCGGCGAGGTCCACATTCTGAAGGTCCAGGGCAACATCTACATGCTGGTGGGAGCCGGGGGGAACATCGCGGTTTCCGTTGGCAACGATGGCGTGCTGTTGGTGGACACGGGCCTGGCCAATATGAGCGACAAAGTGATCGCGGCTGTGCGGTCACTCTCCACCAAGCCGATCCACTACATCATCAACACGCACGTGCACGCGGATCATACGGGAGGCAATGAAGCCATCGCGAAGATCGGCTCGACCATCGTCGGTGGCAACGTCACGGGCGATATCGCCGATGCGGGGCAGGGCGCGGCGGTGATCGCGCAGCAGACGGTTCTGGACCGCATGAGCGCGCCAACGGGCAAGGAATCCGCAATGCCGCAAGGCGCGTGGCCCACCGATACCTACCTGGAAGAGAAAAATATGTATTTCAACGGCGAGGGAATCCAGATCATGCATCAGCCGGCGGCTCACACCGATGGCGACAGTCTGGTGTACTTCCGCCGGTCCGACGTTGTCGTCACGGGAGACATTTTCACGCCAGAGCGATATCCCATTATCGATCTGCAACGCGGTGGCAGCATCAATGGGATCATCGCCGGGCTGAACCATTTGATCGACATCACGATCCCGGCGTCCAAACAGGAAGGCGGCACCTACATCATTCCGGGTCACGGGAGGCTGTGCGATCAGGCTGACCTGGTGTTTTACCAGGAGATGGTGACCATCATTCGCGACCGCATTCAGGCCTCGATCAAGAAGGGTCAAACGCT
>DATJNO010000140.1:0-13400 GCA_035508055.1 Bryobacteraceae bacterium | reverse complement strand
GGGCTGCGTTATATAGATGTTAACCCATTTCTCGTCAGGCTTTTTCACGATTCGGTCAAATCGATCGTTCCCGATTGCGATGAAGGGCTCCTGGTCTAAGTTCGGAAACGCTTCCGAAACTGCCGTGTGGGTCACCGCGCGAGAAATCTGATTCAACTGAGTGTCGTAACGCTTCGTCAGTTCGGCGAGCCGCCTCTGCGCATCCGCGACCTTGGCCTCGAAGCTCGCGCTGAGTTGTTCCGCTCGCGTCGTGGCGGCAGTAAATTTGTTAAGCTTGGCGGTGACTTCGGCTCCCTGCCCCTCTATTCGTTTGCGTTGTTGATCGGCCAACTCAGATGTTTTATTCAGGGACTCCGTAAGCTTCGGTAGCCTCTTTTCTACATCAGCGAGCTTAGCCTGTCCGGCCTGTGCGCGTTGTTCAACGTCCTTCACAACGGGCTCAACCCTGCTTCTGGCCTCATCGACGATCTTCTGCTTGGCGTCCCGGATCGAATTAAAACCATATAGACCAAGTAAGAAGAGGGCTAGGGCACCAAGCCATGCGTAGCGCTTCAAGCGCTTCCAGATCTCGTCCTCGGCATCATTCGCAATGCTACGCACAACTGACGATTCGTCTTGGGTTTTGAGGGCAACTTCCTGCGCGACTTTGGCCGCGATATACGCATCAATTGCGGTCTTCTGGTCAGACGGGAGTAGCGCTAGCCCGCAGTTGGGGCAGTACATCTTGCCGGGAACCAGGAGGTCGTTACAATGGGGACACCTGCTCTCCGACGCCTCGGCCATATACACGATATGATAGCCCTCGCAACGGTGGGCTGCGTTAGCGTCATTCCGCCCGCCCTAGCGCAACGAGCCGGGCGTGGTGTGCGCGCGGATGGAGTGCGGGTGGATACAGGGCAAGCCGAGGGCAAGTCCAGGGCAAGTTCCCCAGGGATACAGGGTGCAATCAGGTGCACAAAAGTACATTGGCCATCCGTTTTGAATCAATAACTTATCCAGGCTGCACCCTGTTGCAATGAAGCGGAACGGCTTCGATTTCCGTTAGCGCTACCACGTTTGGGAATTTGGACTGGTTTAAGTCCGATCGCGACGAACTCTGAAGAGCCTTCGCGAGTACGGACGCTGGAAGCGGCCACAGCTTGATCCTCATTCTTTGAAAAGGCGCCGTCACCGACGGCCTAAAACAAAACAGTTCAGGATGGCAGGTATGCCCTGCCGGTAAAGTGATAAGGGATGGTTCCATCCCAAGCGCCGGGGCGGGACCATCTGGCCCGCTGTTTCCCGGCGCGAGAAACAGATAAGGATGGTGCGGGCGGAGGGACTTGAACCCTCACGGACCTTGCGGTCCAACGGATTTTCTTACCAACCACGGCTTTCGCCGCCGCCACGTGGCGTTTGTGGTCTGGACTATCCCTTCACCGTGGCCTTCGCTTTAGGTGCTGCCCGTCTAGTCTCTACACCTTCCCGTCGGAACATGTCTTCCGTCCGGGCTTGGCTCGGGATTGCCGTTTTATAGGTTTCCCCGAATTTGAGCAGTTCTGCATCGCCGGTTTCCCGGCGCGCACTCAAGTTTTGGATTAAGTCCGATGCGTCTGCCGATTTCGCCACGCCCGCTTGATCCTCTTCAGTATAGCCGCTAACTCTGCGGATCATGCTCCTTTGAGGTCGCCGTTTTTCTCGACGGCTTCTTTTTGCGAACGTTGATCGCGGCTGCGTCCAGGCTCGTCTTGATGTGCGACGCGTAATATTTTTCGATCATCTCTACGCTGGTGCGGCAGTTCTTTGCGATCTGGTAAATGTCGGCTCCTTCCATGAGACGCAGGCAGATGTAGGTGTGGCGCAGGCTGTAGGCCGTGCGCGGCAGGCCTTCGCGGTCGGTCTTGAGATTCTCCTCTTCCAGAATCGTGTTGAAAAGCTCGCGGTGGGTTTTCGGGAAGATCGGGTCGGTCGGGTGCGGCTCCCTCCCTTCCTCTTTCGACTTCGCGGCGTTTCTTTCCGTGAGCCTTTCGAACGGTCTGACGGCACCGGTCGTGCTTTTGCAGTAGCCGACGCCTCGCTTGCCGCGCACCTCGATCTCAAGAATTGTTTCCTTGCTGGCGTCGTCCTCGACGATGGTCACGTCGCGAAACTGAAGGCGGTTCGCTTCATCCGGGCGTAGTCCGGTGTTGGCCATGAAAAGCACATAATCGTGAAGCTGCTCCGACTCCCATCTGTAGCGGGCGTTTAAGGGCGTTTTCGCCCGTTTTCTGGTCGCTTCATAGAGCTGTTTGTATTCTTCGGCGGAGAACCAGGCGCGGTGCGAAATCTTTGCAGAGGCACGGTATGGTTCGGAGAGATCGGGCAGCCGGTCGAGCCATCCGTGGCGGATCGCTGTCTTGAGCGTCTGCCGCAGCGTGACGATCTCCTGGTGCATCGTATTGCGGGCGGGCGGCTTTCCGCGCTTCTTCATCGTCTCTTCGAGGCGTTGAATCCGGTATTCCTGTACCGTGCCAGCGGTGATTTCCGACAGGCCCATGTGACCGAAGAACGGCACTAGGTGTATTTGCGAGCGCCGGTGCTGGCCTTCAACATAGATCTTGTTGCGCTCGCCCTGGGTGATAACGTCGTACTCCCGGAGGTACTGTTCCGAGGCTTCGCGAAAGGTCTTTTCAGTTTTGATTTCGCCGGCGCGGAGCTTGCCGCGAAGTTGCAGATACCAGTCCTCGGCGATCTCCTTGGCCTTAGAGAGGCTTTCTTCTTTGGTGCTGGTTCGGCGATTTTTGGATGCGAGGTAAGTGGCGCACTGCCAGTAGCTGCTGTTCGGGCGTTTGTAGACGTGAACCTTGCCGCCCAGGATCGTGTGGGTTTCTGCCACGAGCGATTGGCCCTCCAGACGCCCTCGAAGGGGCGAAAGTGTGCAAGCTATGTGGAAGATAGCACTATTCTCGAAAATAGTCAACAACCTATTGAAACAATTGCCGTTATTAACCTAGACGTTGCTGGAAAAAGGATTTTAAGTCCCTTGCGTCTGCCGATTTCGCCACCCGGGCACGGCGCATCTCCATTATAGGGCCGCTCTGCCGCTTTCCCCCCGCGCTGTTCCCGAGCGAGAATAAAGACGGCATGCGATACTTGGTCCGCGCCCGCGTCAAGCCCGGCTGCGAGCAAGCTCTCCTCAAAGCCATCGAAAACCAAACCCTCGGCAAAGGCTCCGTGGCCGAAGGCGAATACCTGCGCAACATGAGCGAGGCCCGGCTCTGCGACGACCGGACGGCCCGCTGGGTCGAGGTTTGCTATTGCCCGTCGCCGCTCCAGGAAGAGCGACCCTACTGGGAGCAATACTTCGATCTGACCCGCATCCAGGATGCGCATGACCGGCGCCAATGCCGCGACTGGAACGGCGCCGAGTGCTGGGCCTGCGAAAACTGCGATTGCACCGCGCGGCTGGAGCAAAAGCTTCGCGGCCTGGGCGCATCCTTCCTGGAAGTGCTTCGCCAAACCAGCGAGTAGCAGCCGCCCGGCACGGTACGATGTTCTTGAGATGGAACAGCTCGCGCTCGCCTGGGGACCCGTCCGAAAAACCTTCACTGTAGCCGAGCTGAACGCCCGCATCCGTGGTTTGCTGGGCGACGAGTTCGACGACATCTGGGTGGCCGGCGAAATCTCCGGCACCCGGATGGCCTCGAGCGGCCACTGTTACTTCACCCTCAAGGATCACGACGCGCAATTGAAGTGCGTGTGCTTCCGCGCATCGCTGCGCTATCTGAAATTCAAGCCGCAGGACGGCATGGCGGTGCTGGCGCGCGGCCACATCGACGTCTACGAAGCGCGCGGCGAATATCAGCTGCTGGTCGAAGCGCTCGAACCCCAGGGCCACGGCGCGCTGCAGTTCGCTTTCGAGCAGCTCAAGAAGAAGCTGGCCGCCGAAGGCCTCTTCGATTCCGCTCGCAAACGCCCGCTCCCGCGGCTGCCGCAGCGCATCGGCATCGTCACTTCGCCCACTGGCGCCGTCATCCGCGACATCGTCCAGGTTCTCTCACGCCGCTTCCCCGGCCTGCATCTTCGCCTTTACCCCGCGTTGGTGCAGGGCGAAGGCTCGGTCGAAGCCGTTTGCCGCGCCATCGACTACTTCAGCCATTCCGGCTGGCCCGACGTCGTCATCCTGGCGCGTGGCGGCGGCTCGCTCGAAGACCTGTGGACCTTCAACGAAGAGGCGGTTGCCTTGGCCATCGCCAACTCCAGCGTCCCCATCCTCTCCGCCATCGGCCACGAAACCGATTTCACCATCGCGGATTTCGTCGCCGATCTGCGCGCGCCCACGCCGTCCGCTGCCGCCGAGTTGGTGATCGGAACGCGCGAGCAACTGCTCGATCAGATCGCCGTCTTCGAGCACAAGCTCGTCCAGCACACCCGTTACCGCGTAGCCACTGCCGCGCGCCGCCTGCACGAACAGGGCATCGAGCGCGCCTCCGCTGCCCTGCATCGCAATGTCGGCCGGCTGCAGCAGCGCGTGGATGAAATGGAATACCGCCTGCGTGACCACATGCACGCCGCCGCTTCCGCGCGCCGCAAACAGTTCGATCAGCTCAATGCCCGCCTGCAGCGGCTGGACCTGCGGCTGCGCTTTGCCCAAGTGCGCCGCAGATTGGAAACCGCCCAGACCGCGATCGCGCGGCTCGTTCATCTGCGAGCCACCCGCGCCCGCGGCCGACTGGATCCCATCACCGCCCAGTTGATCCAGCTCAGCCCGCTCAAGATTCTGGAACGCGGCTACGCCATCGTCACCAACCAAGCCGGTGCCATTGTGAAACAGCCGGCCGACGCGGCGCCCGGCTCGAAGATCGGCATCCGCTTGGCCAAGGACCGCCTTGCCGCTCGCGTGATCCCGCCGGAATAACGCTTACAATCGCGCCAGCGTGATCGACCCGTCGTTGGTGCGAATCATCAGCGGAGGCCCGCCGGCATTGAGCTTGCCGCGCAGGGCATGGTCGCCGCCCAGCCGCCCCGTGCTGGTCACCGGCAACTCGGATTCAATGTGTCCGTCGCCGGTGCGCACATCCAGTTCAGCCGAAAAGTCCGCAGGCAGACGCAGCATGACGTGGCCATCGCCGGTGCGGACCGTCCACGCGGATTGCATCTTCGACCCGCTGCTCGCCTCCACTTCCACGCTCCCGTCTCCGGTATGTACGTCCAGCGCATCGAAACGCCCTTGAGCGCGCACCCTCCCGTCCCCGGTTCGCGCCTCCAGCGTCCCATCCAGATTGTCAGCCTCGATGCTGCCGTCCCCAGTCGTCAGGCGCGTAGCCCCGTGCAAGCCATCCACCACCACCCTGCCGTCGCCGGTGTGAATCTCGGTCTGGATGTCGTGCGGTACCTGGAGCTCCACCTGCACGCTGCGCAGTCCGAACCCGAACACGAACACGTGATGCGAGACGCGCACCTCCAGCTCCACGTGGTTTCCCATCTGGTGGTCGATTACCTCCACCTGGCCGGGCGCGATCTTCCGGCCGTCCGCCGTGACTCGCGCCTCGATCTCCTGGCGGTCCCAGGCCCGCACGCTCACCGCGCCGTCATTGGTCTCTATCCGTAGATCGGCCGGGCCGTTCACGGTGAACCGCTTGTTCCATTCGTCGGCCAGCACCGGCAAGCTTAGAAGCGCCAGGGCCGCCGGCAGGGACACGAGTAATCTGCTCATGACACAACTCCTCTTCCGGAATACGATGCCAGAGCCGGAAAAGTTCGCTTCAGATGGCCTCCAGCTCTTCTTCCAAAAGCTGCTTCTGATACAGATCCGAGTAATAACCGCCGCTGGCCACCAGTTCGGCGTGGGTCCCTTGTTCCGCCACCTCGCCGTGCTCGATCACGAAAATCCGGCCGGCGTTTTGTACGGTGGAAACACGATGGGAAATAAGAATCGTCGTGCGGCCGCGCATCACGCCCGTCAGTCCTTCGAGGATGCGCTCTTCGGTGATGGTGTCCACGCTCGCCAGCGCATCGTCCAGGACCAGAATGCACGGATCGCGGAGGATGGCCCGCGCGATCGCCACTCGCTGCTTCTGTCCGCCCGAAAGCGTAAGCCCGCGCTCGCCGATCATGGTTTCGTAGCGCGCCGGAAAGTCCGCGATGTCCGGTCCCAGGCCCGCCAGTTCCGCGGCTCGCTGAATCTGTTCCGCGGTGGCTTCCTCCACCCCCCAGGCGATGTTCTCAGCCAGCGTCGCGCTGAACAGGAACGTCTCCTGCGGCACGAATCCGATCTGCCGCCGCAGCCACTCCGGATCGAGATCCCGCAGATCCACGCCGTCCAGGTACACGGCGCCGCGCGTCGGATCGATCAGCCGCGGAATCAGGCTGACCAGCGTGCTCTTCCCGCTGCCCGTGTGCCCGACGATCGCCACCGTGGCCCCGGCCGGGATCTCCAGATCGATCTGTTTCAACGCCGCACCCGCCGGATACCGCATCTCCACGCCTTCAAACTTCAGCTCGCCCCGGCACTCGGCGAGTTCGCCCACCGCCCCCGGCGACGCGCTCTGGGTGATGCCCGGCCTCTCGCGCATCAGCTCCATGATGCGGTTCCACGACGCCGTCCCGCGCTGCATCAGGTTCACCACCCAGCCCATCGCGATCATGGGCCAGATCAGCATGCCCATCGCGGTGTTGAACATCAGAAAACTGCCGATCGAGATGCGATGATGCAGCAATTCGTAGCCGCCCGCGAACAGCACCACCAGAAATCCCATTCCGATCAGCCCTTGGAGCATCGGCATGAACAGCGCCGAGAGCCACGCCAGACGGATATTCTGCGCCACGTATTCCTGGTTCAGCACTTCGAATTTGTGCCGCTCCGCCTTCTCCTGCGCGTAAGCGCGAACCACGCGAACGCCCGAGAGGTTCTCCTGCACCCGGCTGCTGATGTCGGAAAATTTCTTCTGGATCAGCTCGAACCGGTCGTGAATGCGCTGCCCGAACAGCACCACCGCCACGCTCACCAGGGGAGCCGGCAGCAGGCACCACAACATCAGCCGCCAATCCACCGAGACCATCACTCCCAGCAGGCAAATGGCGGTAAACAGCGTGTCGGTGAAATACATGATGCCCGGCCCCAGCATCATCCGGACCGCGTTCAGGTCGTTGGTGGCGCGCGCCATGATGTCGCCCGTGCGGTAGCGGTTGTAAAAATCCGAAGAGAGCGCCACCAGGTGCGAGAACAGATCGTTGCGCAGATCGTACTCCACGTCGCGCGACATTCCGATCAGAATCACCCGCATCCAGTATTGGAAAATTCCTTTACCGATCGAAATGAGCACCAGCAAGCCCGCGAACGCGAAGACGCGATCCAGCCGGAAGCCGCGCGTCAGCGAGTCCACGCCGCTGCGGATCGCCAGCGGCAGCGCGCCTTTCAGGACGTCGTTCAGTACCAGCGAACCCATGCCAAACGCCAGGGCGCGCCGGTAGCGCCACAAGTAAGGCCAGGCGGACTTGATGACCGATCTCATGCTGCCTTTCTCACGCAACTCCCCACTCCCCATTTCCCACTCCCTACATCCCCAACCACGTCGCGAAGGTCTTCATCCATTCCAGCAGAAAAGTCTTCCGTGCGTCACGATTCTTCCACCAGCCGTCCGGCGCATACGTCGGGTCCGCGGCGGCAACCATGTGAATGTCCAAATCCGGCGCCTGCGAGCGGTAGATAGAGCCGGCGCGCCGCGTGTGATAGTTGCTGGTCACGATGTCCACCACGTGGACGTGCCTCTCGCGCAATGCCCGCAGGACGTCCGCGGCTTCGGACGCCGTGGAGCGCGAGTCGTTCGGAAAGGGAATGAAATACGAAGCCGGATCGCCGTGCCGGACCGCAAACTGGATTGCCAGGTCGGATTCGTACAGGCCATAGGCTCCGGAAGGCCCGCTCACCAGGGCCTGCCGGGCGAAACCCTTCCGCACCAGGTCCCCCGCCAGCAGGATGCGGTTGCCCGAGAAATCGCCCGCCAGTACCACGATCAGGTCCGCTTTCACCGGCCGCCCGGCATGCACCAGGTACCCGCCCAGAGCGGCCAGCCACAGCGGGTACAGAGCCACCGCGCCGAACAGCACCACTACAACCGCCAGCAGGACCCAACGGATCCGGCCCGAGGCGCGGTTCACGCGCGAATTACTTGTCTTCAGAGGAAGTCTTCTGATCCAGATGCCCCACCGACTTCAGCCGCTGGAACATCCGCTCCACTTCGGCTTCGTCTTCCGGCAACAGGAGTGGGTGGCGCGGCGCGGCGAGCTGCTTGCGGGGCGCCGCCGAAGATGCCGTCTCGCCCCAAAACTGCCGGTACGGCACGCCATCGATTAAAGCCTCGCGGGAATGGCGCCGCAGGCTGCGCAGCAAGCCTCCCGACGATTCGGCGGTGCCGGGATAAACCACCAGAATGCGCCTTTTGTCGGCGAGAGTCAGCCGCACCATCAGCGGAAGACTCATGCTGCGATCCAGCCGCCGGATGTGTCGCCACGGGATCGCCTGCTCGCCAATCTTCACATGGCTGTCGTAAATCTCGATCGGTGGGCGCGACGCGGCGTACAGCACCACTCCCGCGCTCGCCAAAAACAGCCCGGTCGCGATCCAGTACAACGGCCAGATCAACGCAAACCAGAAGAAGAAGCCGCCCAGCGCCAGAGCCACCAGGCCCGCCCACAGGTAATGGCACGGCACTCGATAGCGTGTGATGGGAACCGGCACACTTTCAGCCTAACGCGGCTCGCAAGCGCACGTCAATGCGCCGTCTACCGTACATCCCCGGGGCCTCAGGCAAAGCTGCGAACCGCCGACGCCTCGTCGTCGAACACCTCAAAAACGGTATACAGCTTGGTGATTTGCAGGAGGTCCTTGACGCGCTTGTTCAGCCCCAGCAGCTTGAGCTGGCCGCCGTGGTTGGTCACCGTCGTGAAGCTGGACACCATTTCACCGATGCCCGAGCTGTCGATGTAGGATACGTCGCCCAGATTCACCAGAATCTTTTTGCTGCCCTTCGCCGCCAGATCGCGGATCGTGTCCCGAAAGACCGTCGCGCCTTCCCCCAGAGTGATTCGGCCCGTGGCATCCACCACGGTTACATCGCCGACTTGACGATTCGACATCTTAACGCTCACGAATTGGACCCTCCTCGCATTCTTTGGAAACGTGTTAGCTGGCCTTGGCCAGGTACTTCACCATTCGTACCTCGGTCCCCCGGGGCTCACCCTTGAGAACCTGGAACTCGTCCACGAACGCGCGGATCAGCAGCAGCCCGCGTCCGGACTGGCGGAGTATATTTTCCTCGGCCAGCGGATCCGGTATGGCGTCCGGATCAAAGCCGTCGCCTTCGTCGGCGATCACAATCGTCAGGCGGTCGGTGTCCTTGGTAACCGAAACCCGGACCTTCTTGCGCGCATTGTAGCGGTTGCCATGGACGACCGCGTTCACCATGCTTTCCCGCACGGCCATCCCCAGCTGATGCAGGTCGTCTTCGCCAAAACCGATCTCTTGAGCCGCCGTGAGGACTGCCGTTTCCGCCACCTCCACACTGTCCAGTGTCGAATCCAGCAGCAATTTTTTCTCTGCCATAGGTGCGCGTGGAGGCCCGTCAGCGGGGCCAAGTCGAATGTTCACAGTAAAATAATCCGGTCCGCAATGTCAAGAAGAGCCCGATAAAAGAAGGACTCGGCGGATTTCCGCCGCAACCGGCCCTTGGTCTGAACTTTTTCTATCCTACCATTCATCCCCTGGCGGGCGTCCTGGTCCAACCAGCGCCGGCCGTAGGCCGGGATGCTCCAGCAATTGCTGGTCCCGCAAGTTACAGTGGTGCTTCGCCCTACGGCGCCGGTTCGATGCGCAGGAGCGCGCCATCCTGCTCGTCCGTCAGCAGGTAAAGGTAGCCGTCGGGACCCTGGCGCACTTCACGAATCCGCTGCCTCAACTCGCCCAGCATCGATTCGCGGCGCAGTTCCTCCGTTCTGGCATTGAAAACGATGCGCTCCAGGTGACCGGTGCCGGGGATCTCGCCGGTCCGCATTGAACCCACAAATACGTTGCCCTTCCAGGCCGGAAAACGGTCGCCCGTGTACACCGTCATGCCCGCGACGGCGATCGAGGGGATCCACACGACGATCGGCGGCTCCATGCCCTCCCGCGTCGGATTTTCCGAGATGCGCGGGCCGGAGTAATCGCGCCCGAAGCTCACCACCGGCCAGCCGTAATTGCGTCCCGGCAGGACGACATTGATCTCATCACCGCCGTTCGGGCCATTCTCGTTATTCCACAAGACGCCCGTCACCGGATGCACGATCAGGCCCAATGAATTACGGTGTCCCAGCGTGTAGATCTCGGACCGGTAGCCCGTGCGGCCCACGAAGGGATTGTCCGGCGGAACGGTGCCATCGTCGCGGATGCGCAGAATCTTGCCCCTCAGGCTGCCTGGCTCTTGCGCGACCCATCCCACATTGCCCCCGGTGGCCATATAAAGCATTCCATCCCGCCCAAAGGCGATGCGCGCGCTCAAGCCCCCCGTGCCCTCATAGGCGTCGGTCACTAGAATGTCGCGCACCTCCGTGAGAGAGCCGTTTTCAAGTCTTCCGCGAGCCACAGTGGGAGCGCCCTTGCCGTTGTCGACGGGCTTGTCGTAGGTGAAGTAGACCCAATGATTCTCGGCGAATTTGGGATGCAGCGCGATATCCATGAGCCCGCCGTTTCCCTTCGTCATCGGCTCAGGCACCCCGCTGACGGGCTTCGGATCGAGCACGCCATTGCGTATCGCGCGAATCCGGCCCGGACGCTCGGCGATCAGCAGGCTGCCATCCGGCAGGAATGCCAGGCTCCAGGGGTGCACCAGGCCTTTGGTGACGACGACAACGCGAATCTTGTGCTGCTCCGCCGTGTCGAACACAAACGGACCGGCGCCCAACGGAGCTGCCGGAATCCCGATAGGCGGCGCCTGGGCTCGAGCGGTCGAGAAAGCGACGAACAACAGCAGCGCGGCGAACCGAAGAGCAAAAGGCATTGCAGTTTCCCAATCTGTCTGCATTAGTATAAGCGCATTGCGCCAGCCGCCGAGGCGGCCGGATAACCAAGCCGGAAGACTGATAGGATGCAAACCATGAGACGGTATCTCTTCGTGGCGCTCCTCGGCTGCGGTTCGCTTCTCGCGCAGGCGTCCAATGCGCTGGTTTCGGAGGCCAAGTTCCCGTGGACCGTGGTGCGCGACAACCTCCTCAAGATGGCGCAAAAGATGCCTGCCCAAGACTATAGCTTCCAGCCGGCGCCCGAGATCGAAACCTTCGCGCAGCGGCTGGCGCATATCGCCGGCGCCAATCTCTTCGTTTGCCAGGGCGTCATGGGACACAAGACGCGCTTCCCCCGTCCGCGAGCGGCTTCGAAGCCCGAGCTGATCGCCTTGCTGAAGCAATCTTCCGCCGCCTGCAACTCGGCCTTCGATTCGCTCTCCGATGCGGCCGCAATGGAGAAGATCGACTCGCATTTCGGCGGGCCTTTCCCTCCCGAACCCACGCGGACCAAGCTCGCGACTCTGAACAACATGGTCCGGCACTCCAACGAAATGTACGGTTACATGTGCGTCTACCTGCGCTTGAAAGGCATCGTTCCGCCATCGAGTGCACCGAAGTAGTCCGCGTCGAGGAAGACAGCGCCGGCTGGCGCGATTTACTATAAATGAGATTTGCCAAGGAGGCTTGAATGTTCACACTTCAGAAAACTGCGCTCGCCATCTTCGCGGCGCTTCTGTCCGCTGGCGCCGCGCATGCCCAGATCTCTCTGGACTCGGTGCGCGTTGCGGCGAAAGACACCATCGCGCTGGCGAAGTTTTACAAGGCGGCGTTCGGCATGCAGGAGGTCAATCGGATCCAGAATCCAGGCGGCACGGAAGTTTTCGTCAACTTTGGCGCCACCGTGGAAGCCGCCAAGACCAACCCCAATCCGCAGATGATCCTTTTTCATCGCGATTCCGACGATCTGAAGGACCCGATCCCGCACGTGATTTTTAAGGTGAAGGACATGAACGCGGCCGTCGCCGCCGTCAAGGCGGCCGGCGGCACGATCGAGCGCGAGCCATTTTCGTTCGGAAAAACCGGCATCGTCATCGGCATCGTGATCGATCCGGTGGGTAACCGCATTGAGCTGATCCAGCGGCCGTGAGCAGAACGAAGCCAGTCTGCTCAAAGGATCGACGCAACGAAACTCGCCAAGGCCGCCGCGTTACAATTTGCCCGATGGCACGGCATTTCTGATTCGAGCCGGTTTGCCGCGCGCAAAAACCGCAGCCGTAGGTAGCGCGTTTCTCAGGGCTTGCGGTCGTACCAGCCTTCGCCTTCGTTGGCTCGAAGGATGAAATGCGTCACTGCGCCGTGCGCGTCCGTGAAGAATTCGATTGGGGCGGCTGCCGAATCGAACTTGGTCTCGGATCGCGGAATGAGCGGAATCGCGTTCATCCACAATTGGCCATCCACGACAGAGAGCGTTTCCACCTTACCGAAAAAACCGGCGATCACTGGCAACGATCCACGAACAATATAGGTGCCGGCGTACCTGGCGAGAACGGCTGGGTCGATCTTTACGCCGTTCTCCGCGCCGCCCACCAGGTGCTGGGTATCCCGTTCGTTTTCGCAGACCGATTCCAGCATGTCGGTATCCGGCGCATAGTTCACTGCGATGGAGATGCTCAATGGCCTCACTAACGTCTTGGGATCGTCATAGGTCACCTGCAGCTGCATGTGGCCAAAATCGACGCGCCGGAACCGCTCGGTGACGCGCAAGTCCTCCGAATGCGGGTGGCCCATTCGGTCCAGCCAGGTCCGGTCGTTGAATCCGGCGCTCTCTACCACCAGCGTGTCTCCTTCCCAGTGGCCCACCGAGTAGCCCATCCAAGTTGGATTTGGATCCTGGGGTAGCTCACGCCCATCCAGAAAGATCTGCCGGTAAACGTTGCCGCGTTCGTAAAGCAGGCTCAGCATGGCTTGCGACTGAACCATCCGGTACATGCCGATGCCCCCGCCTCCGAGGATTTCGATCGGGCCTCCCGGGAGGCAGTGCGTAATGGGGTCGCTCCGGTGAAACTCCGCGAGGTGCGCTTTGAACACGGCCTCCGCCGCGGGCTTGAAAATCTGCTCCTCCCTCAGGCTTTGGATCACGTCCAGATAATAGGGGTTAAAGGCCGGCCGCCACAGTCCCGACAAATCCGGCTTCCCATCCGGCATTCGAGGCGCCGGCGCGGTCAGGTTCGCTTTTCCACCCGGAGTTCGCGGAATCCCCGGCGTGCGAACCGTCAGCCACTGGCCGCAAAGTGTCACGGGGATGAACCACGCCGCCGCCCGGATCGCCATTCTTCGCACTGCGGTTCGTCTCGGCGGTATTATACAGCACCAGCCGTGCGGGCTAGTCGCAGCCGGCGGAT
>DATJNO010000139.1:0-46707 GCA_035508055.1 Bryobacteraceae bacterium | reverse complement strand
GGAATCGGACGCGAACGGAGGCATTCTGAATTCTGACTTCTGAATTCTGCATTCTTCGATATGCTTTCAAGAGTCGCCGACAACCTCTACTGGATGAGCCGCTACCTGGAGCGCGCCGAGCATTGCGCGCGCGTGCTGGGCGTGCAGCTCAATCTCATGCTGGAGCAGGACCCGCGCTCTTCGGACCGCCGCTGGCTGCGCGTGCTCGCTTCGCTCGGGCACCCGGGCGGCGTCACCGAGAACAGCGATCCGTTCACCCGCGCCCAAGCCTACGCGCTGCGCAACATCACCGGCGGCATCGCTTCGGCGCGTGAAAACGCGCGCCAGGTGCGCGAACAAATCAGCTCGGAAATGTGGGAGCACTTGAACCGCCTGTTCCATGAAGTGAAGCGCATCGAATCGGCCGGTTTCTGGACGCGCCAGCCGCTGGATTTCGTGAGCACCATTCTGGAAAGCTCCCACCTGTTCCAGGGGGTGACCGATTCCACGATGAATCACGGCGAGGGCTGGCAGTTCATTCAGGTGGGCCGCTTTATTGAGCGCGCCGCGGCGACAGCGCGCCTGTTGGATCTGTATTTCCGGGAATTCCGCGAGTCGCTCGGCGAGGCCATGGATTCGGTCGTGCACATGGAATGGATCGGCCTGCTGCGCAGCTGCACGGCGTTCGAGGCCTACTGCAAGGTCTACACGGCCGATCTCCGGCCGGAGCGCGTGGCCGAGTTCCTGCTGCTCAACGCCGAGTTCCCCCACTCGGTGCGCTTCGCCGCCGATAGCGTCCAGCGGTCGTTGGACGCCATCAACGAAGTGGCTTCCAGCAAGCGATCGGCGCGCGTGGCGAAAATGGCGGGAAGATTTCGCGCCGGCCTGATCTTTACTCCGCTGGAAGAAATCGTAACCGGACTGGCTGAGTTCTTCGCCGACATCCAGAAGCAGTGCGCGCGCATCCATTCGGCCATTTACGAGGTGTACATTGCCTATCCGATCGAGGCGGCCATCGAAGCCTGATGTATTACTCGATTCGCCATCTCACCAAGTTCCGCTACAGCGGGCCGGTCTGCGAAAGCATCATGGAGGCGCGCATGCAGCCGCGCTCGGAAGGTTCGCAGCGCTGCCTGAGCTTCCAGCTTGCCGTTCACCCGCGCCGGCGGGTTTACTCCTATCGCGATTATCTGGGCAATACGGTCCATCACTTCGACGTTCCGGGCCACCATCGCCAGCTCACGCTGGTGGCCGAGGCGCTGGTGGATGTGCAGCCCGGCCCCGCGCTGCCGGAATCGCTCGGTAGCGGCGCCTGGGATGCTCTGGAGGCTGCCATCGCCGCCGGCGACTATATCGAGATGCTCCTTCCCAGCCAGTTCGGCCAGTCGAGCGAGCTGCTGGAAGAATTCGCGCGCGAGCTGGGCGTCGAATCGCGGGAGCAGGCCCGCGCTCGCGATCCTCTGGAGTTGGTTCAGCAGCTGAGCTCCGCGCTGTACGGCCGGATTGCGTATGTCCCGAAGAGCACGCGGGTGGATTCGCCCATTGACGACGCCCTGCGTACTCGCCAGGGTGTCTGCCAGGATTTCGCGCACATCATGCTCGCCCTGGCGCGGCGCATTGGGATTCCCTGCCGCTATGTTTCGGGCTATCTGTTTCACCGGGCCGGGGACAAGACGCGCTCGGCCGAGGGCGCCACGCACGCCTGGGTTGAGGTGCTGCTGCCCACGCTCGGCTGGGTCGGCTTCGATCCCACCAACAACGTGCTCGCCGGCGAGCGGCACATCCGCACCGCCGTCGGCCGCGACTACGCCGACGTGCCTCCCACTAAAGGCGTGTTTAAGGGTTCAGCGGAAAGCCAGTTGCTGGTGGCCGTGCGCGTAGCGCCGTCGGATGTGCCGCCGCCTTTGGAGACCGAGGCTGCCGCCGAGGACTGGTCCAGCTCACTCGACGGCGAGGCTGCCGATCCCGACTCTGCCGCTCAGCAACAGCAGCAACAACAGCAGTGACACCGGCCCGCCTTCACTTCGAGGCGGTGGCCGCGGCGTCTGGGTCCTTGGGTTCTTCCACCGTGATGTAGACCGGCTGCTCGATCAGCAGCGGCTCCTTACCGGTGGTCTTCACCAGAAGCTGAAGTCGGCCTGGCTTCACCGAGGGTGGAATCCGGAACTCGATGGAGTCGTCGGCCTGTTCCAGCACCTTCACTTTCATGTCGAAAGTATGGTCGGTCAGATAGACTTCGTCGACCAGCGCTTTACCCAGATACACCCCGTGGACCTGCAGCACGGAACCGATCTTGCCGCTATCCGGCTGGACGGTGCGCATTTGAGGGGTTCGGGACATTTGGGGTATTTGGGCCGGCAGGGAAACGACCAGACCAAGCAACGGAAGTACGAGCTTTAGTGGCATTGGGGCACTGCTCCGTACCACAAAACTTAGTTCTGATGGGCACTCGAGGCAATGGGCGGAAAGTACTAAACGCGTCAGGGAGAACACTGAGGCGATTGCGGTAGGTGCTGCTAAGAGGAGAGAGCGGGCTGGCCAGGCAGCCAGCCCGCCGGTGAGAAACTAACGTTCGGGGCTGAGGTGCAGACCTTTATGAATGGCGTAGAGGGCCAATTCCAAACGGTCCGAAACGCCTAGCTTGTCGAAGATGTTGTGCAAGTGGTTCTTGACGGTCTGCTCGCTGATGAACATCTTCTCGGCCATTTCCTTGTTCTTATAGCCCTGGGCGACCAGCTGCACGATCTCGCGCTCGCGCTGGCTCAAGGGCGACCGCTCGCGGCTCTTTCCAGAGCCGGAGCTGCCGGTCTCGCCGGGCGCGGCGAACTGGCGCATGACCGCGGCGGTGGTGTGCGAGTCCAGCCAGATTTCGCCCCCATGCACCTTGCGAATGCTTTTGACGATGAGTTCCGGAGCGGTCTGCTTCAGCACGATGCCGGAACAGCCCAGCTTCATGGCTTGCACGAACTCATTCTTATCCTCAGAAGCCGTCAGCACGATGACGCGGGTGTGCTTGTTGGTCTGCTGCAGCGCCTGGAGAGCCGAAAGCCCGTCCAGGTTCGGCATGCGCAGATCCAGCAGCAGCACGTCCGGATCGAGCTCCTGGACCTTGTCCAGCACCTCGCAGCCGTCCGAGGCTTCGCCCACAATTTGAAAATCTTCCTCCAGGCTGAGGAGCTTTCTGAGGCCATCCCGGACAATGGGGTGGTCATCGGCGATGAGAACACGAATCATCCCTTTTTTCGCCTCCGCCTCATCCGAACCGAGTCCTTGGTCTTCTAACGTCGTAGTGCTTACGTTCATATATAGTGTATCGGCCATCTGACTTCCGATTCTACAAGGGTACTGGTACGTAATCAATTTCAGGTAACTCTTAGAGCGGCGTACGCAAAGCACCTAGTGCTTCCTACCCCGAAGGTTTTAGTCTACCCGCAATGAGGCAACCGTCGCGGGAATGTGCACGGTCCGATATGGAAATGGAGACCCGTTTTGGAATGACAGTTCCCCGCCATAAGGCAGGATTCTGTCTCCCCAAGCGCTTGCAACTCCTTGAAGAATAACACTTAGCACAATTTGGCTTTCCTGTTGCATATCGTGCTGGCGTGGTCGACCCTATTACCAACGAACTTGCGCGCTACATGGATTTATTGAGTACGCGCCAGAAGCTGGTCGCCTCGAACATCGCCAACGTGGACACGCCTGGCTATAAGAGCAAAGATATCGACTTCCAGTTCGAATATATGAGCCTGGTTGAAGGCGGCACGCCGAACGTGGTGGAAACGCCGGGTTTGGTGGTGAATAACGATGGCAACAATGTCAGCCTGGACCGGGAAGCGCGGTTGCTGTCGGAAAACTCTCTGCGGTTCAATGTCGCTTCCAACCTGATGAAGACACAGTTGAAGCTCATTGAGTCGGCCATCAAGGAGGGTCAATCCGGATGAGCCTGTTTTCCGTCCTGTCGGTGAGCGCCTCCGGCATGTCGGCCGAGCGCACCCGGGCCGAACTGCTGGTCGAGAACATGGCTAACGCCGAGACCACGCGCACTCCGGAGGGAGGGCCGTACCGGCGAAAGGATGCCGTCTTCACCAGCGCGCCCCAGACATCACCGTTTGGCGCGATCTTTCAGACCGAGATGTCCCCGGACGTCGAAGGCGTGGAAGTCGCCGACGTGGTGGAAGACTCGAGCGAACCGGAGAAGCGCTATATGCCCGGCCACCCGGACGCCGACCAGGACGGTTATGTGGCTTTTCCGCGTTTGAATCCGGCCGAGGAGATGGTGGATCTGCTGAGCGCTCAACGGGGCTACGAAGGCAATGTCGCGGCCATGACAGCCATTAAGGACATGATTCTGAACTCCATCAATCTCATGAAATAGGCCATGCCCGTGCCGATCACACCGATTCACGCGCCCAGCGCACTTCCGCCGTTGCAGCCGTTGGACAAACCCCAGGGCGGCGGCTTTCAGAACGTTCTTTCGGAAGCCATGGGGCGCGTCGAGCAGTTTCAGCAGAACTCGCAGGCCAGCATTGACAAGTTTTTGTCCGGCGAAGACGAGGAAGTCCACAAAGTGGCTCTGGCCACCCAGGAAACTCAAATGGCCTTCGACCTGTTCCTGCAGATGAGAAATAAGGTCATCTCGGCCTACCAGGAAGTGATGCGCATGCAGATGTAAGCGCTGCGAGCAAGGATTCCGATGGATCAGTTGAAGCGGCTGCTGGAGACACTGAGCTGGAAGCAGATCCTGTCGCTCGTGCTGGCGGCGGCGGGGGTGATTGGCGGTTTGACCGTGTTTTCGCACTGGAACCGGGAGCGGGACTTCCGGCCGCTCTACAGCGAGTTGTCGGCGGAGGATGCGGCCGCGGTGCTGGCGAAAGTGCGGGAGAGCGGATCGGATTTCCGGCTGTCGGACAATGGAACGGTCGTGCTGGTTCCGTCCGCGCGGGTCGCGGAGCTGCGGCTGCAACTCGCCGCGGCGGGGGTGCCTAAAAGCGGCCGGATCGGCTATGAGCTGTTCGACAAGAGCAACTTCGGCGCGAGCGATTTCAGCGAACAGGTGAATTATCATCGCGCTCTGGAGGGCGAACTGGAACGTTCGGTGATGGCCCTGGCCGAGGTGGAACAGGCCCGGGTGCACATCACGTTTCCCAAGGACTCCATCTTTCTGGATTCGCGCGAGCCTGCCAAGGCGAGCGTGCTGGTAAAGCTACGGCCGGGCGCGCAGCTGTCGGCGCAAAACGTCGCCGCCATCTGCCAGCTCACCGCGAGCGCGGTGGAAGGTCTGGCGCCGGAGGCGGTTTCGGTGGTGGACATGCGGGGGAACCTGTTGAATCGCGCCCGCAGACCCTCGTCGCCCGACGATCCGGAGCCTTCCGAAGCCGCGCTCGACTACAAGCAGAAGATCGAGCACGATCTGCTGGTGAAGATCAACAACACCCTGGACCCGCTGCTGGGCGCGGACAAGTTCCGGGCCACCGCCTCGGTGGACTGCGACCTGACCAGCGCCGAGCAGAACGAAGAGACCTACGACCCGGGCAAGTCCGTGATGGTAAGCTCGCAGAAGACCGAAGACATCAGCGGCGGCGCGATTGCCTCGGGTGTGCCGGGCACGGCGTCGAATCTCCCGCGTCCCACCTCGCGGCCCACGACCGGCGGCAACGCCGTGACGCGCCGCAGCGAGAACATCAGCTACCAATCCAGCCACACCGAGCGCCATGTCCGCCTGCCGCAAGGCGCGGTCAAGCGCGTGTCCGTGGCGCTGCTGGTGGATTCCGACGTGCGCTGGGAGGGCAGCGGGGCCAAGGCGCGGAGGATCGTCTCCCCGCCGCCATCGGAAAAGCTGAAAACCATTCATGACCTGGTGGCGGGCGTCATCGGATTCACGCCGGAGCGCGGCGACCAGCTGGTGGTGGAGACACTGCCGTTCGAGTCCACCTTGAACCCGCCGGCGATGACCGATGCTCCCAAGACGG
This sequence comes from Bryobacteraceae bacterium, assembly GCA_035508055.1. Classification (GTDB taxonomy): domain Bacteria; phylum Acidobacteriota; class Terriglobia; order Bryobacterales; family Bryobacteraceae; genus Palsa-89. The sequence continues at coordinate 40,759 of DATJNO010000139.1, read as the reverse complement.
CGCCGCCGGTTTCGCAACCGGCGTGGATGGATCAGTTGCTCAAGAGCAAGTTCTTCGTGGCCGGCGTGGGCGTCGGCTTGGCGGTGTTCGCCGCCCTGCTCTTTGCGGTAATCCGGCTGGTGCGCGGCCCGCGCGGCCCGCGCGCTGAGATCGAAGGGCCGCAGCAGATTCCCGGTGGCTCGCCCGAAAACCTGCAGAAGCAGATCGAAAACCAGCTGGCTGAGCAGACCGCGCTCCGGCAAAAGCAGGAGCTGGAGGCCCTGAACGCCCTGAAACTGCCGCCGGTCACCAAGAAGACGGAGGTTCTCACCAAGCACATCGCCGAACAGGCCAAGAAGGACACCGCCAGCATGGCGCATGTGCTGCGCGCCTGGATGGCGGAGAGCGGCGACGAAAGACGATGATCCAGAATTTGGAAGCCGCCGCAGCGCCCACCGTGCCGGGGATCCGCAAGGCTGCGATCCTCATGATCATTCTGGGCGACCAGATTAGCGGGGAGATCCTGCGCCAGTTGGACGAAGAAGAGGTGCAGTCCATCGGCAAGGAGGTGGCGCGCATCACCTCCATCAGCAACGACCAGGCCGAGACCGTACTGGAAGAGTTTTACCAGATGTCGATGGCCCGGGAGTACGTGCTGAAGGGCGGCATCGACTACGCCAAGAAGATGCTCATGAACGCCTTCGGTCCGGAGCACGCCATGCGCCTGATGGACCGGTTGGTGAAAACGCTCGGCTCGGAGCTGGCCAGTTTCGACACGCTGCAGAAGGCCGACCCGCAGCAGCTCGCCAAGTTCATCCACAACGAGCACCCGCAAACCATCGCGCTGATCCTGTCCCATTTGAACGCCTCCCAGGCCGCCGCGCTGCTGACCTCGCTGCCGCAGTCTCTGCGCGCCGATGTGGCGCTGCGCATGGCGCACCTGGACCAGATTTCGCCCGACATCATTTCCAAAATCGCCGCCATTATCGGGCAAAAGCTGAAGGCTCTGGGCGAGCTGAACCGGGAATCCTACGGCGGCGTCCGGGCGGTTTCGGAAATGTTCAACCGCCTGGATTCCGGCACCAGCAAGGAGATTCTGGAAGCCATCGAGCAGGACGATCCGAAGCTGGTGGAGACCATCCGCCACCTGATGTTCGTCTTCGAAGATCTGCTGTTGATCAGCCCGGAGGCCATCAAGGAGCTGCTCAGCAAGGTGGACCGCAAGATCCTCACGGTGGCTCTGAAAGGCACGTCGGATCAACTCAAGAACCACCTGATGCAGGTGATGTCGCAGCGCGGCGCGGAGATGTTGAAGGAAGACATGGAGGCGCTGGGTCCGGTGAAGATCAAGGAAGTGGAGGCCGCGCAGCAGCAGATTATCGCCGTGGTCCGGCAGCTGGAGGCCGAGGGCACCATCAGCCTGAAGGGAACGGTGGGCGAGCAATATGTCGTCTAAACGGCATCGCGGCGAGATTCCCGACGGCGTCCTGCCTTGGCTGCCGCCCAGCTCCGGCCAGCCGGTTCAGGCGCCATCTTATCCGGTCTCGGGGGCGATGCCCGCTTCCAGCGCGTCCGACCCGAAGATCCAAGCCGCCCAGCAGGAAGGCTTCCGGCAAGGCCAGGCGGCCGGCCGCCAGCAGATATCCGCGCAGCTGGAAGCCATGCAGAGCCGCCTGGCGCGCAGCATTGAGGAACTCACCGGTCTGCGTGCGCGTTTCCGCCACGAAGCCGAGGAAGATGTCGTTGCCCTGGCGCTGGCTGTCGCGCGCCGCATTTTGCACCGCGAGTTGACCGTCGCGCCCGACGCGCTGCTCGGCCTGGTGAAGGCGGCGCTCGAAAAGATCGAGACGCGGGAAGTGCATCGCGTCCGGGTGAGCCGCGACGATGCGCCCCAGGTGCAGAGATTCTTCGAAGAGATGGGATTGCCCAGGCGGGTGGAGGTGATCGCCGACCCCGGCCTCGCGCGCGGCGCCGTGATCCTGGACTCCACGCGCGGCCTGCTGGACGCTTCCGTGGAGACCCAGCTCTCGGAGATCGAGCGGGGCTTCGCCGACCTGGTACGGAGGACTTAGTGAAACTTGCGCCTTACTACGAAAAGCTGGCCCGGATCGAAACCTGCCGCTGGACCGGGACAGTCACGGAGCTGGTCGGCCTGCTGGTGGAGTCCAGCGGGCCGGCGGCCGGGATCGGCGACTTCTGCGAAATCCAGACGCGCGATGGCCGGATCATCCGCACGCAGGTGATCGGGTTCCGCGACGGGCACGTGCTTTCGATGCCCTTGGAGGAGACCGACGGGCTACACCTGGGGGACTTGATGACGGCCCGCCAGGAAGACGCCCGCATGGAAGCCGGGCCGGAGCTGCTGGGCCGGGTGATCGACGGCTTCGGCAAACCGCTGGATGGCCTCGGACCCATCGGAGCCCGCCACCCGTATCAGCTCTATGCGGCGGCGCCCGGCCCGCTGGACCGCGAACCGATTGGCGAGCCGTTGGTGACGGGGATCCGCGCCATCGACAGCCTGTTAACCTGCGGTAAAGGCCAGAGAATCGGCATCTTTGGCGGCAGCGGCGTGGGCAAGAGCACTCTGCTCGGCGCGATGGCGCACTACAGCTCGGCCGACGTCAGCGTGGTGGCGCTCGTCGGCGAGCGCAACCGCGAAGTCCGCGACTTCATCGAACACGAGCTGGGCCCCGACGGTCTGGCGCGGTCGGTTCTGGTGGTGGCCACTTCGGACCGCCCGGCGCCTCTGCGCATCCGCGCGGCGTTTGTAGCGCTGGCTGTGGCGGAATATTTCCGCGATCAGGGCAAGGACGTGCTGCTGGTGATGGACTCGGTAACGCGCCTGGCCATGGCGCAGCGCGAAATCGGCCTGGCGGCCGGCGAACCGCCCAGCCAGAAAGGCTACACCCCGTCGGTCTTCAATCTGCTGCCGAAGATCTTTGAAAGATCCGGACGCTTCCGGAAAGGGTCCATCACCGGCTTCTTCACGGTGCTGGTGGAAGGCGACGATTTCAACGAACCGATCTGCGACGCGGTGCGCGCCATCCTGGACGGCCACATCGTGCTGTCACGCCAGCTCGGCGCCGCGGGCCACTATCCTGCCATCGACGTGCTGCAATCGGTGAGCCGGCTCGCGCCGCGGCTTTGCAGCGCGGAGCAGAAAGAAGCGGCCATCCAGATTCGCGAGGCCATGGCCACGCACGAGCGCTCGGAAGACCTCATCAATCTGGGCGCGTACGTCAGCGGCGCCAATCCCAAGCTGGACGCCGCGCTTAAGCTGCGCCCGCGCCTTATGGACTTTCTGAAGCAGGACGCGCGGGAACATAGCGCCTTCGATCAGACCGTGGCGCAGATGCGCGAGCTGGCAAAAATGACCGAATGAAACGCTTCGAATTTCCGCTCGAACGCGTGCGGCGCTGGCGCGCGGAACAGGCCGGCCTGGAGGAGCTGAAGCTGCGGCAACTGCTCGCGTCGAAAACGCAATTGGAAGCGGCCCGGCGCCGGGCGGAAGCGGAGGGACGGAAGTCGGCCGAGCAGGTGCTGGCGCAGGCTTTCCTCGAAGCATCCGAGCTCCATTATCTGGACGGCTACCGCCGGCACATCCAAAAGCGCGTCCGCGATCTGGACAACCACGTGCGGCAGTGCGAAGCTCAGGCCGCCAAGCAGCGCCAGCGCGTGATCGAAGCGCGCCGCCAGTTCGAATTGCTGGACCGGCTGCGCACCACCGCGCTCGCCGAGTGGCGTGCGGCCGGCAACAAGGAGCAGGAAGACCTGGCGGCCGAGTTGTTCCTGGCGAAATCCCGCCGCAGGACCTAGCGGCCGAGCAGCCGTGTCGCGGTCTCGATGTCGCGGTTCATGTGCTGCAACACCTCCACGACATCCTGGGACTCGCGCTTCGCCTCGTCCCAGCGCTTGCTCTCCACGGCCTCGCGCACGCCAGGCAGCGTCTTGACGCCGTAGCCGGTGTACATGCCGGGCGCGTAGATCGCATGCCGGTACCAATCGCGGCCCGGCAGGCCTTGGGGAAGGACCAGCGCGCGTTCGCTCTGATATAGCGCCTGGTTGGCGCCGGCGAGCTGCGACGCCTTGTCTCGCGTGAGGGCCGCCTTCTCCGCCGCTTCATACTCCTTGGCGTCGGCGTCGGTCTTGTCCAGCTGGGCCAGTATGGGCGCGAGGTCCACCCTTTCACCGGCCTCTTTCTGGATCTCTTGGGCGTAGCGGCGCACGGTAGCCGCAAAAGTCTCAAACTCGAAAGGCAGCAGGGGCGCGTCGGCCAGCCGCAACAACACGGTGCTGGTCACCTCCGAGAGCGCGCGGCCGTAAACGAAACCGGGATCGCCGAAGCGTTCGAACCAAACCGGATCGTCATAGATGGAGTGGTACACGCCGTTTTGATTGGGGCTGCTGAAACCCAGGTTCAGGCTGGCGATTCCCAAATGATCGATGAAAGCTCCATAATCGGAACCGGCTCCCAAGGCCGCCAGATGGAAACCAGGCGGCTCGTCCTTAGGCCGCGGCGGATCGCCTTCTCGCCGGACAAGGCTCGCCTCCAGCAGGCTCTTGCCGCTTACCGGATCGTTGATGTCGCGCATCACCTCGCGCATGAAAGTCTCCAGCGTATGCGATCCGCTGGCGTTCAGCTTCCCCTGGGAGTTGGAATCCGAATTGATATAAACGACCGCTTTGCGGGAAAGCTCGTCCTGATGTTTCTCGGCCCACTCCGTGGAGCCGAGCAGGCCGAACTCCTCGCCATCCCAGAAGGCCAGAACGATGGTGCGCTTGGGCTGCCAGCCCTGCTTGCGCAGCTGGGCCAGCGTGCGCGCGGTTTCGAGCAGCGACGACGAACCGCTGGTGGGATCGTGCGCGCCGTTCACCCAGCCGTCATGATGATTCCCGTAGATCACCCATTCATCCGGATAGGTGCTGCCGGGGATGACGGCAATGACGTCGTGCAGCGGGCGCGTGGAGTTGTCGAAATCCAGCTTGAAGTGCGCCGTGGCGGGGCCGGGCCCAATGTGATAGGTGAAGCCGAGCGCGCCGCGCCAGGACTCGGGCGCCACCGGCCCGCCCAGGTTCTGGAGCAGCGGCGTGGCGTCGGCATAGGAGATCGGCATCACCGGAATCTTCATGAGCACCTTCGACTCGGCGAGCGTGAGCCGTTTCGAGCCGGGCTCGGACGCCCAGCCGGGCGACAGCGGATCGCCGGGGTATAGCGGCATGTCCATCACGCTGCCGCGCTGCACGCCGTCCGGCGGGCGCATGGGGCCTTTCGGAAAGACATCGCCTTGGAAGTAGCCGTCGTCGCGCGGGTCGGAATAAATCAGGCAGCCGACCGCGCCGTGTTCATAGGCCACCTTGGGCTTGGTTCCGCGCCAGCTCTTGCCGTAGCGCGCGATGACGATCTTGCCTTTCACATCGATACCGTGCTTGGCCAGATACTCGTAATCGTCGGGCACGCCGTAATTGACGTACACCAGCTGCGCGGTCACATCGCCCGAGCCCGAGTAGGCATTGAAGGTGGGCAACTGCGTGGGATTGGAGCTGTAGCGATCGTCAGCGATCGCGGGTTCCTTGAGCGACGCCTGAAATTTGACCGGCGCGGTCATCTCCAGCGTTCGCGCGGTGGGGTAGGGAATCAGCGCTTCGAAATTCTCGATATGCGCGTTGAGGCCGAACTCTTTCAACAATCCGAGAATGTATTCGGCCACCGCCGCCGAAGCCGGGGATCCGGCGTGATGCGGCGTGCCGGCGATGCGCTCCAGGTAAGTCTTGATGCGCCCGGAATCCGGAAGCGCCTGCGCTTTCTGTTCCAGTGCATGTTCGGATGCCCACTGATTCTCCGGGAATCCGCGAATGGGTTCTTGGGCGGACAGCACAGCCGAAGCTGCGAGAAAGCTGAGGAGTATTTTCATTAGAGATTGGCCGCGACTTTAGCGCCGGGCCGCGTTTTCAAAAAGCCCGAGAACTCCGCGACGTTACGCGTCAACCCGGGGAAGGTGGCGATGACATGCTCATCAGGATCGAGGATGGCGTAATAGGGAATGGCGACGGTCGCGAACTTGCTTTCTTCCAGCTGCTGATTCTGCTCGGAAACAGCGTCCGTACCGTCGGTGTAGAGATCCACCAGGACGAAGTCCTTCAGCAGCCCCGCGATTTCGGGGCGCGGGAACATGTTGGCCTTCATCCAGTGGCAGTTCGTGCAGGCGTAGCCGGTAAAGTTGATGAACACCAGCTTGTTTTCGGCGCGCGCCTTGGCGAGCGCTTCTTTGTACTGATCCTTCATCCACACCGGCGCCGCGCTTCCGCCGCCTCCGCCGAAGGCGACATTCTTGGCCTGGACGGGGATGAAGGCTTCGATGTTGCCCAGCGATGCGCCGAACAATCCCGGCAGCAGGCTGATGGAGAACATCAGAAACAGCGCGGCTACCAGCATGCGGCCGACGCCCAGGGGATCGTCGGCTTTAACGCCTTCCAGCCGCAGGAAGCCGAGCAGATAGAGGCCGGGCAAGGCGAAGAGCACCACCCAGGATGCCAGAAACATTTCCCGCGAGATCAGATCGGTTTGCAGCACCTGGTCGGCAGAGCTGAGGTACTTCACGGAGATCGCCAGCACCACAAAGCCCAGCACCACTTTCACGCGCATCAACCAGCCGCCGCTCTTGGGCATTTTTTGCAGGAAAGATGGGAACAGCGCGAGCACGAAGAACGGAAGAGCCAAGCCCGTGGCGAACGACGCCATGCCGAAGACGGGCTGGAGGCCGCTGGTTTGCACGGAGGCCACGAGCAGAGGGCCTACGATCGGTCCGATGCAGGCGAACGAAGTAAGCGTGAACGTCAGGCCCATGAGCAGCGTGCCCAGATATCCGCCGCCTTCGGAAGCCTGATTGAGTTTCGTGAGCAAGCCTGACGGCAGCGCCAGCTCGTACGCGCCCAGCAGGCTGAGGCCGAACACGATGAACACCAGGGCGATAAACGCGTTCACCCAGGGGCTGTTGCCAAGTTGCACCACGCCGAAAGGTCCGGCGATGGCCTTGATCGCCACGCCCAGTCCTGTGAAGAGAATGATGATGCCAAGACAGAAAAGCACTGCGTGGCTCACGCCCTCGCGCTTATTGCCCGATTGGCGGTTCACGAAGTACGAGACCGTGAACGGGATCATCGGGAAGACGCAGGGTGTGAAGATGGCGGCCAGGCCTGCGCCGAAAGCGGTCAACAGAAAGAAGCCGAAGCCCGACGAGTCAGCCGGCGCTGTCACCGGGGCCGCGGGCGCCGCGGAGGTTGTAACCGGAGCCGCTGCCGGCGGCGGAGTCTTCACTTCCGTGAAGCCCGCTGGAATCGAGAGCGCGCGGGCCGGCGCGGCGGGATCAATATTGATCGTCGCCGCTGCCGATTTCCGCTTGGGCGGCAGGCAGATCTTATCGTTGCAGCACTGATAGCGGAATTGCGCGGTAACTTCGGCCGGCCCGGCCGGTGCGTCTTTTTTCAGCTCGACATCGAACAGCAAAACCATCTGGCCCGCGAAGGTCTCGGTGTCGATGTTGAAATTGGGGTCGAGCTCGCGCTCGGGCTTGGCCTGATAGATTTTAAACCCGGCGACCGCGGGATTGTCCGCGAGACCGGCAGTCGTGGGATTCGGCCCACCCGGCGGCGTGGTCATGGAGTAAACGTGCCAACCCGGCGCGATGGTTCCGGTCAATCGCGCCAACACGTGCGATCCGGGCGCGGCGGATTTCGCGTCGAACTGCAGCGTCCACTGCACCGGATCTTCGGCCGCGCAGGCCACACTTGCCGCAGCCGCCAGCGCGAGCAAGCCAACCGCGAGTCGCCGAATCATACGCTTAGTCCGCATTCGCGGCCGTGGCAGCGGGGAAACGCCCGTCCCGCAACTCCGCTTCGATCCGTTCGTTGACTCTGCCTTCGGCGAACTCCGCGGCCACGCGAATCGCGTTCTTGATCGCATTGGCGTTGGAGCGTCCGTGGCAAATGATGCAAACCCCTTTGACGCCGAGCAGCGGCGCGCCGCCGTACTCGGAATAATCCACACGCTTCTTGAAGTCCTGGAAAGCCGTGCGCGCCAGCACGTAACCAATCTTGCGCGTGATCGTGGCTTCCAGCGACTCCCGGAGCATCTGGTAGATCATATCCACCAGGCCCTCGCTCACTTTTAATGCTACGTTACCGATGAAGCCGTCGCAAACGATCACGTCCGTGTCGCCGGCGTAGATGTCGCGCCCTTCCACGTTGCCGATGAAGTGGATCGGCAGCGCCTTGAGCAGCGGCGTCGCGGAGCGGGTCAGATCGTTTCCCTTGTGCTCCTCTTCGCCGATGGACAGCAGCCCCACGCGCGGCCGCGCGGTGCGGAAGATGACCCGCGAATAGAGGTCGCCCATGACGGCGAACTGAGCGAGCATGTTGGGCGTGCAGTCGACATTGGCGCCGACATCCACCACCACCACAGGCGTGCCTTTGAGCGTAGGGAAAGCCGAAGCCAGCGCCGGGCGGTCCACACCGGGAAGCATGGTTTGCACGAACTTGGCCGTGGCCATCACGGCGCCGGTATTGCCGGCCGAGACGAAGCCGTCGACTACGCCATCGCGCACCAGCCGAGCGGCGACGCGCACGGAGCTATCCCGCTTCTGGCGGACCGCCTTAATGCTGTCTTCCATGGTGACGACTTCGCTGGCGTGGCGTACTTCGATCGGCAAGTCCCGGAAGCCTTCGTGCTGCGCCAGTTCCTTGCGGAGAACGTCTTGCTTGCCGACCAGGATCACGCGCACGCCGAGCGACTTGGCGGCGCGAACGGAGCCTTCGACTTCCGCCTTCGGGGCGTGATCGCCTCCCATTGCGTCAACCGCGATGGTCACCATGGAATGACTTGTTCCAGCGTGCTATTCTTCTGCGACCTCAATCACTTCGCGGCCCTTATAGCGGCCGCAGTGCGGGCAGGCCCGGTGCGGGAGTTTCGGCTCGTGGCAATTGGGGCACTCCGCGCGTCCGGCGGCCGTCAGCGAGTCGTGCGCCCGGCGGTTGGAAGTGCGCCGCTTGGAGTGTCGTCGTTTGGGATTGGGCATCTAAGTTCCTTTAACTTGTACGTTCTTCAGCGCTGACCAGCGGTCGTCCGCGGGCTTTACTTCGCATCCGCAGTTTACCAAGTTGCGATTCTGGCCGCAGGCGGGACACATCCCCAGGCAATCCGCGCGGCACAGCCGCTGCATGGGCATCGCCAATAAGACGTATTCCCGCAAAACATCTTCCAGGAGAATGCCGTCGCCTTCGTAAAAGGCGATCTCGGCTTCCCCTTCGTCGATCTCGACTTCCTCTTCGTAGCCGGTTCTCACTGCCGGCCGGTAAAACAGATCAAAGCTGGAATCAAGGGCAAAGTTCGCCGGCTCCAGGCATCGGTCGCACTCCGACTGCATCCCGACCTTCAAATGGCCCCGGATCCGAATCTCGCCCAGAGTGTGCGGCAGCAGCTCCGCGGAGCCGACCGCTTCGAGCGGGGCCGTTTGGCTTAACCCGCCGTCTGAGAATCCGATTTCACCGGGAGGGAAGGCGACGTCAAAACGGACCTTCTTTAATTCCAGCTCCTTGACGCTTATGAACACACGAAAATCCTCGCCACAGGGAGCGTTAAGCCATTAGTATAGCAGCAGTTGGCTGGAAGCGCGCGCGTTTCTTGCTACGCTGGTTGCATGGATTGCCCGGAGTGCGAACGCCTGGGCCGGGAAGAGGCCGACGCGGCTGCGGCGCTCGCGGCTGCCGATGGAGCGCTGCCCGCCAACGCGCCCACCTACGAAGGCGAAGCGCAATGGGCAAGAAAATTCTCGGCAGAGGCGCGGCTCAAAAGCGCGCGCGACCGGCTGGCGGCTCATCGAGTAACTCATCATTCGTCCAATCCGCCGGCCAAGACGGGATCGGCGCGGCGGGCGTTCTTGAAGGCGATTTTCCGCCAGCGCTAGTGGATCTGCCGCGTCAGGTCGAAACCGATGAACAACCCCGCGGGCGTGTCCGCATCCGGTTCATTCAGGAAAGTCGCGCGCGTGCCGGCGCGCTCGGACACCGTCGTTCCCGGGCTGGTCGTGAAGCCAAACGTGAACGCGTGCCGGTAAATCTTCTTCTGAATCCCGAAGGAGAACGGCGGCCGATGAATGCCCAATTCACTGGCATTGGCGAGCGTCGGAATCACCTCGGCTACCAGCGCCACGGTCGGCCGGATGTCGACCGCCAGGCCGATACCGAGCGAAAACGCGTTGATCCCCGGCAGATCGGGAATGTCATTGGAGAGCAGGCCGGTGGCCTGGACCAAACGCCGGTCGTTGAATGAAGCCGCCGGCACAAAATAGATCTGCGCGCGCGAGGTCAGGCTGCGCGACACAATCAATTCAAGGTCCTCGGTGTAGTTCTTGCGGAAATTGTCCTGGCCTTCGAGCGAAGCCCGCACGGCGAAATTCAGCGGCGCGCCGTGGTTTTCGTCCAGCAGATTGTAAGCCGCCTGGAGCTGAATCGGCCGGCCAATGAAGGACGGCGAACGCCAGACATCCATCGAAAGCTTGTCCGTGACGCCGTAGCGCACGCCGAACGAGGAAAGCGCGAAATTATCCAGGCCGAACAGCTCGGCGCCGCGCGCCGGCCCAGTGAACGCCGTGTCATAGGCAAAGCGATGCGAAAAATTGACGTAGACGCCGTGCTCGTCTACCGGGCGGCCGGTGGGCAGCGTGAACAGAACGTCGTCACCCGGCTTGTAAACGCCAGGCTTCGCGCTCGCGGTTGCCACGGCGCTCACGCTGCTCGACGATCCCGCGAACGATCGGACGTAAGCCGTGAGTTCCGCGATTTGCGCACCGCTCAACCGCCCGTCCCATGCCGGCATCCGGTTGGCCTTGCCGTGGTGAATTGCGTCGGTAATCTGCGCATCGCTCAGGCTGTCTTGAAAGGACCGCTCCGTGAAGTCGGGCGTGCCCGCGGTGCGAACGCCTCTGCCGTCGGCGCCGTGGCAGATCGAGCAATCCTCGGCAAAAAGCCCGGCAGCGGACGGCTCTGTGGCCGCCTCCGGACGAACCGTCCCGGCGGCGACGTCCACCAGATAGCGTTTTCCGCCCGCCTCCAATAATATTGCGGAGCGCGAACCAGCGAGGTAAGACGCCTGGGGCGAAAGGTCCTGCGCGACCATTGGCAAAGCCGGAATGAGGGCAGCGAACCAGAGGAAGAACCGCATGGTTTCATTAACAACTGCTGGCCACCGGGCAATGGTTGCGGGCTTGTAAGAAGTGAGTAAAATTCTAAGACCGCCAGCGTATGTTGTTGTATCCATTTGCATTCTTCTTCCGCGACGGGCGTGTCTTCAAAATGGCTGGATACTTGCAAAGGGCCCGGTGATATGATGGCTATGGATGTCGATGCTGTCGCCCAGGCTGCAACTGAAAGTCTCTCAGAAGCAGATCCTCACGCCGGGACTCGTCCAGATGGTGACGGTCCTTCAGCTGAACCGTTTGGAGCTGAAGGACATGATCACGCAGGAGATCGCCGCCAATCCGGTTCTGGAAGAGGCGGTCGACGGCGTCGAAGAGCTCACGCCCGAGGAAATGCAGGCGATTCTCGAGGCCGAGCGTACCTCGGAGCCCTCCGACCAGACGATTCTGGAAACCGTGAACGGGGCTGCGGAGAGCGTTCCGGAGATCGCCGAGGGCGTTCCGGAGGCTGCCGACCCTCCCGGCCCAGCCGAGTTTGACTACGACAGCAATCCGGCTACTACGGTGGATACCGCGTCCGCCGCTCCCGCTTCGGAGCCCGAGGTTCCGGAACAAAAAACCGAAAAAGATCCATTCGACGAAATCGACTTCGGGTCTTTTTTCGATGACTATCTCGACCCGGGTTACAAGAGCCCGGCTTCGGAAGCGGTAGAAAAGCCCTCCTTTGAAACGTTCCTTTCTTCGCCTGTTACTCTGGCCGATCATCTGCATTCGCAGCTTGCGGTGCTGGTGATGCCGGAAGGCGTACGCGATGCCGCCACGAACATCATCGGCAACCTGGACGAGAACGGCTATCTGACCGCGACGCTGGAAGAGATCGCCGAATCGGGCGAGCATACGCCGCAGGAAGTGGCGGACGCGCTCAAGGTCGTGCAGTCGCTCGATCCCGCCGGTGTAGGCGCCAAAGATGTGCGTGAGTGCCTGCTGTTGCAGCTCGAAAGCCGCAACGGCCGCGGCGGCGTGGCCTGGCAGATTGTCTCGAACCATCTGAAGTTGCTCGAAACCCGGCAATTCAAGGAAATTGCCAAGCAGTTGGGCCGCCCTCTGGAGCATATCCAGACGGCGGTGGACGTAATTCGTCACCTGGATCCCTATCCCGGCCAGCGCTATTCCGGCCCGGGCGCCCGCCAGGTAGAGCCCGACGTCTATGTGTTCAAGGAAGGCGACGAATACATCATCCAGTTGAATGACGACGATCTTCCGCAGTTGCGCCTGAACGCGCAATACCGCAAAATGCTGGACCGCGACCAGGAACCCAGCAAGGAGATCCGCAACTACGTGAAGGACCGTTACGCGGCCGCCATTCAGCTGATCAAGAATATCGAACAGCGCAAGCAGACCATCATGAAGGTGTGCCAGTCGATCGTGCGGCGCCAGCTGGAATTCCTGGAGCATGGCCTGGATCAGCTGAAGCCCATGATGATCAAGGAAGTGGCCGAAGAGATCGGCGTTCACCCGTCCACGGTGAGCCGCGCCGTGGCGGGCAAATATGCCGACACGCCGCAGGGCGTCTTCGAGCTGCGCTATTTCTTCTCCGAAGCCGTGCAGGGTACAGCCGGCAGCGCCACGCCGCTGTTGATCCTGAAGCGGAGAGTGAAGAAGATGATCGAGGAAGAGGATCCTCAGCGTCCGCTGACCGACGAGCAGATCACCGCGCGATTGAAGGACGAAGGGATCGATGTGACCCGGCGAACCGTTGCCAAGTACCGGGAGGACATGAAGATTCCTTCCACGCACCAGCGGCGGATTCGCAACTGAAAGGTCCTCCTTTCTTGCGAAGGTTACTCCCATGAACATCAGTTACACAGGCAAGTACGAAGCGTTGCCCCCCAAGCAGCGGGCCCGGCTGGAGGCGAAGCTGCAGAAGCTTTCCAAGATGTTGGAACGCCGTGGGGAGAAGGAAATGCACGTGATCCTGACCCAGGAGCGGTTCTTGCATAAGGTGGAGATCACGGTGAATGCGTGGGACCACGCGATCGTCGGAATCGGTTCCGGCGCCGACCCGGTGGTCGCCGCCAACGACGCCGCCGATAAGCTGGAAAAGCAACTGTTGAAGCTGCGCAACAAGTGGCGCGACACCAAACGGTCCAAGGACAAGGAAGCCGAGGCGGAGCAGGGAGCCGGCGTTGTTGCGGCCGCACCCCCGAAGAATGCCAAGAGCGCCTGGCCGGCTCCCAGCGCCGCGCCCGCCGCCAAGAACGCCGCCCGCAAGAAAGTCTTTCGCGTCAACCACAGCGACGGCAGCAGCAAGCCGATGACGCTGGAAGAAGCGATGCTCGAGTTGGAAGAGTCGCAGGACTACCTGGTCTATCGCGATGCGCAGACGGACCGTGTCACGGTGCTGATGCGCCGCGCCGATGGCCATTTCGATCTGATCGAAAGCTAGTGGCCAAACGAGTCGCGAATCGCGCGGATCGCAAGGGCGCGGAACTCATCATCATCACGGGCCTCAGCGGCTCCGGGAAGGCCACCGCGCTCAAAGCTTTCGAAGACCTCGGCTATTACGCGGTCGACAACCTGCCCATTGGGCTGATTCCCAAATTCGCCGAGCTGGCCAAGGATTCTTCGCACGTGCGCCGCGCGGCATTGGTCATCGACATTCGCGAGGGGCAGAAGCTGGCCGAGTTTCCCGCGCTGTTTCAGAAGCTGCGCCGCCGTGTTCCCGCTACGCTGGTGTTTCTCGAAGCCGATGACGCCACGCTGGCGCGCCGCTTCAGCGAAACGCGCCGGCCGCATCCGCTGGGCACGGAATCCTCCGTACGCAAGAGCCTGGAGACGGAACGCGAGCGCCTGGCGCCGATCCGCAAAGCGGCGGATCATATTATCAACACTTCCAAGTTCAACGTGCATGAACTGCGCGGCGTCATCGAAGATAAGTTCGGCGGCGGGCGCGAAGAATCCAATATCCGCATCGACATCACCAGCTTCGGATACCGGCACGGCGTGCCGCCCGATAGCGACCTGGTTTTCGACGTGCGTTTCCTGCCGAACCCGAATTACATCCCGCAGTTCAAGAAGCTCACCGGCCGGCATCCCAGCGTGGCGCGCTACATCCGTTCGTTCCCGCAGACGGTGGAGTTCATCGACCGCATCTCCGACCTGTTGATTTACCTCATCCCGCACTACATCCGCGAAGGCAAAAGCTATCTGACCATCGCGTTCGGTTGCACGGGCGGGCATCACCGTTCGGTGATGATCGCGAGCGATATTCGCAAGCGCCTGGCGCGCTCTGGCTTCAAAGTGAAAGAGACACACCGCGACGTCAGTAAGTGAGCTGCTGGAACGCTCCCTTACGGTCGCGGCTCAGACCATCGTCTTCTTCCATTTCCCGCGCCGGAACAACAGGATGCTCAACACCGCGAGCACCGTATCGGACACGACCACCGAAACGAAGACGCCGCGCGGGCCCAGGCTGGTATGAAACGCCAGTACCCACGCCAGCGGAATCTGGCATAGCCAGAATGACACCAGATTCAGCACGGTCGGAGTCGCGGTGTCGCCGGCGCCGTTGAACGATGCCGTCACTACCATGCCGTAGGCGTACGAAACGTAGCCGTAGCTCAGCAACCGGAGGCCGCTCACGGCGAGCGGAACCACCGCCGGGTCGGTCGTGAACAGCCCAATCAGCCTTTCGGCGAACGCAATGAAGATCAGGCCCACGCCGCCGAGGAACAGCATGTTGTAGAAGCCGGTGCGCCACACCGACGTTTCGGCGCGCTCCGGTTTTCGCGCGCCCAGATTCTGACCTACCAGCGTGGCCGCGGCGTTGCTCATGCCCCAGGAAGGCAGGATCGCGAACACGATGATCTTGATGGCCAGGGTATTGGCGGCCACCGCGTCGCTGCCGAAGCTGGCCATGATGCGCACCACACCGATCCAGCTCGCCATCTGCACCATGTACTGAAAAATGGCGCTGAGCGACAGCTTGATCATCCGGAACATCACGCCGAAATCCAGACGCAGCTGCGCCAGACGCACCGCGATGCGCCCGCGGCCCGAGGTCAGCACCCACACCTGGAACAACACGCCGATGCCGCGTCCGATGGTGGTGCCCACGGCCGAGCCCGTAACGCCGAGCTTCGGGAACGGCCCGATTCCGAAAATCAAACACGGGTTCAGGCAAATGTTCACGATGTTCGCCAGCCACAGCACTCGCATCGCAATGGCCGCGTCGCCGGCGCCGCGAAACACGGCGTTGATCAGGAACAGCAGAAAAATGGTGGCGCTGCCGCCCAGGATCATGCGCGTGTAGCCGGTGCCGAGCTTCACCACGCTTTCCGAAGCGCCCATCACGCGCAACAGGTTCGGCGCCCAGAAATAGCCAAAGATCGCGGTGACGGTGGCGATCACCAGTCCCACCACGATGGCCTGCACCGCGACCACTCCGGCCGCGGCTTCGTCCTTCTCGCCCATGCGCCGGGCCACCAGCGCCGTCGCGCCCATGCTGAGCCCCAGCGCGATCACGAACAGCATGGTCAAACCGGTTTCGGTCAGGCCCACCGTGGTGATGGCGTCCGCGCCCAAATGCGCCACCCAGAACACGTCCACCACGCCGAACAGCGACTCCATGCACATTTCCAGCACCATCGGCACGGCCAGCAGAATGATCGCGCGGCTGATGCTTCCTTCGGTGAAGTCCTGGCTGGTGCCCATCACCGCTTCGCGCAGCGAAGACCACAGGCCCGGGGCGCGGCTTTGGACAGTTGCGGTGCCAGTTTCGCTCATAAACGGAATCTCCTGGAGATGCTGGAACCCTGGTTGCTTGGCGGGTGCAGAGATGCAGGCCCGCGTCGCTGATCAATGCCCGCTGGGAGCAGGCGTCAGAGGGTGATGACTGGATTCTTCACGGCGTATGCACCTTGAGGTGAAGTGGTCCACTAGAGTATAGCGCAATTGGGGAGCTAGTAAATAGTCAGCTCGACCGGCGATCCTGCGCCACAGCCCAGCGCCTTGGCCGCCGACCCCTGGTTCGAGGCCACTTCGAGATAGCCGGAGCTTCCCACGACGGCGAAGAGTTCGCCGGGCGCGCAATCGGTGAAGGTGAGAGCCAGGCGTGAAATCGTCTTCAACCCCACGATCATTTCGAACGGCCGGACTCGCACCTGCGAAAAATCGTCGACGTGGAAGTTCGTGATCAAGTTTCCGAAGCGGTCTATCTTCAGGATGGAGCCGGTCCAGGTATGCTTGCCGGTGTGCGCGGGCGCGAAGAACGTCAGCCGCAGCGGATCCGTGACGCGCCGGCCGAACTGCGCCGGCGCAACGCCAACGGCCAAGTGCGCGGCGACGGGTGAAAAAACATCGCGCCCATGAAATGTCCTGCTGACCGGCTTCAGGAAATACCGCTCGTTCGTGATGTGCCGCACCTGCGCAGTTTCCCGGGCCAGGACCATCGACAACACGCCGTTATCGGGCGCCACGAAATACTGCCCTCCCGCCTCCGCCAGCAGCGGCCGCCGCGTGGACCCCACGCCCGGGTCTACCACGATGACGTGAATGGTGTTCTTGGGAAAATATTTGTATGCCTGCGCGATGGTGAATGCGCCGTCGGGCACTTCGAAGGGCTGCACTTCATGGCTGATGTCGACGATCCGCGCCGTGGGCGAGATGCCCAGGATCACGCCTTTCATGACGCCGACGAAATGATCTGAGGTCCCGAAGTCCGTGGTGAGAGTAATGATGCGCCCGGCCATGTTTAATTGCCGCCTACGGTGATCAGCCCGGGGTTGCTCACTGCGTTACCCACCCCGGCTTGAAAGGCATAATCGCCGGGCGCGAGCGCGGGAACCCGGATTTCGATCAGCAGCACTCCCACCATTCCGGGAGCCATTCGAGCTGAAAGCACATCCACCGGCTGACCCCCCAGGCTCGCCGAAATGGCGGACACGGGCTCGATCGGCGGATCGGCCAGAGCTGCGGCGCCGGACGGAATGGTTTGAGTGAGCGCGCCTTGTCCGGTGAGAAACGCAGTCAGCTCCGTACCGGCGGGTGCGGGCTGCTCCGGGCCGTTGATCGTGCCATCCTGATTCAGCGCCAGCGCGCGCCCCGGCCCGGATAAAAAAACGCCGGGCGCAGCCGGCTGTATCATCAACGGCGACGGCGCGAGCGGAATGCCTCCCACGGAAACCGTGAGACTGGCGTTTCCCGGCGGAATTTCAAATGGAATCTGTGCATTGATCTGAGCTGGGCTAACGAAAGAGAGCGGCGCTGGAATGCCGTTCACGGTGACGGAGGATCCTCCCAACTCGATGGGCCAAGGCGCTCCGGGAGCGCCCGCCGCCGCCGGCGCCAAATGGGAACCGAACACCGAAATGATCGATCCCGGCGCCATCGGTCCAGGTTGGAAGCCTCCGGCGTTCACGACACTGGTAACAGCCGCCGAAGTCTTGAGGCCGAATATCATCAGGCTGTTCGCCGTCCCTACGAAGACCTTGCCGTCGGCAATGGCTGGCGTGGAAAACTTCACGAAGGCGGTGATGCCGGCGTGGTACAGCTCATGGCTCAGGTCCAGGGCGTCAAACGCGTGCAACTGCCCGGAACGGTCAGTGATCCACACAATTCCGTTGGTCGAGCCGTTTGCGGACACGCTCGGCACGGCGCCCGGCGCTTCGATCGGCGCCACGCTTTCTGACACCGGCTGGGAAGACAGCAGCCCGTTTGTCACGGAGAAAGCCTTCAAGTTGTCGCCGGCTCCGGCAAAGTACAAATTGCCGTTCCAGTAGGCCGGGACACCGAACACGGGACCCACCGCCGAAGGCAGCGATTGAACAATCTGACTGTTACCGGCTGACTGAAAATGGCCCAGGTTGTCCGCGTCCAAAACGAAAATTCCGCCGTATTTGGTGCCGTTCACCAGGAGCCGCGGATGAGCCGGGCTTCCCGACCCGGCGGGCAACAGCACGGCGCCACTCGAACCGAGATCGAGGTCTTCCTCGCTGAGCGCGGTGGCATTGAAAGGCGCGAAGTAATCCGCGACCGACAGGCCCTGCGCCGTGGAGAGTTTGATCACGCTCTCCGCCAGGTCCAAGCCGCCGTTGTCGCCATCGAAGGTGCCATTGCCCGACACGACGTAGATGTTACCATCGGCGTCGGCCGCGGGCGCCGCGCCGCTTTGCCAGATGGCGCCGGCCTCCCAGTTCGGCGTGACAGCCCAAGCCGAGGTTTGCCGCAAGGTCTTAGCGTCGTAGCCGATTACCCAGCCGTGATAATTCCCGGAATCACATTGCGACGACCAGGACGTATAGACCACGCCATCCGAAAGCAGCAAACCCGCACGTTCCTTCGTCAAGCCCGGCTGGAACCGAACCACGGTGTTGCCGTCGCCCGTTCCCGGCAGCGAAGCTTGAATCGCAACCGGACTGCCCGGCCGTTCGCTGCCAGTGGTTACGTCCAGCGCGTGCAAACGCTGTACGTATTGCTCCGTTGGCCCGTCCTCGCCTTCCTCGGTCATTGCGACGACATAGAGGGTGCCGCTTGAGGCGTCGATCACAGGGGTTGCCGTGATTCCAACCTCGGGTTGGATGGAATTGCATTGCAAATCGGCGGATGAGGCGGCCGTGACGCCCGCGCCGGGATTCAGAAAGCTGACCTGCCAAAGTGGCGCAGCCTGGCTGTCGGCATCGAACGCGTAGACGCTGTCGTGCTCGGTCGCGACGAACACGACGTTATGAACCCCCTTGCCTGGAATGCTGACTCCGGGCAAGTACAAAGGCTGCGCATACACTTGGCCGTCCACTGGATAACTGAAAAGTGGCCCGAACTGACCGGAACTCACGTTCGCCGGCGTCAGCTGGGTTTCGTTCAGGTTTTGCCCGGTTCGAGCCAGGTCGTTGTGATAAGTAAGGACGCTAACCTGGCCATGCAACGCAAGAGCACAAAGGAAAAACAGATAGTTAGGCCGCAACTTCCATTATTTCCTCGATGCCCCGGGCGTTGCATCTGGGTTATCTACCAGACGGACGGTTGGTTGGTTAAACTACAACTCACTGAGCGCGGCCACCAGCGCACCGCGGGCCGTCGAGTGCATGGGACTCGGAGCCAGGCGCACTTCCGAGATGGCCACCGGCAACTCGGTTTCGCGCAGCGTCTTCTCGAAACGGTCGCGGAAGCCGGACGCCATCACACTGCCGCCGCTCAGCACCAGCGGGATGGGCCGGTTCAGCTTGGGCATGTTTTGCACGCTGGCGAACTGGTCCTTCAGCGATGCCACCAGCGCCTGGATCATGTCCTCGTAATAGGTGGCCAGCGCCTGGTGAATCTTGTTGGCGAAATGCCCGTTGAAGTGGAACGACTCCTCTTTGATGCTGCGGATGCGCGTGGCCGGCTCGCCGCGCAGGTTCGCCACGCTCGAGTCAATGAAGTCGCCTCCCTTGGGAAGGCTGAAGCTGAATACCGGAACCGAAAGATACGCCAGGCAGACGTTGCACAACCCTCCGCCGCAGCTGATGCCGATTCCGGTGTAATTGGAGTTCTCCATTTCGCCGTAAATGACGGCGAGCCCCTCGGAAATGCCGCGGGCTTCATAGCCCAGCTTGCCCAGCATGTTCTTGAGTTCGGTCTCGTGCTGGTTGACCTCGACGTCGGCGCCCAGAGGGGCGGCGGGAACGCTGAAACAAACTTTCTGGCCTTGCGCCTGTTCCTCACCGGTGAGCAGGGTCACGATGCGCTGGACCAGCCCCAGGCTGTCGGCCTCCTCGGGATTGAGAACGCCGCGCAGCATCGGCCGGCGCGTCTCCTTGTGGAACAGGTTGGCGAAGCGCTCGGATTCGTCGCCGTACACCGTGATTTCGGAGTCCTGCACCAGGTGCGGAATGCGCTCCTTCTTCAGCACGCTCTGGGTGAGTTTCGAAAAAGGGATCGTGACAAAAGCGTTCAGTTGCGTCTGGAACTGGACGTCCTTGTCCTGTCGCCGGGCGGCGACGATCCGGCTGGTTCCAACGTCCAGCCCGATGGCGGAAGTGGCTTGCGTATCGGTGTTCATTCGTTGTACTCCTCGGGAGCGCCCTTTTCTGCGAGCGCCCGGATTGCATCTCGGTATCTTCTCTGCAGCCGTTCGCGATAGAGGTCCGGCGTGAGCCCTCGCGCGGCCGCCTCGGCGTGAATCTGCGCTTCGGCTGCGTCCACGCCCGGAGTGACTCCGAGGCCGCCGGCTTGGGCGAGCAGGGATTCGCTTTGAAAGCCAAACAGCAGCACGCTGGCCGGCGGCTCGCCGTAGTTGTCGCTCAATCCCAGTTCGCGGAAAGGCAGATTCGCCGCCCAGTCAGTGTGATAACCGGCGCGCCAGTTCCCGGGATTCACCGACACCTGCGCGTGCGTCACGCAATTGGCGGCGGGGATACCGTAGCGCGACCGCAGCATCTCCGTGAGAATGCGGGCGGCGTGGATCTGCGCTGCATTCACCGGGGCAACATCCGCCGGCGGATTGCTTTGGGCTTCGAAGGCCACACCCAGGAAGCTGCGATTGAGATAGACATAGATCCAGGACGGGTCCGCCCACACGGAATTGCCGGCGTGATTGGCGCAGTCGCTTTCGCGCACGATGCGGAACACACGGCCAAAGCGGTCGATCACGAAGTGATAGGCCCGCTGGCGCTGCACAAATTCCAACAGACCTTCGCCGGCCTGGCGCAGCGTTTGGTTCTGGTCTTCCTCGAAGGGCGCCATATGGCTTTCCGTCGTATGGAAGACGATGCCGGCCGGCTCGGTGCGCCATTCGCCGATTGCCGTGTCTCGCCGCGCCAGGACCAGATAGCGGCGCGGGCGCCCGGAAGTCGCATACTGGTTCTCTACCCGCAGGCCGTTACTATAGAGGTCGAACTGCGGATTGCTTTGCACCAGCCAGACTCTCGGAACCGTCGCTGCGGGAAACGGGGCCTCGGGCTTCTGATTCGCCGCGAGAGGCCGGAAATCGGCGGTCGCGGTGATCCCTAACGCGCGCCGTCCGGACGTAAGTAACAATCCCACCGCCAAAACCAGGCCCAAAGTGATGGCCAGCACCGGCAGATGCTCCAAGGCCCGCCGCAGACCCGGCCGGCGGGAGGGGCGTTTGTGCAAATTGCGCCGCAGGAACTGCAGCCGGTCCGCGGGATCGCTGAACCATCGGGCGCGCCACTCCAGCAGTCGCACCACTACGTCTCGGACAGCCATGCGCAGTATTCCTACCGATGAGTAGTGCTAGCTCTACGGGAACACTCTCAAGTAAATGGCCGCGCTTGGCAAGAAATGTCTGCAGTTAACCTGAGAGGATCGTGTTATTATGGGAACCTCCACTTAGTAATTTGGAGGAAGCAGATGTTCAAAAAGATGTTGCAAGCTTCCGCCGGCGTGCGTTATGCCAGCCCGGCCGAAGAGTTGAATGTCACGCCCGCCGCGCTGCCGGCGCCCCCCACCAGTGAACGGATTCGAATGGATCCGTCCGGGAATGGCGTTGCAACGAAGCTGTTATCCTTCGGTGAACTTTATCGGAAATCCGCTTTTAAAGCTGCGACGTCCACCGCCGCGTGGGACATCCTGAAGATGGCGGATATGTTAGAGAGCGAACACTTGCGGGGCTTGACGCCGGCCGCCAAACATAGCGCTCTCATGATGGCACTGGAGGCCGCCGGCGTGGCCGTGGAGGACATGCTGCAGGACGCGGTTCAGCGCCAACGCATACTCAACGAGTACGAAGAGGCCCAGCGCCGGCGCTTGGAAGAATTCGAGAACGCAAAGCTGCGGGACAACGAAAAATTGAGTGCCGAGATGGAAGCCTTGTGCGTCCAATACCGTGGACGAATCGCCGCTGGGCTGGAGGAGATTGAGCACGAGCGCGAAGCATTCCGCTTGTGGCAGGAACACAAAGAAAGAGAGCAGCGGCGGATTGCCGAGGCGGCTTCGGCCTGTGTTTCGAGCGATGGCGCTTCGAGCGATGCCAGCGTAACCCGGCTGCTGGAAAAGAATGTGGGGCGCTTCCGGGAGTCGGCGTAACCGTTAATTTTGCCGCTTTTCCGCTCGGGCGATCGGCGTCACGTAACTGTAACCGGTGTGCCATCAGCACCTAACCGGGGCGTGCGACAAGAGACCAAGTGCATGGAACTGGCGGAGGAAATCTTTGAGGAGCGCCGATCGAAAGTTCGCTTTCCCGTTCAGCTGAGTGTTCGTTATCGCACGCTGTCGGGACCGTGGTCTTGGGGAAGCGGGCAGACCGTGAACATCAGCAGCGCAGGATTGCTGATTGCCGGCAAGGAGCCTCTGGTGATCGCCGGCGCGCAGTTATTAGTGGTGGTGGACTGGCCGCTGCTCCTGCACGGATTGACTCCGATCCAACTGAACGCCACCTGCCAGGTGGTGCGTCGTCAGGAGGCCTTATTCGCGGTCCGGCTGGTCCGGTATCAGTTCCGCACCCGCAAGACGAAAGGCGTCAACCTGCGACAGCTGGCGGCGGGCGCTTGAGTCTTTAGCCGGCTGCCGCCAAAGGAAGGTCGCCGGCTGCGGGTTCCGGCTCCTGGCTGAGCAGTGTGGCCAGCGCCGGACAAACCTCCAGCAGCGCAATCAGTTCGTCAGCGGCGAACGCATCCCTTTCACGCCGGTAGAGGGCGACGATACTGGTCATCGTTCCCGCATTCGTCAAGGGCAGCGCGAGCGCCGACCCAAACGCGCCCTCGGAGGTGTGTCCCGCCTCCACGGCGGGATTTCCGTTCAGCATCGCTTTCCCGGTCGCCGCGACCCATCCGATTAACCCTTCGCCATGCGGGACCACCGGCGACTCGAACTGGCCACGATCCCGGCCGTCGACATAGGCGGTCCGAACTGACGTTTCTTCACAGGAATAAAACGCGATCGCATCGTAGGCCACGATTCGCTGGATCCGGACCGCGGCAACCGCGAATGCTTCGTCCCAAGGCAGAGTGTCCAGGCCGGCCGCGAGGTTCTCCACCGCCGACTGGCCGGCCTTCTGCCGCGCGCGGGCCCGCGATACCGGATGCGAGGGAAGCGGCTCGGCTTCAAAACCCGCTGCCGGTGCGCTGCCGCGTGTGATCTTGATGTCCACGGAAAGAGAGGGCTGCGGCGCGGCCGGCGTGGCCGCCTTGGCGCGAGCCTCCAGTTCCCGGTAGCGGGCTTTCAAAGCGCGCACCACCGCGGGATCAAAGCTGGTGCCGCCTTCCGACTCCACCCGCGCCATGGCTTCCTCCAGCGGCAGAGCCCGCCGGTATTGACGGTCCGAGGCCAGAGCATCCAGGCAATCCACGGCCGCCAGGATCCGTGAGCCGATCGGAATCTCGTTGCCCTTCAAACCGTACGGATAGCCGCTGCCGTCCCATTTTTCGTGATGCGCGCGAACGATCGGAACCACCGGATAGGGGAACTCCACGCGCTCCAGAATCTCGGCGCCCACGACGGGGTGGATTTTCATCTTCTCGAATTCCGAGCGCGTCAGCTTGCCAGGCTTCGAAATGATGGACTCGGGCACGGCGAGCTTGCCGATATCATGCAGCACGGCCGCGGCCCGCAGCGCGTCCAATTCCTGCTCGCCCAGGCCCAGGTCCTTGCCGATCTCGATCGCGTACAGCTGAACGCGCTGCAGGTGATCGTGCGTGGTGTGGTCCTTGGCGTCAATGGCCAGCGCCAGGGCTTCGATCGTCCGCAGGTGCAAAGCATTCATGTCCTGCATATGCTGGTTGACTTGCTCCATCTGCCGCAGGTACGTCCGATTGGAGCGATGCACCAGGTACACCAGAGGCAGGCAGATGATGGGAAATTCCCATTGAATGGACCGCGGGATGGTGCCGATGACCCAGGCCATCGAAGCTCCCACCAGGTAATAGGCCAACGTCCAGCGGTAAATGCTCCAGACGGAGAGGGCCGCTTTTCCTTCAGTGAGTCCAATGATGGCTGCGATGGGAAATGTGTTCAGGCAGAAGTAGACCAGAGCGAGCACTGTCAGACTCAACGGGGCGGGGAAGCGAGTGTTCGCCCAGGCGAGGACAAAGGCGGAAACGTAGATGGCGATCGCGAGCACGCACACACTGAAGGCCACTTGAATGGCTCGCGGCTTCACCTTGGGGCGCCAGGTGCACTGCACCAGCATGGAAACCGCGCCTACGATCAGAGCTTCGGGCAAGCTGAGGTTGACGATGCCGATCAGAACGAATAACGCGCTAACGGAGGTGTTTCCCGTAACGCCGGGCAGCCGGACTTTGAGAATGGAGCCCAGCGCCGCGGCCAGCAGGAAGGAAGCGAAGCGGACCGGGTCGTTCCAGTGCCAGTTAGCCAGGCCGGACGCGAGTGCGGCGCATCCCAAGGCTACGTACGCGTAGACGTGAATCGCCGCCAGTCGCGCACGCAGCCTTTGGGACCTCTCCTCCGTCATGTCGAAGATCGCTCCCGCGAGTTACTGCTCTCCCACCGTACTGGTGCCCCAGGCGGCATTGGTGCCCCAGGCGGCATTGGTTCCCCAGGCGGCATTGGTTCCCCAAGCGGCATTGGTTCCCCAAGCAGCGTTAGTTGCCCAAGCAGCGTTGGTGCCCCAAGCGGCATTGGTTCCCCAGGCGGCGTTCGTGCCCCAGGCAGCATTACTGCCCCACACCGCCGGCGGCGTCCAGGCGGTGCTGCTGAACCAAATCGTCAATGGGTTGTCGATAAGCGTGGACGTTCCCAACAACGCGTTGTAGAAAATCTGCGGGGAGGCGGCGGATCCATATACGTAATCCTCGTTCGCCAAGGCAGCCGGGATGTCCAGGTAGCCGGCGCCAACCGTGAACATGTCGTAGTAGTCCACATAAGTTTGGCCGGTGGTTGGATCGGTGGCCGTGCTCATCGGCGGGAAGTCCTTGGAGGCCGTCTTCATCAGACGCGCCTTCACCGTGTCCGGGTTAAGGCCAGGGTTCTGTTCCAGCAGCAATGCGGCGGCGCCGGACACTACCGGAGTCGCCATGCTGGTGCCGCTCAGCGTGAAGTAGAGCGGCGGCGCGGGGACCGGGGACGTCGTGTATTGCGAGGTGGCGAGAATATTGCCCGGATTCTCATTCACCAAGGTTGAGCCCGGCGCCAGCAGCGAGTCCACCGTGTTGCCAGGGGCCACGATATCGGGCTTGGCGTAGAGATCGATGTACGTCGGACCACGGGAGCTGTAGCTGGCGATGCGGTCGTCGTACGTGGGCATGGTCTCTTCGGTCTTCATGCAGCCCACGGTGATCGCGTTGGGATTATTGCCGGGCGAAAGGACCGTGACGTAACCGGCGCGGCCCAGGTTGCCGGCGGCGACCACCACGACGATCCCGCTCTTCCAGGCGGCGGTCACGGCCTGGCACAGCGGATCCAGGTTGCACGTTTCGTAGATTGGCCGTCCCAGCGACAGGTTGATCACCCGCACGTTGTAGCGGCTTTTCAGTTGAACCGCCTTTTCGATGGCCGCGATGACCACGCTGTCGTTGCTCATGCCGTTGGCGTCGAGCACGCGCAGGTCAAGCAGGTTCGCATTCGGCGCGATCCCCTTGAAAGTGCGGAACGCGCCCGGTCCCGAGGAAGACGCGCCATTGCCCGCGGCGATGCCGGCCACGTGGGTTCCGTGTCCGTAGTCGTCCGCCAGCGTCCCGCCAATAAAGCTCTGCCGGTAGACGACTCGGCTGCGGTTGGAGTTGGCCGCATTCAGGTCCGGGTGATTGTAGATGCCGCTATCGATGACCGCGATTCCAATGCCGCTCCCATCCAGGCCGGCGCTCCAGGCCTGCGGGGCATCCACGGCTGCCGCCGTGTAGTCGAGTGTTGCGGCCAGCGAACGGTCCAGCGAGATGTACGCGACATTCGACTGGTTGGAGATGCCGATAATATCCGCCGGATGCACCGTCGCCGACACCGCCGGAATCAGCGAGAAGACGGTGTTGAGCACTCCGCCCAACAGGTTGACCACGCCACCCACGACTCCGCCCAGCAGACCGCCGAGCAGGCCCCCGGAGGATGTCTGGGGCGGGGTGTTGTATTGAATGATGACGTTAATCGAGTTGTTCGGATTCGCCAGCAGGGGCTGCAGATCCGGTGAAATCTTGGTGTTGTCGGCGATGGCCGCTCCGGTGGTGAGAATGAGGAATCCCAGCGCAGCGGCGAGACTTTTAAGGGTCCTGAACCAACGCGTTAGATGCGACGGCATAGCGGCGTCAAAGAGGGCACGCCGGTTGCCATGAGGGTAGGCCCCTAAGTCTTTGGCACTAAAGGCGCCTTAGAACCCTCAGGCGCGGCGGCCCAGGCCAACTTGTCCCATCGCAACGACAATCTGGCGGAGGGTCCGCTACTTGGTTTGCGCCGGTTTCTCGGCCGGAATCGGCTTCGGCATGGGCATGCGCGGCACCATCTGGTCGCGCGTCGCGGCGTCGTACACGAAGGCCGCCATGATGGCGGCACATTGCATCATGTCGCCCGGTTGGACGCGGTCATAGACATCCATGTTGGAATGATGCGTCCGCGTGAAGTACTCCATGGGATCCTGCAGGAAATTGAACCCGGGCAGGCCGACATAGTCGAACGAAGTGTGGTCGGTGGCGCTGGGACGCCGGGCCGCGGGCGCGGTCGCACCCACAATGGCCGTTGCGCCCAGATCGTGGAAAGGCGCGAGCCAGGCCTGGAAGATGGGCTGGACCTCATCGTTGCCCGCCACCACGATGCCGCGGAAACGGCCGGTGCCGGTGTCGTCATTGAAATACGCCGACAGCTTGAAGTATTCGGGCTTGGGCTGCATGGTTTCGCGATCGGCGAAATGCTGCGCGACGTAAGCTTTCGAGCCCAGCAGGCCCTGCTCTTCGCCGCCCCACAGCGCGATCCGGACGGTGCGGTCCATTTTCAAGTTCAGAGCCTTGAGAATGCGCACGGCTTCGATGGCCACTGCCGAGCCGGTCCCGTTGTCGGTGGCCCCGGTTCCGCCATGCCAGGAATCCAGGTGAGCGCCGAGCATCACGATTTCGTCCTTCTTGCGGTTGCCTTCGATTTCTCCGGTGACATTGAAGGAATCCTCGGCCTTGTCGCCCAATTGGGCCTGAATGTCGAACTCCAGTTTCACCGGGATCTGGTGCTCGAGCAGACGGACAATGCGGTTATAGTGCTCGGGAGTCAGGGCGACCATGGGCGGCGGGACCGGGTCCTTCAAGTCACGCGATCCTCCGGCCATCGCGAAAACGGTGCCGCCGTCGCCGTTGTAGCCGTAGCGAACGGCCACCAGCGCGCCTTCGTCGTGGAGGAACTGGTTGACTTTGTTGCGGAACTCGTCGCGTTTGCGCGCCTCGGGCGAGGGCTGCGGTCCCTGCGGACGGAACAACAGCGGAAGGCGATCCGGCTCGATGGTCTCGCGCTGATTCAGTTCCGCGTCGGTGAAGCGGTGCGCCAGGGGCTCGGTGGACATGGCGAGAACCTTGGACTTCATGATGAGCACCATTTTGCCCTTGAGTTTGCCTTTGTATTTCTGAAGATCGGCATCCTCTTCGAGGGGAGCGTAGACTGCTTCGGCTTCTACTGGCCCATTGGTTCCGGGAGTCCAGGCCATGGGAAAGCCGATGAGCGGCTGATACTGCGGCGCGAGCATATGGCCGGCGTAGCGGGTGTAGTTCCAGCTTCGGCCGAAGGGTCCCCAAGGCTCTTCACGGACATTGGTGAGGCCGTACTCCTGGAGCCGCTTCATGACCCATTGGGCGGCCGACTTGAAGCCGGGCGAGTTTGTGAGCCGCGGGCCGTTGGCGTCGGCGAGATAAAAGACCTGCTCCATGACTTGGGAGTTGTCGAAGGCTTCCGCCTTGATGCGGTGCATGACCGAGAGATCGACGGGTTCTTCGGCGAAAAGAAAACTGGCGGGAACCAGGAAGGCTCCCGCCAAAAACAGAAATTTTTGAGATGTCATGGGGCGGCGCTCCTTCTCTAGAGGTTAAACCAGAAGAGGGCAGCGCCGGGGCCAGGCGCCTTTATGCGTCAATTGTCGTCTTGCGGAGGTCGTGCCGCCTTCTGCTTCAGAGCGGTGGGAAGAGGTTGATTGCCCATGAGTCCTTTCCAGAGAATGCGATTGAATTCGGCGGGATCGACCAGGTCCGCGTCCTTGAAGTTCATTCCCCGGGTGGCGCGCGCCCAGTACCTGGCGTCGTGCTTCGACTTGGGCACCACCAGGCCGGCGGGCTTGGGAGGCAGCGGCAATTGCGTGCCGTAGAGATACGCCGAGGGAACGGCGGTGAAGCTCCAGGGTTTGGGCGTTGCGGTGGAGGTGTCGAAGATATCGGCCATGGGCGCCGCCAAGGCGTCGTTCAGGTTCATGGGCGGCAGGCCCAGGACCTCCTCCATCGTGCGAATGAAGTTGATGGTGTTGTAAGGCGTGGAGACCACCGCGCCTTGCTTGACGTAGGGGCCGACTACCAGCGCGACCGTGCGGTGCGAATCGTAGTGGTCGCCGCCATCCTGGGCGTCGTCCTCGACAACGAAGATCAGGGTGTTGTTGGCGTACATGCTGTTGGCGATGCTCTGAACCAGCAGGCCGACCGCATAGTCGTTATCGGCCACCATCAGCTCCGGAGTGTTCACTCCGTCGATCGCGGCCGGCGGAATTCCCCCGGGCCCGGCAGTAAAGTTTCCGGTGTGATCGTGCATGAAACGGACCAGGCTGAGCGCCGGGAGCGTGCCGTTGCCGGCGTAGAAGCCATTAAACTCCCGTAGCCACTCCTGGTAACGCCAATAGTCCGGAAGGGAGTTGTCGAAACCGCGGAAGTAGGGATCGACGTACGGAGCTAGAGCCGCATTCGAAGAATAAGCCACGACCGTGTTAGCGGCGGCCGGGTTGCGCAAAACGGGAATGGTTTGGGTGGGCGTGTTATAGCGCGTGGTGTCGAGGAAAAAACCGTAGTCGCGAACCGTGAGACCGGCCCGTAGCGCGTTGTTCCACAAATAGCCCGTGTTGATTTCGTTATCCGGTCCGTCGGGTGCGGCCACATCGGTCTCGCCCGGCAGCAGATCCGGATCGGAGGGATTCAGGGGATTAGCTTTTTGGCGCCCCGCGACGGTCGCTATGGCTACATTCACGCCGCGATTCACACCGCCGGACTCGTCGCTGAGGCCGCGGTAGGCATAAGCGATGGGCCATTCCTTTTCGATCATATCGGGAGCCTGCGCCGAAGTGCTCCACTCCCAGCCATCCACACTGACTTCGGCGGTGGTCAGGAAACGGTCCAGAGTAACGAAGCTTTGCGCGATGTTGTGCTCATTCGGCGTATTGGCCGCTCCAAATTCCGTCAAAGCCGGCTTGGCATCGGCGCCGTTGGTCAGGTCTCCCAGAATCTGGTCGAACGTGCGGTTCTCTTTGAGGATGTAAATTACGTGCTTGATCTGCTGCCGCACGGTTGCCATCACGGCCGCGTCAGCCGCGCTCTCGGTGGCGGTCAAATGGTCGTTCGCGATCACCTGCGCGGTCATCGAGGTAAGATCGGATGGACCCGGAACGGGAAGGGTCTGCAGTGTGGCCTTGGTCAACTGCGGATTGTACTCATTCGTAGTCATGCAATTCTTCGCCGGCGGCCCGGGCCCATAGCCGCCGTAACACCAGTCTGGATTGGCGCCCGTCGGCGACTTCCCGTTAACCACGTACATCATGCCGGCGCTCGGGTTGAAGCTCACCGAGTTGGGGTACCAGCCGGTGGGAATGAGACCGATGACGTGGTCGCCGGTGTTGGTTCCGCTCAGGGCGATCACCGCGACACAATTCAACATGGCATTGGTGACATAGAGTGTCTTCTCGTCCGGGGAAAGTGTCACGCTGTTGGGGTTGGCGCCCTTATAGTTGTATTGCGCCAGGGCGGAAGGCAGCATGTTCGCGATCACGGGAATGCTCTCGACCACGGCGTTCTTGGTTGTATCGATGATGTCGACGGTGTCCGCCTGATCGTCGGCGACATACAGCAGCGATTGGGCGGCATTGAGCGTCATCTTGTTGGGCTGGCCCTTCACGGGGATCCGGGCCGTTACCGCCGGCGTCGTGCCCAGGCTCACTACGTCGATCTCGCGGTCGCGAATGCTGGACACGTAAGCAGTCGCCGAGGGTCCGTGACCTTTGATGACCACCCAGAACGGGTATTCGCCGCCCGGGACGCCGGTCTGCGGGTTGCTCGCGCTCTTGCCGGGACGCAGATCGAGTTCGGTCACCTTGGACCAATCCGTGAGACCGGCGAAGCCTCGGTTGAAGATGGTAATCGAGTCGTTGCCGAAGTTCGCCACCACCAGGGTCCTGCCGTCATTCGAAATAGCCACGCCGGCGGCGCAAGGGGTCACAGCCGTCTGTTCGTTGATCGGGAGCGGTCCCGTGCTGGTTGAGTTGAGACCCAGGCCGCCTAAAGGCCCGTGGCCGAGGGTCAGCAGCGCAGCTTCCCCCCACATGCCGGTGCTAGCGCTCAAGGTAAAGATGTGGACCACGTCGTCGGGGCCGCCGGGCACGTAGAAGGCCAGGCCAGTCGGGTCAAAGACAATTCCGTTGTAAGTGCTGCCTGGCCTGACGGGCGAGGTGGGAAGTGTGATGGGTATTACTTGCTTGAGTGTCGGCGTAGCGCTTGTGATGTCGTAGAGGAACACGTACTCGGACGAATCTGCGTAGGACCATGATGCGAGCAGCGGGAGCACGGTGAGCGGGTTGTTGTAGACGCGGTTAAACCCGCTGGTGAGCACCAGCATGGTGTCGCCCAGCGGACTCACGACGCTGGTCACCGCGTGGGTAGCGGTCCATTCCGGATGGTCTTTGAGCCCGGGGTTGAGCTGTTGGAGCGTGCCCACGGGCGAAAGCGTTTGGCCCATGTTGGGTAAAGCCGTGCTGGTGGACTGGGCCAGTGCGACGACGGCGAAGCTAACCAGAAGGCAGCATAATGAAAGCACAACGCGAGGGCTTTTCGTCATGTTGACGCTAGTGCGGGTGAGGCGGGAAGATTCTCAGGCAAAGAAAAACGGGAGGCCGTCGGCCTCCCGCCTGATTTTCTGAAATGGAGAGAGAAATTGTAAGGAACTGAACCGAGATTACCAGCGTCGGAAACCGCGCCCGTAGAATCCGCCAAAGCCGAAATAGAGCGACGGGCCGTAGAAGTAGGGATATGGGTAGCCGTAATAATACGGCGCGGGCGCATATCCGTAGTAATAAGGCGGAGGAGGCAGCGGGGCGCCAGGTCGGTAAGAGAGCCGAGGCGCAGGCCCAGCGGGTCCATATCCGTAATCCTGCTGCGTTGCAGGCCGGAAGGCCACGTTGGCGTTATCGATGGTGATAGGAGCCTGCAACTGGAAGGTCAGCGGCGTTTCCGGAGTGACGACGGTCGGTCTACCACGGGTAAGCAGCACGCCGATGGTTGAGGCAACGACGCCGGCCGCTGCGCCAACGCCCGCGCCCACTCCGCCGTTGACCGCCGCGCCGATGGCCGCGCCCGTCGCGGTGGTTGCGCCGATTGCCGCGGCGTCACGCCCGTGGGACGTATTACCATTGCGGTCCATCAGGCTCGATTGGATTTGAATCTGGCGTCCGTCCGCCAGACTGAGTGCCGTGAGTTGCAGGCCGAGCCGTGAGGTTCCGGAGACTCGACCGGCTTTCTTGGCCTCGGAGATCCGGCCCATCACAGTTTGACCGCGGCGGGCGATCAGGAGTCCATTCGCGACGATCGGCTGTGCGAGCGTCGCTGTGAATGCGTCGCCGGCCTGGCTGTGATCGCTGGAAAGCGGTTCATTCACACGAATCGTGATCCAGGTGCCTGCAGGTAACGTGACGGTCGGGGGTGCCTGCGGCGGTGGCGCTTGCGGGTCGACGCCTTGTGGCTGGCCCTGCGGCGCTGGAGGTGGATCGTTCGGCTGCTGTGTGGGCGGCTGCTGCGCGGACGGGTCAAACCGGCGCCATCCACCCGAGGACGGCGCGGGAGCCGGGTTGGGATCTTGTGCTAAGCCGGGCAGCGCCGCTACCATGAGCAGAGCGACGGCGCCTGCCAGAATCGATTTTGTTCTTAGTTTCATATCCATTCGCCCCCTTTGAAACCATCATAAATGCATCTGAAGTTCCATGGGTAACACACATTAAATCAATAGCTTAGGCTCTGGGGCTCTGGCCGAGGAAAACCAGTCTGGTGCTTTTCGGCCACTAGTACAGGGGCGGCTCGCCGGGCGGGCGCGTCTTCCAGCGGCGATGAATCCAGAGCCACTGGCCGGGATGTTCGCGAATCGCGCTTTCCAAGAACGCCTGAATGCGGCGGGTGTCTTCGGCGGCGTCGCCCGACATGGGCACGGGCGGGCAAAAGTGCAGCACGTAACGGCGCTCCTCGGCGGACCAGAGGGCAAAGCCGGGAATGACCGCTGCGCCGGTTCGCGCCGCGATCTTGGCGAAGGCGGTGTTGGCGGAGGCGGCTGTTCCGAAGAAGTTGACGAACGTGCCTTCCTCGAGCGACGTATTCTGATCGATGAGGATGCCGACGGCCTCGTTTTGCTGGAGAGCTCGGAGCACGGAGCGCGCGCTGTCCCATTTGCCAATCAGGTGGTTGCCGGAAAGCTGACGGCGCTGCTCGACGAGTTGATCGACGCGCGGGTTGTCGAGCGGGCGGATCATGATATGCATCGGCTCGGTCATCAGCGCGTGGGCGAAGGCGCTCAGCTCCCAGTTGCCGAAGTGGGCGGTGGCGATCAGGATGCCGCGTCCGGCTTTTTTAGCCGCCTGGTAGTGCTCCAGGCCCTCGTAACGGATCCACGCATGGATGTTTTTGGCGTTGAG
Organism: Bryobacteraceae bacterium; assembly: GCA_035508055.1. GTDB lineage: Bacteria > Acidobacteriota > Terriglobia > Bryobacterales > Bryobacteraceae > Palsa-89. Next base: position 7,816 of record DATJNO010000139.1, on the reverse strand, counting down.
CCGGGGGAAGCGGGCGAAAGTCCAGATGAGACGGGCGAGCGACTGGAAGACTTCGTCGGCAATGGCTTTTCGCTCGGCCGGCGACTTTTCGGGATAGGCCCGCTCCAAGTTGCGCATCGCCGTGCGGCGCAGGCGAGGGACGGCCAAATCGAGGAGCCGGGCGTAGAAGCGAGCCAAGCTCAGCGGGGCATGCGCGAGCGACCACAGGATGAACCGGGCGATGAGGTATTGGATGAAGGCTATTCTATCCACCCTCCGCCGAGGACGAGATCGCCATCGTAGAGCACGGCGCCCTGGCCGGGTGTGACGGCGCGCTGCGGTTCGTCGAAATGAATCTCGACACGTGCCGCGTCGGCCGTAGGCGTGACGGTGGCGGCTGCGGCCCGATGCTTGTTGCGGATTTTCACTTGGGCAAGGATGGGCGCGTCAATCGGGGCGATGGAGATCCAATTCATTTCGCGAGCGGTGAGCCGGGCGCGCAGCAGGTCGTCGTTACGGCCGACGATGACGCGCTGCGAAGCGGGTTCGGTGGCGATGACGTATAACGGCTCGCCCGCGGCGACGCGCAGGCCGCGGCGCTGGCCGACAGTGAAGTGATGAACGCCCGAGTGTTCGCCCAGTACGCGGCCCGCCGTATCCACGATTTCACCTTGCGCGCGCTCGGGCGCGATGCCGCGCTCCCGGAAATAGGCGTCGATGAACGCAGCGTAATCGCCGTTCGGAACGAAGCAGATTTCCTGGCTGTCGGGCTTTTCGGCTACGGGCAGGCCGAGCTCGCGAGCCAAATCGCGAACCTGCGGCTTGGTGTAGCCGCCGAGTGGAAATTCGGTGCGCGCGAGTTGTTCCTGGGTGAGGCCGAAGAGAAAGTAGGTTTGATCCTTGGCGTCGTCGGCGCCGCGGCGCATCTGGTAGCGGCCGGAGGGGCCGTCGTATGCGAGGCGCGCGTAGTGGCCGGTCGCTATGCGGTGGGCTCCGACTCCGGCAGCCAAGTCCAGGAATTGATCGAACTTGATGAAGTTGTTGCACAGCGTGCAGGGGATGGGCGTGCGGCCGTGCAGATAATCGTCGATGAAAGGCTTAACGACCTGCTCTTCGAAGCGATCCTCGAAGTTGACCACGTAATAAGGAATGCCGAGATGCTGGGCGACGAAGCGCGCGTCGTAGACATCGTCGAGCGAGCAGCAGCGGCCCACGGCGCCGCCTTCGGGCACGAGTTCGGGAAGCCTACGCTGGTTCCAGAGCTGCATGGTGAGGCCGACGATCTTCTGGCCGCGGCGCTGGAGCAAGCCTGCGACAACGGAGCTATCCACTCCGCCCGACATGGCGACGGCAGTGATGGACTCAGGCATGATGGGCTTCTGGAGCGTAGGTGGGCGAAAGCTTGCGCAACTGCGCTGCGGATTCGGCGACGGAGTCGATCAAGCCGTCGACTTGCTCCGCGGTGTTGGAGCGGCCGAGCGAAAAGCGCAGGCTGGCGCGGGCGCGTTCCTTGTTCAGGCCCATGGCGAGCAGGACATGCGAGGGCTCGACGGCGCCCGAGGAGCAGGCCGAGCCGCTGGAGACGGCGAATCCTTTGAGGTCGAGCGCGATGACCAGGGCCTCGCCCTGCAAGCCGTCGAAATAGATGTTGGTGGTGTTGGGAGCGCGCCGGGCGCCGAGGCCGTTGATGCCGCAATCGGGCACGCGGGCGAGGATACCGGTTTCCAGGCGGTCGCGCAGATGGGAGATGCGGGCCGATTCGGTTGCCAGATCCGCGGCTGCGAGCGACGCTGCCAGACCCAGGGCAATGGCGGAAGGAACGGCTTCGGTGCCCGGCCGTCGTTCGCGTTCGTGCTTGCCACCGAACTGGATGGGCCGGAGATGCGTTCCGGCTCGCACATAGAGCGCACCGATTCCTTTGGGCGCGTAAAACTTGTGGCCGCTGATGGAGTACAGATCGACGCCGAGCGCCCGGACATCGACGGGGATCCTGCCGGCGGCTTGCACACCGTCGGAATGCAGGAGCACGCCGGCCTCGCGAGCGATGGCGGCGACTTCGGGGATGGGCTGGAGCACGCCGGTCTCGTTGTTGGCATGCATGACAGAGATGAGGATGGTCTCGGGGCGTAGCGCGCGGCGGACGTCGTCGGGGTCGATCGCGCCGTTGGAGCCGGGCGTCAGGTAAGTGACGTCCACGCCCTCCCGCTCTAATTCGCGGCAGGGGTTGAGCACGGCGGGATGCTCGATGGCGGTGGTGATCACGTGCTTCTCTGGGCCGGCCGCGGACCGGACGGCGCCCAGGACAGCCAGGTTGTCGGCCTCGGTGCCGCCGCTCAGGAAGACCAGTTCTTTCGGGTCGCAGCCGAGCAAGGAAGCCGTCTCGCGGCGGGCGGTTTCCAGGCGTTGCCGGGCGATCTGGCCTTCCTGGTGGATGCTGGAGGCGTTGCCAGGTACTTGAAGTAGTGCTGCAACCAGCCCTTCTAGTACAGATTGAGATACGGGCGTTGTCGCGTTGTGATCAAAGTAGAAACGCTGCACTTCAATTTCCAGTTTAACAGTGAAAAACCTTAGGGCACGATGGCGGGGTACCATGGCCCGATCTCTATAATGAAATTGCCCCCAAATGAATTCCCCAAACATGAACAGCAAACCCACCGTTTGCCTGCTCAGCGGAGGGTTGGACTCGACGGTGACGCTGGCGTTTGCGCGGCGGGAGGGCTATCAGTGCTGTGCGCTCAGCTTCGACTATGGGCAGCGGCACCGGGTTGAGTTAGAAGCCGCGGCTCGGGTGGCGCACAGCCTGGGCGCGGCGAAGCACCTGGTGGTTCCCATCAAACTGCGGCTGTTCGGCGGGTCGGCTCTGACGGATAACATCGCGGTGCCAAAGGATGGTGTCGGGCCGGGCATTCCGGTCACCTATGTTCCGGCGCGTAACACGGTGTTCCTTTCATTTGCGCTGGCGTGGGCTGAGGTGCTGGAAAGCTCCGACATTTTCATGGGAGTGAACGCCATCGACTACTCGGGTTATCCGGACTGCCGGCCGGAGTTCATCGCCGCGTTCGAGCGCATGGCGAATCTCGCGACCAAAGCGGGCGTCGAAGGCCGTACGCACCTGAAGATTCACACGCCGCTCATCGAGCTTTCCAAATGCGAGATCATCAAACTGGGAGCGGAGCTAGGCGTCGACTTCAGCCTGACGCACAGTTGCTACGACCCGGATGCGCAGGGCCGGGCCTGCGGCTTGTGCGACTCCTGCCGGCTGCGGCTGAAAGGTTTCGCCGAAGCGGGGTGGAAGGATCCTCTCGAGTACAGCAGTGAAAATCGCTGAAATCTTTTATTCTGTCCAGGGCGAAGGCACGCTGGTGGGTACGCCGTCGGTCTTTGTGCGCACCAGCGGATGCAATCTGCGCTGCGTGTGGTGCGATACGCCATATACTTCGTGGCAGCCGGAAGGCGAGGACCGATCGGTCGAGTCCATCGTGGAGGAAGTGAACAGCTACGGCGCTTCGCACGTGGTGATCACGGGCGGCGAGCCGATGATCGCGCCCGGCCTGGAAGAGTTGACCGGGCTCCTGACGCAGCACATCACCATCGAGACCGCGGGTACGGTGGATCGGCATGTAAGCTGCGATCTGATGAGCATCAGCCCGAAGCTGGCGAATTCCACGCCGCGCGAACGCGAGGGCGGGCGGTGGGCGGAGCAACACGAGCGCTTGCGGTATCAGCCCGAGATTTTGCGGCGGCTGATCCAGCTTTATCCGTATCAGCTGAAATTTGTGATTACCGATCCGGCTGATGTGACGCAGGTGCACGCGATGATCGAGGAGATCGGCGCTGCGAAAAGCCGCGTGGTGCTGATGCCGGAGGGCGTGGATGCGGCGGTTCTGGCGGAGCGCGGGCGATGGTTGGCGGAAGTCGCGAAGCGCGAAGGCTTCCGGCTGTCTCCGCGGCTCCATATCGAGCTGTGGGGAAACCGGCGGGGGATTTAGCTGGTCAACTCGTAACCGCGGCGCGCGATGGGGACGCACAGCGTTTCGGACTTGTGACCGTGCAGTTCGAAAATCTGGCGCACCAGATCGCAGACCTGTTCGGAGCCGCGTTCGTAGAAGACCAGGATCGACGGGCCGGCGCCGCTGAGCGCGCAACCGAGCAGGCCGGGGGCGCGCAAATTTACCATTTCTTCCAGACCCGGCACGAGCGCGTAGCGGTAGGGCTGATGCAGCCGGTCTTCGAAAGCGGCGGGAAAGGCGCCGGTGGTTCCGGTGGCCAGGGCAGCGACCAACAGCGCGCTCCGTTGCACATTGAACACCGCGTCGTTCTTCGAATACGACTGGGGCAGGATGTTGCGCGACTCCGCGGTGGGCAACACGAAATCCGGCACGACCACGGCCACGCCGTAGCTTTCCGGCAGTTCCACGCGTACTGCGCGCACGGAACCACCGGCGTCGGTGGCGCTGGCGACGATGGACCCGAGCACGGCCGCGGCGACGTTATCCGGATGGCCTTCGATGCGCGCGGCTTCGTCGAGGATGCGATGCGGCTTCCAGTGCAGGTGCAGCAGGTGGTCAGCGATCACGACGCCCGCTGTCAAAGCCGCCGCACTGGAACCCAGTCCTTTGCCCAGCGGAATGTCGTTGTCGATTTCGAGCGCGATCGGCGGCAGCGCATCGCCGACGTCCCTGGCTACGGCCAGCGCCGTCTGCCAAATGAGGTTGTCTTCGCCGGTGGAGATTTTATCGGCGTCGCGTCCGCGCACGCGGATGGACAGCCGGGCGGCCTTTTCGAAGCGGCAGGTGAGATAAACGCCGAGTGCCAGACCGAGGGCGTCGAATCCGGGGCCGAGATTCGCACTGGAGGCGGGGACGCGAAGCTGCATCGCAAGAGTGGCGTTAAAGCGTCACCACGCATCCCTTCCGGCAAGAATCATACACCGCCGCCACCACTTGCAAGACACGATAACCCTCATCTCCGGATGAGAGCGGCTTCCGGCCAGTGCGGATCGCTTCGCCGAAGTCGATGAACTGGCGTTCGAAGGGGGCGAGCGCGGTGCCCATCGGATCGGTAGCGGCGGACGCCACGTTATAAGAAACGGGCGCCGGCTCGCCGTGGTCGTTCTCGACGTGCCAGGTGGTCAGCCTGTCGCCCGAAATAATCGCGGTCCCCTTGGTTCCGTGGATTTCGACGCGTTCGGTATATCCGGGCCAGAAGGCCGTGGAGGCCTGAATCACACCCGTGGCGCCGGACTGGTATTTGACCACCGCGGACAGCACGTCTTCGGATTCGATATTGTGCCGCGCCGCCAGTTGCCAGTAGGCGAACAGCTCGCTGATGCCGCCGATCAACGTCAGCAGCACATCCACCTGATGGATCGCCTGGGTGATCAGGGCGCCGCCGCCCTCGGTTTGCCAGCTTCCTTTGATCGCCCGCGAATAATATGCGGGCGAACGGTACCACTTCACGTAGGCGTCGGCCTGGAGGATCTTGCCCAGGCGGCCCTCCGCCAGGGCGCGTTGGAGGAACTGCGTCGAATCGTCGAAGCGGTGCTGGCTCACGACGCCGAGCTGGATGCCGGCGTTGCACGCGGTTTCAATCATCTTGCGCGCGGTTTCCAGATCGGTGGCCATGGGCTTCTGCACCTGCACATGCTTGTGCGCTTCGGCGCAAAGCGTGACCGCCTCCAGCCGGAACGCGGGGAAGGTGCAGACGTCGACGTAATCCACCTGGGGATGGCGGCACAGCTCTTCGTAGCTAGGAACGAACTCGCAGCCGTAGCGCCGCGCGAAGGCCTGACCGCTTTCGGCGTGAAAATCCGTGCAGGCGCTGACCTGGTAGCCGATCTTGGCGTAGGCCTGCGCGTGCTTGTGCGAGATCGCGCCGGTGCCGATGATTCCAACCCGCATGTTGTTTTCTATTGTGGCATGGAGGCGGCGCTTTTTCGCCGGGCGATGCGCGCGGCTGTGCTATCTTGAAAAAGTCCGCCTTCCTTGCAGTTGCTTCCGGGCCGGTAGCTCAGTTGGTAGAGCATCGCACTTTTAATGTGCTGCTCAGAAGTCGGCTCCAAGCGTTTTCAGCGGTTTACGGCGGCATCCGTAGGGTCAAACGGCATCATTCGGGCGTAGTCGGCAGCGTTTTGGGCAAGGAAATGGGCAACACTTTTTCCGCGTGTCGGCACCACCGCGCAGGTGCTTGGTGCTCCGGCTTTACTTTCCTTTCTTCGACGCGTCTTCTCGGTGTGCATATGCTTCCAAAAACTCCTTCGCGCGCTGCTCGATCTCGGTGTCGAGACCAAGCTTGAAATGCTTGTTCTGTGTGTCGACGATGCGAAGAAGTATATTGTGCGCCAGAATCACGGCGTTCTTTGCATGTTCACGCTGCGGCCCTTCATCGAAACCGATTGATCCATCCGCCTTCTGCTTCAGCCGCGTTAGGACCGACGCGACAGTCGTGTGCGTTTGAAGTGTCGGTTGATAAAACGCATCGTAATAGAGTTCAGCGTACCCCTTCCCCACAAGACCAGCCATCGATGCGGTGTCCAGTTTGGTCCACGAAGGCTGGGGCCTTTTCTTCTGGCACGTTTTGCAGATCTCTTCGAGGTACTGATCCTTCACCCTCTCGTAATCGCTCTTGATCTGGTCGATCATTTCCTGCGTCGGTTGCTTCGCGACATTCGAAATCTTCTTCAGGTGATTGTAGGCCTTGTACCTGTGAACAAAATGAAAGTCCATAAACAGGTCGCCCTTGTCCACGTTATTCAGAAGATATGCCGATGTGACGGCACGCTCATACATGCTCCTGAGGATTTTCAGGGCGCCGACGCCGTATCCGTTGCCTGCCAGCAGCAGTATTTCGTTGAACTCCTCGACGCAGATGCGACCCAGATAGAATCCCATGCGTACCGCAGGCTGGTCGGTCGCTCCGCCTCTGATAAACACCTTGTGGCAGGTGTCCAGCAAATTCTGGATCGCTCGCGTGCGCTTCGGATTCGACTGGAGAAAATGCTCCCATTCGACCGGAATTCCAAACCCTGTTGGGGCTCGGTCTTCTCGCGGCTTGGGCTGATACTTCTTTCTCGGCGGCTTGGACTTGGGCACATCCCCCCGACGCTCTTTGTCATTCTCACATAGCGAGCCCTGTTTCCCGAACTCCAGCGTCGAATTCTTCTCCGCTCGCGACGAAGGTCACTACCCGCGAGACTTCGCGGGGGCACGTTTCATTGATTTACGGACCCGCACGGCAACAAACTGCGCGAAGGGCTCGATTTTCATGTCTACGCTGGCTCGATCCAGCGCCGCCAAATATGCAGCACGATCCTCGACTCGAATGACAGTCCACGGGTAGCCGCCCGACGCCAACATGGCATTCATTAAGAAACGTGCCATCCGTCCGTTTCCGTCGGGATACGGATGGATGTACCCGAACAGCCAGTGTCCAAGCACAGCACGGACGCTGGGCTCCGGTTCTCCCTCCAACAGATCAAACAGAGCCGGCATAGCATCCCGAACCGCTTCCCAACGCGGCGGCACGTACCGTGACGTGCGGAGATACACTGCGTTATTCCGATATCCGGCGAGAGCGCCAGCCTCAATCAAACCCGCGGCCACGCATGGTTGGAACAGTTCGCGATACCATTCTGTATGGGCCGACCGTGCAAGAACGCTCGGGTTTCCTCCTGCGATGATCTCTGCCACCGTTTCTTTCACCCTCTGGAAAGCTTGCCAGTATCCACGCGCGGCCAGAGCATCACGGCTCTGACGGTCGTCATCGTGATGATCCGGGTCCCAGTCTCCGCGCTGCACTCTTTCGATCAAGGCCGGAGTGACACTGTAACCCTCGATCG
>DATJNO010000138.1:0-30837 GCA_035508055.1 Bryobacteraceae bacterium | reverse complement strand
GCCGGTACTAGAACAGATTGCCCGTTCCGGAAAGCCGCTGCTGGTCATCGCCGAAGAAGTGGAAGGCGAAGCGCTCGCCACCCTGGTTGTCAACAAGCTGCGCGGCACTCTGAACGCGTGCGCGGTGAAGGCCCCCGGCTTCGGCGACCGCCGCAAGGCCATGCTGGAGGATATCTCGATCCTCACCGGCGGCAAGGCGATCATGGAAGAGACCGGCATCAAGCTGGAAGGCGTTCGCCTGGACGACCTCGGCCGCGCCAAGCGCATCGTCGTGGACAAGGACAACACCACGATCGTGGAAGGCAACGGCAAAGAGTCGGGCATCCAGGGCCGCATCAAGCAGCTGCGCGCGCAGATCGAGGAGACCACTTCCGATTACGATCGCGAGAAGCTGCAGGAGCGGCTGGCGAAGCTGGCCGGCGGTGTTGCGGTGATCAAGGTGGGCGCGGCCACCGAGACCGAGATGAAGGAGAAGAAGGCTCGCGTGGAGGATGCGCTGCACGCCACTCGCGCCGCGGTTGAGGAAGGTATCGTTCCGGGCGGCGGCGTGGCGCTGTTGCGCGCCGGCAAGGCTCTGGATGACCTGAAGACGGTCGGCGATGAGAAGATCGGCGTCGATATCGTGCGCCGCGCTTGCGAAGAGCCGGTCCGCCAGATTGTCGGCAACGCCGGCTACGAAGGCGCGATCGTGATCGAGAAGATCCGCAGCAACAGCGATTCTCACTTCGGCTTCAACGCGGCCAAGGCCGAGTATGAGGACCTGGTGAAGTCCGGCGTCATCGATCCGACCAAGGTGACCCGCTCGGCGCTGCAGAACGCTTCTTCGATCGCGGCTCTCATGCTCACCACCGAAGCGATGGTGGCCGAGATCCCCGAGAAGAAGCCGGCTCCGGCCCCTGGTGGGCACGGCGGACCGGAGATGGATTACTAAACTCAAATTCGGAAATCCGAATTCGAGATCTCAGAATGGCCCGCCTCGCAAGGGGCGGGCCTTTTGCATTGGGCGTCAAACGGACAGACGCCCGGAGATGCAAACCCTTTAGTCCCATTACCTTGAGGGGATGACCCAGTACCTTTAATACGGGCTGATAATCATCCGTGTGCTAGAATCCGGAGAAGGATGTCAAGTTTGTCGGTGCCTACTGATGAACGCCTGGGACTGATTGATGCAGTGATCGCTGCATTGCGCCCGCTGCAGTTTCGCGGCAAGGGGAAACTGGCGGAATTGGTGGTTCCGAGAAGCACCAGCCGAAGGGCGATATTGTTCGGATCGCAGTTCTTGTTCGATACCTCGGATTATTTGCAGCGCCAGATGTATGCGGGTTCGTTTGAACGTCTGGAAACTCGCTTAGTCCGCAAGTTGTTGCGTCCAGGCATGACATTCGTGGATGTCGGGGCCAACGTTGGCTATTACACTGCTCTTGCCGCTCAACAAGTAGGACCAACGGGTTCGGTCTTCGCCTTTGAGCCTTCCGATTATGCCTACCCACGCCTGATCCGCATGATCGAACAGAGCGGTTTGACGTGCGTGCGGCCCGTCAAGTACGGCCTCGCGGACGTAGCTGGCGAGAGGTTTCTCTATGGAGCGGTAAAAGAAGGCTGTTCCGGCCTCCACACCGCGACCATGGTCCCGAATGACAATCCGCAAAAAGCTCTGGTTCCGACCGAAACGTTGGACCACATGGCCGAGCAGTTGGGCATTCAGCAGATTCATTTGATGAAGATTGACGTCGACGGACTGGAACCACTGGTCCTCAAAGGCGCAGCCAACCTCATCGCGTCGGGCCGCATCTCGCACATCCTCATGGAGTGCGCCGAGTATTGGTTCAATCAGATGAACACCAGTACGAACGAAATGGTGGATCATCTTAAGTCGACCGGCTTCACGGTCGTTCGAATTGGAACGGCCTCCCTGTACGCGAAGTTTTCGGCGCGCTGAGGTGAGTGGTGTGCGCCTTGTGCTCGGATGGCTCAAACCGCCTGTCAGCCCTGCGTTGGAGGAGACGAACCTCCATGGACTACTTAGTCCGCATCGCGAGATATTCAGGACGCGCCCGCTCCTTGTTTCTGGTGGTTTGCCTCTGCCTTACCCAAATATCTGAGCCAGTTGCATCCGCCCAACAAGAGCAGCAAGTCCAGCCGGCTTCAGGAACGGTTCTTGTACGGGCGAATGCTCCGTGCAAGCTCACAATCGACGGCGAGAATGCAGGGTCGCTAAGTGCGGGTGAGCTGAAGAAATTATCGCTTGCAAAGGGCGAGCATATCTTCGAGGCGGTCCGGCTTGACGAACCTGCTAGCCCTTGGTCAAGGGTCATAACTGTCCGGGCTGGCGAGCAGTCCGTGGCGACGGTCGAGTTCCGTATACGATCACAGCAGGAAATTGAGCTCTCGAATGTGATTGGAACATGGGAGCTTGTAGTTCAAGACAAAGGCAGCACCGTCGAATACAGGAACCGGAACGACGAGAGGAAGAAGAAAAACGGGACTCCGTACGACTGGACGAGCAGCGACAAGCAGACCCTGCGCGTGTACACCAGCGGTCCGCAGGTCCTGGCAGAGTACAGGTGGACATTCAACCAGAAGCGAGACAACAACCCATACCTTGAGCTCGCATCCGTTCAAATCAGCTTCGGACTACCCGTATCTGACTCAGGATGGGTCCACTGGAGCCTCCTTAGCGGGTCATGGTTTGGTCCGGTCTGGAGCGCTGACCTCGCTATCAAGTTGAGGGACCATGACCACATTTTGCTTCTCCGTCGGTTTTCGGCTGTTAGCACGATCCGCCCCATCGTGGACGGCGTCATGCAGTTGGAACCCGGCGACCGCTTTAATGACAAAACATGGAACGACGAACCTTTTGTGCTACAGCGATCGGAATAAATAGCGCTGGATTAAAAGGAGAACCTGAACCTCTTTGGGAAACTCCAGGCGTTGCCACAGATCACGGTACTCTTTTGGCACAGTCAGGATTTGGGACCCAAGGCTGAACATGCGTGGGCTGCCATGATCGTTCTCGCTCTTCGACGGCCGCGACCGCTTTGTAGTTGATTTCAAGTTCAAGTGCCTTTGTGAGCACCTGAACCGCCCTAGAGGTTATTACTTCCAGTGGAGTGCCTGTCGAGTCCGTTGCATAAACATAGCTGAGCCCCTCAGCGATCAACTGCTTAAACGCCTTTCTCTTGAGCTTAGCGACATCGAGCTTCGGCATCCGGTAAGATGCGCGGGTAACCCAGGCAAGGGCGGTTAAGGCGTCCACGCCAACGGGGTTTACATTCCAGGGTCGCGACGCGAGGATGTATCTCCCGTCACTATCGTCCGCATCGAGTGGCAAACTCATTGTGCCGTTAGAATCCACTGATGGCAACGGACTGACCCCATCGGTGGCTGGTAGCCTCGTTCGGTCATATTGCTGGACAATTTTGTGTGCAAGCAATTCGGAGAGTAGCAGTTGGGCCCGAATGCTGCCCTGCCACGCTCCTTCACAGGCCCATCTTGTCGCTTCCGCAAAATCCGCTTGGGCTCCGAACCCTCGGAGCGATTCGGCTAGATAGGTTTGGGCTCGTGCATCGCCGCCTTGGCTTTGGCGCAATAAGTCGCTTAGCTGCTGAGCAAATGTGACACGGGCAGAGCCTGCTAGAACTAAGAATCCGAAAATTAGTAAACGGAAACGTCCAGCAACCATACGTGGGAGCCTAACATAGGCTTGCAAAAGCAGTCAACGAGGGTTGGGGGCAGGCCGACGCCTGGGTCTCAACGAAAGGTGGCCATGTGAATCGGCACGGGCTCAGACGTCCAGTTGTCTGCGCCGCCGTCCCTGCGTTCCTCAATCCAGCGCTGCGTGTAGCTCTTTAAGCCCTCTAGCCATTCCCGAGCGTCAGCCGAATTGAGTCGTGCGGATTCGAAGTCCGTAAAGTGTTCACTGCCGGCTTGTCGCTCCTTAGCCCGCGGCATATATTCCGACGACTCCCCCGGCGCCCTTGTCATCGGCAGATACAACCAGGCGGGCGTGAGGACGAAAGCCAGCTTGTCTGCTACGCAGAGTCGTGAGAATTGCCGAAGTTTTCGGCGCGCTGAGCTTCGGCAGGTTGGCGAGCTTCGGGAAGCTAGTTCGCAAGCTCCGCGCAAATGCCCGGCATGCTGCGCGAGAAGAATCCCAGAGTGTCCTGCAGGCCAAGATCGCTGATTTGGACTCGCTTCCCCGCATCCGCCGCGCCGCCCTCGCAGGCCGCTTTGGCGCGGGTCCGCAACGCCACGATGGTGTCGCGCCACTTCACCAGATCGGCCTTTTTCGCCACCGCGCCGTGGCCGGGTATCACCGTGTCGAAGTCGAGCTGCAGCACGCGATCCAGCGTTTTGTCCCACTCCACCAGCGACCCCTTGGCACTATAGTCGATGAAAGGAGTGCTCCCGTTCACGAACAGGTCGCCGGTGTGCAGCACGCGTTCGGACGGAAACAGAATCACCGCGTCGCCGTTGGTGTGCCCGCGCCCGAAGTAATGCGCACTGACCTCCTGGCCGCCGAGAAACACTTGCGCTTCGTCGGTGTAAGTGATCTGCGGCAGCCCGGGCTGCTTGCCCGCCGCCATATTGGCGCGCGCGTTCTTGTGGATCAGGATTTCAGCCGGCGTGTTGCTCATCATCCACTCGTTGCCGCCGGTGTGATCGCCGTGCTGGTGCGTGTTCAGGATGTACTTGATGGGCTTATCGCTGACACGCTTTACCTTCGCCACGATCTCCTGCGCGTTTTGTGAAAATTTGTCGTCTACCAGCAGCACGCCTTCGCTGGTCGGCAGCACGGCGACATTGCCGCTGTCGTTGCTTTGGATGACCCAAAGCCCGTCGGTGACCTTTTGCATGCTGAGCGGCGCGCCCTGCTGCTGCGCGTGCAGCCAAACCAAGGACAGTGCAACCAGACCGAGGCCGATCCCGCCGAGGCGAATCCACAGAGATTTGTTCCGCAACATATTTCAGCCAGTATAGCCCGCGATTCAAGGCTTCGGATAGAAGACTTGATCGAGAAACAGGCCGGATGCGGGCGCGGTCCAGCCGGCGACGTCGAGCTCCGGATTGGGCTTGGCTGCGAGGAGCGCGGTGAAATCGTCGAGCGTGATGTCGCTTTTGCCGAGCTTGACCAAGACGCCAACGATTCGCCGCACCATGCGCCAAACGAAATGCGACGCGGTGACGCGGAACACAATCAGGTCGCCTTCCACCTCGATGCCGGCATCTTCCACCACCACGATGGGCGATTCGTCGGGCTTGGACGGGTCCTGCGCGCGGAAGCAGGTGAAATCGTGGCGGCCCACCAGCAACCGCGCGGCCTGCGCCATCACCGGAACATCCAACGGCTCGCGAACCCACCAGACATACTTCTTAAAGAACGCCGTCCGCCGCGTCGAGATCTGATAGAGGTACGACCGCGCCACCGCATCGTGCCGCGCGTGAAAGCTGTTGGGCGCTTCCGCCACGTCGATGATGCAAACATCCGACGGCAGGCGTTCGTTCAAAGCGCGCAGCATCTGATCGGCCGGCGGCCAGCGCGGCTTGGCTCCGGTCTTTGATTTTTCGGCTGGGGGCCGCACGCGCAGGTGCGCCACTTGCGCTCTCGCGTGAACGCCGGCATCCGTTCGGCCCGCACCTTGCAATTCCACTTCGCCCGTAAAAAAATCTTCGGCCGCTTTGCGCAACTGGCCTTGCACGGTGCGCGCGTTGCGCTGCTCCTGCCAGCCGCTGTATTTCGTCCCGTCGTATTCCAGTGTCAGTTTCCAGGTTTTCAACTCCCTCAGTGTACGATGCCCCTCGAAACAGGATGCTATGATGATGCCGACCGTGGAGGATTGATGCTGAAAGAATTCAAAGAATTCATCATGCGTGGCAACGTGCTGGATTTGGCGGTTGCCGTGATCATTGGCGCGGCCTTCGGGCGGATCGTGACCTCGCTCGTCAACGACATCATCATGCCACCGATCGGAATCGTACTGGGCAAAGTGGACTTCAGCAATTTGTTTATCGACTTGTCCGGCGGAAATCATCCGACGATCGCCGCCGCGAAGGCCGCCGGAGCCGCGACCATCAACTATGGAGTCTTCCTGAACACGATCATCGATTTCCTGATCGTCGCGTTCGCGATTTTTGTCGTGATCCGGCAGGCGAACAAGTTCAAGAAGGCGCCCGCTCCGGCCGCGCCCACCACCAAGGACTGCCAGTTCTGCTGTACCGCGATTCCCATCCCTGCGACACGCTGCCCGAACTGCACTTCGCAACTTGCCTGAACGCAGCTCGCCTGACCGGCTACAGCTCGACCTGGCAGCCTTCGTAGGCGCAGCTCACTTCGAGCGGCGAGTTCAGCCGTTGCGCGAGTTCTCGCGCGCGCTTCTCGACATCCGCGAGGAAGGCGTCGTCGTGCGAAGGATCGTGATGGGTGAGAAACAGCCGCCGCACTCCCGCGGCTGCGGCCAGTTCGACGACATAGGCATAGGTGCTGTGGCCCCAGTGCCGCTTGGCCGGGTATTCCTCGGGCGTGTACTGCGCCTCGTGAATCACGATGCCGGCGCCCTGCATGAACTCGGCGTGCCGCCGGTCGCCTTCTTCGCGGATCGACTCCAGCCGGCCCGGCTCAGCGCCTTCGCGCCAGACGTCTTCGAAGTACGGCTCGTGATCGCTCAAATAGCACACAGACCGCCCGCCCGCTTCGAAGCGATAGCCGAGCGTCACCGAAGGATGATTCATGCGCTGCGCGCACACTTGCAGGCCGTCGATTTGGTGGACGCCTTCCCCGAGATCTTCATAACTGATCCGCGCCGCGAGCTGATCCAGCTCCACCGGGAAGTAATGGTGTTCCATCTGACCGGCCAGAACATCGCGCAAGGAGAAGCTGGCGCCGTGAGGACCGTAAACCTTGAAGTAGTTATCCGCGGCAAACAGCGGCGCAAAGAATGGGAAACCTTGAATGTGATCCCAATGCGTGTGCGTGAGCAATATGGTTGCTTCGATCGGGCCTGAGCGCCTGGCCAGCAGCTGGTTTCCCAGCAAACGCGCCCCGGTGCCGCAATCCAAGACGACAACGCCGCCCGAAGGCGTGGTCAGTTCCACGCAAGACGTGTTTCCGCCGAAATGATTCGTACCTGGCCCCGGTGCTGCGATGGACCCTCGGGTACCCCAAAACCGCAGTCGCATCCTCCTAGATTATCGCCTCGATGGTCGCCGGCGCGTTGCCCTCCAGGCGGTTGTTGACGAAGATGTACGAGGGTTCATGGCGCTCACGCGCGCGCCCGATCAGCAGCTTTAGCGCATCGCGGGTTTCCGGATTCGGGTCCTTGATCTCCGAATAAGGCGTGAACTTGGCGACAGCGGCTTCGTAGGTGCGCTCGCGCCGGAGCAGTGCGCGGGCCACCGTGAAATCGGCCGTGTAAACCTCCGGCAGCTTCATCTGCCGGCCGATCTCGGGCATGCGCGTCCAGGCGTTGAACACGTGCGCGACGCCGCGCTCGCGCAAGCAGGCGAAATACTCCGGGCCGAGGAATTCGGGGTTGCGAATCTCGACGGCGTACTTAAAAACGGGCGGGAGCGCCGCAAGAAACGGATCCAGTTCCTGAAGAAACTCGTCCGCGCTCGCGTAGGATTGCCTGGGGAATGATCCGAACTCAAAGAGGAGCACGGCGATCTGGTCCCGATAAGGCAGCAGAAGACCAAGGAACGCGTTTTGAAACAGCGCGGCGTCCAGAAACGAGGGATTGACCTCGCCCGCCCGCGCGGCATAACGTGGATGCCGCGGAAACGCTTTCACCGTTACGTCCTCCGGAACCTTGAAGGCAAATTTCAGCGTGGACGGCGCGGAACCGAACAACTTGCGCCAGTAACCCTCGGACGGAAACTGATAGAACGAAAAATCGCCGCAAACGATGGGGAACGTGGCGGCATACTCGTTCAGGCATTCGTCTTGAAAACGCTTTTGCGAAAACCGGCCGCGCGCCAGGTACCGGTTGCGAGAATAGATCTGGCCGATCCAGCCTTCGTATTTCCAGGAACTGGTCCCGATGAAGACGTTTTGGGACGCGAGCGCGGCCAGCTTGGCAGCCAAACCTGCGCGGTCGAAAGCCGACGGCTCTTCAAAGAGCGGAAGATTGCTCAAACTTAATAGGCGTGCGCGACGCGATAGCCGTAGGGATCCGCGCCGGCCTCGAGCACGCCGTCCACCGTGACGCGAATCATCACCGGAGCCGCGCCGCTATTCCAGCGGGAACGGATTCCAACCTTGTGGCCGCGCGCTTCCAGCTGCGAAGCGACGACGGGCGAGATGCGCTCATCCAGCAACAGGTCGCCGCGGTTCCAGGCGTGGTTGTCGAAGCTCGAAACCAGGTGCCGGGTCTGGAAGCGCGGCGCTTCCACGGCTTCCTGGGCGTTCATGCCGAATTCGACCACGTTGAAGAACAACTGAATCAGGCTCTGCTCCTGATTGTCGCCGCCGGGCGTCGAAAGCGCCAGGAACGGCTTGCCATCTTCGGTGACAATCGTGGGGCTGAGCGTCACGCGCGGCCGCTTGCCGCCGGCTAAGTCGTTGGGCGAACCGGGCACCAGGATGAACTGCTGCGCGCGCTCGGTCAATGGAATACCCGTGTCGCCGGCCACCACCGACGGCAGCCAGGCGCCCGAAGGCGTGGCAGAAAACACGATGCCGTCTTTATCGATGGCGTCCACGCAGGTGGTGTCGCGGGCCATCAGCGCGTCGGAGATCTTGGTGCGCGCAATATCCATCTCCGTGGGATGCTTGGCGCGCTTGCCGTTGATCATCCCCGGAATGAAGTCCATCGACGCTTTTTGACCGATCAGCTTGCGGCGCTGGGCGGCGTAGGTTTTCGACAGCAGCACATCGG
Source organism: Bryobacteraceae bacterium (assembly GCA_035508055.1). GTDB lineage: Bacteria > Acidobacteriota > Terriglobia > Bryobacterales > Bryobacteraceae > Palsa-89. The sequence continues at coordinate 21,964 of DATJNO010000138.1, read as the reverse complement.
TGGGGATGTGATTGAACTTGGGATCGCCGTAGTAAGCGTCGCGATCGGCATAGGCCAGCTTCAGTGCTTCTACGACGGTGTGAATATACTCGGACGAATTGAAGCCCATGTCGCGCAGATCATAGCCTTCCAGAATATTCAGCGCTTCGAGCATCGCGGGGCCCTGGCTCCAGAAGCCCGGCTTGTAGACCATGTAGCCGTGAAAATCGGTGGACACGGGATCTTCGGGCTGCAGCTTGAAAGCTGCCATGTCTTCATAACGCAGCAGTCCGCCATTGGCGCGCATGAACGCGTCGATGCGATGCGCGATGTCGCCGCGATAGAAGTAGTCACGCACAGCGTCGATGCCGGCGGTGCGGCTGCCGCCTTCGGCCAGCGCTTTCTTTTCGGCCGCGACCATGGAGCGCAGGGTCCGCGCCAGATTGGGCTGGCGGAAGATCTCACCCGGCAGCGGAACCCGGCCTTCGGGCATGAACGTTTTCTTGGAGTCCGGCCAGAGGTCGAAGAAGCGGCGCGAGCGCGCGATCGCGGCGGACCGCATTTCGTCAATCGCCATGCCGTCGGCCAGTTCGATGGCCGGCTGAGCAATCTCGGCGAACGACTTAGTGCCATAGTCGCGCAGCGCCACCAGCCCCGAATCCACCATGCTCGGCACCAGGGCGGGCAAAATGCCGGCCACGGGAATGATGCCTTTCAACCCGCCCGGCTCCAGCTCCAGGATTTCGCCCGGTTGCGGCCGGTGGTTCAGGAAAAACTGCGCGGTCGCGAGCTTGGGCATGGTGCCCACGCCCGCGATGGCGTGAATCTTGCCGTCCTTGGTGCGAATCAGGATGGGCGCTTCACCGCCCATGCCGAAGTGCGAAAACTCCGAGACCGAAGCCGCGAACATCGCGGCGACGCCGGCGTCCACCGCATTGCCGCCGTGAAAGAAGATCCGCATGCCAGCTTCGTCGGCATATTCGCTGCCCGAAGCCAGCGCCCCCCGGGTGCCGCGCGCGGCATGCATGGTGGGTAGTTCAAATTCCTTGGACTGCTGGCCTGGCGCGGGAGCCGTACAGGCGCAGAGCAGGACGAAGCACGGGAGGGCGAGCTTGGTCTTCATATGGTTAGTATAGCCCCGAGGCTTCTGGGGGCTGGCGGCTGGGGGCTAGCACCGGCACGCTATACAAGAGCAACCTGCTCTTCGGTGGGCTCCGCTCAACAAAACCAGGGCTCGTCGAGATAGGGAATCGTCGCGCGGGGCATCAGGTCGAAGTCCTCCGGCAAGGGGCGATCGCTCGCGAGCGACCAAAGATGCCGGAAAGCCTCGCGGCGAGGACCGGGCAGCGCGGCGATGCGCCGGGCCTGTTCGGCCAGCGCGTCGATCTCCCGGTCGAGATGGGTCCAGCGGTACAGTAGCGCGGGTTCGTCGAACTCGCCCACAACGGCCTGGATGTCGTCCAGTTCCAGCAGCCTTGAACCGCGAGGAATCAGCAGCCTGAGAGCGAGTTGCACGGGCGCGACATGTTCCACCAAGTCCAGTTCCAGCAGGAGCTCCAGCAAATCGATGTAGGATTCGCGCGTGGTCCAGGGTGTGAATGGGATGAACGTCGGCGCGAGAGTCAGGCCTACCGCGCGAAATTCGCGCGCGACCTCGATGAAATCGGCCCGCGTGTGCCCTTTGTCCAGCTTGGCCAGCACGGCGTCATCCACCGACTCCACCGCACTCGTCACGAACCGGCAGCCGGTCTCGCGCAGGCGCCTCAGCAGCCGCCGTTGCTCGAGTAGATGCTCAATCTTGATGGTGGCGTCGTAGGTGAGTACCGGAAATTCCCGATGCAGCGCTTCGACGATGCGCATCGCGTGCGCGGGGCCGTTGAAGAAATCGGGATCGCCGAAGGTTACGTGCTCAGCGCCCGCCGCGACTTGCCTGCGAACGTCTTCCAGCACTACGTCCGGCTGCACGATGCGAAAATTCCCCTGATACACCGGCACGACCGGGCAATGCCGGCACAGATGCTTGCAACCCCGGCTGGCCTCGGTGTAGCCGGCGCGCTTGGCCGCGCCTTCCACGCGCAATTTCGCGTATTTTTCCAACGCCGGCAGACCTTCCCGCCGCGGAGGCAGGAATTGAAGTCGATCCAGCGAGATCGTCGCCAGCGGCTTCCGGCCCTCGGCAAGCGAAACCAGCCCGGGCTCGAACTCGCCGCCCAAGATCGTCTCCACGCCCAGCTTGCGCAGGTACGGTTCATTCAGCGGAGCGTACAGGCCGTAGCAACAGAGATGCGCGCCGGGATTCATTGACCGGACTTTCCCGATCACCGGCACAGCCAGCCGCGTGGCAGTGTGCATCGGCAGGAAGAACGCGATGAGGCACGCCTCATGAACGGCGTCGCTGGGCAGTGACTCGATACAGAGGTCGGCGCAGGTGACCTCGTGGCCGCGCGCGGCCAGCCACGCCGCCGGAGAGGCCAGCCCGAACGGTTGATGGCCAAGTTCGTAAGTGGAAATCAGCAGGATTTTCACGCGCCGATTTCATTATCGCCGCGCTCCGCCCGCGTGCGCTGCTAGCCTTTCGCGAAATACAGCGCCGTCGCGCGCTCCAGCTCGGATTTGCTCATGAAAGGCGGACGCCCCTCGTACTTGCCGATGGAGATCAGAATGTTGCAGATATCGCCCGGGTAGCAGGCGCGCAGCTCGGTGCGCCCCTCGCGCAGGCACAGCTTACGCAGGTATTCCGAGCTATCCGGCTCACAGGGAATATTGAAACTTCCCACCACTCGATGGAAGATCTGGTCGAACGCCTTGTCGTCCACCGCGTCCACGAAAATCTTGTTGTGGATGCGGCGCAGGAAGGCTTCGTCCGCCAGATCGCTCGGCTCCAGGTTGGTGGAGAACACCACCATCAGCTCGAACGGAATCTGGAATTTCACGCCGTAGCGCAGCATCAGGTAATCCACGCGGCGGTCCAGGGGAACGATCCAGCGGTTGAGCAGGTCGCGCGGCGACATCAGCTGGCGGCCGAAGTCGTCGATGATAAAGATGCCGTTGTTGGCCTTCATCTGCAGCGGCGCGGCATAGATACCCGAAGATTCATCCAGGCGCAGTTCCAACATGCTGGGGATCAGTTCGCCGCCAACTACGATGCACGGCCGCCGGCACAGCACCCAGCGCGGATCGATGTCCGGATCGTCCATATCCAGCTTCTGGTGCACGACCGGGTCATACAAGCTGATGATCTGGCCGTCCACTTCGACGGCGTGCGGCAGCAGGATGGCGTCCTGGTAGACGCGCAGCATGCGTTCCGCCAGGCTGGTTTTACCGTTTCCGGTGGGTCCGTAGATGAAAATGGAGTTCTGCGAAATCAGCGCCGGTCCCAACTGGTCCAGCAGCTGGTCGTGAATCACCAGGTCCGAAAACGCGGAACGCAGCGCTTTGCGATCGATGCGAACTTCAGCCGCTTGCGCCTTGGTGGCGCTGTGATAATCCTTGAGCGAAACCGGCGCGGAGCCGGCATACTGGGTGATCTGGAAGCGTTCGCTGGCCAGCAGCTTGCCCGACTGCGACAGCGTGAAGTGATAATCGTTGCCCAGCATCCCTTTCACTTCCACCAGATGTTGCTGGCGCATGTGGTTGAATACAATGTTCAGGATGGGGATGGACAGCCGCAGGGAAGCGCTCAGGCCCTGGAGATTGCTGAAACCCTCCAACAGCAGGCGGCGCAGCACCAGATCCAGCACCAGCGACTGGGAGATCCCTAATTCTTCAAAGGTTTGTGGAATCGACGGTGTGAAAGCAGTGCGCGCGGGTGCGAGAATGGCAGCCATGGACGTAGCCTCTCCTATTTCATCGGCTTAAATGACCCAATTGTTTATACACGTTGCCCGGCCCAAGCCCGTCAGATCTGTTGTGAAGTGCTGTGTGTCCATCGCCTTGGCTCTGCTTGCGGCGGCGCCGTCCTGGAGCGCGACCTCCGCCGAGCAGCTGTTCAAGCAGGGTCAAAAGGCCGAGCACGACGGCCAGATCGTCAAAGCCTATCTTCTGTATGCGGAGGCCGCGGCCGCCGATCCCGAAAACCTCAACTACTGGCAGCACGCGCAAGCGCTGCGCCCGTCGGCCAGCCTGCTGGAAGCCAGCCCGCCCAAGCTTCCCGATCTTCCGGCTGAAAGAATGGATCGCACGCTGTTCGGAACCATTTCCGCTCAGGATTTGGAGCAGGCGCGCACAGCGCTGCCGCCTCCCCGCCTCAAGCCCGCGCCCGGGCCTGGAAACTACGATTTTCGAGGCGATTCCAAAGAGTTGTGGGAACACTTGGCGGCCGCGCTGCAGCTCAAAGTGCTCTTCGACCCGCAGTATCAGCCCACCAAACCCTTCCGGTTCCAGCTCGGCGACACGAATTCTCGGGACGCGCTGCGAGCGCTCGAAGCGGCCACCGATTCGTTCCTGGTGCCCGTGAGCGACCGCGCTATTTTCGTGGTGAACGACAGCCAGCAGAAACGGATTGAGTACGAGCCGACAGCGGCCCTGGTCGTCCCCTACCCTGAGAACCTCGGCGTCAAAGAACTGCAGGACCTTGCTACCAGCATCCGCGGCGTCCTGGATATCCGAAAGCTGACCGTCGACACCGGACGAGGCTTGATCCTGGTGCGGGACCGCGTCACCAAGGTGCGGCTGGCGCAAAAGCTTCTGCAAGACCTGCTGCGGCCTCGCGCCCAGGTGGCCATCGACATCGACCTGATGACCACCGACGCGTCGTCGAACTTGAGCTATGGCCTGTCACTGCCCACTTCCTTTCCGCTAGTGGCGTTTCCCAACCGGTCTAACTGGCTTTCCGCGATTCCCTCGGGGTTTTCCACTTTTCTGACCTTCGGCGGCGGCGCAACCATGGTCGGCATCGGGTTGACCAGCGCGCAGCTTTTCGGAACCCTGGCCAAGGCCAACTCCGAGACCGTGCTGGACTCCCAACTGGTCGCGGTGGATGGCCTGCCGGCGACTCTGCATGTGGGCCAAAAATACCCCATCATGACCTCCGGATACTTCGGCTCGACCACCACCAGCGGCCAGACTTACACGCCGCCCCCCACCGTCAATTTCGAAGACCTCGGCCTGGTGCTGAAGATTACGCCTCACATCCACGGCCCGGACGACGTGACGCTGGAAGTGAGCGCCGAATTCAAGCTGCTGGGCGCCAGCAGCGTCGACGGCATTCCAGTGATTGAGAACACCAAATACCAATCCGAGGTGCGCGTGATGGCCGGCCAGTGGGCCATATTGACGGGTTTGATGACCACGTCGGAAGCCCGCACCGTTACCGGCATCCCCATTCTGAGCTACATTCCGCTGCTGCGCAACAAGACCATCATGACCGATAAAGGGCAAACGCTGATCGTTTTGAAGCCGCATGTCACGATCCCCCCGCCGGTGAACGCGTCCTGGGGAGCTTGGACCGGAACCGAGACCAAGCAGGCGGACGAGCTGTAGCGCAGCGCGATTCCCATGTCCAAGATGCGCGACGAGATCCGCGAGCAGCCCGCGGTTCTGGAACGGACCTTGGGCGCCGACCGGCAGCCCATCGAAGAGCTGCGCGCCGTGCTCCAGCGCGACCGCCCGCGGATGATTCTGCTGGCTGCGCGCGGCACCTCCGACAACGCCGCGCAATTCGGCCGTTATTTGCTGGAGATCACCACCGGCATCCCGGTGTCGCTGGCCGCGCCCTCCATCTTCACGCTGTACAACGCGCCGTTCTGCTTCGACGGTGTGCTGGTGGTCGCGATTTCGCAATCCGGCGAATCCACGGACACCAATCGGGTGCTCGAGCGGGCCCGGGCGCAAGGCGCGCGCACCATCGCCGTGACGAACGAAGCCGCGAGCACGCTGGCACGGATGGCTCAGCACGTCTTCCTGGTGCACGCCGGCCGCGAGCAAAGCATTGCCGCGACCAAAACCTACACCGGACAGTTGCTGCTGCTCTATCTGCTGGCCTACGCTCTGGGCGCGAACATCGCCTTGGACGATCTGGCGCGCTTGCCCGAGTGGGCCGCTCGCGCGCTCGAACTCGAAGCCGAAATGGCGACCCGCGCCGTACGCTATCGCTTCATGGAGCACGCCCTAGTGGTCGGCCGTGGGCTGAACTACGCCAACGCGTTCGAGTTCGCGCTGAAGCTCATGGAGACCTGCTACGTCGTGGCCGAGCGCTTTTCTAGCGCCGACCTGCTGCATGGACCGATCGCCATGGTGGAGGCGTCGTTTCCGGCGTTTGTGTTCGCGCCGGCAGGCGTTACCTGGAGCGGAGTGAACAGCATGATCGCCAAGCTCGCCGAGTTGAAGGCCGAGACCATGCTGATCACGGACCAAAGCAACCCGGATGCGGCGCAGCGCGACAGCCGCGCCGTAGTCTTGCCGATGCCGCTGGACGAGTTGTTCACGCCGATCCCCTACATCATTCCCGCGCAACTGTTCGCCGTCAGCCTGGCCGAAGAAAAGGGCCTCAATCCCGACCACCCCCGCGCCTTGAGCAAGGTGACGCGTACGCTGTAGCCAGCCGCTAGTCACTAATCACTAGCCACCGGCCACCGTGGTATCTTCAGTCTTTTGCCACCCCCACTCACAGGCATCCGCGTACTCGACCTCAGCACCATCGTGGCCGGGCCCACCGCCAGCATGGTCCTGGCCGACCTGGGCGCCGACGTCATCAAGGTCGAGCGCATCGACGGTGGGGACGACGGCCGCAGCATGGGACCCCATCGCGGCCCCTGGGGCGCGTTCTTCGTTCCGCTCAACCGTGGCAAGCGGTCCATCGCCATCGACGTCACCAAGCCGGCCGGCCGCGACATCATCCTGCGCCTGGCATCCACCTGCGACGTTTTCGTGGAGAATTTCCGCGGTGGCAAAGCGGCAGCGCTGGGACTCGATGAATCCGCCATCCGCGCCCGCAAGCCGGACATTATCTACGCGTCCCTTACCGCCTATGGCGCGCGCGGCCCGGATTACACCAAACCCGGTTACGACGCGCTCGCACAGGCGCGTTCGGGCATCGTCAGCGTCACCGGCACCAGCGCCGACGCACCCATTCGCGCCGGCGTGTCCATCATTGACATGGGCGCGGGCGTCTGGATCGCGCTGGGCGTGCTGGCAGCCCTCTTCGAACGCCAGCGTTCCGGCCGCGGCCAGCGCATCGACTCCTCGCTATTCCAGACCGGCGTCATGCTCATGTCGTATCACCTGATGTTCCGCCAGTTCACCGGCGTCGATCCCAAACCGCAGGGCTCGCGCCACACCGCCTTCGCCCCCTACGGCGCATTCCCCACCGCTACCGGGGCCATCATGATCGGCATTTCGAACGACCGCCAGTTCCGGCGACTCTGCGAAGTCATCGGCAAGCCGGAATTAGCGGACGATCCGCGCTTCCAGGCCAATCCTGGCCGCGTCGCGAACGTCGACGTTTTGGAGGCGTTCATCTCCGAGGTGTTTCGCACCCAGCCCGCAGCGCACTGGGTTGCGGCGCTCGACGCCGCCGACGTTCCGAACGACGCCGTGCAGAAGGCCGGCGAGGTGCTGGACGATCCGCAATTGGCCGCGCTTCATCAACTCGCGCGGGTTGAACTGCCGGGCGAGCCATCCGCACTGGTTCCAGGCTTGCCCATTGACCTTTCGCTCACTCCTTCGCACGCCGGCGGTTCACCGCCCTCCTTAAGCCAGCACAGCCGGGCTATTCTTCACGAAGCCGGATATAGCGACGCCGAGATGGAGGAACTGGCGCACTGCGGCGCTTGCAAGCTGGCATGAGCTACGGACGCTACTTCGAAGAGCTGGAAGCGGGCCAGATCTTTCGTCATTGGCCCGGCCGCACGATCGCCGAGTATGACGACACGCTGCTCAGCCTCCTTAGCATGAACCAGCACCCGGTGCACATCGACGAGCACTACGCAGCCGGCACGCAGCATCACCAGCGTCTGGTGGAGGGCCCCATCGTGATCAGCCTGGTGATCGGCATGAGCCAGGCCGACATCGGCGGCCGCGCGCTGGAAACTCTGGATTATTCCGACGTGCGCCACACCGGCCCGGTGTTTCATGGCGACACGATCTACGCCGAGTCCACCATCCTCGAAACGCGCGAACTGGGCGCCGGGCGCGGGCTGGTGGTAGTGGAACACAAAGGGCTTAACCAGCGCCAGGAAACCATCCTGACCATGCGCCGCCGGATCGTGGTGCCGCTGCGGCCGAAGGCCTAAGCCCGCGCTCAAACTTTCGCGCCGCTCGCCGATAAGCACGGCGTGAGAAACAAGATTCTACTTTGCATGGCCGCCCTGGCTTTGGCAGGTCCGGCGCGCGGCAGCGTCACGCTGACGTCCACTCCGTCCAGTCTCACGTTCACCTATCAACTCAACAATCTCACGTTGCCAGACGCCCAGACGATCTCGGTGACAGCCAGCTCCGGCACGGTTTCCTTCACAGCGGCCACCGATGAACCCTGGCTTACGGTGAGTCCCAATCAAGGCAACCTGCCCGGCAATCTCACGGTGAAGGTCAACCCGCTCAGCATGCCGGTAGGCACGCAACCGGCCGCGCACGTGCTGGTGAACGTCAGCAACGTGCCGCAACTGAGCATCACCGTGACGCTGGTGGTTACACCGCCCCCGGCCACCCTGACGCTCAACCCGCTGAGTCTCGCGTTCACCGCGCCGCCCACGCCGGTGGGTACGCAGACGTTCACGCTGGCGACCGACAGCTTGCCGATCGCTTTCACAGCTACCAGCGGCGCCACCTGGCTGACGCTGAATACCGATGGCGGAACGCCCGCCAGTTCGGTTACCGGCGTGGTGCTTTCGCCGGCCGATCCGGTGACGTTGACCGTCACGGTCAATCCGTCCAGCTTGAGCCCATCCTCCACGCCCTACGTGGCGAAGATCACGGTTGTGGCCTCGGGTCCGGCGGTAACGGCGAAGTCGCAGAACCTCACGGTGAACTTCACGGTGAACGCATCGCAGCCCACCATCATCAGCATCTGGCCGACTCAGCTGCCTTTGAACGGCGCGGCCGCCACGATTACGATCCAGGGAACCAACTTTTACTCCAAGAGCGTGGCCATGGTGCAGGGCGTCACAACTCCCCTGGTCACCACCCCGGACCCGAAGAGCTCACAGGATCTTACCGCGGTCCTGCCGGCCAACCTTCAGACCGCCGCCCAGGTTTTGCAGGTTTACGTGACTAACGGGACGGGCCTGAATTCGGGCACCGCCAATATTACTATTGGAAACGGCGCGCAAATCTCCGGGATCGTAAATGCAGCCAGCTACGCGACAGGCCCGGTGAGCCCCGGCGAGTTGATCACCATCTTCGGCACCAATATCGGCCCGGCCAGCGCGGCGACGATGAACGTCAGCAACGGCTATGTGACCACCAGCTTGAGCGGCGTCTCGGTGCAGATCGACGGCAAAAGTGCACCCATCATCTATGCCAGCCAAAGCCAGGTGAGCGTGCAGGTTCCCTATGAAGTCTCCATCGGGACCAACAAGACCGTCGCTCTCACGAACGGAACCAATACCGCCAACACCACCGTGACGACGCAAGCCACCGCGCCCGGCATCTTCACGTCCGCCGGTTCAGGCTCCGGCCAGGCCGCGGTGCTGAACTACAACTCCAGTAGCGAGCAATACACGCTGAACAGCTCGACAAATCCGGCCTATGCCGGAGACATCGTGCTGGTATATCTGACCGGGGAGGGCGACTACAACAGCAGCGGACCGCTGTCCGGCGTGGCGGGCGCTTCCAACACCGGCTACATCATTCCTGACAGCCTGGCGACACTGCCGCAAATGAATCCCTTGCCGGCGGTGAGCATCGGCGGCGTGGACGCCAGCTCCGGCGTCTTATACGCGGGCCCCATGTATGACTCGATTCTGGGCTTGTTGCAATTGAACGTGACCATCCCCACGGGCAGCACCACCGGCAACACGGTGCCCATCGTAGTGACGATTGACGGCAACTCGACGCAAGCCAACGTGACCCTCGCGGTTCATCCGTAACACGCGCTAATCCCGCGACGCGATCCAGTGCGTCACCTTGGGCGGCTCGGCCCCCTGGTGGAACGCGAAGGCTTTCGTTTCCACTTCGCGATCGGAGATCGTCACCCGCTCGTGCTGGCGCAAGTGTTCCGCCCAGCTTTCCACCAGGAAGGTTTCGATGTAGCGGCCCGGCGTGGCGGCGTCCTCGAACAACCCCCAGCGGATGGCGCCGTCGCGCCGCCGGATTCTGCGCATGCCTTGCATCGCGCGCGCGAACTCGGCGCCGCCGGCCGGATCGATCGAGTACTCCACCGTCACCAGCACCGGCCCATGATCTTCCGTGCGTTCCACTACCAGATTCGGTTCGGGCCAATGCTGCGACGGCCGCGTGTCCAGCTCGCGCAGACCCGCCAATCGTAGCCGGAACGTCGCCGCGGCCGCCACCAGCAGCGCGATTCCCGCGGCTACCAGCGTCGCCCGAAGCCCGATCCGGTCAGCCACCGCGCCCCAGATCACGCTGCCCACCGCCATGGCGCCCTGAAACACGAGCAAGTACACGGCCAGCGCCCGCGCGCGCACCCAGACCGGCACGGAAATTTGTGTGGCCGTGGTCAGCGTCGCGTTCACGCTCATCCACGCCAGCCCGCAGGCGACCAGCGCCAAAGCCACGGCGCCAAAGCGGTTCGTGTAGGCAAGAAGAATGTTCATCACACCAAAGAGCGTCACGCCGCCGCTCGCAATGAGGTCCATCGAAAACGCCTGGCGCAGCCGGTTCAGGATCAGGGCGCCGGCAATCGCCCCTATGCCCAAGCAGCCCAGCAGCACGCCGAAGCCGGTGCTTTGCCGGTGCAGCTCCACCTTGGCCACCAGCGGCAGCAGCGACCATAACGCCGACGCGGAAATAATGAAGCCGCCGGAGCGAAACAGGACCGAATGAATCGGCGGCGCGAAGCGGACGTAGCGCATGCCGGTCCACATCGCCGTTCCCACACTTTCCGTGGAAACCGACGTATGCCCGGGGCGCGGCCACAAGTACAGCACGATCATGACGCCGATGAACGAAATGGCGTTGAGGATGAATGTCGCGCCCGTTCCGATCGCGGCCACCACCAGTCCGCCCAAGGCCGGACCCACCGCGCGCGCCAGGTTAAAGCCGACCGAGTTGAGCGCGATCGCGCCAGGAACCTCCGCGCTCGGCACCAGCTCCGGGATGATGGCCTGCCACGCGGGACCGTTCATGGTGGCGCCCAGTCCAAGCGCGAAAGTCAGCCACAGCAACGCTTGCGGCCCGGCTGCGCCCGCCACCGTCAGGCCGCCCAGGAGTCCGGCCGCGACCAGCATCCAGCCCTGCGTGAACAACAGCACCTTGCGGCGATTGAAAAGATCGCCCACCGCGCCGGCCGGCACGCCCAGCAGGAAGACCGGCAGATTCGTTGCCGTCTGAACCAGCGCCACCAGCAGCGGCGACGGAGCGAGTTGCGTCATGAGCCAGGCCGCGCCCACGTTCTGCATCCAGGTGCCGACGTTGGACACGACGTTGGCGATCCAGATCCACCGAAACCAGGTATACAGAAGGGGAGACCAGGTGCCGTGCGGGCGCGCTGCGGAAGTAGCCGAACTCAAGCTTCTATTTTAGGTGGTGCTGCGGGGCAGCAGATGCTTCTGCACTTTGCCCAGGGCATTGCGCGGCAACTTGTCGACGACAACAAAGGAGCGCGGAATTTTGAAAGACGCGAGCTTTTCGCGGCAGGCGCGCTCGAGTTCTCCCGCGTCGACGGCGCGCGTGGTCACGATGTAGGCGACGGGCACTTCGCCGCGCACGCGGTCCGGCACGCCGGCGACAGCTGCTTCGGCGACGCCGTTCTGTTCCAGGAGGAATTCCTCGATTTCGCGCGGGTAAATGTTGAAGCCGCCGGAGATGATCAGATCGCTCTTGCGCCCGCACAAGGTGTAGTAGCCGTCGGGCGAGCGCACCGCCAGGTCGCCGGTCTTGAAATACCCATCGACGAAAGCCGCGCGCGTAGCGTCTTCGCGCCGCCAATAGCCGGCGAACACGTTGGAACCTTTCAGGTGCACTTCGCCGATCTCGCCATCCGGTACGGCGCGGCCCTCGGAGTCCAGCAGCCGCACGGAGACGCCGGGCAGGGGAAAACCGACGCTTCCCGGCCGCCGCTCGCCGATGTACGGGTTGCTGAGGTTCATCATGTTCTCGCTCATCCCGTAGCGCTCCAGCGGAGCGTGCCCGAAGCGCGCGCGGAACTCCTCGAAAACCTGCGCCGGCAGCGGCGCGGAACCGGACACGAACAGCCGCATGAACGCGCCGATCTCGCGCGCCTGTTCGGCCGGAAGATCGAGCAGCCGGACGTACATCGCCGGCACGCCGAAAAACAGCGTGGGGCGAAAGTCGAGAAACTCGGCCGCGGCCTTCTGATGTTCGAAGCGTTCCAGCAGCCGCATGCGGCAGCCGCTGAGGAGCCAGGAATGCAGCCCGTTGCCGAGGCCATGCACGTGGAACAGCGGCAGCGTGAGCAGGAACCGGTCGGCGCTGGTTATTTGCCAGCAGGTGATCAGATTGAGCGCGTTGGCGGCGAAATTGTTGTGCGTGAGTACCGCTCCCTTGGACGCGCCGGTCGTGCCGGAAGTATAAATGATGCCGGCGGGAGCGTCGCCGTCGATCGTCACTCGCGGCCGCTCATCCGCGAGCGCGGCGGCTTCGCGCTCCAGATCCGCGGGCTTCCAGATTGGCACCAGGCTTGCGATGTCGCTGCCGGAAACCACCGCGACCGGGTCCGCATCGCTGAGAATATGCGCCATCTCGCGCTCGCGATACAGAATGTTGATCGGCACGAAGATCACGCCGAGCTTCACGCACGCCAGATACAGATCCACCATCTCGATGCAATTGACCAGATACACGCACAGGCGGTCGCCGGCTTTGAGGCCGCGTGAAGCGAGCAACTGAGCCAGCCGGTTGCTGCGCGCATCCATGTCACCGAACGTGTACGTGCGGCCCAGATACTCCAGCGCGGTTTGATCGCGCCGGCCCTGGAAGGAAAGATCGAAGAGGTGAATGAGATTCAAATGCCATTGTAGCCGCGCCGCGGCCGCCCGCAGACTTCACTTCCGGTTGGGGCTGAGAAGATCGATCCGGGCGCCTTGCGCCGAGCGCTCGACGAGCTGCGCGAGCCGCCGCACTCGCGTCTCTTCTTTCTTCGCGCTCATGATCCAGAAGGTCGCCACTTTTCTATACCCGGGCGGCTGCGCATCGAAAAACGCGGCGGCTTTCCGGTTGGCGCGCAGACTAGCCTCCAGCGCCGGGTCGAGTGTCGCGGCGCTGCGCTCGTACGAGTATTTCCGGGTCTTCCGCTCATCGCGCTCGCGAAATACGCGCAGCCCGGGCGCTTCCATACGCCCTTCGGCAATCAATATCTCCACGCGCTTGAGATTCACCTGGCTCCAGATGCTGCCCGGCTTTCGCGGCGCGAACCGGATGGTATACGCTTCCGCACTGAGCCGTTTGCGCACGCCATCGATCCAGCCGAACGCCAGCGCGGCATCCAGGGCTTCCGGATACGTGAGGCCGCGGTTGAGCCCTTTCTTGTAAAGCCCCACCAGCAGTTCGCGCTCGCGCGCGTGATTCCGGCGCAGCCAAGTGCGAAAGTCGTCGGCCGACTTGAAGAATCGCGGAGTCAAACTAGCGGCAGAGGCAGCCTAGCGCAGTTCCTTCATCATCCCCGGCACGCTCCACTGCTGCTGCAGACTGCCGGGCGCCCATTTGTACTCGTCTTCCATGAACTTCGCCACTTCCTGCTCGCTCTTGTGTCCGCGCACCAGTTTCGTGACCCGCTGGCGCAGTTTGATGACGTTGTCGCGATACGCGATCAGGCCGGCTTTGTCGGTCACCGGACCATGGCCGGGAATCACGGTGTCGAAGTCCAGGTCATGGATGGGCCCGTCCAGCGTCTTGTCCCACTCCACCAGGCTGCCGCCGCCGTTGTAGTCGATCAGCGGGCTGGTGCCGGCCATCAGATCGCCGGTGTGCAGCGTCCGGATCTCGGGGAAATAAATAACGGCGTCGCCGTTGGTGTGGCCGCGCCCATAGTAAATGGCGCGCACCTCCTTGCCGCCCAGAAACACGCTCAGCTCCTTCTGGAACACGATCGGCGCGGGGCTCACTCCCGGAGGCGCGTTGGATTGCTTGTGCTCCAGAATGTTCGTGCGCGCGTTGGCCGTAGAAATGATGATCGCCGAGGGCAGAAACTTGGTGTTCCCGCCGCTGTGGTCGGCATGGTAGTGCGTGTTGATGATGTACTTGATCGGCTGGTCAGTGACGCTCTTCACCTTCTCGACGATCTGCTCGTGGTCCTGGTCGAACTTATCGTCGATCAGGATGACGCCCTCGCCGGTAACGTAAACGGCGACGTTGCCGCCGTCGCCCTCGATCTCCCAAAGGTCGGCCTTCACCTTATTGATCTTGAGTTCGGCCGGCTGCTTGTTTTGCGTGTAGGCGATCCAGGCGAGCACCAGAAACAGAATCGCGGCGGAAATGCGGGAGAAGGCGGTTCGGCTCATGCGGGACACTATACCAGATTCGTTTAACGAGTTAAATGCGGCGCCGCGTGACCAATCGCCGTCCGGTAGCGCTCGGCCATTCGTTCGACGCGTTCCTGTACCCCGAAAGATCCTCGCCGCCACTCGGGATTCAGCACGTTTCCGGTAAGCCGCAACGTGAGCAGGCGGAACGGAGGCCAGTACGCTTGTTCCCAGGCCGAATAAATCATCCGGGCCATCCAGGTCCTGCGCTTGCCCTTGCTCGTGCGTGGGCCGCCTTTCTTCCGCTGTCCAAAAAGCCGCCGTGGCACGCCGGCTTCTTCCGTAATCCGCCGCGCGATGGGCCGGTCATAACTGCCGCCGACCGACCAGGGCCGCATTTCTTTCGATTCCGTGATGGCTCGAATGGCCGGAGCATGCTGCGCGCCGGCGCAAGCCAGCGGAAAGTTCAGGAAGCCGGTGCGCAAGCGGAATTCGCCCAGGCCGCAGCCGCCCACCTTGAAGCCCGTGGGCAGTTGAAAATCGGGGTTACCGGTATCGCCGGGAAGTCCCCAGCGGCGCCATCTCTCCAATTGCCACAGCCTTTCGCCAAATCTGCCGGACAGCAAAATCGAACCAGTCAACTCCCGCTCCATCAGCACCAGGTGTATGTCGCTGCCGCCCGGCTCGATGTAGAACTCCTCGTCTCGCTTCTCGGGGAGGTCCTGGTAGTCCATGCGTTCGTATTCCGTGAGCTGAAGTCCCAGGTAGGGAGCGATCTCGCGCCCGCTGTCGTCTTCATAGCCGCGCACGCTGTTGCTTTTGAGAAACGAAACCGCCTCGACGCAGCCGGCTCTGGCGGCTAAGGCGGATACCGCGACGCTGTCGTATCCTTGCGACAGCATGGTTAGGGGCCGGTAGGTTTGTTTGCGGCCGTCGTCGCGCGCGTTCGCCAACACGGCTTCCAGCGTCCGCGTGAGAAAGGCCACATAGTCGCGGTACCCTCGCGGCGGCGGACTCAGGGGCTTCTCCGCGCGCGACACCGCAAGGTCCGGCTGCACCGCCAAGTTGCAGCAATCATGCAGTTCCAGGAACCGCGGACCCGCCAAACGCACACGCTTTTGCTTGTGACGGACACCGTCGCGGTTGAAGTCCAGAAAATCCAAATAGTAGTGCCGGTGAGCCGGGTCAAGCAATTCGCCGCTCATCGCGAGCACCAAGGCCAGCGAATTGGCGATGTGGAGTTCCTCCCCGGTGCGGATGGCAAAGAGCCGGTCAAACGTGTGGCTGGGTCCGGCGAATATCACGCCATCGTCGGCGATCCGGCCGCCGGATCCGGCGAACGTTTCCGCCAGGTCGAACCGGCCGGCCGCGAATAACCCGTCCCAGGCGCCTTCGAAGAAGCACTCCGGCCGCGTCTCCACCCAGGGACCGTGCAGAACCCGGACCGCCGTTTCGTTCCGGCGCACGCGCGCCGCCCACGCCAGCCGGGGCAGCTCCGGAATCAACTCGTATTCGAACCTCACCGGCGGTGCTCCCCTGCGTGTAATTTTCCCAGAAATCCGCCGCAAACGGCTCGCCGTCCCCGCTGTGTTAGCATTGATAAATTAACTGCGATCATGATTCGCGCCTATCGCGGCATCGTCCCCAAGATCGCCGCTTCCGCATACATCGATCCGAGCGCCCAGGTGATTGGAGACATCGTCGTCGGCGAACGCTCCAGCATCTGGCCTAATGTCACCGCGCGCGGCGACGTCAATTCCATCCGCATCGGCGAGGAGACCAGCATCCAGGACAATTCGGTGCTGCACTGCGACGCCGGGCTGTTCCCGCTGAACATCGGCAATCGCGTCACCGTCGGCCATCTGGCGATGCTGCACGGCTGCACCATCGAAGACGACTGTCTGATCGGCATCGGCGCCATCGTGCTCAACGGCGCGAAAATAGGGAGAGGTTCGGTGATCGCCGCCGGCGCCGTGGTCCCCGAGGGAGCCGAGGTGCCTCCGCGGAGCATGGTGATGGGCGTGCCCGCCAAGGTGAAGCGCCAGGTTACCGAAGAGGAATGCGAGCGCTTCCGCCAAAACGCGCAGCGCTACGTCGAGGCCACTCGGATTTACCGGGAAGAGCCGGCCTGATGGCGGCGTCCTTTGGGGGCAGGACTTCCTAACCATGATCAGAGCGGTCAAAGGCACTCGCGATATTCTTCCCCCTTCCAGCGCCGCGTGGAATCAGGTGGAAACCGTCGCACGCGAAGTGTTCCGCACCTGCAACTACCAGGAGATCCGCACGCCCATCCTCGAAGAGACCGCGCTGTTTGCGCGCGGCGTCGGCCAGGACACCGATATCGTGAGCAAGGAGATGTACACCTTCGAAGATCGCGACGGCAGCTCACTGACTCTTCGTCCCGAAGCGACGGCGTCGGTAATGCGCGCCTACATCGAACACCGGCTGGACCAGCGCCCCGGCTTGCAGAAGCTCTACTACATCGGTCCGATGTTCCGCCGCGAGCGCCCGCAAAAGGGCCGCTACCGGCAGTTTTTTCAGATTGGCGCTGAAGCCATCGGTTCGGAATCGCCGGCCGTGGACGCCGAAGTGATCGAGATGGTGGTGGAGTTGCTGCGCCGCGCCGGCCTCAGCGGCTTCCAGCTTCTGCTGAATTCGGTAGGCGATCAGAATTGCCGGCCGCAATACGTGGCGCTGCTAAAGGAAAACCTGCGCGACGTCGCGGCTAAGTTATGCGATGACTGCCGGCGCCGCTCGGAGACGAATCCGCTGCGCGTGTTGGACTGCAAGGTGCCGGAAGATCAGCCGTTGATCGATGCGCTGCCGTCTATTCAGGATCACCTGTGCGAAGCCTGCCAGGCCCATTTCAACGCAGTCCGCGCGCACTTGGACGACCGCGGCATTCCCTATGCAGTGCGCCCCCGCATGGTCCGCGGCCTGGATTACTACATGCGCACCACCTTCGAGATCGTGCACGGCGCGCTGGGCGCGCAGAATTCGGTGCTCGGCGGGGGCCGCTACGACGGCCTCGCGGAGTCGCTCGGCTCCCGCGTGCACTCGCCCGGCATCGGCTTCTCCATCGGCGAGGATCGCCTGGTGATGAGCGTCGAGCAGGAGCATCCCGAAGCTTACAAGCCTTCGCTCGATCTCTACATCGCGCCCCTCGGCGCCGCGGCCGAGCGTCACGCCGCGCATTTGGCGAGCCGTTTGCGATCCACCGGCCGGTCCGTCGAGCTGGGCCTGGACGGCAAACTGAAGCGCTCGCTCGAGCTGGCCAACAAAATGGGCGCGCGCTTCGCGTTGATTGTCGGCGAAAATGAAATCGCCGCCGGCCAATACGCTTTGAAAAACATGGAATCCGGCGAGCAGCAAACCGTCACGCCGGAGCAACTGATTGAGCGGATGAAATAAGTATGGAAACAGTTCAACTCGATTTTCTGGGCGATCTGCGCCGCACGCACACCTGCGGCCAACTGCGCGCCTCCGACACCGGCAAGCGCGCGCTCCTCATGGGCTGGGTGCATCGCCGCCGCGACCTGGGCGGCGTCTTCTTCATTCATTTGCGCGATCGCGATGGCGTCACGCAGGTGGTCTTCCACGCCGACGGCGGGTCTGAGCTGCACGCCAAGGCCGAAATGCTGGGCCCCGAATACGTCATCGCCGTGGAAGGCCGTGTGACGCAGCGCGCTCCCGAGACCGTCAATCCCGCGCTCGAAACCGGCGAAGTCGAATTGGTAGCCGAAAAGCTTTGGATCCTGAACGAATCGCGCACCCCGCCTTTCCCCATGGAAGAAACCGTGGACGTGAAGGAAGACGCGCGCCTGAAGTATCGCTACGTGGATCTCCGCCGCCCGCACATGCAGCGCAATATCATGCTCCGCTCGAAGATCAGTTTCGCGGTGCGCGAGCATCTTTACGGGCAAGGATTTCTGGAAATTGAAACGCCGTTCATGACGCGCTCCACGCCCGAAGGTGCGCGCGATTATCTGGTCCCCAGCCGCGTTCAGCCCGGCAGTTTCTATGCCTTGCCGCAATCGCCGCAGATCTTCAAGCAACTCCTCATGGTGAGCGGCTACGAAAAATACTTCCAGATCGTCCGCTGCTTCCGCGACGAAGACCTACGCGCCGACCGCCAGCCCGAATTCACGCAAATCGATATCGAGATGTCCTTCCCGCAGCAGGAGCGCGTCTACGAAGCCGTCGAGCCGATGCTCCAGCGCGTCTTTGAAGTGGCCGGACACCCGCTCAAGGCGCAATTTCCGCGCCTGACCTACGCGCAGGCCATGCGCTCCTATGGCATCGACAAGCCCGACCTGCGCCTGCCGCCGTTTCACGTGCTTGATAGCGAATCCTGGGAACTTGGCCTGACGTTTCCGCCCGTTGCGATCCACATTCCGAAAACCGGCACGCTCAGCCGCAAGGAACGTGACGAACTGAAAGAATTCGGCTCCGAGCGTGGCCTGCGCGTCTACGATGATCTGAAAAAGCTCGACACGCGTCTCGTCGAACAGGCCCGCGCTGAATCCGGCGCAACCGAAGACGACCTGCTGGTCATCGCCGGATGGCCCGGTGCGCCCAAAGGCCAGCGCCCCGAAGAAACGTTCTACCAGGCTTGCGGCCAATTGCGCCTCTTCGCCGGCCAGAAATACAACGACCGCCATAAGCTGCTCGACCCCATGAATTTCAAACCACTCTGGGTCGTCGACTTCCCCATGTTCGAATGGGACGAGGAAGAAAACCGCTGGAACGCCGCGCACCATCCATTCACTTCCGTGCACGACGAAGATATCGACAAGCTCACTAGCGATCCCGCGCGCTGCCGCGCCAAATCCTACGACGTCGTGTTGAATGGCGTCGAGCTCGGTTCCGGCTCCATCCGTATCCATCGCCGCGACGTGCAAGCTAAGGTTTTCGCGGCCCTCGGATTCTCGGATGAAGAAGCCAAGCGCCGCTTCGGCTTTTTGCTGGAGGCTCTCGAATACGGCGCCCCGCCCCACGGCGGCATCGCGCTTGGCCTGGACCGCCTGGTGATGATTCTCGCCGGCGAAAATTCCATCCGCGAAGTGATCCCCTTCCCGAAAACCGCGCGTGGCACCGACCTCATGTGCGACGCGCCCGCGCCCGTGCCTGAACGCCAGTTGCGTGAGCTCGGCATTCGCTTGATGGGCGGTCCGGCAAAGCAGTAGTGTACAAAGGAATAATGTCACCGGCCAGCGCGGTCGCGATCCAAGGCGTCTGGAAATACTACGGCGATTTTCCCGCTCTTCGCGACATTTCTTTCGACGTCAAGGCTGGCTCCTGCCTCGCCCTGCTGGGACGCAACGGCGCCGGCAAGACCACGCTGCTCCGCATCCTCGCCGGGTTATCCAGAGCCGCCCGGGGCACCATCACAATCCTCGGCGGCGACGCCCGCTCGGAAAAAACCCGCCAGCGCATCGGCATCCTGGGCCACGGCATTGGCGTCTACGAAGAGCTTTCGGCCTTCGAAAACCTCCGCCTGTTCGGCCGCCTCTACGGCGTCGAAGATCCCCGCAAAACCGCCACGGAATGGCTGGAACGCACCGGCCTCGACCGCGTCCGCGACGGCCTGGTCCGCGAGTTCTCGCGCGGCATGCGCCAGCGCCTCGCCGTAGCGCGCTGCTTCCTCCACAACCCGTCGGTGCTGCTGCTGGACGAACCGTTCACCGCGCTCGACGACCGCGCCATCCACGTCCTCCAAGACCTTCTCAAGAGCGCCCTGGCCGAAGGCCGCACCATCATCATGTCCACGCACCAACTCCGCGAGGCGTTGGAGCTCGCCACCGACGTCGCGCTCATCAACCGCGGCAAACTCGGCTTCCGCGGCGAACGCACCTGGGAAATGTTGGAAGATCCGGGCTGGCTGTATCGTCATTACGGAGAGGCATGAGCTTCCTCGGCCAGGCGCTGGCCATCGCGGCCAAGGATCTGCGCTCGGAAGTACGGAGTAAGGAGACCGTTAACGCTTCGCTGTCGTTCGCGCTCGTGATACTGCTGCTATTCAGCTTCGCCTTCGACCCGGATTCCGACCAGGTTCGCGAAATCGCCGGCGGCCTGCTCTGGCTGGTCTTCGCCTTCGCGGGAACCCTGATCCTCAACCGCAGCTTCGCACGCGAGCTGGTCAACGACTGCCTCGACGCCCTCATCGCCTCCCCCGTCAGCGGCGCACAGCTTTTCTTCGGAAAATGTCTGGCCAATTACACGCTGCTGATCATCGTCGAATGCATCAGCCTTCCCGTCTTCGCCATCTTCTATAACGTCCGCCTGCCGCACAGCCTCGCGCTGCTCTTCCTCGTGATGCTGCTCGGCACCTGGGGTCTCACCGTCATCGGAACGCTGTTCAGCGCCATGACCGTCAACCTGCGCCTGCGCGAATTGATGCTGCCTACGCTGGTTTACCCGTTGCTAATTCCCGCGCTGATGGGCGCCATCCAGCTATCTAGCGTCCTGATCGCCGGCGACCCCGTGGGCGAGCAGAACCTCTTCTGGTTCCGCCTGCTCGCTGCCTTCGACGTCATCTTTACTATTTTGTCTCTGGGTCTGGTAGAAATCGTACTAGTGGGGTAAGAATATGCGCTTGAAAATCATCCTGGCTCTGTGCACGCTTTCGGCTGCGATCCTGGCCGTGGACCTCTACAAGATCTTCCTGGTCGTTCCCGACGAAGCCAGCCAGGGCGCGATCTTTCGCATCATCTATTTCCACGTGCCCGCCGCCATCACTTCGTTCACCGGGTTCTACGTGGCGATGTTCTCCGCCATCGGCTATCTGATGCGCAAGGATCTGCGCTTCGACGCGGCCGCCGCGGCCATCAACGAAGTTTCCCTGGCCTTCGCTACCATCACGCTGGTCACCGGCAGCATATGGGGCCGCATCATCTGGGGCATCTGGTGGACCTGGGACCCGCGCCTCACTTCGTTCTTTGTCTGCTGGCTGATCTACGTCGGCTACTTCATGTTGCGCCGCGCCATTGACGACCCCACCGCGCGCGCCCGCATGTCGGCCGTGCTCTCCATCTTCGCCTGCGTGGACATCGTGCTGGTGTGGAAGTCCATCGAGTGGTTCCGCACCCAGCATCCCGGCCCGGTGCTCGAGATCCGCGGCGGCGGCGGCATGGCCCCCGGCATGGAAGCGCCGCTGTGGTGGAACCTGCTGGCGCTGCTCATGCTTTCCACGTCGTTGATCCTGATCCGCATGCGCCAGGAAGCCATGCAGCGCGAGATCGATTCCATGCGCCGCTTCGCCCACGCCTTCTAAGGAGGTCCCATGAGCACACAAAACTACACGTTCATGTTCTACGGCTTCACCGTCGCCTGGCTGATCGTCCTCGGCTATGTGATCTCAATCGCCCTGCGCGAGAAGAAGCTGCGCGCCGAGCTCGACCGCGTCAAGCGCATGGTGGAAGAGCGCGAAGGCGAAATCAAGAAGTAAG